>JBGAVH010000017.1:46426-115004 GCA_044228225.1 Saprospiraceae bacterium | reverse complement strand
GAAGTTTTTTATGAAAAAGTTCATATATTAGCAGCATAATACCTATTCACTTTGTCCACTATAATGAGGAAGTCCATACATCAATACTTAATTAAAATAATATATTCATGAGATCTAAAAAAATAAACTTAATAAATACTTAAAAACTTACTCTATTTAATATGATCCATAAAAATGAGCATACATAAATCTTCACCTTAAGATTAAAATATCTACACTTTAAATTTCTAGACGTTACAATAAAAGAATAAATCAAATACAAAATTTTATTCAATATAATAAATTCAATATCATGAAAAAAATAGTACTCATCCTAATCACCAAAATCCTTTGCTACATTGATCTCACAGGTCAATGCACACCACCCGCTGCTGATAATTGTCAAGACGCAAATGTAATTTGTAATCTTTTTGATCTGGATGGATATACATGTTCCAATGCAAATTATTCCAACCCAACAGGATGTACCCCTCTATGTCCCTCCGGAGGTGAATCACATAATACTTCATGGTGGGCATTTAATGCAGCAGCTGGACCGTTAAGTATTACAGTGACCTATAGTAATTGTACTGTAAACGGGACAGGTGTTCAGATGGGTATTTGGGGAGATTGCAGTTGTGTTGAATCATTGGCCTGCAATCCAAATTGTATTGGCCCCGGATCTTATACCATTGACATGATGTTACCCGAATCAAAAACCTATTATTTATTTGTTGATGGATGTTCTGGTGATGTATGCGATTTTACCATAAATATCAATGGCAATAATAATCTGCCACCGCTTGAAGATGTATCATTAATCAACAATGATCCTGATTCCACTATTTATATCTGTCAAGGTGAATACAATTATTCTTTTTTTGTTGACACTGTTGAAACGGCAAATTATATTTGGACCCTTGATCAAGTAAAATTAAATAAATATCGCTCTTCAATTAAATTAGACTTCCCCAATTTAGGTGAATTTGAACTCTGTGTGAAAGCCATACGTGGCAATCCAGTTAATAATCAAATTTGTCAGCAAACAGCATACCGGTGTGCAAAAATTATAGTCAATCAAGATGCTAATCAATGCCTATTGAGTTCTATTGCTTCAGGCAAAGTTTACATTGATGAAAATAATAATGGAATATACGATGCATTGGATACACCTATACTTAATAGAACTATTCATTCATTACCTAGAGACGTGTATATTTCTTCAAAATCATTTGGGTACTTTATTAAATTAGATACTCAAACAACAAATACCTTATCCATAGATGCTTTCGATCAAAATTTATGGAATATTGATCCAATCATTCATACGATTGCAACAACATCACCATCCTATTTATCCAATAGTTATGATTTTAGATTTAGTAGTAAAAACATTACAGATTTGGAATTGGCAGGAACAATAAAAGGACGACTTAGACCAGGAAATATTTTAAAAATTAAAATGCAAATCAATAATTTAGGTTCTACTAAGCCTTCCCCTTATACGGTCAAATTAGTTGCACCACAGAACTGGACCTATGAATCAGGCACACCTGTTAAGGATACTATTCTTCAGGATACCATAATTTGGTTTTTCAATCAAGAAATTCCTTATTTTGGAATAATGTCCATAGAAGCTGAATTCAAAATACCACAAAATACGCCATTAGGTGATTCATTCAATATTTTTGGAATTGTTGAAACTTTAAATGATATCAATACCTTAAATAATTCCATAAACCTTCAAGGAGTTATTGTAAACTCCCATGATCCAAATCACAAAACAGTGAATGCTAATACCCTCCCGCTTAATTATCCAAACAATCAAGAATTAATCTATACCATACATTTTCAAAACACAGGAAATGACAGTGCGTATCATGTAATGTTATTGGATACTTTATCTCCGTTTTTAAATCCAGGCACCATTAGAAAAATTAATTCAAGCCATACTAATGAATTCACCTTGTTAGGCAATAACATATTATCCATTTCATTTCCTGATATTGCCTTGGTGGATAGCTTACATAATTTTGATGCATCTTCCGGATTTATACAACTCGCTATAAAGCCACTTCCAGGCTTACAGGTAGGAACCTTTATCCAAAATACTGCATCTATTTATTTTGATCAAAACAGTCCAATACTTACCAACTTAGTTCAGACAGAGATCTTGGGACCTTCTGGAACTTCAATCCTTAATCCATCAACAGATATTGCATTATTTCCAAATCCAACACAACAATATTGCACCGTTATTTCGAAGAAACTTTCAGAACAAAGTCATCTCGAATTATTTGATATCTATGGTAAAAAAATAAGTCAGATTGACATACATGAATCAGGATATACGACTATTGATCTAACGAGCTATATTCCAGGAACCTATTTAGTTTGTCTGGTATCCCTAAATAAGACTATAATCCGAAAAAAATTAATTAGATATTAGGAATAAATATTTATTGCATTTTACAGTGAGCATTTCAATAAATTATTGAAATGCTCTTTTTTATTTAATTGTCGCAAGAAATATTACTTTTGTTCCATCAAAAATACTTCTACACTGAATCCGTACACAAGAGTTACCTTAGACAATGGACTTACTGTGTTGTTATTACCTGATAACAGCACCAAAATGGCATGCGTCAGTATTTTATATAAAGTGGGCTCCAGAGATGAGCAATCTCACAAAACAGGAATAGCACATTTGTTTGAACATTTGATGTTTTCCAATTGTGGCATTGATGTCAATTTTGACGAAATTATGCAAAATGCCGGCGGTGAAAGTAATGCCTTTACAACACCTGACACGACTCAATATTATAATATAGCACCAGTCCAACAATTGGAACTTATGCTTCAGCTTGAAGCCTTACGTATGCAGGGTTTCAATATTGGGAAAAAGGAATTTAAAATTCAGCAGAAAGTTGTTATTGAAGAATTTAGTGAACACTATCTAAATAATCCATATGGCATGTTTTCACATTGGATCTTTGATTTGTCTTACCAAAAGCATCCTTATAAATGGCCAGTCATAGGACAAAATCAAGAAGATATTGCCAACTTAGTATATGATGATGCAGTGGCCTTTTATGAACATTATTATCATCCAACAAATGCTATCCTGGTTATAAGTGGAAATATTAATATCAACCAAACCATTAATTTGGTAAACGTGCATTTTGGAACTATTGGTTCTAAATCTCTTGTTCAAAAAAAATATCCTTCAGAAGATCTGCAAACAGAAAAACGTGAACGTACTATATTGGGAACTTATCCTGAAGAAGCACTCTACATTTCATTTCATTGTAGTAATAGAAAAAATCCAGACTTTTATGCATTAGACTTTTTAACGGATATACTTTCAGAAGGCAAATCTTCTATTTTATATAGTTCTTTGAAAAAAGAAAAAATGCTATTCTCATCTATTGATTGCTATCTAACGGCAACGACCGATCCCGGACTCATAATCATGGAAGGTAAATTGAATACCGGAATCAATATTCAACAAGGCCAAGATGCTTTTTGGGAAGTGATTAATAAGCTAAAAAATCAAGAAATTTCAGATCATGATTGGCAAAAATATATGAACAAAAATGAATCGGCATATTTGTTTTCTCAGCTAGGAACCGTCAATCAGGCATTAAATCTGTCTTATGCAGAATGGCTTGAAGATCCTGATCTCATTTATACTGAACTCGATCACTATACTCAACTCACACGTGAGGACATCCACCGGGTTCTAAATCAATACATAAATCCTCAACAAGGTAATTATTTGTATTTAAGCAATCATTGATTACTTACGGAAGTATAAATAAATGAGATTATTTTATTATCAATTTTCCGGTTGAAATCGTTTCGTTATTTGGACCTATTAATATATAAACATAAATACCCTTTGAAACATGGGACATGTTGACTTGAATCACATTCGATAATTCAAAGATTCTTTGTTTGTAAACCTCTATTCCGGATTCATTGATCATTTTTAATAATACCGGTTTAGTAGTTAATGATTCCATCTTAAGTAGGAATTTTCCGGAATTAGGATTCGGAATAATTTGAACTGTTTCATTCAACACTTCGAAAGTTGACAAAGGTATTAAAAAAATAGAATCCGATTTCTCACTTTCACATAGATTGGAATCTATTACACTGACCTGATACCATCCTTTTTCCTGAATAACATATTGCGGTATTAAGGTTCCAGCCTTTAGTGTTCCATTCAAAAACCAACGGTAAGAATTATATCCAGAAGATGCATTTAATGTATCTCTTTGACCGCTAATTGTTGGTTTTGGAGGTAATGGAAAAACCGTAATCTGGATTCCTAAGGATAATGAAGACTTACATCCTGATGAATTAATGGTTTGAGTTTGATAATATCCTGATTGATTGACAAAGACTCTTTTTTTATTGAGGGACGGAACGACAACAGAGTCTTTATACCATTGGTAATTAGCACCTGGTGCTGCATCACATGCTATTAATATGGCAGAATCCGAGGCACAAATTTCAGCTCTAAAAATAGGTGTAATACAAATAGAATCTTGTTTTGGCGCCTGAATAATAAATTCTTTCTGTGTCGTACAGGCTCCGACTGTAAGGGTTACTTTGTAATTCCCAGAACCGAGGTTTCTTAAATTAGCAGTAGTATCACCGGTACTCCATAAATATTTGATATTAGGTTGACCAGATACGATGGAGATCATCCCATCTTGAGCATTATTACAAGTAGGTTGAACAATAGTATCTTTATAAATTATATTGCATTCTTCACAAATTTGGTATAAACTTCCCTCTGCAATAGCAAGCATATATAATTCCCCATTAACATCTTCACCAAATGAGGATATCTCACTGCGTTTAAAAAAATATGCTTGCTTATTCGAAAACATTGTATCTCCTTTGTTTTCAATTTCCCAAATTAAACCACTACAATAATCACCATAAAAATATTTACCAAACAATGATGGACAATTCTTTCCACGATAGACGTAACCACCTGTTATAGAGCAACCTTGATTGTTTTCATCTGATAAATAAACATGTACCGGAAAAGTAAATGTACTTTTTGGTTTACATCCTGTGGTATTAAAGTTTGCATTACCTTCATAACACCTCCAACCATAATTTTCACCGCCTTTACTCGTAGCACTTTGGAAATCAACTTCTTCCCATGTACCTTGTCCAACATCTCCAATCCACATATCACCTGTTAAACGATCGAAACTAAATCTCCATGGATTGCGCAATCCAATAGCCCATACTTCATCTTTTACTGTACTATCTTTAACAAATGGATTACTGGCAGGCACACTGTAATTAGCTGCAGTATCTATATCTATACGCAACATTTTCCCTAAAAGGGAATTCCCGTTCTGTGCATTGTTATTTGGATCATTAGCACTTCCTCCATCTCCCATTCCAATATATAAGTATCCATCTTTACCAAACTGCAAACATCCACCATTGTGATTATTAAAAGGTTGATCAATAGTTAAAATTACTTTTTCAGATGTACTGTCTGCTTTATTCGGACTAAATGAACTTAATTTGTATCGTGCAATAACCGTTTGATTTGGTGAATTGTTATTAATATAATTTACAAAAAAATATCCATTATTTTTAAAATCTGGATGAAATGCCAATCCTAATAATCCTTGTTCATTTCCCCTGGAATTGACTTTCGATGTAATATTCAAAAATACAGTATCTTGAATTTTTCCATTATTGAATATTTTTATTCGGCCTGCTTTTTCAACAATAAAAATGCGTTCATCTCCAGCATGAGTCATATAAATTGGAATAGAAAGTCCTCCAACTATTTTCTTTAATGCAATGGTATTTTGAGATAGCAATATACCTTGTGTTATCAAACACATGGTAACAAATAGTATAAATTTCGTTTGTCGCATTACGGTTTTTTAGGATTTAATACAAATTAATTTTTTAACATATCGTCTACCAGAAGTATGGGTTGCATTTAAAAGCAAAACCCCCTCAAATTCTGGTAGGGTAATATTGACTTCTTCATATAATTTTATATCTTTCAAATGTAGGGATTGCAATGACCTTCCATCTGCTGCATACAGTTTAATAGTCCAATCTCCAGTTCCATTTCGGAATCTTATGGTAATATCTTGTTGATTCGAAACTGGATTAGGGAAGACATCAAATCCTACATCTTGATCAACATCTTTTGTTAGTGTATTTAGCTTAACGAAAAATGAAAATACCTGAACACAATTATTAGCATCCGTAACAGTGACCGAATAATTTCCAGATTTCAAATTCAATATGATAGGGTCCTTTGAATTATTATTCCACAAATATTTGTAGGGTAATTTTCCGCCCTTAATAAAAATACTAATAGAACCTGACCCAGATCCCTTATCGGCGACAATAATAGAATCTGAAACAAACATTCTACTATAAGCCATAAGATTTAAATTAATAATGCTATCGCATTTATTTGCACTACCATCTTTAATAGTAATTTGATAGGCACCCGGAACTGCATAATTTTTTCCAAGAAATAAATAATTTGTACCAAAACATGAAGAATCAATTTTACTCTGATATGATCTCGGCTTAGCTTCAACTTCAATACAATCTCTTGCAGTACACCCATTAGTTCCCGTTACTGTGACACAATATATTCCTCCGGTATCAATACTTAATGTTGAATCAACAGAACCATTGTTCCATAAATAATGTAAAAAAGACTGATTTAAAGTAATTAAGTCGTTTTCTCCGGTACAAATATTATCGGGGCCTTTGGTTACAACTAAAGGGGCTTCAGAACTATCTATACGAACACAATTTGTTCCAACACAATTAGCATCATTAGTCACAGTGACACAGACATCGCCGGTTTGCTTGATCTGTGCAATTCTTGTAGTATCTCCATTTGACCATTTATATTGTAAATGATTCTCACCCGCGTCAAGTAAGGTATTTTGACCTTCACAGTAATAATAATATCCTGTAATTTGAGGAACAAATTTATTGGTAAACGTCATTTTTACTTGATCCGTACCAGTACAATATTTATTAGAACCTTCAAATGCAAATACAAAAATTCCTAATGAATCTACATTAACTGAAGTTTTAAAACTATCAATATTATTTATACTCACTTTTGAGGGGCCGGAAATCAATTTCCATTTTCCGGAAAGAAAACTTCCACTACTCATTAATTCTCCATTTAAATCACAAAATGATCTGTCAGTACCTGCAAACACAATGGGCTTTGCCCTAAAATAGACTACTTGTGGAGATGAAATGCTTAAACATGGGTGACCCAAATTTATTTTTCCTGAATTATTAGGCCGACTGATCGCGTATGAAATGTAAAACGGTATATTAAACTTAAAATTACTTGGATCATAAGGGAATAAACCGGAAGTACTGGTTTTTACAATACTGCCTATTGGGTTATTGATATTTGAATAAATAATAAATACTGAAACATCTCCAGAATCCTTGATTTCATTTCCAGAATTCTTTACTGTAAAATTTTGACCTTCACATACCATCAAAGTATCATTAGGCATTGTGCCGGCACTGGAATGACAATTACAATTCTCGAACCCAGACACTTTTATAACACATTCACGTTTATCCTTAATTTCAAAATTATATGCCGTATTACATAATTGGTACTCAGAAACAAATACATCATTTAATGAATCCAAAATTCCAAGTCCTTTATCAATTGTATATGGCTTTGTTCCACCGGTAACATTAAATTTAACTTGATATATAGAATCTCTGCCAGATTTTTGGATATCAAAATTTGTTGTATTTAAGGTTGGAAAAACTTGAAAGGTTGTAAAAGATTCTGTGGTCGTATCACAATAATTAAATCCTCTAACTGAAATTTTGTAAATGCCTGATTTAATATTTTTAAGCTCGATAAATGTATCTGAACTCATTTTAATCAAGGTATCATTAATACTCCACAAGTATTGTTCTGCACCTATGACTTTGGAAACACTAAAAGTATGTTCCAAAGTATCTGGACAAAAGGCACGATCACCATTTATAGTCCCTGGTGTTTTAAAATTAAACGTAGACTTTCCCGCTATAACTTTAATTTGATACTCGCAAAAGCTACCTTCACAACCATCAATAACTAATAAATATCTTTCACCCTCTTTAAATCCCTTACCACCAATAAAAAAAGGTTGGTTCTGGCAAGTAGATTGGCAAAATAACTTCTCATTTTGAGATTCCTTGCAAGTGCTCCAAATACCGGCTTGTAGTCCTGAATAACTATTGCCTTCTATTATACTTTCCTGACAATTAATAGGAAATATTTCAAACATAATACTATCCACAGACGCAACGAATGACATCCAATTTGGATTTTCCAATCTTCCAGTGCTATCACAGATAAATTCTTTATTGTTGATGGTATCATTTTGACCAAGACTACCACAATAATTATGCAGATCTTCCGTATTACAAAACGCAGCAGGTTCGTCACAATATTTTCCGGCAGCCGGCTTATTACATTTTTCCAATTGATTTACTACGACACGTGTTCTTGCAATCTGCAATTCAAATCCAGGTATCAAAGGATTACCAACATTACCAGAATAATATCCTTCATCACTTTCGGAAACCTGAACTAATTGATATGAATTTTCATTGGTTATATATATGACTGCAGAATCTTTAAACCACTTATAATTACTATCTGTAATAGACGGATCTACATAAAGTCTAATTAAATAATTGGAACCTTTTTGAATATAAAGTATAGGGTCTATATAAATGGGTTTCTGTGGCGTAAAATCAAAATAATAATTTGGGGGTAATTTTTGCAAAGGAATTAAATCTTCGAAAGTAAATAAATTATTTTCAATCACTAAACCAAATGGGGCACTATTACCCCAAGTTCTCAAAACACTATAATCAGGAATATCTGTAAATAAATTATTTTCAATTCTTAAACTACTCAGTTGAGCAGAAGTCATATCAGGTACCAATCCAGTAAACTGGTTATTAAACAGCCAAACATGTTTTAATTGAATTAAATTTGACATATTTTGAGGTAAACCACCACTAAATTTATTATTCTGTAAGTAAATTTCACGCAAATTAGTCATCGTTCCAATGGAACTTGGAATACTTCCTTCAAAAAAATTATTACTCAAATTCAAATATCTTAATGAAGACATCCGTGACAATTCTACTGGTATTGTACCTTTTAGATTATTATTACTGAGATTGATTTCAAATAAATTGGTATTGTTAGTAAGAGACAAAGGAAAGTTACCATTCAGTAAATTATTGGTTATAGAAATTAATTTGATTGAGCTTGAATTTCCAAAACTAGCAGAAAGATTTCCAGTCAATTGGTTTTCATCCAGGTTAATTTCTTCAAGGGTTGGAATATTTCCAATGGAACTCGGAATCACACCGTGCAACTTATTTTGATACAAACTTAAATATCTTAGATTCATGAGTTGCCCTAATTCCGCCGGTATTTCACCATCAAGGTTGTTGTCACCCAATAACAAAGAACGCACACAACCAGAAGCAGGATCAAGGCTGACACCAAACCAAGAGGTCATGGGTTGATTTAGCTTCCATGTTATCGACCAAGAAGCACCATTAGTGGTATTGAATAGTTTGACCAGGGTCAATGAATCTGCTGATCTTGAACACATACATAAAGGGGCATTGACCTTAGCCTCTACCGGATATGAATAAACTAAAAATAAAAAAATAGCAATGACAAACTGCATTTTTATGATTTATGTTATACAATGGAATTCCTATTCGAATTGAATTCGATATAAACATGGGATTACACTCATTATCGAAATTAAGTTTGAGTTTGCGTTTAAAGTTATGAATTTTTAAAATAAAAGAAAAAAAAATTTAAAATTATATAATAAAATAATATATAAATTACTCTATTTTAATATTATATACATAATTTATTCAAAAATTGAAATCTTAAAAATCCTCGAAAAACACACGAATTAGCTATTTAAGTGGGAGTGTTGATGAATGCATGCCATCATTAAGTCTTTAAGATTTCGAAAAGGATTAGCCTGATAAATATCTTAGAAATAATAAAAAATATCAATTCCACAAATTCACTTCCATGGTCAATCGAACACCAAATTTATGTTCTACACTTGCTATAATTTGAAGAGCAAGCTCATAAATGTCCTTTCCTGAGGCATTCCCATAATTTACTAAAACCAAGGCCTGTTTTTCATGACATCCCGCATCTCCATTTCTAAAACCCTTCCATCCAGCTTGTTCAATGAGCCATGCTGATGGTATTTTGACCGTATCATCATCTACCGGATACATAGGGATAGTAGGGTAATTCTTTAAAAGCAAATCGTACTTATTTTTGCTGATGGTTGTGTTTTTAAAAAAACTTCCTGCATTCCCTATTACCGCGGGATCTGGTAATTTTTGTTTGCGAATTTTTGTTACAACTTCACTGATATCCTTTGCAGTTGGAGTAATTATATTTAATTGAACAAGTTCTTGCTTTAGTGCAGCATAATCAATATTTAATTTAGGAATCTTGGATAACTTTAAATGTATATGGGTAATAAAAAAAACATCTTTCAATTCATGTTTAAAAATACTATCTCTGTATCCAAATTGACATCCGACATTATTAATAGTCATTATTTTGCCTTCCGTAATGTTTACACCTTCAACACGGACCAAAACATCTTTTAATTCTACTCCATAAGCCCCTATGTTTTGAACCGGTGCAGCTCCCACTGTCCCGGGAATCAAACTTAGATTTTCAATTCCAGAATAATGATGTTCTACACTCCATTGAACCAGATCATTCCAGATTTCTCCACCACCGACTCGCAGTACAACTTCGTAATCTAGATCATGAATAAGCTCAATACCTTTAATCTCATTTTTCAAAATGATTTTGTGAATGTTATCGAGTAACAATACATTACTTCCACCTCCAAGTATGTAATATTGATTGGGCGACATTCCAAAAAACAAATCCAAATCATTCACTTGTTTAATAAAGTGAATTTCTTGACACGTAACGTCTATATTGAATGTGTTATATTTTTTTAATGAAATCTCTGACATGAACTATGATTTATCATTAAGTCATACTACTTAATTTTGGTTTCTTCGGCACTTTTGTTTTGGTTTTGTATAGATCAACATTAAAAATCAATCCACTATTAAATGAAAAAGCATCATGTGATGCAGCGCCGACTCTAAAATAAAGTATGACATTCAATCCACTAACTCCTCCACCGACCCCTAATTCACCAACATATGTCGGAAAAAAATTACGTTCTAAAACATTATATTTTTTTGTCAATCCGAATAATTCAGTTCTATTGAATTGTATTCCACCACCAATAGAATATCCCAACAATTTGTTTTTGCTAAATCCACTTAACGCGCCGAAATTTAATTTGCCTAACAATGGAAATGATAAAGCACCAAGCCCTTTGTATTGACCAGCATCAAATGCCAAGGGCGCTATATTGGCACTGGCTTCAGCAGAAAATGAAACATTATTCTTTCCAATGGCTAAACTATATCCGATAGGTATTGCTAAAATGAAATTGCCTGAAGATCTAGAATCATCATTAATCTTTGATTCCTGAGGGTTTCTATATTTTTGATAAAAATCAAATCCAATAATCATTTTATGGCTGAATTGACCATACATAGACACACAGCATAAAAAAGAAATCATGATAAACAATTGCTTTCGCATAATCGTCATTTTTTTGGAAAGATAATTGGATTCTCTATATTAAACAAAAAAAACTAAGACTCAGATTGACTTAATTGTAAGTTAACCAAATTCTTATATATCCCATTAGGCTTATCTAATAAGAGTTCGTGTGTTCCGGATTCTGCGATGGTTCCATCTCTAAGAACATAAATGCAATCAGCTTCTCTAATGGTGGACAACCGATGTGCAATAATAATGGATGTTCTGTTTTTCATTAATTTATCCAAAGCATCCTGGACTAGTTTTTCAGATTCAGCATCCAATGATGAGGTAGCTTCATCCAAAATAAGAATAGCGGGATTACGCAAAATAGCTCGTGCTATTGCAATTCGTTGCTTCTGTCCACCACTTAACTTAATGCCTCGTTCACCAACTATCGTTTGAAAGCCGTCAGGAAATGACTCAATAAAATCTAATGAATTAGATTGTTCCGCTGCTTGGAGGATTTCCGATTCGCTTGCATCAGGCTTACCGTATAAAATATTTTCACGTATTGTGCCCCCAAATAAAAGTATTTCCTGAGGAACTATGGCAATGTTTTTTCTATAAGCAGTAATATTATAATCATTACAGTTTTTTCCATCAATATATATAGCTCCGCCGTTACAATCATAGAATCTCATAAGCAATTGTATAATGGTTGATTTTCCAGCGCCACTGGATCCGACTAAGGCAATTCGTTGACCCTTGGTAACCGTAAAACTAATGTTATGCAATACTTCAACATCCATTCGTGAAGGATAAGAAAATCGAACTTCCCTATATTCAATACTACCTTCAATATCTATTCTAGGAATCTCAGCTATTTGTTGATCCGAATAAGGATCCATTTCTATCTCCTGACCTCTATCCAAAATATCCTGAATACGCTCCGTCGCGCCTATTGATCCAGCTAATGTGGAATATAAATTACCAATTCCTGCTATTGCGCCACCAATAATTCCGGTATAAATGATGAACGAAAATAAATCTCCGGCTTGCATTTCTCCGGCTTGAACTAAAAGGGCTCCACGCCAAAGAATAAAAAACAGTCCACCGAATAATACTGTAATTATGAAAATAAAAAACAGACCACGCATTTTTGCATAATTCATGGAAATAACAACCATTTCATCAATCGCCTTAGAAAATCGATGGAGTTCAAATCGCTCATTAGTAAAGGCTTTCACGGTATGAAAAGATTGAAAACTTTCCTCCACTATAATATTAGTTTCTGCCAAACGATCCTGACGAGCTTTTGATAAAGTTCGTATATACCTTCCGAAATACATGGAACAGATAACGATCACTGGAAATGTTAGCACCATAATCAGTGAGAGTTTAGGAGCCATCCATGCAATAATAATAATGCCTATGACTAACACAACAATTTGCCTGATAAATTCAGCCAGAGTTATGGAAAATGCGGATTGCAATTGTTCTACATCCGCTGTTAATCGACTGGTCAATTCCCCTACCCTATGTTGTTCAAAATAACTTATATCCTGGGTAATTAATTTTTGGTATAAAGCGGTTCTGACATCTGCCACTCCCTTTTCGCTTACTCTTGCAAAAAATATGGTTCTAAAAAAAGATAGAACTCCTTGAATAATAAGAATCACCAAAAAAATTAGGCCAAATTTTTCAACTGAAATATTCCAGGTACCCTTACCGATAGCTGCGTTAGCCATTTCTCCAGCTGCTCCAGGAAAAATCATAAACATAGAACTGGACACAACCAAACACAACATCCCCAACAAAAAAAACCATTTATAGGGTTTTATAAATCTGAGTATACGGTATGCCTTTAATAAGCCCTCTTTACTGATTTTCGGTTTTTCTGCCATAAGATAGAAGAACAGCAATTATTAAAAAGGGTTGAGAGTACTGTTACGAATTACAGAATTAATTACGAATTAAAAATTACGAATTACGGAATCAAGTACCAAATACGAGAGTTAATTAATGAGACCTCACCACGAAATTCTAAATTCGTAATTCGTAATTATTATCCTCCCTGTTTAAGGGTTAGTTGAATTTTACCAATTATTCTGCATAATTCATTTGCATCAGAGATTAAACTTTCAGCCATTTCATTTGATAAATAATCAGTTAAATGCAATAATTTAAGCCAATAAATAGTTTCGCGTGCCTCTTTATATGCAATGGATAATTTTGATAAAAAATCAACCTTTGATTGGCCACCTATAGATTCTTCAATATTTGCTCCAATACTAGTACCACTTCTTAACATTTGTTTAGACAACACAAATTCCTGTTTTTCTTTTTGCAAATATTTATATGTATTTATAATCCGAATTGCAAAATCAAATGACTTTTGTTGGATAACATTATTTGTTTTCATATCATAAATATTTTATTTCATAAATTAATATTCGTAATTATCCTCCTCCCCCGTAATTCGTAATTCGTAATTCGTAATTCGTAATTCGTAATTATCCTCCTCACCCGTAATTATTAATTCGTAATTGTCTTCCTTCCCCGTAATTCGTAATTTGTAATTGTTTAAAAAAAAGAGCCGCTTGATGTCTCAAGCAGCTCTTATATATTAAAGTAGTAGATAGTTTATAATCGTTGAAATTTTCCTTTGGCTACGATTGCTCCATTATAATATAGATAAACTAAATAAGTACCTGGTCTGAGATCTTTAGTTATAACCTGCACTTTATTTAATCCGGCCTCTAAGTCAACGAGTTGTTTTTTCATACTCACTCCATTGACATCCGCTACTACAAGTGTTACTTGAACTTTTTGATCGCTTTTAATAACTACTATGGCATCGTCAATTACAGGATTTGGCGCTACTTCTACAATTTCTATACTTACGGGATTAGGATTGACGCCATTGGAGATTTTTATGATTTTCTCAATTCGACATTCTTTTCCATTAAATACAGCAACTAAAACGACACGATATTCTCCAGCTTTAGGATATTGATGTCCCGGATTTGCGTCTGATGATGAACCACCATCTCCAAAGTACCAAATAAATTTTTCAGGTTTTTCTTTAAACGTAGATTGGAATTGTGCTTCTAAACCAGATGATTTAAATTGAAAATCAAAAGGGCAAACTGAAGGAGTCACACCTGTGGAAACCTTGATTATTTTTTCAATACTACATTCCACACCGTTAAAAACTGCTCTTAAGATAACTTTATATTCACCTTCCTTAGCGTACTTGTGACTAGGGTTTAAATCTGTTGAGGTTGTTCCATCTCCAAATGACCACTCGAATTTATCAGGTTTGACCGTAAAATTGGAAGCAAAAAAGGCTTCTAACCCAGAAAATTTAAAATTAAAATCTAATGGACATGGGTTCGGTGTTACGACATCCGATACGTGCAACCAATTTTTAATTTCCACTTTACAGAATTCACCAGCTATTGTTGCAGTCACTAAATATTTTCCTGGTTTAGCGTAGGTGTGAACCACCTCTATTCCAGTGCCTTTTTCTCCATCTCCAAAATCCCAAGTTACTTCGCCTATTTTGTAGTCTCCACGAGCTGTAAACTTGAATGTATTAGATGATATATTAGTAGTACTCGGTGCAGATTGAATTTGTATTGTTCCACAACAGTGAGCTTCTACATTTACTTTAGGTGGTTTAGGTGGATTGGTCACTACAGTCTCTACCTTAACTTCTGATTTATAATCCCCAATGCATGTAGGAGATTCTACATGAAGTACAACAACATAATTTCCTTCTTTTGCATATTTATGAGTTGTTTGAAAACCTTCCCCTACTTCGCCATCACCGAAATCCCATTTGTAGGTCGCGCCTTTAATTTCCGGTTGTGCGAAAAACTCAACAGCTTGGGATCCCTTTATTTGACTAAATTTAAAATAAACTCGACAAGGATTCCCAGAGTTTATTGCACAGATAATAAAATCCCTAAAGTCTGAGCCAGCTTTAGATTCCATTTTTTGAACGATAGGTGCTCTTGAACAAGGATCAATCACAGTTATTTCAAATACAGTAGTTGGTTTTTCAGGTACAGACACTAATTGTTTGTAGAATCCGTTTTTATCTGTTTTTAAAGTCCAAATCGCTTTATTATCGCCTTGGATTGTTACTGGCCATTCAGCAACAGGTTCTTTATTGGTATTGTATACCGTACCATACATTTTAAAATCAACCAAATTGGGTTGGCTAAAAGCCATTAAAGGCAGAAGTGCGGTAAGGAGAAAATGAATAAATTTTTGTTTCATAATTAACTTTTTAAAATTTAGATGAAGGTTATTATACATACATAATCCAAGATGCTGGTCTTTTGTTGCTTTACCATGTCAAAAAATCCTATTTTTTCCAATTGTTTTTTGCAAAAAATTAAAAAAAGCATACTAATGGGCAATTTCAAGAAACGTTGAGCCTTGTTTATGTCCTTTCTGGTTGTAAACCACGAGTTCATAAAATCCCTGACGGAGATCACATACTTCAATGGACTCTTCCCGGCATCCTGCAGATATCCTATGATCCTGAACACATTTTCCATTGATATCATACAATACAATTTCATTGATTTCGCTTTCCTGTAGACCGCTGATGGTCACTGTATGAACTGCAGGATTAGGATAAACATTGATTTTTACTTGAAGGTCATCATGGACTGCATTAGGAACGTGATAGCCATTGGCGATAGCATATTCACCAGGTAATAATTGATCTATTCTTAAAAATCCCTTTCGATCGGTTTTCCCCAACACTATCTTGGTATAGAAAGGGTATTCATGCCAAGGTTCGGTCCAATTTTTTCTATATACCAACAAGACGCTATCTTCAGAAACAAAGACTACATCATTATCCAGGCTATTTTTATCAGCTCCATTATACTCCACCCTACCAGTCATTTTATAAGTGCCTTTTGAGATCGCACTTACTTGCCAAAAATGATTCGTTGATAATTTAATTATATTGTTTGCTAACAAACCCTCCGAAGGTCCGACCAAATGATGAACCATATTCACCCATAAGGTATCTGTAATTTCAGAAACAGCAGGAGTCATGCTTGCATATGAAAAGTCAATACTACCTGTTTTAGTAACATAGGAATTACTTTGTAAACTGGCCAAATTCAAACGTTGATCTTCGTTCAATAAAATGACTTCTGGTTTGTATTGGTCCGGAATTAATAGGGTTACATTTGTTGTTGATCCACTTAATTTTTGCTTATATAATATACGATTAAAATCCTTGTCATACATACTGATTTCTACAGGTACCTCAGTATATAAATGATTGGCATGATGTTTCTTTTGTTTTATGTTTAAACTTACAAAATGCTGGCCATTACTTGTTGCAATTTCGAAAGTATCAATATAAAAAGTGCAATACCCCGGATTAAATATGTAATCTTCAAAATAGTTCGTCATATCAATGCCACTTCTTCTGGTTAAGAAATCTCTGAATTCATAAGCATTCATTGACTTCCCAGTCAAACTATCAAAGACCATATGACAGGTCTTGCGATATAATGAATCTCCAAGATAGCCTCTGATATTGTGTATCATTGCAGCACCTTTTCTATAAGTATGCGTACCATAAGTCTTCGAATAGGGCATTGGAGAAAGTGCTAAATAGGAACTATCACTGATATGGGCTTTAGCTAAAATATCACTTAAATTAGATTTGACTACTTGAAGGAATTTATCTCGACCATATACATATTCATGAAATAAATGCATACTATATTCAGCAGTTCCTTCTTTAATCCACATATCTCTGGCATCATCTAAAGTGGTAAGATCTCCCCACCAATGATGTCCAAATTCATGAGCATATAGGTTTTCGTTTTGACCTAGATCTCCTTGCAAAATAGTAGAAATGGGATAGGCTACATTAGTAGGATGCTCCATGGCGCCTACGGTTGTTGCTGCAAATCCAACTCGCTCAAATCGGTAAGGTCCAAACCAAAACTCAAAGGCATCAATGGCTTTTGGTAATTTATCAAATTGAGTTACCATCTTAGCTTGATCACCCGATTTTGAAATAAGTTCTATAGGAATATTTTTGGTCAATCCTTGATGATTTGATTTAGTAACACTATAATCTGCTACAGCAATATTGGAAAGATAGGTAGGTATTTGATCCAGCATATTATAATGTCGTTCCACTTTAAAAGAATCGATTTGTGTTTCTTTAATAAAAGTTCCAACACAATAAGCTCTGGCAGGTAATTTCGAAGTAATGTAATAATCATACATGGTTCGCTCTACGAAATTATCAAAACAAGGAAACCATACTTTACCAAAATTAGGAGGTGTGGAAGACAGCCCGATACCCAAATTATAAGTATAGTTGTCCGCAAAATAAAAACCTCCCCACACCGGATCTCTTGTAGGATTTCCATGGTAATAAACATCAATAGATGCTACGATATTTTGATCTAATGATTCACCGAAATAAGCAACAATGATATTATCGGAATATGAATAATTTATTTTAGAACCTCTAAAATATATGGAATCAACAGACAATTCTTTTAAATCCAAAACGATCCATTTTAACTGATCTAATCTGGTTTTAAATTCAACATTAGTAAATCCTTTAATTGATTTTCCACTGTAATCACTAACATCAAGATGAATGGCATAATTCAAAATATCAAAACTGTCACTTCGACGATTTGAATTTTCCATTAACACTAATTCAGCTTCTGTTGGCTCAGAAACTCCTAATGCAGCAACTGTATAGTTATGACATCCGATAGGATATAATTCTAGATTGGGTTGACTAAAAACCAAGATAGAAAATCCTGAAAAAACAAAACACAGTAAACTAGATTTCAATTTCATAAAAGCTTCATTAAAAAGGTTTGTTTAATAATATACTAATTTTTACTCAATGGATTTGACAATAATTTTACGGTTAAGAACAAAGCTATTCCTGTAAGTAAAAAAGCCATAAAAAATGGTGCACCTGGAAAAAATACAAATGCGTTTACTTCAGTACATGAATTGAATAACTTGGTCATAATTAATGGACCAATGATAGAAGTTAAACACATTAAGGCAGTCATGCCACCCTGTAATTCACCCTGACCATTAGCAGGTACTTGATTAGCTATTAAACCTTGAATAGAAGGACCACTTATTCCACTTATTGAAAAGGGAATCATAATTACATACATAGACCACCCATTGGGTGCAAAGGCATAAGCCAAATAACCTATTGATGCTAAGATCAAACCCAAATAAATAGATTTGTTTTGTCCCAGTCTGGGGATGATAACTCGGGTCAACCCACCTTGTACGATGGCCATCATTAATCCAACAAAAGCCAATGAATAGCCCACCATTTTGTGATCCCATTTAAATTTATACATCGTATAAAAGGACCAGGTACTTTGTAAAGAATAATGGGCTACATAAACCAATACAAGTATTAATAGAAAACTTTTAAGAACCGAGTATTTGGTCAATACCCGCAAGGTTCCAATGGGATTAGCTCTACGCCAATCGAAGACCCTTCTGTTCTCTTTTTTTAACGATTCAGGCAAAATAAAGTAACCAAAAATTAAATTAACTCCTGCAAGTATGGCGGACCCAAAAAACGGTACGCGTAGCCCATAATTACCTAATATACCTCCTAACATTGGACCTATGATAAATCCTAAACCAAAAGCAGCACCAATTATCCCAAAATTCTGGGCCTTTTTGTCCGGTGTACTTAGGTCTGAAATGAATGCACTTGCAGTAGAAAACGAAGCACCAGTTATCCCTGCAATAATTCTACCCACAAACAGCCAGGACAAAGAAGGTGCAAAACCTTGTAAGACATAATCAAGACCAAAGAAGAAAAGTGAAATCAACAATATAGGTCTTCGTCCATATTGGTCACTCAAAGCACCCATTATTGGCGCACAAATAAACAACATAATGGCATAACAAGCTGCCATCCAGCCTGAATACTTTGAAGCAGTGGCCAAATCGGTATGTGTCAAATTCATGATTAAATCAGGGAGAATGGGAATAATAATACCCAATCCTATGACGTCAATTAATACCGTAATAAAAATAAAAATAAATGATTTTTGCACCTTAAGAGCTAGCTAATAAGGTGCAAAATACGAAAATTTAAGGAAAACCGACTGAATGAAATCCTTACATTCAATCATGGTTTAAAGCATAAACCGACCCTATCTTTACTTAGGTGCAACTTCAATATCCCCTGATTTTACAGGCCCGGTTCCATATGCGATACGTGAGCCATTGCGGTCGTGAATAGCAAAACCCACAATATCCGGAGTACCACTTTGTTGTGCAGATTTGTTATTAGCAATCATGACCCAATACCTGCAACCAAGAGCATCAGGTTGCGTATCATCTGCGCATTGACCTGTCAAATATACAGTTGGATTATGCTTTCCATAAGAATTGATCAACTCAATGCTGGTTGCTTTAAATGAACCTTTAGTTCCATCGCTTAAATCAACTTTAATCAATAATGAACCCACAGGATAAAGATCAACTGATGGATCAAACTGTGCAGAAATTTTGATTGAAAACACTCCTGAACTCAATGCATCTTGCCGACTTGCAATAAAAATATCTGCGCCTCCTTTAACTTTACTTTTATCAGAAATGTGAAATGCCGGAATACTTAAACTACTCATAATTTTAATTTTTAAAAGTGAAATAATTTCACAAAACTAATTGTCATGAGCGTCCGTTTCCAGAGGAAATATCCCCTTTCAATAGGGTTAAAAACCTTGAAATTAAAAATAAATTTTAAATAAAAAAATGAAAGTATATTAATTTACATTTTAATTTTTATGATTACTTTTTAATCATTTTTATCACTTGAATTTCGTTCAAATGATTTATTGCTTTAATAAAATAAATTCCATCATGCAATCCATCCAATGAAATCTTTACCTTACTAGAATGACTTATTGCGCTTTTCATTTCTTGCCCTTGGCCATTATACAAAATATAAGATTTGATTAGTTGATCACACTTTAAATAAATGAAATCATGGCAGGGATTGGGATAACATTCGATTTGTAAATCATTAGCAACCGGTTGACTGCCAACATGCAAAAAATAGGTTTGTCTCCTTTTTTCAATAAATGGTTTAATACCATAAGGTGTATGACCGTCTATGGCTATGTTCAATGCATCATGAAAATTTTTGATCGTGTATTGATAATCATAGGTCCTGTACAAATCCAACTCAGCAGCCGGAGTAATGAAAAGGTGTAAGGAATCAATATAAGGAAAGATTCGACTTGGCAATAATATTTGATTAGCTAATGTATCCAAATACTTTACATATAGTTGATTAAACTCTGCAACCGCCAACAATTTAGAAATGAGTGGTCGCTTCTCACTAGACTTCGTATTATACCATTTTCGATGGTCTCTTAGCGCCCAATCCACACCAACCCAATCAATTCCAAATGTATTATCTGCATCATAACTTACAAAATTAAATTTTAAAGTTGTACTATCATGATAAAGAAAATAATTATTCTTATTGTATCCATAATCATCCCAATGACCACACATGACTTCTAATGCATAGGCTTTTAATAAATGCTTTACATTCAATACAGCATTTATTTCTTTGACAAATTGGTTGTCTGAACTTTTATTAATTAATGCTATCAATTGCGCCAAATCCGTGTAATTATCAGCCGTCTTATTCGTTTGTAATTCATAAGCTCTACCGCCTGTAGTTGCCGAACTCATGATGGTTTTATAAATATTCGGATCTGTGCCTTTACTTACTAAATCTGCCGGGTAGGTACATTTATACAAATTACCATTGTTATCATTAAAGTTTTTCTGTAACCAATTCTTATCAATTTCTTCAAGGCAAGTATATAAACCATAATATTCATTATTGACAAACAACTTAACGAATGAAGTTCGTCGCTCCGGCAAGCCAAATTGTTTCCAACAATCATAAAATAATTTTTCACGAATCAAACTGGGATCATTGACCTGAGCGTTAAAATTCAACTTTTTAACACCCTGATATTCTGCTCCCTTGATAAATTCATTGAATGAAATTTTGAATGATTTCTTTGCAGACTTTCTGGAAGAATTTCCCCTCAACCGAAGTCCTACCGATTCCATTCTATCCCCGCCATTGGGATAATTAAAGTTCACTGCGGCCTTAAAATAATAATCTGAATAAAGTTCACTTAATAATACATCCAAAGAATCTTTAGGAATAGTGATCCTAACTTCAGGAATGTAGGTATTTGAAAAAATAGATAAAGATTGGGCATCTCCATTTCCTACAAAATATAGAATTGCGAAAATGATGTGTAGAATGGATAATACTTTCTTCATAAAATATGGATTAAACTATATCGTAGATTTATTCATCAAATATACGGAATTTTGTTGAATAAGCAGGATACTATTTAACCACCAATTGATTAACACTCAACACTTCAAAAGACACCAATTTTGAAGCCCTAATAGAATCTTACTTCATCATCAATTCCAAATCCAAACCTCTATCAAATTGCCTATCTATACCAAAACAATATTCTTTGAAAGCGTGTTCTCAACCAATATCGTTATGTTCATTATATTGGCAGATAAAGTTTTACTTTGGAAGTTTGAACTTGTAATACAAGGCTCTTATCAAATTAAAATTTCGTTTTTGATGTTTCAAAAATGTACGTCAATTTAAATTGTATGCAAATGCTAATGCCCTGTCTTGATTCTGGAATTTGATAAAATGGTGAAAATACTCCTTTCGAATAAAAGCAAGTAAAAGGCCAAATCCTCACAACTACTATTGGCAACACCAGTTATATCACTTCTCAATTTCAATTTTGCTCTTGAAAGCATTCTAAACGAAACTGCTATTAAGTCCTAACTGGAATACCATTGGATAAAAAACAATCATATAAAGTTCAAAACCACAATCAGGAATCGGAAAGAGACTTAAAACCCAAGTCGTCTATTTAACGCAAAAAAGAAAAATTAGAATTGCTATAAGAAAGACACTTTCATTGTTGAATATTAAATTTCAAAAATATGATTAGATTTGTCAAATAACCCCAAAGCTCACAGATAGCTAAAGTAATAAATACCATTTAAACATTTTATACGCTAATATGAAAAATTAAATAATGGTCAGTTATACTGATGTTAAAAAGTTTTACAAGGCATCATTTTAAGGTATTAATAAGATTACTATCCACTATTAACCATTGTAGTTCATTATAAGAAATTAAAATACTATCGGAAGTCATTTGAAATGCTCTTTGTTTGGATTTATAAAAATTAATTTGAAATTTGGGTTGGAATTTCTCCTTTTGAATATCAAGTTCAGGAGAAGTTATAATTTTCAATTTTAAAATATTATTTCGTATTGATTCAATTCTATTTGAATCTTTAATTATTGAATAAGTACTTAAGGTGTTAATTCGTTCGAATGTATCGAAAGTAGTACATACTAATTTAGTCTCAACATTCGTGATTTCTATCGAGTCTATAGCTGTGATATTTGACAAATCGAATAATTTATTGTTATGGATAAAGGGAGATTTACATCCTTGAATAATTGTTTTATAAATTATTTTTGTTAAAGTGGTAAATACAGGATATTCTGTGGGTTCATCATAATAACGGAATCCCCATATTAATTTATCATCGCAAATAATCTTTAAAAAATTAGTATTAGTGTGGGAATATTCCATCCTTTTTGGTTCGATATTTTTTGATAATATAAATTTTATGGATCTCTCAATTTTCCCCCAAAGCATTTCATCTTTTATAATATATACTCTAGATCTTGGACCTAATTTATAGCCTCCATAACTATCGATGTATGTCAGTTGAATTTCATAAACAATTATACTATCCGGAAAAATAATAATATCAATAGAAGTTGAGTCAGTATATCCTGATAAATGTACTTCATTATATGGCTGTATAATAATGGTAGGTTTGTATATTTCTAATTTATAAGTTATAAAAAATAATAGTAAAATGTATGGGTTCATTTTTATTTTGTTTATTCAAAAAATCTTGTTCAAAACTAATTTGATTGCTCAATGTTTTGGCTATGTGATAGATGAAGCGATAGCGAATCAATCAAGATAACCTGTGTTACTTGCAACTCCATTTTTTAATTACCATAAAGAATTTTTAATGTGTCTCTTTTTAGAGTACAGTCTTCTATCGGAATTTGATACTTTTTAGAAAGTCTTGCATATCTTTTATATTGGTTTACAATAATAGAATCAAATTCATTATCTATCCCATTAATTAATTCAAGCTGCTCTAATTGACAGTTATTGTCAAATTTTAATTTCATAACAATTCGGCCAGTTGGAAGTAAATCTATTTCTTCAACAATAATCAAGGGATATTTTATGTAATCTTGATTTATTATGGGATTCTCTTTTTCATTTTGATCAAAATCTCTTTCAATCCAAATTTCATCTTCTTCATTCCATTTCTTCCAAATACCAGTCTTTTACCCATTCACATAATTCCCTTGCTCAAGTCTTAAAAAATTTAGGTCATATCTTTCATATTTGCCATTTTTGATCTTTGTTCCTTTTCTTACTTCATATTTTTCTTTTACAATTCTTCCAAGGACTTTTTTTTGTTCTTTTGTTAATTTATGATATGTTACTATTTCTCTATGACCTGCACCAATTGAACTGCCAAGAGCAAATAAAATTGATAATATGATAAATATGAATTTCATAGTTGTAAGTAACTCTTGGGTTCTCGAAACTTCACTTCAGATCTTTGTGTATATTGCTTACATGTATAGGTGCTTAAATCATTCATTTTCAAATATTTGAAGTATGTTTTTGATCATTGATTGTTTTTGATATAAATTAAAATACTAACATAAATCAAAAAACAAATTCAACATTTTTAGACTATGACATCCTTAAAATTCGGACCATAGATATAATGAAAACTACCTGTTATGTCCTCTAAAAACCTAGATAGACAAAAAACAAATGCGATTCTAAAACGGCAATATATTAATGATTCAAACCTATCCAGATTTCTGTTTAACAAATATAACAAAATCTTCAAAAATGAAAGGAAAATATTTAGGTTAAATTTCAAGGTAATATTAAACTCAGTTGTTTATCTTCTAATATTAGGCAATTAAAGAGCTTAAAATGAATATTTACAATGTTTTGATTACATGACTATTCATCCTTAAATCTGTCTTTTGGAATGTGGAGTTCATGAATTCATTCAGGTAGTGAATTCGAACATCGATTTAACCAATTTAGTTAATTTTTTGGTGTGACTTCGATCAATTCGAAAGTGTGAATAGGTGGGAATTTAGAATTGCAGGATTTAACAAATGTTTCGTAGACAAATATCAAATCATTAAATCCTTAATTTATTGCTACGATATGCTCTAACTTTAGAATAATAGAACCTTTACCCATAAACAAAAAAGTCTCCCTTGTTTCCAAGGAAGACTTCTGCGGACCGGACGGGACTCGAACCCGCGACCTCCGCCGTGACAGGGCGGCATTCTAACCAACTGAACTACCGATCCAAAATTCTTATATTTCATTTATCTATATAAATGAAATTTTCTGTTTACTTCCTTAATCCCGTCTTGTCGAAGCTACTGCAGAGACGAGAAACTACCGATCCAAAATTCTTATATAACATTCACCTTAAAGCGAATCTGTAAAATTTTGTTGTTCGTCCACCTATTTTAAAACCTACAAATACTATTATTTAATAAGCTTTTAAATAATTCGGAGCGCAAAAGTAAGCATCTTATTTATAAAATTTAGATATTTTATAAAAAAAATTAATTCCTGGTTTTGAATACACCAAGTATCACAAAGTACTAATTTAGCTTCGTTTTAGAAAATCCCTTTTTATTACAAGCTTATTGCTTTAAACTGCTGATATTATGATATTTATGGAATTTGAAAAACCACTGGAAGTGTTGTTTGACCAGCTGGAACAAGTCAAAAAGATAGCTTTGGAAGGAAATATCGATATGTCAGATCAAATATCCGAACTCGAATTACGAATAAAAACAAAGCGAAAGGAAATATATTCGAATCTTACAGGCTGGCAACGGGTGCAATTATCCAGACATCCTGAGCGTCCTTATACCCTAAACTACACCAGCCTCATTTGTAAAAAATTCATAGAACTCCATGGTGATCGGAACTTCAAGGATGATAAAGCTATTGTTGGCGGTCTGGCACAAATCGACAATCTTTCCTGTGTAATCATTGGCCACCAAAAAGGTAATTCAACCAAACAACGGCAATTTAGAAATTTCGGAATGCCCAATCCTGAGGGATATCGCAAGGCTCTGCGACTGATGAAGCTGGCTGAACGCTTTGGATTGCCAGTCATTACTTTTATTGATACTCCAGGGGCGTTTCCAGGGATAGAAGCAGAAGAACGTGGACAGGCTGAAGCCATCGCTCGCAATCTTTTTGAAATGGCACAGCTGAAAGTACCCATTATCTGTTATATCATTGGTGAAGGTGCTTCCGGTGGAGCATTGGGAATTGGTGTCGGAGATCGGGTTTTTATGCTCGAAAATACCTGGTATTCAGTCATTTCCCCTGAATCCTGTTCCTCGATTTTATGGAGAAGTTGGGAATTTAAAGAAACCGCAGCTGAAGCCCTTAAATTAACGGCAGATCATATGGAATCCTTTGGACTTATTGATGGAATCCTCAAAGAACCTGTCGGTGGAGCTCACGCAGATCACGAGGCAATGGCCAAAACACTCAAAAAACACATCAAAGCTACCTTAGAGGAATTAATACCTATGGATCCAGATGCCAGAGTCACACTAAGGATCGAAAAATATTCTAAAATGGGTAAATTCCATGAAACAGCTCAATAAAACCATTCAGTATGCTTGATTATACTCATTTAAGTGGAACGGGTGTAGCCCTTATAACACCTTTCAATAAAGATAAATCGGTCGATTACGATTCTTTGGAAAAGGTAATCGAACATTGTATTCAAGGTGGCGTGGAGAGTCTCATCTCTATGGGAACTACAGGAGAAGCAGTTACTTTAAGTGCTCAAGAACAAAAAAAAATCTTTCGATTTACAGTAGAAAAAACAAAAGGTCGAACTCAAGTAATAGCTGGCATTGGAGGTAATAATACAGCTGAAGTCATCCGCGAAATAACAGAATTGGACACCAGCGGAATTACTGCCATACTGTCCAGTAGCCCCTCCTACAACAAACCCTCCCAAGAAGGCATTTATCAACATTATATGGCTTTAGCCGAACATGCTACATTACCAATAATTATTTATAATGTTCCCGGTAGAACGGCATCCAATATATTGGCAGAAACTACATTAAGATTGGCAACTCAATCTACTATATTCGCAGGCGTTAAAGAGGCATCTGGAGACCTTGTTCAAGCTACTAAGATTATTAAAGATAAGCCCAAACATTTTCAAGTTCTATCAGGGGATGATCCGCTAGCTTTACCCCTAATTGGAATAGGCGGTGATGGTGTCATAAGTGTTATTGCTAATGTATTTCCCAAAGCTTTTTCAACCATGATTCGTGAAGCCAGAAAGGGTAATTACGCTACCGCCCAAAAAATAAATTTGATATTATCCGATTTACATAAATGGTTGTACATAGATGGCAATCCTGCCGGAATCAAAGCTGCAGCTTCCATAATTGGATTGTGTGATAATGAACTCCGATTGCCATTAGTTCCTATGGCTCATCCCAATTTTATAAAATTGGAAATGGAATTAAAACAAATCTTGCAAGAATTAAACTAGTTCGAAATTATTCTTCATTTAAATCTCCTACCAGTTTTTTTGAAGGGAAACTGGCTTCAATATTTTTCATTTTTACACTGGTGAAATTTTGATCTGATTCGAATCCATAACCTTGCACCGTTTCATCTAATCGTGTTAATCTGAAAAATTTGTCAGTAATTACTTTACCATTGCGTTCATCCCATATCAATTCTGCTGTTTCTAATTTTTCTCCCCTATCATTGAACAAAACCACCTGATCTGATAGATAAGTTTTACCCTCCTGAACTACACGTATGGCATAGTTTGCCTTCAGTGTATTGTTTAATATATTATTGGTATAAAAGAAAGCAGTTAGTCCTTTTGTAAATTCATCCTTAGAATCACCCCCTGAAATATAGCGCAACATTTCTGGAGCTGTGATGCGCATTACTGTTTTTCCGGAATCACTATAAGATAATGATATATTGTTGAGTAATTCCTTATTCACCAATTGTACTGCTTCCTGATCAGTTAATTCAATTCGTTTATCAGAACAACAAATAAAAAAACAAAATATGGATAGAACAAAAAGTATCCTCATCATAATAATAAAGTCACATCACCACTAACGGTCTTAATGGTGCCATCTATAAATCTAGCCTGAATTAAATAAACATATACACCAGGATTAACCGGTTTATTTTTTGACTTTCCGTCCCATCCAGATTTAGGGTCATTGACATTGATATTCTTGGAACTAAAAATTAGACCTCCCCATCTATTATATATTTGTAAGAGGTCAACCCCTGCTAAACCTTTGGAATCAATTACATTAAAAAAATCATTGATAACATCCCGGTTTGGTGAAAAAACATTGGGCACATGCACGGTATAATTCTTAATAACTTCTACAGAAATAGAATCAATACCTATACACCCATTTTGATCTGTAGCAGTCACTACATAATAACCACTGTTATACGGTCTGTCTTTAAAAAAAGAACAATCCTGACAAATGATGGAATCACGATTTCTCCATTGATAAGTATAAGTATTATTAGGTTGGGCATTAGCAGAAAATACGACCTCATCCCCCAATTCGATTTTTGAAAAATCAACACTTGGCGTTACTACTACAGGCGGCGGCTCATTGATAGTGATTTCTATAGAATTCGTACATCCATGTGCATCTTGAATATAAAGTCTATATGTTCCGGCTGCTAAATTGCTTAGATTTTTTAATGGTGCAAAATTGATTCCATCTAAGCTAAATTGATAAAACTTTTCTTTAGAATCAGCATCAATATACGGTGTTCCGTCCATCCCTCTGAATACGACTCGCCCATCATTGGATTGAAAACAAGTCAAATCGACAATACTGTCGATCAATAATTTCAAAGTAGGTAAATCTTCACAACATGGTTCAACATCAATTCTAAGTACCTGTGTTACTTTACAACCCAACTCCGTCTCTATGGTTAATGTTATATATTTTTCACCGAATGAATAATAATTCACTGCATGAGGTCCTATTGAAGTTGAAGTAGCTGGACTTGCATCTTTTCCAAAATTCCAAACCCGACTTTTTATATTTCCACTTGGAAAAAAAGAGGAATCCGTAACTGTAAATGTGGTTTCACACTTGAGTCCAAACCGGGGATTTACATCGAAAGCCGCCGTTGGTCCAATAAAATCACATCCACCCCAATCCATAGAAAATCCTATACCCGAATTTGTAAAATTATTGATACAAATGGTATAAGCCCTTCCAGCAACCATATCTATATATTTCGAAAAACCATCTTCTCCTGGATTACAATTAAAATTTTCAACCGTATCATTTGCTGTCAAACTTAATCCCGTAGGACCAGCACAAGGAGGTGCCGTAGCATTACATCGCAATAATTTTTTATCGGAACAATTGTGTATTCCACTGGGAAGTTCATATACCGCAAAATCAATATCATCAGCAGGATTCAATGGGGTTAAAACAAAGGTCAATTTACAATCCACACTTGCTATCCATGAATACCAGGTAGACTGAGTCTCAGAAGTACTGCTACTATTACCTTCACCCAAACATGAGCCAGCTGCTTCATTGCAATTGACTCCACACCCACGTACACTTTGGGTAACAAAAGGCTCATTGTTACAAATTACAGTTGCGTTATTACAATCTTGTTCCACCTGCGCTGGAGGGAAATAATTATTCAGACACAATTGAAAAGTCCCTGTCGCTCCATTAACTCCATCAACTCTCAATAAATAGTCTTGCCCAACTACCAATCCACCTTCATACAAAGCTAAAATTCCTTCTGCCTTTGAATCAATAGAACAGTTCAATTCTGCAATCGTACCACCACAAATTCCTGAATACAATGCTGCCTGAATAGATCTCAACGTTCCACCAGGCGATGCAGGACTTGCCAGCCTGTTCGTTCCAATGATTGTTACACTTATATCCGAAGCAAATGCCTTAAAAGAAAACCAAACATCATTTGAAGTTCCAACCCAACATGTCGCTTGGGAATAACCTGAAGGGGTAGCATTGATATTATTAAATTCACCAACTTTACTACAATATTTTTGAATTTTATCGATCTTTTGAGGGGTGTTGCAATTATCGTATGATGGTTGGGTATAAGCTAAAACGGTGATTAGACAAAATAGAAGGCTTAAAAGGAACCGAAAGTTCATGCTGGATTATTTAATTCAAAAATACAATACCTTTAGAGTGATCCATTATAACTGATAAATGTGGTATGAAAGTCTCTAATCTAGCATAAATTTACGTTAATTTTATAAAAACTGACTTATTTAGCTTGAATTCTTCTGTTTTAAGCCAAAATTAGGCTTAGTTTTGCCCAAAATCCAGGCTAAGTGTTTACTATTGCAAACCTAATCACCGCATGCAATTTGTTTTTTGGCTGTGTCGCCTCTTTAATGATCATACAAGAACATTATTGGTCTGCATTTTTATGCATTTTAGGGTCGATGATTGCAGATTTCCTGGATGGATTTATTGCAAGAGCATTCCATCAGGAATCTCCTCTAGGTGTACAACTGGATTCATTAGCGGACATTGTCTCATTTGGCCTTGTCCCAGGCCTTATTTGTTATCAATTATTGATGACTCATCAGGCACAGTTTCCATGGATTCAAGGTTTTGTATGGATTAGTTTTTTGTTGCCCATTATGGCAGCATTTAGATTGGCACGATTCAATATTGAGACCCAAGGTGCTGCCAGTACTTTTTCGGGCTTGCCTGTACCTGCAATGGCCTTGTTTTTTTGTGGCTTATTAACTGATTTCATAGCATCTTCATATTGGTCCAATCTCTTAGTTCAACCTTGGTTCATTGTGTTCTACATCCTTGTATTTTCATGGTTGATGATTAGCAGACTACCCATCATCAAGTTTTACATTTCGAAACATTGGATCCAGGAACATATTATTTTAGTGATCAGTGGTTCACTATGTTTCAGTGCTGCAGTATTGATTAATCCCATGTTTATTAGTTTCATCATTGTGATACATATCATTTATAGTTTGATATATTCGAGTCGACAAAAAAAAATCATTTAAAATAAATCTTATGAAAAAATATCTTGCTAAAATTATCATCATGCCTCATAAAGAACTTCTGGATCCACAAGGCAAAACGGTTGCAAAAAATATCGGTCACATGGACATCCAAGGCATTCAAGACGTTCGTATTGGTAAGCATATAGAAATGAGTCTGTTAGCAGAAAACGAAGAATCAGCTCAACAAACCGTAGACCTTTCTTGCAGAAAATTATTAACCAATCTCATTACAGAAACCTATAGTTTTCAAATTCAGGAATTAGCTCATTAATGCTGTATCTTGTTCCAACTCCCATTGGAAATCGCGGTGATATGACACCACGAGGGATCGAAGTGCTTTCTAAGTGCGATCTCATTCTGGCTGAAGACACCAGGGTCAGCAGACCTTTTTTAAAGTTTTTAGGAATTGACAAGCCCGTTCAGAGCTTTCATTCCAATAATGAACATAAAGTAACAGATCAAATTATTGAAAAATTGAAGTCGGGACAAACCATCGGCATGGTAACCGATGCAGGGACACCAGGCATTTCAGATCCTGCCTTTTTGCTGGTTCGAGCTTGCAGAAAAGAACACATTGAAGTCATAGCATTACCCGGCGCCACAGCATTTGTACCTGCATTAGTAGCTTCGGGACTGCCCTGTGAGAAATTTTTCTTCCAAGGATTTCTGCCTCCCAAAAAAGGACGTCATACCCAATTGCTATGGTTAACCGAACTTCCGTGCACCCTAATTTTATATGAATCACCACATCGGTTAATTAAAGGGGTGGAGGAACTCAATACTTATTTTGGCTCGGAACGGTTATGTTGTGCTTCCAAAGAAATCAGCAAACTATTTGAAGCCCATTATTATGGCACACTTGGTGAGGTTTTAACAACACTCAAGGCACTACCTAAAATACTAGGTGAATGGGTCATTTGTATTGAAGGAAAGCCTCATTAATGTATTACTTGTCAGGGTTTAGCTACCTCAGGACATTTATTCAATAATCAAATATTTGAATGATTAACTCAATAATGAAAATGATCCTATTTTATTCAATATCCAAATTCAACAGCAAACCCTTTAACTCAGCCAAATCATGATGGGCCTGTTCCTGAGTACAAATGTCTATCCCCCGATTCAAAACAATTCTTGCCTCGTCTATATTTTCTTGCCTCATATGTAGACTGGCTAGGTGATAATAGACTCCCGTATAGTTTGGATTAAGCTGAATTAATTTTTCATACCATATCAAAGCTTCTGGATCATCCCCTTCCCTTTCGAACTCCTTTCCTAGTGCGTACATCAAAAACGAATCTTTGGGGTCCTCATCCAACATTTTAATGAGGGTTTCTTTTCGGGTCATATATCGTGTTTTTAAACCATATATAAAAAATAAAAAATATATCTTTGCAGCGTAAAATTACATGGAAATCTATGAATATTCTTGTTTGTATTAGCAAAACTCCGGATACCACTTCGAAAGTTTCTTTTGATGGATCGGGTCAGCATTATATAGAAGATGGGGTACAATTTATCATGAATCCCTATGATGAGTGGTATGCATTGGTGCGTGCCTTGGAACTTAAAGAACAGTTTGGTGGACAAGTTGATGTGATCCATGTAGGTCCAGCTACTTCTGAAATGATCATTCGCAAAGCTTTGGCTATTGGCGCAGATGCTGCATATCGTGTTGATGCCGTTGCTAAAGATGCCTATTTTACGGCAAGTCAGATTAGTGATTTTGCAAAGAAAAAAAATTACGATATTCTTTTTGTTGGAAAAGAAACCATAGATCATAATGGATCTGAAGTTGGATCTTTTATTGCTGCAATGTTGGATTTACCATTTGTGTCTTATACTACAAAACTGAGCATTAATGATCGACTGGTAAAAGCAACCAATGAAATAGAAGGCGGCATTGAAGTAGTTGAAGTTTCTCTTCCGATCGTCGTATCCGCTGCCAAAGGCCTTGCAGAACAAAGAATCCCTAATATGAAGGGTATTATGGATGCTAAGAAAAAGCCTTTAGAAATTATACCTGCGGTAGATGTAATCACAAACATTGAATTGGTGCGTTTCGAATTACCTCCTAATAAATCTACGGTCAGAATGATTGACCCTAACAATATTAATGAATTGCTGTCCGTTTTCAGCGATGATCTTAAAATAATCTAATCTTCGATTTATGATATTAGTCTATATAGAGCATTCAGAAGGACAGATCAAAAAGTCCAGCTTAGAAGCTTTAACTTTTGCTTATAAAATGGCCAAATCGAAGTCTATGTCGGTACATGGATTTTATATTGGAGATGCTGTTCTATCTGATGAACCGGGACATTATGGTGCTACTTCGGTTTTTCAATATAAGTCCAATTCCTATTTTGATTCGACCCAAATCGTTCATTTAATCCAAAACGCGCTTCTTAAAACTGGGGCAAATTATTTAGTGCTAGGTAATACCAGCCTAGGAAAAACGATTTCAGGTCAGATTGCGTATCGATTAAATTTCGGACTCATATCCGGTGTAACAGATTTAGCAGGAGATCATCAGAATCGTTTTCTCTTCAAAAAGAATGTGTTCTCAGGTAAAGCATCAGCTTTCTATTCCTTTAATGAAAACACGGGTGTCATTGCGATCATGCCAAAAAGCATTAACGCTGAAAAATCAGGCACCGATGCTGCACCCATTCATGTTCTTGAATTAGAAATACCGTCATCAAAAATAAAATTAATAGATCGGAATTTGATCAAAGGAAAAACTCCATTAACAGAAGCAGAAATTGTAGTGTCTGCAGGTAGAGGAATGAAAGATCCTGCCAACTGGGGAATGATCGAAGAATTAGCGGATTTACTTCATGCGGCAACTGCATGTTCAAGACCTGTTGCTGATATTGGTTGGAGGCCGCACCACGAACATGTAGGTCAAACTGGTATTGCCATTCGTCCGAATGTTTATATCGCTATCGGAATTTCCGGAGCAATACAACATTTAGCAGGAGTGAACAATTCAAGAAAAATTATTGTCATTAATAAAGATCCGGAATCACCGTTTTTTAAAGCTGCAGATTATGGAGTCTGTGGAGATCTTTTTGAAGTGGTGCCGAAACTCAACGAAGCTATCAAACAATACAAAGCTGCAAAATAATTCGTTAACTATTAAAAACAATTCATCATGGCAGCAAACGATATGAAAAAGGTAGAATTAGAAATTATAGCCTTGTCACACAGTGTTACCCAAACACAGAATTATGCTGTCGTTTTAGGTGAATTAAATGGCAATAGAAGGTTGCCCATAGTCATTGGTGGATTTGAAGCACAAGCCATTGCTGTGGTATTGGAACGTATGAATCCCAACAGACCTTTGACTCATGATTTATTCAAGAATGCGATGTCCGCTTTTGGTGTAGACATCAAAGAAGTAGTGATCAATGATTTAGTTGATGGCATCTTTTTTTCAAAATTAATCTGTGAAAAAGATGGTGAAATCATAGAAATTGATTCACGGACTTCTGACGCACTAGCTATGGCCGTACGATTCAATTGTACTGTTTCTACTTTCGAATTTGTAATGGAACAGGCAGGCGTCATCCTTGAAGAATCCGAAGAGAGTTTAAAAAAATCCACCACCAAAAAAATAAAATCATCCCAATCCTACGACCGACTTTCATCTGAAGAATTACAAACCATGTTGACCCAGGTATTAACGGATGAGGACTACGAAAAAGCTGCTAAAATTCGCGATGAATTGAATCGTAGGAAGTAGGATTTATTTTATATTAAATTCCATTTAACGACTTTTTTTACATTCGAAAGAAGACTTCAGGTAAATACTTTTTAATCAATTTCATTTCTTAATTTGTGGTAACTTGTACTGATTTAGATCAACAATAAGGATTAATATTGAATCAGGGTGTGAATGTTGTCTGAACTGGGATTTTTAAGATGTTAAGGATTTATGGGATTATGTGCCTTGACTTGAGGAATAAATGTGAAACCGCTTATCCATCTCCCTGGATGGAGGGTATCAAACCTACCCTAAATATCCTAAGAAAGATACGGTATTATTGTATCTAACTTCAAGAAAGGTAATGGATATAATTTATGAAATCCAAATATCTGCTCAGTCTGCGGTCAAGACATTTAAAGTATTACTGATGACTTTGAAGATTTTGAAGTTGGTGAAGATACAGTGAACCCATCCCCGACTCTACTATTCTCTAACGTGTTCCATCCCTTAAAGGGTTGTAACTCTATATCCATCTCGTATGTAGAACGAGATGTAATCGTTCAGTCATCTAAAAAAGGGAAGGGAGTACCTCAGTGTTATAATTTTAAATTCCTTACTCATTGTGATTTTAGTAAAGTCATTACTTATTTTACATTTATAATTTAGCTTAAAATAATTTTAAATAATGCGAATAAGTCCTCCCTTTGCAAGGGAGGATATAGGTGGGTTATATTTTTAAACTTTAAAGTTCAGTCATCTTGAAAAGGAATGGGAATATTAATTACTTTGGATGAAAAAGAGAACCCATCCCCAACCCTAATATTCGCTAACCCGTTCCATCACTTAAAGTGTTGTCACACTTTATCCATCTCGTGTAAAGTACGAGATGTAATCGTTCAGTCATCTTAAAAAGGGAAGGGAGTGCACTAGTACTAAAATTTCTTATTTTCAACTTATGATAGCTGAATAAAGTCTAATCTTACATTACATTTATACAAAAGATGAAAACAATTTTAAACTAACGCGAGCAGGTCCTCCCTTTTCAAACTTGTCCAACTCAAAAAGGCGGGGGAGGATATAGGAGGGTTTTTCAACATTCATTTGGTGGAATTACCACATTGAATTTACTTTTAAATCTTTTTCAAACATTATTTAATATCATGAGTAGTTGATTCGTTCAATTATTAAATTTTAATTCATTTAATTATAAAAAAAAACCGTTCTCTAACATCTTATCTTTTTCTCCAACACCCCACAAACGACATCAATCATAACATCATCAATATCCAGATGTGTTACAAAGCGCACCGATTGTTTTCCAAAGGCTGATGCATTGATTCCATGTGCCCTTAATTGATCAATAAAAGATTGAGGACTTAATTCAGGTATTAAATTAAAAATGATAATATTGGTACTCACCGGGATAACCGAACTGACATAGTTGGTGCGCAATAATGCAGTTTCAATGACTTTAGCTCTTCGATGATCTTCTTGTAGTCTATGTATGTGATGATCTAATGCATAGGATCCTGCAGCCGCAAGTATGCCTACCTGACGCATGCCTCCGCCCATCACTTTACGTATCCTGCGACAATATTGAATCCATGGTTTATTTCCAATAAGGACTGAACCAATTGGTGCCCCTAAGCCCTTAGACAAACAAATGGATATAGAATCAAATATGGGACCTATATCCATCGCTGATTGTTCTGAAGCAACTATTGCATTAAATATTCGTGCACCATCCAAATGCAAGGTCAATTGATGTAGCTTACAAAATTCAGCTATGGATTGCATCTCAGACAATGCGTAATAATTTCCACCGGCTCGATTACAAGTATTTTCTAAAACGACCAATTTGGTTCGGGGCAACCAGTCGAAATGTGCTTTGACTTGATCACGGAGCAAGTCTACAGATAATTTCCCTTGATCTCCAAGTATTGGATTAACTGCAATCTGACTGTGGAATGCATAGCCTCCGACTTCGTACTGATAAACATGAGATTGGACGTCACAGATCATTTCGTCCAGCGGTTGGGTATGTGCTTTAATCGCGATCTGATTGGTCATCGTACCGGAAGGACAAAACAATCCTGCTTCATGTCCAAACATCTGCGCCAATCGATCTTCCAATTGTTGGACGGTAGGATCTTCCTGGAATACATCATCGCCAACTTCTGCATTCATCATAGCCTCAAGCATTCCTTGGGTGGGCTTAGTTACAGTATCGCTGATTAAATTAATCTTCCAACTCATTCATCCAATTTTTTATGTTTAATTTCAACAAATGTCCCCAAGATTATAGCATCTTTGTCACATCTAATTCTAAACGCAAGATATGAATAAAATCGTAAGCAGTGCAGATGAGGCCATCAGGGACATCCATAGTAATATGACGATCATGTTAGGAGGTTTTGGCTTGTGTGGGATTCCTGAGAATTGCATAGCCGCACTCGTTCGCAAAGGTATTAGTGGTCTGACTTGTATATCGAATAACGCAGGGGTGGATCATTTTGGACTTGGCCTTTTACTCCAAAGCCGACAAATCAAAAAAATGGTCTCATCTTATGTTGGAGAAAATGATGAGTTCGAACGTCAAATGTTGAGCGGTGAATTGGAAGTGGATTTAATTCCTCAGGGTTCACTAGCAGAACGCTGTCGTGCCGGAGGAGCTGGTATTCCCGCATTCTTCACACCGGCTGGATATGGAACTGAGATTGCTCATGGCAAAGAAGTTCGAATCTTCAATGGCAAGCCACATATCCTCGAAATGGCACTGACGGCTGATTTCGCTATAGTTAAAGCCTGGAAGGGTGATACAGAAGGCAATTTAATTTATAAAGGAACAGCCCGGAATTTCAACCCACTAATGGCAATGGCCGGAAAAATCACAATAGCAGAAGTCGAAGAATTGGTAGAACCAGGAATGCTGGACCCCAATCATATACATACTCCGGGAATCTTCGTCCAACGCATCTTCCAGGGAGCCCATTATGAAAAACGAATTGAACAACGAACCGTTAGACCAAGATCTTAAACAGAAAATATATGCTAGATAAAATAGGAATAGCTAAACGTATAGCACAGGAATTACATGATGGCATGTATGTGAATCTCGGTATCGGAATTCCTACCTTAGTGGCTAATTATGTTCCTCAGGGAATGAGTGTAGAATTCCAATCTGAAAATGGAATTTTAGGCATGGGCCCCTTCCCTTTTGAAGGCGAAGAAGATGCTGATTTGATCAATGCCGGAAAGCAAACGGTTACATTAAAACCCGGAGCATCCTTGTTTGATTCTGCCACCAGTTTTGCTATGATCCGAGGTCAACACGTGCATCTTACTGTCCTTGGAGCCATGGAAGTATCAGAACGTGGTGATATTGCCAATTGGAAAATTCCCGGCAAGATGGTCAAAGGTATGGGTGGGGCTATGGATCTTGTGGCATCAGCTGATAATATCATTGTGGCTATGATGCATGTCAATAAAGCCGGCGAATCAAAACTTCTTAAAGAATGTTCCCTTCCACTAACCGGAGTAGCCTGTGTCAAAAAAATAGTAACGGAATTAGCTGTACTTGAAGTTACTGAAGATGGTTTTAAATTATTGGAACGAGCACCTGGAGTTTCAGTGGAACATATTATCCAATCCACGGAAGGTAAATTAATCGTTGAGGGCGATATTCCTGAAATGAAGATTGATTAATCTGCTTATCAAAAATACTCCATTGCAGTTTTAAACAAAAATCAAAGCATTTTGTTAAAAAAGACAAATTAGTCCTAATATAGAATTAATGGGAGTAAATCAGACGACATAGATTTAAAATATCTTACCACGATTTATTCATTAATTGATTATCTTTGTAAAACCTCATACTTGTTTTTTTGTGAAATTAATAATGTCCATATTTCTAGCCATCTTGATCCTCATGCAGGGCTTTGGCAAGACGTGGATAGTTCTTTCATTCAAATTAAATCAACAAACTATTTCTAAAAATATTTGTGTACAAAGAAATAATCCTAATAACAAATGCAAAGGTAAATGTCATCTAAAAAAGCAATTCAAAAATTCTGAAAATAAAGATCAAAATCAACTTCCGAATTTGTCTAACCAATCCCTTGCGTCAGATTATATTGTTCAACCCTTAGATTTTCATCTTAAGCTAATAAATATTCAACATCATTCGGCTAATCCGATAGTTCAAGATGAGCATTTTATTCCTAAAGCCTGTATTCTTGGCATCTTCAGACCACCTAGACCCACATTGGTATAATAAATTTCTACTGGAATGGATGCACAGTATTTCATTCGAATTTTTTTTATTATAGGTTTAATTAAAGGTACATTCCTTTTATTAATTTAATACTGAAAGCTTGTAATCTAAATTAAATTTCATGGGTGCACATTCCATAGATGATTTATTATTGCCTTTTATCAAGTTCTAGATATTTCAATCTTTTGGGTTTTAATACCAGTGTGATTATTACTTAGTTCAATATGTATTAACTAAATGTAGACACCCCATGGGAGTTCAACATTCAGATTCAAGCATTCGAATGATAAATGATAAATAAATTTATCTTTTAACATTGGACTCATTTGTTTTTCACATCGGTATTAATCTTCATTTCAAACAAAATTCTATTTACTAATAAACTTAAATTCAATTAAAAAAATTAATTTATGAAAATCAAATTCCTTTTAACATTAGCATTGTGTCTAACACTAACTTCAATTATTGTATCTTGCCATCACCATGACGAAGATGATACCAATCCACCGATCTTATTGATCACTTCCCCCTCTGATAATGCTTCACTTCCGGCGAGTTCTCCCGTGCATATAACCGGAACCGTGACTGACGAAAGTCTTCATGAGATGAATATCAAAATCACAAATGACAGCAATAGCTCTATATTATTCAATAAAGATCTTGAAGTACATGATGCCACAAACTACACCATAAATGAATCCTTTACGCCTACAAACATTACAAGCGTTACCCATGTAACTATGTTCGTCGTTGTTAGCGATCACAGTGAGCACGAGGTTAGAGATACCATTCATTTTGTATTAAATCCTTAATTGTTATTAACAATCTATACTTGCCAAACCAATGATTTACAACATTGTTTTGGCAAGTTTAAACTGAATCCTTATGAAAAAAATTTACTTTACTGCCATCATCTTTCTTATTGGGTTCCACAATCAGCTTTCTGCCTGTGATATTTGTGGATGTGGAATCGGGGGAACTTATTTTGGAATTCTTCCACAATATCACAAACATTTTTTCGGATTGAATTACACCTACCAATCCTTTAAATCTGAACACCCAATATATGATATTGAAGATAATAAGTATTCTTCTGAACGCTTCCAAACCTTAGAGATTAGAGGAAGATATCACATAACTAAGAAAGTTCAATTATTTGTATTTGCACCCTTTGGATTTCATGAACAAATTGACCATGGATTGAAATCTTTTGTAAGCGGCATAGGAGACGTGTCAACTATTGCAAATGTAACGCTGTTTAATTCGGGTGATTCTTTAAATAAAACTTGGAAAAATAATGTACAAATAGGTGGTGGGATTAAATGGCCTACCGGATCATATAATGAATTAAATGCAGAGCAACAATTAAACCCTAACCTCCAATTAGGAACCGGATCTACTGATATTATTCTGGATTTTATCCATACCATTCGACATCGAAAAGTAGGACTGAACACAAATATCCTTTATCAATTCAACAATGTCAACTCCAATCACTTTAAATTTGGAAATAAATGTTCTGTGAATACAAGTTTTTTCTATTGGAAAACGATACAATCTTATTCCCTTTTGCCAAGCATAGGTATTCACTATGAAATCAATCAATACAATAAACACTATAAAACGGTGCTCAATACAAGTGGCGGTCAATCACTACAGACGAGTCTGGGAATAGACTTATATTTACGAAGAATTTCCATTGGAGTGAATACTCAGGTTCCCATTTACCAATCGAATCATTTAATAGATAATAACTTCAAACATAACGTACATTTACTTTATAATTTTTAAATTTACCAAACATTAATTGAAGTTTAATCATAATATGCAAGCATCAAACCTCAATAATTATAAATATCTGTTTTTCTACCTTCAAATAAAATATTCATTTAAAAAATGGCTACTTTTATTTTTTTTTCTACAAATAAATTTTTTACTATTTGCGCAATTTAATTCTGCCACTATACATATAAACGGACTTACGTGCTCAGCTTGTTCCTTCGCTGTCCAAAGGTCGATTTCAACGATAGATTTTGTGGAACGGATTGAAATGGATTTGAATGAAAATATTGCAATGATTGTTTTTAATAAAAATAAAGCAATTAACCCATCAAAATTAATACAGGGAGTAAAAAATGCAGGGTTTACGGTTGGTAAATTAGAATTAAACTATTCAACTCAAAACACCTCACTAAGCACTAGAGATTGTTTTACAGAAGGCGGAACACGATATTTGATCGTTGATGACACAGACACTACCTTTCAGGGCGATGTAACGTTTAAACTCATTCATAAATCCATCGTACCAAAAAAAGAATATAAAAAATACAATAAACAGGTACATCAATTGAGTTATGAAACTTGCAAACCCAACTTTTTGCTAAGTTTGAGATGAAGCTAATCAACACCATATCACTTGTTATATTGAGTTGCATGACTGGTATGGCGCAGGAATTATTTATCCATACAGAACCTGCTAGTAATATTCCCAAAGGAGTTCTTAATGTAAGTTTACTCAATGAATCTTATAAAGAAGTGTCCATACCCAGAAACATGACCGTCATAGGACTCAACTATGGAATACATCCCAATGTATCATTTAAACTCCAGTTTTCAGCATCTAACCACCATGATAAATCTTTATCAAATAGTATTCTGAACCATTATCACAATGGCAACAAAACCATTTTTTACACCAGAAATAGAATTTATGGTACTAAATACAAATATCAATTCAATGGACTTCATGGAACCATTAAATGGAGACTTTTTACCTCCGATCATTTACATGAACATTTTAGAATAGCAGCATATCTTGAAGGATCATATGTACGTTCGGCTCATGATGAGGCCGAACCGAGATTATTGGATGATTGCAGTGGTGTAGGTGGAGGTTTGGTTTTTACAAAACTGTATCATAAAATGGCCGCATCTGTGACGCTGCATTACATCAAACCTAGCCCATTTACAGAATTAACAGACCAACAGACCCATACTCTATATTACGGGGACGCTATTGGTGCTGATGTATCCTTAGGCTATCTTATCTATCCAAAAAAATATTCAAATTATGAAGAGGATAATTATAATGTGTATGTTGAATTCATCAGTAGAATGTATCAAAAGGGAAAATATCAAATCAATCATGAAGACATTTTGATACAGAGTTCATCGCTTTTTGCTGGCCACTACGTAGAAACATACTTTGGAATTCAGCGCATCATCCGATCCAACTCCCGATTAGATGTATCTATCGGAATTCCGCTTTACAATCAATCTTTCATACATTACTACCCTATTTTTTCTATTGGGTGGCGACACCAATTCTATTTAATGAAACGTATCTAGCATATATTCTATGATTCGATTTAACAAGTGACCATTCATATAATCGAATACACTTTTTAGAATCTATTTGGCTCTTTTTTAACCGTTGCCTAGTTGAATTTGAATAGATTTTAATTAATAATTTTTTGAATCTTAGATCATTTTCCAATGATTATTTTGATAATTCATATTTATAAGACCATTCTCAGAATTTAATTTGGCAATTGTATTTTATTGTAATTTTATTGCACTTTTAAATAAAGAATGTCTTAACTTTCGAAATCTTTCCAAAGTTAAAAAACCAACCAATTATGCCAAATAATACATGTCTAAAAGGAGGATTACAAGCTTACGTTCCAAGTCCGGAAAAGCCTTGGGATGAAAGAAGAATTCATCATTTGTACAATAAACTAAGTAATGGCGCACCGCTCAACTTGATTAACGCTGCTAAAGCAAACACACCTTCTAAAATAATAGACTATCTTTTTACCACAGCATTATCTCATCCTTTACCCGGTGAAATCAGATCCGGTGTAAAAACCATAGATTATAGCTATCCCTGGAAGGAACAAGACATAGCTGAAGATCCCGATGCTTATTATAAGTATTTGGAATTGGTACATATGTGGTTTAATGGCATGGTAACTGAAGGCTTACGACATAAATTGGTTTTATTTTGGTCCAATCATTTCGTTACTACTTCTGACGCCACAGGAAACAGGCCTACTTGGGTATTCCAATATTATTGGATACTTCACAATTATGCTTTAGGTAATTTTAAAGAATTTGTAAAAGCAATAGGCCTTACACCAGCTATGCTGATCTACCTGGATGGCAGATACAACTATGCAGGTAATCCTAATGAAAATTATGCCCGGGAGCTCATGGAATTATTTACTATGGGTGTAGGAAATTATACTGAAAAAGATATTGCTGAAGTAGCGAGATCTCTTACCGGTTGGAATATTTTGTATTATGAAAAAGTTGCAGGCAGTGGAAATTATTTTGTTGGCCCACTCAAAGTCGGTGAATATAAAATGTATCGCTACAATCATGACTGGAAGAATAAAAACATTTTCGGAAAATCGGTAGGAAATTTTGGTGGTGTGGTGCCGGCTGATGATACCATAGCAGCGACAAAAGCAAAAACAGAATACGACTCCTTACACGATGTTATATTTGATGTTAAAAAAAGAGAAATAGCTACATTCATATGTAAAAAATTATACAAATTTTATTTATACAATGATCCGCCAACCGACATCATTAATGGTTTGGCAGATGTATTTATCGCTTCATCATTTGATATTACTACCGTATTAAAAACATTATTCAAGAGTGAACATTTCTTTGATGATGCGAGTATTGGTATCTCCATTAAAAGTCATATTGATAATCAAATTCATTTCTTCCGTAGTTTAGATTTAGAACCTGGAAAAGATTATTTTAAATATAAATGGATCAATGGCTCATTTAAAAACGAAGTTCCTGATCCAGTCAATTATCCAAATGCAGGAAACAGAGATGCCCTATCAGGTCTCTATTATCAAACAGCCAATCTAGGACAAACTTTGTTCAATCCGATCAACGTTGCTGGCTGGCCGGGACACAGAGCCTGGCTCAATGAATTTACTTTAGTCAACCGATGGAGATATAATCGGGATCAATTCGATTACTACTTGTATTATGATTGGACCAAAGAAAAATATCGTTCTTTCTTAAAGTCATTGACCAACAATTCCACAGATCCGGATTTGATTGTTAGAAAAGTGTTAGCCTATTTCATAACGATAGATATGCCAATAGAAATAGTAGAAACTGCAGTTGGTGTATTCAAAGCAACGGTTCCTGCTAACTATTTCTTAAATGGCACCTGGAATCTTGATTACAATATGGTGCCAAGACAATTTATGGATTTGATGAAATATATCATCACCTTACCTGAATACCAATTATTATAATTATTAAAGCAATTGAAATGAGCCAAGATAAAATAAAAAATAAAGAAGGTCAATATCAATCTTCATTGGGTGATCGTCATAATGAAGAACATATACAATGGAATAGGCGTCAATTTTTAATGACCGGAGGACTAGCAGGATTAGGTACTGTACTTTTAGGTGGTCTACCCATTAGTGCATCGATGGCTGCAGGTGGATTATCAGCGGCACTGAATCCGGGTGACGAAAATATTCTGGTGTTGGTCAAAATGTTTGGAGGTAATGATGGCCTCAACATGATAGCACCTTATTCCACTGCTGCAGGAAAAGATGAATATTTGAAAATTCGCCCTACGATTGGATTAAAATACGGCACTGATTATAATGATACAATGTTATTATCTGGTTTTGGTCAGACCGATTTTGCGATGCCACAAACCATGGAACCATTGATGCCACTCTGGAATGAAGGCAAGATGGCTGTGCTTCAAAACGTAGGTTATGCAGATCAAAATTATTCTCACTTTTCTTCTATAGAACTTTGGTCTAGTGCAGCAGATAATACTTTCGATCCCAGAGTGAATTCAGGAGTTATGGGCCGATATTTGGATCAGGATTTTCCATCATTCAGAGAAACACCGCCCATTGTTCCACCAGCTTTACGTATTGGTTATAGTTCTGATAAAATTTTTACAGGACCAGGAAACCAACAATTGGAATTGGTATTCAATGACCCAAATGAATTCTATAGATTAGCTCAGTATGGAAAATTGTATAATACCGATGGTTACGGAGATTGTCCGCAAGGTGAAGAACGAGCTTTCTTGCGTCAACTAACCAATAATTCTTTGCGTTATTCTCAATCCGTTACCACTGCATACAATAAGGCAAGTAACAAAATTGCATTTCCTACCAATACAACCAGCAGAATAGCAGAACAACTGGCCATTGTTTCCAGATTAATTAAAGGTCGACTAGGAACACGAATTTACTTAGTGAATGTTGATGGATTTGACACACATTCTAATCAAAAAGATTACCATAAAAATTTATTAGGCCACGTTGCCAGCTCCATCAAAGCATTTTATGATGATTTGAAAAAAGATAATGCACAATCCAATGTATGTCTCATGACCTACTCAGAATTCGGCAGAACGATCAAAGAAAATGGGTCTCAAGGTACAGATCACGGTAATATTTCTCCAATGATGATGTTTGGCGATGGCGTACAAGGAGGATTTAAAGGAAACCCAATAAATCTATACGATCCAATTCTTAAAAACGATACCGTCGTTTATTTTGAAACACAAAAATGCATCGACTATAGAAGCATGTATGCTACTATTCTAAAAGATTGGATGTGTCTGGACAATGAACTAGTGGATTATTCCATGGGAAGTACCTATCCCGGATTACCACTTTTTAATTCACCTTGTGGCTCAAACAAAGGCTCTAATTTGAATTCCATTTTAATAGGACATAATCCTAATCCAATTCAGAGTCGAATCATCGATATCAAATTTACGGCCTTAATAAGCAGTGAAATGGTTCTCTCCATAAAATCCATTAATGGAAAAACAATTGCTACATTATTAGATAAATTTACTCCAAAAGGATCCTATACCATACCATTCGATCCGGCAAAATGGAATGTACCTCCAGGAGAATATATCTATCAATTGAATGCTGCTGGAAAAACATTTATGAGACGTTTTAATATTATCTAATTTAAAAACATTCCGACATGAAATATTTCTATTCCATAATCTTCTCCATGATATCTTGGTGGTTGATTGGCCAAAACAAAATCCAATTCGAAGGATTTACAAATTGTCAACTCCCAAGCGGATGGAATGTAAAACCCTTGAATGGCAATTACGTTTTTAATATTGTTAAAAATAACGAAACGATTCAACCCGATGGTTCATGTATGGTACAATACAAACAAACCGATCGCTTGAATACCTCCAGAAGAAAATTCCAACTTATTACTAACCCAATCCCGGTATCAGGTTCTGATCGGTATGTTTTATTATTTAGACTGAAATTCATCCGTCCAAATACTGGGTCAATACTAACCATTTCTACAAACAATGGATCAGCAACTGTGATTAATCAAACCATCTTCACAGAATATAAGGATCTAACACCTATAACCATTAAATTAACCAATGCTTCTAAAGTAACAGCATATACCGTAACCTTTGATTACGATTGTGCTACAAATGATTTTGGTACAGAAATAGCTATAGATGATGTCTTTCTGAGTATTGATAACGATGCATGCGCAAATCCAATTCGCTTAAATTTAGATGAGGATTGTACCAAAGGTCATATTTCTACTACCAATGCCCAACAAGCCAATTTAATCAACTGTACCAATGATTTTCAAGGTGCCATTTGGTATCAATATGATGCAGATTTTAGTGGCATTCTACAAGTGAATGTGAATTCACAATACAATGATGGATTATTCATTTATACTGGCCCTTGCAATGCTTTAACCAATGTCACTTGTTCAGATAAAGATGAATATGGATTCCAAGGAGAACATGAAGAACTCAATGTAGAAGCTGGCAAAACCTATTATTTTAGATTTGCTAAGAAAATCAATCATTATGGATTCGAAAACGGTTTTCATTGTATTTCTTTGAAAAAAATCAACCAGTTCACTGCTAAACCAGTACATGATTTATGCGATAATAGAACTGTACTTACTGTAAATGGAACTTGTGCAAGCACTTCAAATAAAAATGCATTGATGGAAAATAACCTTCCATCACTTAATTTGAAATCAAAAGCAGATGTATGGTACAGTTTCACAGCTATATCTACAAAGCCTCATGAAATCACTACAAATACAGATTTTGCTGAAGTAATTTCTGTTTATAAAGGCACTTGTGGATCTCTCCAGGAAATTCAGAGTGAAGACTTGGGCAATAAAACAGTAATCAAAGATCCAATACCTGGAAAAGAATATTTCGTTCAAGTATCCGGTTATTTTGCTACCATTGAAGGAAATATTTGTTTAACGGTTAAAGAACAAGTCAACACTATTCCTACCAACGACGAATGTCCACTTTCATCTGCATTAACCCTGAATACTATCTGTCAGGAAATTGATTTTTTCAATAATAATATTTCTTCAAAAAAACCTTCATGTGTGGTTTATAGCGCACCTGATGTGTGGTATAAATTTGTAGCGCCGGCAGAAAAAACGGTGGCACTAAAAATTCAGGCAGGATTTATTTACAATTATGGTTTGTATAGCGGGTCATGCAATAGTCTTGAAGAAGTAACTTGCGGTAAATCTCCTGATCCATGCGAGGGATTTATCAAAATTGAAAACCTGGTTCCAGGTAAAACTTATTATTTACAAATCCTTTCTGCTGTTAACCCATTAAAATCTGGTGAAGGAAAACTTTGTGTCCGCATTGATGAGTTTAGTAAAACCGCACCATTCCAAAAATTGAATCTTGATTTACATACAGATTGTCTTCATGGTGTGCTTGGACAAGTGAGCTACTCTACTTCAGGAGGCCAGGGAAATATAAAATATACCGGACCTAAAAGTACCGAATTGTTTTATCCAGGTACACAAGTCGATGCTTTTGTAGAAGATGAGAATGGATGCAGGGATTTTGCTTCTTTAGTAGTGGGTTGTATGTCACCATCAAATTGCAAAAATTCAACTCTTGATATAGAATTTACAACAGAATGTCTGAAAGATGCTATAGGACGTCAAACCGGCGAAGTCATAGTTTCCATTAAAGGCAAGGGTGGATCAGGAGCCTATTATCTTTATGGAACTCCAGACGGGTCTAAATTAAAAGACAAAGATTCATATAAAATCATTTTGATAGATTCAGACTCTTGTTATGTTATCGAAGAAGGCCAGATCAATTGTCCTGCATTTAATTGCAGCCAATCCACTTTAAAATTGGATGTTAGTTATGACTGTATTGATACCTTGCTTAAGGCAGCTCTAAAATTAGATGTATCCGGAAATTTGGGGACCTATACTTTCAGTGGTAATAATGCTGGGGATTTACTAGATCAGGGTCAAGCCTATTCTGTAAAAGTTACAGATGAAGCAGGTTGCGATCAACTAAAAACCGGAACCATCACATGTCACTTTGATTCATGTGCTTATTCAAGACCTGAAATGGACATCAGCATTAAGTGTATCAAAGATGCAAACGGTAATGACGCAGGAAAAGGTATATTGATCGTTAATGGTTCCAGTAAAGCAGGTGGTATACACTATATCGGCAATCAACCTGGTGATACCTTGGATCATTTGCAATCGTATAATATAGAGCTCCAGGATGCTTTTGGTTGTGGTGTCCAAAAAAATGGAATTGTATTATGTGTTCCACTTTCCAATCAAGATGAAAAGTCTTTTGAAAGTATTACTATAAATCCTAATCCAACTTCAAGTAAATTCTACATCAATTTAAATATGAATGTTGATGAAAACATTACTACAACTATTTATAGTATGGAAGGAAAATATATTTTATCCAAAAAACATAAATTAAATGTAGGACAAAATACTTTGATTTATGATTTAAATAAAAATATAGCAGGTGTATATTTAATTAAATTGGAAGGAAAAACAATAAACAAATTAATCAGGATAGTAAAAATATAAATTCATAACTTTCGCAAACTAAATTCAAGTAATAGGCAATTTTAATTAGTTGTTGGTGAACATTTATTTATGAAAATTAGACTTTATCAAATAATCCTTTTAATTATATTCACTTCTTGTGATCCAGAACATGGAGACCCCAAAACAGATTGCGAGTTGCAACCAATATATGAACTAGATTATTTTAGTGCTGATGCAGCAAAAGCCTTTAATATTAGCTCAAACGTTCCAGTTGAAATTCATAATCAAAAAGTAGGATATGGACTATATAACCAATGGAGTGCATACCTATTTAATAAACAGGCGCCATATCCTTATAGTGAATATTATATTACTAGAATCGAATTTTTGAATAATTCATTGGCAGTCGTAAAATTTGGATTTAGTGATTTGACCCAAGAATATAAACACCTAATAAATAAATGCGAAATACAGCTTGAAGCACATAAAAGCAAATTGACAATTGAACTATCAAATTCTGGTACTGCTCTTTCAGAACAACGATACGTTATTTACGAATATAAATTAACGAATCAAAAAAAAGATACATTTTTGTTTATAGAGTTTAGAAACGAACAATTTTCCACTTATGAAGATGTAATAAAATTGTTTGCAATGGAAAACCCGGGAAAATATGATTCAGTTGCGGTGGAAAGAATAAAAAATAAAACTTAGAAATAAAAGGTCTTCCAACACGGCATTGACACATCCCACAAAGCATCATAAATCGTTCTCTTTTAATTTTTTTTTGGTATTGACAAAGTAATTTTGTAATTTTAAATGCCAAAGGTTTGGCGGTGCAGCGTCTATGCCTAATCCGTCATAGAAATTTGGATCGGCCTAAAGATGAACTAGCCAAATGATCTCGTTATACCTACAAGATCATATGGTGAAGTGAACCAAAATAATTTGCGGAGTCCTTGTAGCCAATTATTTAGGTATGAAGAAGGAAGAATTTTTGGTTTCCCTCAGCCTGCTAAAGGCTTGTGTTCATTCGTTAATTCGTGATTTTTAACACTAATTTCTTATTTGTGCAAGATCACTCTATCATTTTTCATGCAAAAAGAACAAAAAGTTATCCGTAGAAAATAGTTTAAAACTCTAAGAGAATGTCAAACAACCAAAATGACTTTTTTATCGCTTATTTAGTTTGTGTTAGGAAAGGAGTTCTGAATTTATAAAAATGCTATTATCTTACCCAATTAAAATAAGCATCATTAGGTCTTTTATTTTATTCATTTAAAGCTTTTTTAAAAACTTCAAGACATCTTGCTCTTGCCATTTTATGATCTACGATTGGCAATGGATAATCAGAAGTATCAAATTCCGGAATCCATCTTTTAATATATATAAATTGCGGGTCAAATTTCTTTTGTTGAGCATCCGGACTGAATATTCTAAAATATGGAGCTGCATCCGTCCCGCATCCTGCTGCCCACTGCCATCCGCCATTATTACTAGCTAAATCATAATCCAATAATTTAGATGCAAAATAAGCTTCACCCCAACGCCAATCAATCAATAAATGTTTTACTAAAAAACTCGCTACCACCATCCTGACTCGATTATGCATAAAACCTGTGGCATTCAATTCCCGCATACCTGCATCGACAATTGGAAACCCGGTCCTTCCTTGACACCATGCAGTAAATTCAGAAGTAACATTTCTCCATTGAATACGATCATAAGCTGGCTTAAATGATTCATGAACTACTCTTGGAAAAGATTGAAGTATCATCGAATAAAAATCCCGCCATATCAATTCACTTAGAAAAGTTGCATTTAAAACTGATGCTAATCGGGCTTTTTCACGAATGCTAATTGTGCCAAAACGAAAATGAATTCCCAGACGTGATGTTCCCAATAAAAATGGGAAATCACGATTTTGTGTATAATCTCGAATTCGTTGCCGAATTATTTTTTTTGAAGGGATCGGTATTGATGATGGAACAAAACCAAGGTCACTTAATTCAAAATATTCAATTGGACTTGTCTTCCACAACGAGTCTAATTCTTTTTCAACAGGGTATGATTTAAAATAAAATGAAGCATCTATTGCTCGATCATGTTCCATTAATTTTTGTAACCATTTCTTTTTGTATGGGGTAAAAACAGTGTACGAAGTTTGATCATCTTTACAAACTTCATGTTGTTCAAAAATGACCTGATCTTTATATTGAAAAAAATCAATTTGTTTAACTTGTGCTAATTGCCTAATTTCCGAATCACGCTGAATGGCATAAGGTTCATAATCCCGATTTGAATAAATACTGCGAATCCTATAATCAGTAAGTAATTTTTCCCAAGCATGTTTAGGGCTATCGTAAAATACTAATAAATCACTTCCAAACGATCTTAATTGCAGTTTTAATTCAAGTATCGTTTCATAGATAAAACTAACTCTAGGATCATCCTTTGACTCCAGAGAATTCAAAATATTAGAATCAAAAATAAAAATTGGAATAACTGGAAAACCTGATTGAAGTGCATGATAAAGTCCTGCATTATCTTCTAATCTAAGGTCCCTTCGAAACCAAAACACTACATACTCCATCACGAATTAACAATATTTTTATATTCAATGTTTAAACAGTATGTTAATTTATATATTTATTGAGGAGCTTGAATGAAATAGTTTAATTTTGTGAAAAATAAAATATATGACTCGTATATTCATCGCTTGCATTTGTATTTTTTGTCTATTCCAATGGTCGTGTAAAAATAAAATAGGCGGTAATGATCCTATTTTAAATGAATTGGAGACCAGCTTTAATACCAGTCCAAATGAAGATAATTTTAATAAATTAATTAACAAATATTTAGAAATGATTCAGAGCGCTCCCAAGGGTTCTGATCTAAGTGAACTTTTTATTAAGGCTTCCAATATTTGTTCAAAAATGGATAAGCCGGATCAAGAGATCGTATTTATCAATAATTTAGTAAAAAACAATCCAAATCATCCTAATATAAAAGAATATATATTTAAGATGATCGAGTTATTATTTAAAACAGAACGACAAACAACAGCAGAAATCATGGCTCTTTGTTATGTTAAAGCATATCCCAATGATCCAAAAATTGCTGAGCTAAGTTCTAAACTTCCAAAAATTAATAACCCCGAAGAATATATTTTAGAAATTGGAAAGTCCATTTTTGCGGATACAACTACAGGTTTTAATGAAAAAAACGCTATGGTCTATGTTGATGCATGTGAGGCGTATGCGATGGTTTTACCTAAAGATGCTCAGACCCCTGAATATATTTTTAAAGCTGCAGAAACTTCCAATACCTTAAAAACTTATGAGAAATCTTTCTCTCTTTACGATTGGATTATCGATAAATATCCGACTCATGAAAGAGCACCAATTAGTTTATTTATGAAGGGATTTTTATTTGATGGAACATTGAAAGATTCAGCAAATGCCAGTAAGTATTATACTGAATTTTTAACTAAATATCCTAATAACAGTTTCGCTAAGGATGCTGAATTATTAAAAAGTAATTTAGGTAAATCCGATGAACAAGTTTTGGACGAATTGATGAAAAAGAAAGCTCAATAAATTCATTTTATTTATTTTGTTCTCCGGGTTTTAATTCCTCTTTTTTTCTTGATTGATCCACTTTATCCATGGCCTCTTGGGTCTTTTGCCAGAACTCACTAAAGAAGGGTTTTATTTTATCTAAGGCAACTTTAGAGCGGTAAGGAACCGACTCTAGAAAAGGATATGTAATGGATGCAGTTTTAGCTTCAGAACTTATAACTCTAACCTGATTAAGAAACCATATGAGTGAGCTATACACAATAATGGTTATGCATGCAGAAGCAAGACCTCCTGCAACTTTATTGAAAATATTTAAATGAACCGTATCTAATATATTCTCTAAACCTTTACCAACCATTCTTATGCCAATCAGAATCATTAGAAACGTTATAACAAATCCAAAAATAATTATGATTCTGGGATCTAATGTTAGAAATAATTCCAAAAAATCAATCGTCAGATATGAAAATTTTAATGTTACTAGGAGCGCTATAATTATAGATAAAATACCAAAAACACTTTTAATGATTCCCTTAACATAACCCAAATAGAAACTTGTTCCAACTAATAAACCACAGACAATATCAATTACCATTTTATAAAATTTTATTCAGCTTGATTTGCAAAATTAGCTTAAAAAACATTCAGTAACATAAAAAAAGACTAAGTCCTTACCCTCCCATGTTTTTCTAAAGTACTATCTTTTTAGATAACCATATTACCATCACGTTCACTTATTGATATTAAATTCAGCAAATACTCAATTTATCCTTTATATGATAGACTTTATCAAACATTTCAAAAATAAGTATTAAAATTTAATAATATTTAACTTATAAAGCGTCCCTTTATTTTGGATTCTCCCGTTAAAGCTATAGTTTTGTTATCATTATGGCCAACTTGAAAAAATTATTATTTATTGTGTTCTTATGGAGCCACAATTGCCATATTATTATTGGACAATCAAACATTCCTTCAAATAAAAATCAAGAATTACCTAAATTACCAAAATCTTTTTTAATTGGTGAGTACGAACAGCCTTATGAATCATTGCTCAATATATACGACAAGATGTTGGTCAGTATGTTCAATGATGATAATGAAAAAGCTTTTGCACTTTGGACTTCTATCCTGATAGCAATGGAAGATTATTCCAAAGAAATGAATATAGATTTAAATGGACTTAAATTATGGATGAATGTATTCTTTAACACAGATGGCAGTATTCAACATATCGTTTATTTTCCTAAGCCCAATTCCAAAAACATGGAATACAATACACTAACTGCTTTCTTCATAAGTTTTTGTAAAACTTACCGAATGAAAGAAAATCTGAATTCCAAGTGCTTGTTAAATGCAACGGCAACCTTCCCTATTCACAAATAAGCCAAAAATGACTTTTTTGCTTAAAATCAATTACTTTCTATTCACTATTTTATTATTTATTTTTTCTTGTTCCAAAGAGGAAAACGCCTCATTTACAACTTTCCAAACTCCGACTCAGGATGAACTATGTGGAATTTATTTTTGGAATCAAATGGAAGGCATTGCGGTTGGAGGGAATACATGGACACGAGCTATCAGATTGTCAACAAATGATGGCGGATTAAGCTGGAAAAAAGATTCTTTATTTGATAAACAAATTTTTTGTTTGGGATCAAACCAACTAGGACTCTTAATTGGACTTGGCATTGAATTCAATTGCTATCAATTTACCACACAACAAACCACCATTTCTAAATTAGGAAACTTTAGATTTTTTAGAGCTTTGGATGTTTATAATCCAGAGCTCATCATCGCAGCTGGTGGTGAATCATTCGGAACCGGCTATCTTGAAAAAATAAATACTAAATCTCTAACTTCTCGACAAATATTAACGATCAATAAAGAATTGGATGCCATACAATGCATTGATAGTTTAAATTGGGTTGCCGCAGGTTATGGCATTATTTTAAGATCAAAAGATTCAGGTGAACACTGGGATACTTTGGATTATTCAGGTGATCATTTTCGTGATTTGTCTTTTGTTGATTCCACCGGCTACATAATCGGAATAACCGGTACCATTTTAAAATCTGACGATGCGGGTTATACATGGAATAAAATAAGAAAGTCACAAAGTATTTTTGTAAAAAATTTTCCACTGCGCACTGTTTGTTTCAAAAACAAATGGGAAGGCATCATTGGTGGTGAAGATGGACTCGTGTGGCGAACAACCAATGGCGGAACTTCATGGATAACATTAAATGGTCTTCCTGATTGTAATTATTTAGATAGCTTTTGGGATGGTTCTCATTTTTGGCTATGCGGATCCAATGGTGTCATTATCAGATTAGACGACTAATTATTTTTGGGTTTAAACTTGGAATCTTCCAATATCTTTTGTGAATCAGACATCTGAATTAATTCTTCCAAACTTAATTGGGGATGACGCTTCATAAATTCTTTGATAATATAATATCCAATATAAGCTCCTGTTTGTCCCGGAGCTTCCGATGGCATTCCTGGTGAATTAGGACTTGGATTGATATATTTATTAAACTTCAAACTTTCAGTAGAATACAACAATCGTTCTGATAAAAAATAAGTCCATATCCCAACTTTATTTTCATTGCACCAATTTAATTTTTGCTGTGGATATTCGAATAATACGGAGTCCTGAATTTGTGGTATAAGTTTTGACAAAATGTATAACTTTTTCCCATTATAAATGATATAATCTAAAAATTGATTTCCTGTTTCCGGTCCTAACATATCTTCAACATACACCTGCCAGGTTTTTTTTAACAAATGGTCTTTATTAAATGTCCGATTCAAATAATCTGAAAAAGCCGGATTCTTAGGGTCTATTAATTTATAATTGACTTCATTACCTAGAAAAAAGTCTAGTCCAATACCTAAAACATCTTTTTTATTTTTCTCCTGATATATAAAATTTCCAACAGCATAACCACTTATTAAAGTAACGAAATCTGGTTGCTCTCTATTAGGAAAGTAATATTTTAAATACTTACATGTTTGAATGAGATCTTCCTCTAAAATCTTATAATCGGGAAATACTGTTTTGGATTTCTGATACACATCTCTCAGAAATGTATCCTGCAGCATTTGTTTCACCGTTTCCATATACACCGGATTCAGAGAGTCCACATCCATTTCAATGCCCATGATTCGATTAAAATAAAGTGCAGCCCATTCTGGGTATTGTTTATTGATTTGATCCAATCCAGCTTCCAAATGTAAAGTATCAAGCTGAAATAATTCATCTGCAAAATGATGAATATTAAGTTGCACTGCAATATTACTCACATCTGGAGCTTTTTCATGGTCATTGGCACAATTGAACCCCAGGAATATAAAAAAAAGCAAATAGAAGTACCTCATGGCGTATTTTTACAACTGCAAAGTTGGATTATTTTTTTGAAATTGTAAATACTATTAATCATGAGAAACATATTAATCCTTGGGCTAATTCTCATTCCATTGTTGTCATACAGCCAGTTTGACAACTTAAAAGTGAGTATTCTGACAGGTCCTTCATTTGGTCGTATTGGCACGGATAACAATAAAATTAGCTCTAAAGGAATAAACTTAGGATACAAATTACATATTCAGGGAGAATACCTATTGAATGACCGTTTCAGTATTACCATAGGCTTAGGCTTGTCGTTGAGTCAGGGAGGCAGTTTGGTATTTGATCAGGGAGGCCATTTGTGGTCTGAATCAAAACTAAGTATTCCAAAACCGGATTCACTGCCTAATGGTGTTAAATTAGGTTATAATATCAACTATTTAGAATTTCCAATAGGTTTTAAAATGAGAACCAATTCATTTGGTAAATTTAGATTTTATGCCCAAATGCCTGAGTTTTCTACAGGAATCAGAACTAAAGCAAGAGGGTCTATAATAGGGACAGATATTAAAAGCAATAAAGAACAAATTAAAAAAGAAATCCAATTTTTGAATTTATCCTGGGCACTTGGTTTAGGTACAGAATATAGTGTTTCCGAAAAACTAGATCTGATCTTTGGCGTGAGATTTTTCCAGAGTATAACAGATATAACCGATGATTCAGGACGCTACTTCGATAACTCCAAAGAAAATTCAAAAGGAATTTTGAACAGTTTGGATTTACGATTTGGTGTTTTATTTTAAATTTATCTTATGAATAACTGGAATTTACAAAAATACATACAAGATAGTCTTGAAGAGGATATAGCTCAAGGAGATATTACATCTGAGGCATGCATAAGTGATACCAGCCGTAGCCGTGCTAAATTATTAGTTAAGGATGACGGAGTCCTTTCAGGTGTAACATTCGCTAAGCATGTGTTTCATCAAGTTGATCCATCGATGGTATTTACACCCTATTTAAAAGATGGCGATCTAATAAAATACGGCCAAATCGCATTTGAAATCGAAGGCAAAACTCGGGATCTTTTAAAAACAGAAAGATTAGTTCTCAATGTCATGCAGAGAATGAGTGGTATATCAACTTTAAGCTATAGATATGCTTCTGAACTCCAGGGACTATCAACTAAAATACTTGATACCAGAAAAACAACACCTTTAAACAGATACATTGAAAAATGGGCAGTTCGAATTGGCGGATGTTATAATTATAGAAATGGATTATATGATCGATATATGATCAAAGACAATCATATTGAAGCTTGTGGAAGTATTTCTAAATCAATAAAAGCGGTCCTAAAACATCAGGAAGAAACCAATCGCAAAAACTATGAAATCACTATAGAAGTAAAAAATCTTGTTGAACTTGAAGAGGTATTGAATATTGGTAAAATCAATCGTATCATGTTTGATAATTTTGAAATACCACTGCTCAAAGAAGCCATTTTGATGACTGAAAAACGCTTTGAAACCGAAGCTTCCGGTGGAGTCAACCTAGAAACTTTAAGACAAATTGCACTCACTGGAGTAGACTTTATCTCTGTTGGCGCACTCACACATAGTGCCGGAAGCCTCGATTTAAGCTTGAAGATACATCGATAATCGATTTAAGCCGGGTAGGTAGCGATCAGGAAAACAATCAAAACCATGGTAAAAACCATAACTAGCCAAAATCGTGAATCTTTGTAAAAAACCGCTGGGGTTTGGTCTGTCTTCATACTTTCTCAGAATTTGATTTATAAAAAAATAAAATAGCCTAATTTTATTCATTTTAGTGGAATAATCTTTTTCTCCATAAAATGAATCATGTTCATCATTGTTATTAAGCGATTCAGACAGACTAATAATTACGGTCTTTGTTTTTCTTGTTTCGGTATACTATAACTTATTCAAAAACGATGCCATAGCAAAAAGCTTTAATATGACTTTGTTTACAGGCATCTTGAACGATGGTGCTCAAAAAATCATAATATGAATGCACGTAAAAAATGCGCTTAGCGTATTTTCTTTAAAAAATACCTAGAAATATTTAGTAAAGACATTATAAATAAAACTAATAAGAGTTTAATGATAAAAAAAAAAGCCACACTATAGAAGTGCGGCTTTTTTTTTTTGTAATAACTTAATTTTTCTTATTAATATATAAGAAGCAATGTATGTATTTTTTTAGCTTCTTTTGTCATAAACACAACTCTGTAAATTCCTGCAGCAGAAAACTTAAACTCGCTCTTATTTATTTTAACATTTGAAGTTAATGAAGAAATTTGATGACTCCACACTTCTTGCTCTAATAAATTATACACTTTAAGATAACCTTCTTCTACTGGATTTTCAAAATATACTTCAAACTCACCGCTATTTGGATTTGGATAAATCGTGAAGTCCCATTCTGATTCAGGTATGAATTGATTAGGATCATTAACATCTATCTCGTTCAAATCTAGGTCATCAGAATATGATAATTTAATATCCTTAGAATTACTTCCATCAATCAAAGAATTGCCGCAAGCAATACATGGCCCTAATGATTTTTTAGCCGGCATTGGATTCGTTAATGTAGTATAGAGCACACAGGTCTTAGTACACACATTATTTGCATCAACTGTCGCGATATAAACTTTTTGTGGTTTAGTTCCGCATTTCCAACTTGCTAAAATGGATGCAAAAGGTGGTGGATATTTACAATCCGGAAGTCCATCATTGTTGTTATCCACAGAATCGTCACCCTTAGGACAAACATCGCAGGCATTTCCTACTCCATCACAATCTTCATCTTCTTGATTTGGATTACTCACATTTTTACAATTATCGCAAGGATCATATATACCATCACCATCCGCATCATTTGAGATGGTAACTTTTGCTGTACAAGTTGAGCTATTACCGTTAACATCCGTAATGGTAACTGTCACATTTGTATTTTTTGTACTCGCACAATTGAATGTATTTGGAGTTACCGTTTTAATTAATATTCCACAGTTGTCCTTGATTTTTGAAAGTACACTATCAGCTGTAATTGTTTTCACTTTACTTGGTGGCAATATGATATTAATATTTTTACATACAATATCCGGTGGTGTAACATCTTTAACAAATAAAGTATCTGAACACATACTCATTAAACCGGATGAATCTGTCACTGTAAGCTTAACAATTCGCCAAGGTATATCATCACAAGTATAAGTGTAGCGATTCAAAGTTTTTGTTTTTATTGCACAATTATCTGTTGAACCGTTATCTATGTCATTCGCTGTTATAGTTTTTAATCCTAATGTATCCAGATTTATAGTAATCTTTTTACATCTTGCTACTGGCGGTTCTCTTTCAAAAACATTAACTACTACAGTACATCTCGATACATTACCACACACATCAGTAGCAGTCCATATTATATTATGAAGGCCTACACGTAATTGTTCAGAATTTAATGAACTCGTGAAATTGACATTATTACTCAACGTAACAGAATCAGAACAAGCATCTTTCGCAAATGGGTCAAATTCATTGCCAATTACAGTATAATAGCAAAGCATTGTATCTGCTTTTCTTTGGAATGTTGAACCATTTCCAGGGCAAGTAATTACCGGACCAGTAGTGTCTTTAACCGTGATAATTTGTTTACCCGTTCCTGATGATGAATTTCCGCAAAAATCTGTTACATACCATGTTCTGGTAACTTTTGTGTCATTGACACATGTACCACCAGAAATAGAATCTGTATATTCTACTATTGGATTAGCATCACAAGGATGATTAACGTTTGATGGATATCCTGTCAAAGAAGGTAAATCTTCATATGCACAAGAATCAGCTAATCTCGTACCCTTGATTTGGAAATTATCAATATACAACTCCTTGGTTTGAGGATTAGTGCCTCCTGTGTATCGTACTCTGATAAATAACTGAGAAGGGAATGCCAATCCGTTAATTGGAGAAGTACATTGAACCCAAGTTCCTGTAGTTAAAGCAGTTGAACTAAAATTAGTCCAATTAGAACCATCCGTACTGTAATCCATCAATAAGGTATTTGCACTACCCACCCCATTCTTTCTAGCTTGGACGTAGACTGAAAAATTATTAAAGAGTGGCAGATTATTTCCACCCACATTAAATCTCCAAATTCCCGGAAGCTGAGAATCATTAACCTTTAAGGCTTTTCCTGCTAAAGTATTAGGAGTGAAAGCTAAATTACCACTTATTACTCCAGTGGTAGTCATATACATATTTGAACTGGTATCCACTTTTGAAGTAATACCTGTATACAATTTAGGCCTTAGGTTATTATATGAAGTACCCGTATTGAAGTCATAATTAACTATAGTCTTCACACCTGATGGAATCACACCTGTGTATAGTGTAATATTTGGAGGTAGCGTAAAGTTCGGCTTAGTTGTATCTATAACCGTAATCAACTGATTACAAACGTCAAAGTTATTACACTTATCAGTTGCTGTCCATGTTCTGGTTATTGAATAATTTCCAGGACAATCACCTAGATTCACCTGATCACTATATGTGATTACTGCTATTCCACCACAAGCATCAGATGCTGTTGCCGTACCTGTGACAGGAGGCAAGGTTGAAACATTACAATTTACAGTAATCGGATTCGGACATGTAATTACAGGAGGTGGGAAATTCGAAACTGTGAACATTGCTGTACAGTTCTTATTCGTCTCACACTTACTTGTAACTGTAAATGTGACTACTCTACTACCACCACATTCCGGAGGTGCTCCTGAATTATTATTGCTAAGACTAGCATTGCATCCACCTGTTGCTGATGCTGTTGCCAACCATACCGCAAATAATGAGTCAATAGAAGCTTGGCTTTGACAAGATGTAACCGTAGTATTTACCGGACATGTTAATACAACTGCCGGTGGTGCTGTCACTGAAAAAGTTGCACTACACGTAACATTTGGTTCACAACTACTTGTTACTGTAAATACAACCGTTTTGGTTCCACCACATGAATTCGGTGCTCCTGTACTATTATTTGTCAACAATGGATTACAACCACCAGTTGTTGTAGCAGTTAATAACCAAGCATTATAAGAAGAATCAATTGAGGCCTGACTTAAACAAGATCCTTCCGTTTTATTACTTGGACAGGTTAAAGCAACTGCAGTAGTATTACTTACTGTAAAGGTAGCACTGCAAGTTATATTAGGTTCACAACTACTTGTTACCGTGAATATAACAGTTTTCGTACCACCACAAAAACTAGGAGCACCATTATTATTGTTTAAAATGGTTGCATTACAACCACCAGTTACAGATGCAGTAGCAAGCCAATTATTGAATTTACTATCTATTTGTGCTTGAGTTTGACAAGCAGCTTCTGTCACATTATTAGCACATGTAAAAACAACTGCAGGTGCAGCGGTAACCGTAAAGCTGGCAGAACAAGTTACAGAGGCTTGACATGAACTAGAAACCGTAAAAGTTACAGTTTTTGTGCCTCCTGTACATGCATTTGGAGGTCCAGTGTTATCGTTGCTAATAGATGCATTACAGCCGCCTATAATTGTTGCTGACGCAAGCCAGGTATTGAATTTTGCATCAATAGAAGCTTGAGTTTGGCACGCAGCTTCCGTAGTATTGTTAGGACAATTGATAATCAAAGGTGGGTTGGAAGAAACTGTAAATGAAGCAGTGCAAGTTTTGTCTGGTTCACAACTACTTGTTACTGTAAATGTAACTGTTGTCGATCCACCGGTACATGAATTTGGTGCACCTGTATTATTATTGGATAAACTTGGGTTACATCCACCACTTGTTGTAACAGTTGCCAACCAGATTGCAAATTTGTTATCTATAACTGCTTGAGTTTGACATGCAGCTTCAGTTGTATTTACAGGACATGTCAGTACAACAGGTGAGCTATTTACAGTAAATGTTGCTGTACATGTTTTATTAGGTTCACATGAACTGGTAACTGTGAATGTAACTGTTACTACACCTCCACATGCACTTGGAGCGCCTGTATTATTATTACTCAAAGAAGCATTACATCCCCCACTCGTTGTTACTGTTGTCAACCATGTATTAAACTTGGTATCAATTGCAGCTTGAGATTGACAAGCGGCTTCTGTAGCGTTTGTTGGACAATTCAATACCACAGGTGAAGAATTTACCGTAAATACTGCGCTACATGTTTTATCCACTTCACATGAACTGGTTACAGTAAAAATAACCGTTTTCGAACCACCACAAGCACTTGGAGCACCTGTATTATTGTTTGATAATTGAGGATTGCATCCACCACTTGTAGTTGTAGTTAATAACCAAGCTGCAAAAGAAGCATCGATAGCTGCTTGTGATTGGCAAGCTACTTCCGTTTTATTTGAAGCACAATTTAATACAACCGGCGACGAGGCTGTAACCGTAAATGTTGCTGAACATGTGGTAGTTGTTGGTGCACAAGAACTGGTGTAAGTCCAGGTAACTGTAGTACTTCCACCACATCTGCTCGGTGCCATTGGTGTTGCCGGAGATGTTGTCAATAATCCATTACAGCCACCATTTGCAGTAGTTGTTAATAACCAAGCAGCGAAAGAAGCATCGATAACAGCTTGTGTCTGGCATGCTGCCTCTGTTTTATTCACAGCACAAGTAAAATTCACTGGAGGTGAAGAACTGACTGTGAATGTAGCTGAACACGTGGTTGAGGTAGGTGCACATGAACTGGTGTAATTCCAGGTCACAGTAATACTACCACCACATTTATCAGGAGCAGTAGGATTTGCAGGGATGGTTGTGAGTTGACCATTGCAACCTCCATTTGCTGTTGTGGTGGCTAACCAAGCGGAGAATGATGCATTAATTGCAGCTTGAGTTTGGCAAGCTACCTCTGTTTTATTAACAGCACATGTAAAATTTACTGGAGGCGAAGCAGTTACTGTAAATGTAGCTGAACAAGTAGTAGTTGTAGGTGCACATGAACTTGTATAGGTCCATGTAACTGTTGTACTGCCGCCACATTTATCTGGTGCTACAGGATTTGTTGGTGATTTAGTTAATAAACCATTACAACCTCCTGTTGCAGTAGTTGTAGCTAACCAGGCTGCAAAAGAAGCGTCTATTGCTGCTTGAGTTTGACAAGCAGCCTCAGTTTTATTTGTTGCACAAGTTAAGACCACTGTTGGTGAAGCTGTAACTGTAAATGTAGCTGAACATGTGGTTGTTGTAGGAGCACATGAACTGGTATAGGTCCATGTTACTGTAGTGCTTCCGCCACATTTATCCGGAGCTACTGGTGTAGTTGGAGATGTAGTTAATAGTCCATTACAGCCGCCTGTTGCAGTAGTGGTTAACAACCATGCTGCAAACGATGCATCGATAGCTGCTTGTGTTTGACATGCAGCTTCTGTTTTATTTGTGGCGCATGTTAATACAACAGTTGGTGCTGCGGTTACAGTAAATGTAGCTGAACATGTTGTAGTGGTCGGTGCACATGAACTTGTGTAAGTCCATGTAACTGTAGTACTACCTCCGCATTTATCAGGTGCAATAGGTGTCACAGGAGATTTAGTCAATAGCCCATTACAGCCTCCACTAGCAGTAGTTGTTAACAACCAAGCTGCAAATGAAGCATCGATAGCTGCTTGTGTTTGACATGCAGCTTCCGTTTTATTTGTAGCGCAAGTGAAAACAACAGCTGGAGAAGCTGTGACTGTAAATGTTGCTGAACAGGTCGTTGTTGTTGGTGCACATGAACTTGTATAGGTCCATGTCACAGTTGTACTTCCACCACAGGCATTTGGTGCCGTTGGAGTTGAAGGTGATGTGGTTAATAAACCGTTACATCCTCCACTTGCTGTGGTTGTCAACAACCATGCAGCAAAGGATGCATCAATTACTGCTTGAGTCTGACATGCGGCTTCCGTTTTATTAGTAGCACAATTAAATACAACTGGAGGAGATGCAGTAACCGTAAATGTTGCTGAACATGTTGTCGAAGTTGGAGCACAAGAACTGGTATAGGTCCAGGTTACTGTTGTACTTCCACCACATTTATCTGGTGCTACTGGGGTAGTCGGGGAAGTTGTCAATAAACCATTACAACCACCACTTGCTGTTGTTGTTAATAACCATGCCGCAAAGGAAGCATCAATAGCTGCTTGTGTTTGACATGCAGCTTCAGTTTTGTTAGTTGCACAATTAAAAACTACAGGGGGAGATGCAGAAACTGTGAAGGTTGCCGAACAAGTCGTTGTTGTTGGTGCGCATGAACTCGTATAAGTCCATGTAACTGTTGTACTTCCTCCACATTTATCTGGTGCTACCGGATTTGTTGGTGATTTGGTTAGCAATCCATTACACCCACCCGTCGCTGTTGTAGTAGTTAGCCATGTTGCAAATGAAGCATCAATAGCTGCCTGTGTTTGGCAAGCTGCTTCTGTTTTATTAGTAGCACAAGTTAACACTACAGTTGGTGAAGAAGTAACTGTAAATGTTGCCGAACAGGTAGTTGTGGTAGGTGCACATGAGCTAGTATAAGTCCATGTAACGGTGACACTTCCGCCACATTTATCCGGTGCTACCGGATTGGTTGGTGATTTGGTTAACAATCCATTACACCCACCCGTTGCTGTGGTTGTTGTTAACCATGTTGCAAATGAAGCATCAATTGCTGCTTGCGTTTGACATGCCGCTTCTGTTTTATTTGTAGCGCATGTTAAAACTACTGTCGGTGCAGCAGTTACCGTAAAGGTTGCCGAGCACGTAGTTGTGGTAGGTGCACATGAACTAGTATACGTCCAGGTTACCGTGGTACTTCCACCGCATTTATCTGGTGCTACTGGGGTTGTTGGCGATTTAGTTAATAAGCCATCACATCCACCACTTGCTGTTGTTGTAGTCAACCATGTTGCAAATGAAGCATCAATAGCCGCTTGTGTCTGACATGCAGCTTCCGTTTTATTCGTTGCACATGTTAAAACAACTGTAGGCGCAGCAGTAACGGTAAATGTTGCGGAACAGGTAGTTGTTGTTGGTGCACATGAACTGGTATAAGTCCATGTTACCGTCGTACTTCCACCACATTTATCTGGGGCAACCGGGTTTGTTGGAGATTTGGTTAATAAACCATTACATCCACCACTTGCAGTAGTCGTTAATAGCCATGCTGCAAAGGAAGCATCGATAGCAGCTTGAGTTTGACAGGCTGCTTCTGTCTTATTTGAAGCACATGTAAATACTACTGGTGGCGAAGGATCAACCGTGAATGTTGCTGTACAAGAAGTTGTTGTTGGAGCACACGAACTGGTATACGTCCAGGTTACCGTGGTAACTCCTCCGCATTTATCTGGTGGTGTTGGAGTTGTTGGTGAGGTTGTCAACAATCCATTACAGCCTCCACTTGCAGTTGTTGTTAACAACCAGGCTGCAAATGAAGCATCGATAGCTGCTTGTGTTTGACATGCTGCTTCTGTTTTACTGGTTGCACAAGTGAACACAACTGGTGGTGATGGATCTACTGTGAATGTGGCAGTACATGTGGTCGTTGTTGGTGCACATGAACTCGTATAAGTCCAGGTTACTGTCGTACTTCCGCCACAAGCATCTGGTGCCATTGGGTTACTAGGTGAGGTAGTCAACATTCCATTACAACCTCCTGTCGCTGTTGTTGTCAACAACCATGCTGCAAATGATGCATCGATGGCTGCTTGTGTTTGACAGGCAGCTTCCGTTTTACTGGTTGCACATGTAAAGACTACTGGTGGTGAAGGGTCTACTGTAAATGTTGCTGTACATGTAGTTGTCATTGGTGTACATGAACTAGTATAGGTCCATGTTACCGTTGTACTTCCTCCGCACTTATCTGGTGCCATAGGGTTACTAGGTGATGTTGTCAACATTCCATTACAGCCGCCAGTTGCAGTTGTGGTTAATAACCATGCTGCAAAAGAAGCATCGATAGCTGCTTGTGTTTGACAGGCTGCCTCCGTTTTACTGGTTGCACATGTTAATACTACTGGTGGAGCAGGGTCTACTGTGAAGGTAGCCGTACATGTTGTTGTCATTGGTGTACACGAACTGGTATATGTCCATGTCACTGTAGTACTTCCTCCGCATTTATCTGGGGCTACTGGGTTCGTTGGAGATTTGGTTAATAAGCCATTACAACCTCCTGTAGCAGTGGTTGTCAATAACCATGCTGCAAACGATGCATCGATAGCCGCTTGTGTTTGACATGCAGCTTCCGTTTTACTAGTTGCACAAGTTAATACTACTGGTGGTGCAGGGTCAACTGTGAATGTTGCTGTACATGTGGTTGTCGTTGGTGCACATGAACTGGTATAAGTCCAGGTTACTGATGTACTTCCTCCGCATTTATCTGGTGCAACTGGGTTCGTTGGTGATTTAGTTAATAAGCCATTACATCCGCCAGTAGCAGTTGTTGTTAATAACCATGCTGCAAAAGAAGCATCGATAGCTGCTTGTGTTTGACAGGCAGCTTCCGTTTTATTTGTTGCACAGGTTAATACCACTGGTGGTGATGGATCTACCGTAAACGTTGCTGTACATGTGGTCGTTGTTGGCGCACAAGAACTGGTATACGTCCAGGTTACAGTTGTTGCTCCACCGCAGGCATCAGGTGCCATTGGGTTCGTTGGAGATGTTGTCAACATTCCATTACAGCCACCACTTGCAGTTGTTGTTAACAACCATGCTGCAAACGATGCATCAATTGCTGCTTGCGTCTGACAGGCTGCTTCCGTTTTACTGGTCGCACAATTAAACACAACCGGTGGTGATGGATCTACCGTAAACGTTGCTGTACATGTGGTCGATGTTGGTGCACATGAACTGGTATAGGTCCAGGTTACCGTTGTACTTCCGCCACAAGCATCTGGTGCCATTGGGTTACTAGGTGAGGTAGTTAACATTCCATTACAACCTCCTGATGCTGTCGTTGTCAACAACCATGCTGCAAATGATGCATCGATGGCTGCTTGTGTTTGACAGGCAGCTTCCGTTTTACTGGTTGCACAGGTAAACACTACCGGTGGTGATGGATCTACCGTAAACGTTGCTGTACATGTGGTCGTTGTTGGTGCACATGAACTGGTATAGGTCCAGGTTACCGTTGTACTTCCTCCGCACTTATCTGGTGCCATTGGGTTGCTCGGTGAGGTAGTCAACATTCCATTACAACCTCCTGTCGCTGTCGTTGTCAACAACCATGCTGCAAATGATGCATCGATGGCTGCTTGTGTTTGACAGGCAGCTTCTGTTTTACTGGTTGCACATGTAAAAACTACTGGTGGTGAAGGGTCTACTGTAAATGTTGCCGTACATGTAGTTGTCATTGGTGTACATGAACTGGTATACGTCCATGTTACCGTTGTACTTCCTCCGCACTTATCTGGTGCCATTGGGTTACTAGGTGATGTTGTCAACATTCCATTACAGCCTCCAGTTGCAGTGGTGGTTAATAACCATGCTGCAAAAGAAGCATCGATAGCTGCTTGTGTTTGACAGGCTGCCTCCGTTTTACTGGTTGCACAAGTTAATACTACTGGTGGTGCAGGGTCAACTGTGAATGTTGCTGTACATGTGGTTGTCGTTGGTGCACATGAACTGGTATAAGTCCAGGTTACTGATGTACTTCCTCCGCATTTATCTGGTGCAACTGGGTTTGTTGGTGATTTAGTTAATAAGCCATTACATCCGCCAGTAGCAGTTGTTGTTAATAACCATGCTGCAAAAGAAGCATCGATAGCTGCTTGTGTTTGACATGCAGCCTCCGTTTTATTTGTTGCACAGGTTAATACTACTGGTGGTGATGGATCTACCGTAAATGTTGCTGTACATGTCGTCGTTGTTGGCGCACAAGAACTGGTATAAGTCCAAGTTACAGTTGTTGCTCCACCGCAGGCATCAGGAGCCATTGGGTTCGTTGGAGATGTTGTCAACATTCCATTACATCCGCCACTTGCAGTTGTAGTCAACAGCCATGCCGCAAACGATGCATCAATTGCTGCTTGAGTTTGACAGGCTGCTTCCGTTTTACTGGTCGCACAATTAAACACAACCGGTGGTGATGGATCTACCGTAAATGTTGCTGTACATGTGGTCGTTGTTGGTGCACATGAACTGGTATAGGTCCAGGTTACTGTCGTGCTACCACCACATTTATCTGGTGCCATTGGGTTACTAGGTGAGGTAGTCAACATTCCATTACACCCTCCACTTGCAGTTGTAGTCAACAGCCATGCCGCAAACGATGCATCAATTGCTGCTTGTGTTTGACAAGCTGCTTCGGTTTTACTAGTAGCACAGGTAAACACTACCGGTGGTGATGGATCTACTGTGAATGTGGCAGTACATGTGGTCGTTGTTGGTGCACATGAACTGGTATAAGTCCAGGTTACTGTCGTACTTCCGCCACAAGCATCTGGTGCCATTGGGTTACTAGGTGAGGTAGTCAACATTCCATTACAACCTCCTGTCGCTGTTGTTGTCAACAACCATGCTGCAAATGATGCATCGATAGCTGCTTGTGTTTGACAGGCAGCTTCCGTTTTACTGGTCGCACAGGTAAACACCACTGGTGGTGAAGGGTCTACTGTAAATGTTGCTGTACATGTAGTTGTCATTGGTGTACATGAACTGGTATACGTCCATGTTACCGTTGTACTTCCTCCGCACTTATCTGG
>JBGAVH010000017.1:0-45403 GCA_044228225.1 Saprospiraceae bacterium | reverse complement strand
TTTATCTGGTGCCATTGGGTTACTAGGTGAGGTAGTCAACATTCCATTACACCCTCCACTTGCAGTTGTAGTCAACAACCATGCTGCAAAAGAAGCATCGATAGCTGCTTGTGTCTGACAAGCTGCTTCGGTTTTACTAGTAGCACAGGTAAACACTACCGGTGGAGATGGGTCTACCGTAAACGTTGCTGTACAGGTGGTCGTTGTAGGCGCACATGAACTGGTATAGGTCCAGGTTACTGTAGTACTTCCTCCACAGGCATTTGGTGCCATTGGGTTGCTCGGTGATGTGGTCAACATTCCATTACAACCTCCTGTCGCTGTCGTTGTCAACAACCATGCTGCAAACGATGCATCGATGGCTGCCTGTGTTTGACACGCAGCTTCCGTTTTACTGGTCGCACATGTAAATACAACAGCTGGAGATGCTGTAACTGTAAATGTTGCTGAACATGTAGTAGTTGTAGGAGCACATGAACTGGTATAAGTCCAGGTTACTGTGGTACTTCCGCCGCATTTATCTGGAGCTACCGGAGTAGTTGGTGATTTAGTCAATAATCCATTACAACCTCCACTAGCTGTAGTTGTAGTCAACCAAGTCGCAAATGATGCATCTATGGCAGCTTGAGTTTGGCAAGCCGCTTCTGTTTTATCTGTAGCGCAGGTAAATACTACTGCTGGAGATGCTGTGACAGTAAATGTTGCTGAACAAGTTGTGGTTGTTGGCGCACATGAGCTGGTATAGGTCCACGTTACTGTTGTGCTTCCACCACATTTATCCGGCGCCATTGGCGTTGTTGGTGATGTGGTCAAAGAACCATTACAACCTCCAGTTGCTGTTGTTGTAGTCAACCAAGTAGCAAATGAGGCGTCAATTGCGGCCTGTGTTTGGCATGCAGCTTCGGTTTTATTTGTGGCACAAGTAAATACAACAGCCGGTGATGTTGTTACTGTAAATGTAGCTGAACAGGTTGTGGTTGTTGGAGCACATGAACTGGTATAAGTCCAGGTTACTGTAGTACTTCCTCCACATTTATCTGGTGCCATAGGGGTTGTTGGCGAGGTGGTTAGCGCACCATTACAACCTCCAGTAGCGGTGGTTGTTAATAGCCAAGCTGAAAAAGAAGCATCAATAGCTGCTTGTGTTTGGCATGCAGCCTCTGTTTTGTTAGTTGCACAATTAAATACGACCGCTGGAGATGCAGTTACCGTAAATGTAGCAGAACAGGTTGTTGTTGTTGGAGCACATGAACTTGTATAGGTCCAAGTTACAGTTGTACTTCCTCCACAAGCATTTGGTGCAATTGGTGTTGTAGGAGATGTAGTCAAGGATCCATTGCAACCTCCTGTAGCAGTAGTCGTTAATAACCAAGCAGCAAACGAAGCATCAATAGCTGCTTGTGTCTGACATGCAGCTTCAGTTTTATTTGTAGCACAGGTAAATACCACTGCAGGTGAAGCAGTAACCGTAAATGTAGCAGAACAAGTCTGAACCGGTGAACAAGAGCTTGTAACTGTAAACGTTACCGTTTTGGTGCCTCCACAAATAGGTGGTGGTCCTGAATTATTATTGGTCAGTGTGGCACTACAGCCTCCTGTAAAACTGGTCCTAGCCAACCAATCATTGAATGCGGCATCAACTGCAGATTGTGTTAAGCAGGCAGCTACAGTAGTATCATTGGCACAAGTAAGCATTACAGGTGAATCGGTAACTGTAAAGCTTGCACTGCAGGTAACAGGATCTCCGCAATCACTAACAACAGTAAAGGTAACAGTAACTGATCCACCACATTCTGAAGGAGCGCCCATACTATTATTAGACATAGATGCATTGCAGCCACCACTGAAACTGGCGGTCATTAACCATGCATCAAATGCAGCATCAACTTCTGCCTGACATGCCGACAGGGTTGTATCGTTAGGACATATTAAAAAAGGTCCTGGTATAGGTTCAACAGAAATTAATTGTATGCAACTGCTTTCATTTCCACATGAATCTGTAGCAGTCCATTTTCTGTATATTAATTTATCTACAGGGCAAGATCTAATGACAACAGAATCTGAAAAAACAATCATTGCAATGGTATCTGAACAATTATCATAAGCTGTAGCATATCCTAAGCTATCAGCACTTGTTGATTCTTCACACGTTACAGTAACATCATCAGGACAAGTAATGATTGGTCCCGTAGTATCAATTGCCATGATTATTTGAACACCTGAATTAGAATTATCACAGTCGTCTGTAACGGTCCAGGTTCTATGGATTATCATTTCATCAGGACAAGACCCTACAGTTATACTATCTGTGTATCTTAAAGTTGGCAAAGAATCACAATTGTCCATAACATTGGTTGGCCATCCGGTAATATCAGGAGAGGCATCATAACCACATGAATCATAATTGACAAATGCCCTCAATTGGAAATTATCAATTCTTAATTGTTTAGGACCAGCACCCATGGCTCCTTTATAAGTGATCCGTAAGTACAGCGAATCTGTAAGTACATTTATAGGAACAGTGGCCGTATCTTGAATCCAAGTACGATAAGATAACATTGTGGAATCAAACCTAGTCCAAGTAATATTATCCAATGAGTATTCATACCTCATGGTATCCGCGCTTGCGGTGTCTTTCATAAAGGCCTGACAATAGACCATAAAATTGGTACATAAAGGCATTGTTGGACCTCCAATGTTAAATTGCCAATGTCCAGTTAAGTGAGAAGAATCGGTACAAAGTGATCTTCCGGCAATTGGATTATTGGTGAAAGCCAGATTGCCGGTAACAGTTCCAGTATCTATTTTAAACATATTAGAACTGGTATCTATTTTAGATCCAATTCCAAAATATAATCTAGGTGCTAAAGCCAAATATGATCTTCCTCGGTTGAAATCATAATTGACTAAAGTATTCGTATCTGAAATAGCAGAACCTTTATATATGGTGGTATCGTTTGGAATTGTAAAAGTTGGTCTAGTGGTATCACTAATGGTTATAATTTGAATTTGATCTGCAGCTGCGTTTCCACAACTATCTACAAGTGACCAAGTACGTGTGATTACATTTGATCCATCGCATGGTTCTACTGAAATAGAATCACAGAATGTTGCTAACAATCCTGTAGAACAATTATCCATTTCATCGGTAACATCTCCCGTTACAAAAGGCGATGCTTCAAAGGTGCAGCAAACTATGGATCTTACTTGGAAATTATCAATAAATAGATCGCTAGTGCCTACCCCGCTTCCCCCAGAGTATGCAACTCTTACGAATAATGAATCTGGATTAGATACATTCGGAATGGTAGCTGTATCCTGAACCCAAGTTCCCAATGTTAAAGCCTTTGACCTGAAATTGGTCCAACTGGTTCCATTGGTACTATACTCTAACTCTAAAGTTGTAGCACTACCAGTACCATTTCTATATGCTTGAATATAGACACCAAATTGTTTTCCTTTCGGAATACTGTTACCTTTTAAATCAAATCTCCAATAGCCGGGTGAACTAGAATTGGTGACCTTAAGTGCCCTACCTGCATTTGCGTTTACACTGTAAGCAAGGGAACCAGATGGGGTACCTATTGTAGTTAAAAATGGATTTGAACTGTTATCAACCTCTGATTCAATGTCTGTAAATAATATGGGACATAGGGTGGCATAAGAACTTCCTTTGTTAAAGTCGTAATTAGCTATAGTAGCTGTATCCGGGATATCAGGACTCTTATATATAGTAATATCCGGAGGTGCAGTGAATGTTGGAATCAGGGTATCAAGGACTGTTATTAATTGAGTTTGATCAGGGGCTTTATTCAAACAACTATCGATCAGGGACCATTTTCTATAAATTAATTTAGATCCTTCACAAGCCCCGTTTACCAGTGAATCTGCAAAGGTGGCTTCTAACTCTGAAGAACAATTATCACTTTCGTTGGTAACATCTCCTGTAATTGATGTATCTGCATTATAGGCACATTCTGAATCCGTATATATTGTAATATCTATTGGTGCCGTAAATGTTGGTCTCGTGGTGTCATCTATTTGTATAATCTGAGGTATGTCAACACTGGTATTATTACATACATCTGTAACATTGTATATTCTTGTAATAACTATTGGACAAGAGCCAGCATTAGTTTCTGTACTTGATACGGTTAAGTTAGCATCAGGGGTACAATCAGTAATTGTAACACCCATGCTTTCTAATTCCATAACTGTTGTAACTGGAGGAGGAAGATCTGAAATATTACATCCATTAACAAAAAGTGTATCTAACATCCCAGTTACCACAGGTGCAGTATCCGTTGTAACTGTAAAAACGGCACTGCACGTTTTATTGGCTTCACAACTACTAGTTACTGTAAATGTAACCGTTTTAGAACCTCCACATCGATTTGGAGCACCGGTATTATTATTAGTTGTTGCTACATTACATCCACCAGTGGTGCTCACAGTTGCCAGCCATCTTGTAAATCTGGCATTAATAGAATCTTGGGTTTGACACGGGACTTCGGTTTGATTGATCGGACAAGTTAATACGACAGGAGATGCACCAGTAACAGCAAAAGTCGCACTACATGTTTTATTAGCTTCACATGAGCTTGTTACTGTAAAAGTAACAGTAGCAGTTCCACCGGTACATGCATTCGGTGCACCGGTATTGTTATTTGTTAAAACCGCATTACAACCGCCAGTTTTAGTTGCTGTTGCCAACCACCGATTAAAACGGGCGTCAATGGAATCCTGCCGCTGACATACGGGTTCTGTTTGATTGGTTGGACAAGTTAAGACAACGGCTGGTGCTGCCGTAACTGTAAATGTTGCACTACAAGTTAAATCTGCGCCGCAGGTTACATCAACTGTAAAAATTACAGTTTTAGTTCCGCCACATTTATCAGGAGCGCCTGTATTATTATTCGATAATCCATTATTACATCCACCTGTAACAGTAGCTGTTGCTAACCATCTAGTGAATCTAGCATTAATTGAATCTTGGGTTTGACATGAAACTTCAGTTTTATTAGTTGGACAAGTTAGCATGACAGGAGCCGCTCCTTCTACAGCAAAAGTAGCACTACAGGTTTTATTGGCTTCGCAAGTGCTGGTTACGGTAAATGTAACAGTCGCTGTTCCACCTGTGCATGCGTCAGGTGCGCCTGTATTATTATTACTTAACACGGCATTACAACCACCTGAAAAGGTTGCAGTAGCTAACCATCTGTTAAATCTTGCATTTATAGTATCTTGAAGTTGGCAGACGGGTTCACTTACATTTGCTGGACAGGTTAATACAACTGATGGAGCGGTTGTAACTGTAAATGTTGCAGAACATGTTTTATTTCCTTCACAGGAACTTGTAGCTGTAAATGTAACAGTTTTAGTTCCTCCGCATTTATCGGGAGCACCATTATTATTATTTGTAATCGCTACATTGCATCCACCAGTAGAAGATACAGTGGCTAACCAGGCAGTAAATTTGGCATCTATTGCGGCCTGGGTTTGACAAGAAGCCTCAGTGGTATTTGTTGGACAGGTAAGAACAACAGATGTAGCAGCTGGTACCGTAAATGTAGCCGAACATGTTTTATTTGCTTCACACGAACTGGTTACGGTAAAGGTTACTGTTTTAGTGCCACCGACACAGGCCAAAGGAGCTCCATTATTATTATTACTTAATAAGACATTACATCCTCCTGTTACTGAAGCTGTAGCAAGCCAGTTGGTAAATGCGGTATCAATTTGAGCTTGGGTATAACAAGCGGGTTTAGTAACATTAGCCGGACAAGTCAGAACTACTGTTGTACTGCTGACGGTAAATGTTGCAGAACAGGTCTGAGTTGTTCCACAAGATGCGGTAGCTGTAAAAGTTACCGTTTTGGTGCCACCGCATTTATCGGGAGCTCCAGTATTATCATTGGAGATCATTCTTGGGGAACAGCCTTGCACTATAATTCCCGTAGCCAGCCAAGCATTAAATGCAGCATCAATGGCTGCCTGAGTTTGACAAGCAGCTTCAGTTTTGTTCACTGGACACTGGATAACTAAATTTGAATCTGCTACAGTCAATGTAGAAGAACAAGTCGAAATTGATGGTTCGCATGTACTTGTATATGTATAAGTTACTGTAACAGTGCCTCCACATTTATCCGGTGGACCAGGATTCGTGTGACTTAAGTTACCAATACAACCACCACCTCCGGAACCACGACCTACCCAGTTATTGTATATGGCATCAACTTGGGCCTGAGTAAGACAACCTGGTTGCACAGATGGCTGTGGGCAATTTAATTCCACACATCGATAATCTTCTACTTCCCCATCTGTAGCAGAAAGAAAAGATCGTTCATCAACATTAATAGTTAAGCCATTATCTGAAAGGTTATTGGTGGTTAACCTGATTCTCATATAATGTTCGTTCACATTACTTACGATACTTATATTACTCCAAGTTAAGGTCTTTGTTCCCATAAAACCATTGGCAACAGTAACACTTGTAAATTCGGTTGCTTGAAACATACCATCTCCACTGAAATCAATCCACGCATAAAGTGTGGCTACTTTGCCAGTTGTATTTGTGATGTTATCAACATTGACTATTATAGTTTGAGGCCCACCAAATGCAAACGATGGAGGTACTGCAATACCATCTTCATCGTCTACGCCTGTAGTATCATCTGTTCTTGCGAAAGTACTAGGAACTGCACCAACTTCACTATCCACGAGTAATCCAATTCTTAAACGATCACAATCAATCAAATGTTTAGGTGCGCCATAGGTAGCTGGTGCATCAGAAAAATCTTCTATAAATATATTACTCACACCAATGGAAAAAAGCACATGTGAGTCGTTTGTCGTATTTGTTTTAGTACTATCGAATCCATGACCTTGTCCGGAAACAGGTACGATGACAGGTTGTACAAGACCTCCACCAGTATTTGGACTATGGGATGTTGTTCCAACGAATATATCACTACCAACCACAGATAAATGGTTAGCTCCTCTAGGATTACCAGTATCTCCTAAATAATCGGATTGGTTTCCTCCGACATAGGTACTATAAGTCAAATCTCCTACCAGTAATGTACTTTAAAAACCTGCAAAGAACATATCTAAGCCACCACCACCAAAATTGGCACTAAAAAAAGGTTCTGTTCCTTGATTCAATGTTGGCAATCCAGCTGCACCTACCGTTCCCCAGATTAATAGAAAGGATTCACCTGATCCGTCACATGCATTCGAAGTCACTAGTTTAATTCCATTCCCAAGATCTGTACCTGTTGAACCGAAAAAAGTAGCCACATATGGCGCACCCCCTGTAATTGGCACTGATCCAATTATCGCATCAGAGGCTCCACCATTATAAGTAACATCATAGGCACCAGTTGAGGTCGGAAAACCCGTCGCAACATCCCCTGTGAAATATAGTTTATTTCCGATAATTTCTACGTCGTTAATTCTATCAGCTCCGGCAGCTCCTATTTCATCCAAATAATTAATGGTATTCCCATCATTAGTAAATACACCTATAATACCATCTAAATTTGTTGTAACAGTAGATCGTGCGGCTGAACTATTTATCTCAGTTAAAGTACTAAATCCTGATCCGCAAAAAGCTACCTTTCCATCAGGAAATAATTCAAGATCATTGAAGGTCTCACCCTGAGCTCCACCAATATAATTACCCCAATAGAGCTTATTGATCCCGCTAAATTTAGCAATATAAAAATCACTTACTCCACCAAAAGTCGTGTCCACAAAATTAGTTGGCGAGAAATATCGGGGATTAGTATGTGGAAGATCAGCGGTAGCGGTCATACCTACCGTAAAGCTGGTATCTGTTGTTGCTCTAATCGATGTTGCCCCTGCAACCTCAGCACCGGTTGACCCTAAATAAGTAGCATAGATCAGTGTGTCAAGTGCCCTATTAAATACCGCAACAAATGCGTCTGTACTGCTTCTGGTATTGTCAAAGGGAGTACCAGCCATAGGAATATCAACTTCGGTAAATCCACAAATGAATACCCTGTTTGGAGAAAGTGCCAAACCGTGCGCATTTACATCTTGGTCATTGGTAATAGTACTTGGGCCATACAAGGTAAGATCCATAAGTAAGGTACCCGAACTATTAACCCTATAAACTATAGCCACAGATTCTCCAGTATTAGAACCACCTCCATTCCCAGCCCCAGTTGGCCAAGTTATTACATTTCTCCAACCATTTGCCTCATATGATACGGTATCATTTGGATTGGTATTTACAGTAATATTTTTATTGGTTGCACCAGCACAGTAAATGACTCCGTCTAAGGTATCAATTTGGATAGCATACAAATATTCATCAAAGGTTCCTGAATCATCATCCATAAAAGTACCCCAGTTTAATGTAGGGTCAATGACTAATGGATATCTTGCATCCAACTTAGCTTTGGTGTGAAATGTAATGGTGTTATCTTCAGTTTCCTTGAAGGTCATCTTTACTGGAACTTTGCCATCTTCTGTCACTTGATAAGATTCCGGAATATTGAATTTAACATCAGAAAAACGTAAACCAACAGTTAATCCTCCGTCTTTGTCTATTTTTAAATTATCCTGTCCAGTGAATTTTAATTTGATTTGTTCATAGTCGGCACCGGGTTTCATGATCCAGTCGAATTCGAGTGCTCCATCCTTGGTACTATACAGTCTTAAACCAATTCCAGGGTAAATTTCTTCTAGGGTTAAATCTTTAGCTGCGTGTACTCCTGATACCCAATTCTTTGGGTTAAGATCTTGAAAGAAATTGTATCTGGTTCCAAATGAATCTCCCAATTTCAAATTAGGTAATGGGTTAGCACCATCCATTTCTAAGGTAAAAGTGTGGAGACTTTTAAGTACATTATTGACTTCGGGTAATGCATTAGTTGAAGAATCAACTTTAAATGATTCATCTTCCATTTTGACGTATTCCTGAGCTATAAACCGTATTTTATTTCTTTCAATATATACAGAACCTTGTTTTCCGTTAAAATAATACAGGACATTAGGGTTTTTCACCTGACCTTTATTTTCCATGAATCGCAGGGTCTGACCATTTTCTTTAAGAGTCTTTCTTACTTGATCCTCCATAGAAACAGGTGCTTTCTCTTGTGGAATACCTTGACTCAGTAGATTTGAATTAAATGCAAACAAAAATACCAGACAAGTCAGATACTTTAGCCCATTTAAAGACCACGACATTAAGTCTTTAGTGAAAAATTTTGCGGCTGCTGAAGTGTGGTACAAATAACTTTTTTTCATATTACAAATTCTTGTATTTGAGCAGTGTTTGGGAACACACTACTCATTAATAAACTACGATTTTTATGGAATAGAGGTTGGTTGCTGCATGAAAGATGTTGCAACTCAATAACCTTGAAAATTCTGTTAATTTGGTCTAATAGACCGCTGATAAATAAAAACTGAAAAATGAAATGGGCAATAAAGGTATGATTCAAAAAGAACTTTTTGAAAAAGAATAAGCACTTAAATGATCTCAATACCATTCAGGTTCAGTTTGGTTAATCCGAAGAAAAGCTACAAAATCAAATATTATAAAAAAAATTAATTAATAAGCTTTTCACAATCCGTTAGTTGTCTGTGACTTATAAATTATATAACGCACAAAAAACTAAGCCCAAATATACAAAAAAAAATACCTGAGTATCATTATTTATTTGCAAATTTCAAATTTTTGTAAAATAAATGGAATGTTGAAGGTTGAGCTAATTGTGGGGAATCAGGTGACCGGGTAACCTGGTGATCGGGTAATCTGGTGACCGGTGATCGGGTGATCGGGTAATCGGTGGTCAGGTAATCGGGTGATCGGGTAATCGGGTAATCTGGTGACCGGTAATCGGGTGATCGGGTAATCGGTGGTCAGGTAATCGGGTGATCGGGTTCAGGCTATGTTTGAGAAATTATGTAATCTGGGATTTGATAAAATATTATCTTTACTTTATCAAATCGCTATCGTATGTATAAATATTTTTACTTTTTTATATTTCAATGTTTCTTAATAAGTATTGAAGGACAAGAATTACCAACTAAGATTAATGATTATCAATTCACTACAAAAAAATTGATCGGATCAACATCAGTTAAAAACCAAAATAAAAGTGGTACTTGCTGGATTTATTCTACCCATTCGTTTTTAGAAAGTGAACTTATTAGAATGGGAAAACCACCTGTTGATTTAAGTGAAATGTTTATTGCACGAGCTGGATATCTGGATCGGGCTGACTTGTATATGCGCAGACAAGGCAATACAGCCTTTGGACAAGGAGCTGAAAATGGTGATGTCATGAATCTCATAAAAAAATATGGTCTAACTCCGCAATCTGTTTATTCCGGAATGCCTATAGGCCAAGATAAACCTGTTCATTTCGAAATGGAAGCTGTACTCAAAGGCATACTTGATAACATGTTGAAATTGCCTGATGGAAAATTAAGCCCAAATTGGAGAAATGTCTTCAAAGGCGCATTGGATGGATACTTTGGGATACCGCCTGAGAATTTTGTCTATGAAGGAAAAACCTATACTCCAAACAGTTTTGTTAACAGTTTAGGTATTAATCCGGATGATTATATTGCTATAACTTCATTCAATCATCACCCCTTTTACAAACCTTTCATACTTGAAGTAGCAGATAACTGGGCACAAAATTTATTTTATAATGTTCCTCTAGATGAATTAAAAACAATAACTGATCATGCTCTCGAAAATGGATATTCTGTTATTTGGGCAACTGATGTTAGTGAAAAAACATTTTCCAGAGAATTTGGTCTAGCTATCAATACTCCTATTCCTTGGGAAGATATAGAAGTGAAGTATCGCGACTCCATTTGGAAAAAACCACAAGAAGAAAAATTAGTCACTCAGGAAGAACGTCAATATAGCTTCGATCAATTATTAACAACCGACGATCATGGTATGCATATTATTGGAAATGCAGTAGACCAAAATGGAACTTCATATTACATCGTAAAAAATTCATGGGGTACGAGCAATAAAATAACAAACGGCTACATCTATGCTTCTGACGCCTATTTCAGACATAAAACAATATCTATATTGGTTCACAAAAATGCAATCCCAAAAGCCATTCGAAGTAAGTTGGGATTGTAATTAAATTACAAGGTAATCGGTTTGTATGGTAATCTGGTAATAGGTTTAAATGGTATTCAGGTAATCGGTTTAAATAGTAATCAGGTAATCGGTTTGAATGGAAATCAGGTGATCGGTTTAATTGGCAATCAGGTAATCGGTTTGAATGGTATTCGGTCAATTAAGCGACAGGTAAAATAGATAATCAACTTGATTGATAATAAATCAGGATACCTTCCAAACCAATTACTATGCTCGCGCGCAGGATCGATATTGACATGAGGAGTTCTTCGTATTAACATCAATCTAAACCTCTACCACTATCTTGTTTAGTTGGTACCAAACCTACCCTATAGTCGTGTATACTGGTGCTAAACTTGTGCCTAAGGTCATGTAAGCCTATGATTCAAATATTTGTTCAATATTAAATAAATATCCAACTATATCTTTTAAGCTAATATTCCATAATCTCTGATGGTCACATTTGATTTACTGGTTGGAGGATTTGGTTTTCGCTAATTTTTATTTCAAATCAAATACTTTTTATCCTTTTACTCCCCAACTTTATCTATAAAATCAGTTCCTAACTTTCAAATTTAAATTCTTATTTTCTTTTTTTTTATCAATCTGTGTTTTTTGTTTCCATATTTTGGCCATGAGCTAAAAACATCTCAATATAATATTTTTTACTATTTTTACTCCACCACAAATTAAATACTAATTGATATGGATCGGAGGAAATTTATTATTAATAGTACCGTTGCCGGAGGTGCCCTATTGTTGAACAATGATGCTTTAATAGCAGGTATATCAAATAAAAAACTACCCAAGTCTGTAATCATCATCGGTGCAGGTTTTTCCGGTTTGGCAGCAGCCTATCAACTCAGAAAAAAAGGAATCGCTATAACTATTTTAGAATCCCGAAATCGGATTGGCGGAAGAGTATTTTCACATGCACTTAATGATGCTAGTAATCAAGTTATAGAATTGGGTGCAGAATGGGTTGGTGATTCGCATGAAGTTCTAAAAGGATTGTGTAAAGAATTTGACTTGAATTTATTGGATAATAGATTCGAAACTCATTTGACTTACAAAGGTGAATATTCCAAACCTGCTGATTGGCATTTCAGTCAGGCTTTTGAAGATTTTTGGAATAATAAAGAATTGATATGGAATAGTTTTACACCAATATCGAAAAAGAAATTAGATAAGATGGACTGGTGGCGATTTCTATCCAATCAACAATTCGAACAAAGAGATCTGATGCTTCGCGAATTAATAGACAGCACTGATTTTGGTGAAAGCATTAGACATACTTCTGCCTATAGTGCATTTGCTGAATACGCGGAAAGTAGTGAAAAGAATGAAATGGATTTCAAAATAGAAGGTGGCAATGGTAAGTTGGTAACCAAATTAGCAGATGCCATAGGTTTGAATAATATCCTTCTTAATCATCAAGTCACCAACATTGATCAAACCTCTTCAAAAAAAGTCGTTATTAAATGTTCCAATGGTTCAACTTTTGAAGCTGATAAAGTAATATGTACCATTCCTACATTTGCCATTAAACAAATTCAATGGAATCCAGGCCTTCCTGCACAAAAAATAGATGCGATTCATTCTTTGCAATACGCCAGAATCGGTAAATTCCCTATTGTCTGTACAGAGCGGTTTTGGAAGGATGAGAACTTTGATATGGTTACTGATACACCAGCCCATTATTTTTATCATGGCACTAAAAATCAACCCGGATCTCAAGGTGTATTGATGTGTTATGCCATCGGTGAAAAAGCTGATACATTAGCTTCAGTACATAAAGATCAGCGTGAGGAAATTATATTGAATGCACTCAAACCAGCTTTTGGAAATGTAAAGCCCTTCATTAAAAATTCTCTAATGTACTATTGGGGCACAGATCCATTTTCCTATGGAGCCTATGCGTTTTATGGAAAAAATACATGGTTTGACGTCATGCCCACATTGAAACAAGCTTTTATGAATACGCATTTCGCAGGAGAACATCTGGCAGATTGGCAGGGATTTATGGAAGGTGCATTACAATCCGGGTTGGATGCAGTAAGTGAGATCATAGATTAATACTGTACTTTAAAAAATTAAACTGATATGCCTTACAAAAATTATTTGTCAGTAGCTATTTGCACTCTTCTAATTGCTTTTGGTGTTAAACCTGTTTTTGGAAATACAAAAAATAATTTAAACCAAAAATTTAATACTAGTTACGACACAATGATCAAACCTATAATACAAAACCAATCCATTCCGAAATGCCGACCTTTCAATCTGAGCTATTTGGAATTAATAGCCCGGGAAAAATTACATCGATTGAACGTACTTTCAAATACTGAATTTAAGGCTTATCAAATAGAAAGTATTGATGCTTTCTATGATCCATTATATAAATATCATTTTGTGGATAGCGTCTGTGTAAACTCAAATGGATCTTTAATTCTGATCGCCAGAGAATATGACAATGAGCATATTATTTGGCTATGCAAGTATGATAAAAAAAATAAACTAATGGACACAAAACAAGTATTCTACGATAACGCAGAAGGCAATTTCCAAATAGAATCTAAACTAATTTCCAACATCTTGACACTTAAGACCGATGATGTCAATGAAGGCAAGGGTCAGGAAAAATATAAAATTACATCTGAATTGAAATTGGTTAAAATCAAATAAATGAACCCATTATTTTATGCCCTATATTATGTTGCTTTAAATCCTATATTTCAAATGAAAGAAAATGTAAAAACATTAGATGGTGAATATCTATTCAATAAAATGGAAATGTCAGCAGGTTTTCTTTTTAAAAAGGATGGAACCTTTCTTTTTTATTTTAGCTATGGTGCATCGGATCGAAATGCAAAAGGAACATATACCATCAATGGAGATACTTTAAAACTTCACAGTGACAAAGAACCCGGAAATGATTTTACAATTGACAAACAATCCAAAAAAAGCGGACCGATAGAAATTCATGTTAAAGGCCCAAATAAAATGTTGACTTCAAGTGCGATGTGCATTTGTTTCCTTAAAGATGAGCGCATAGATTATGAAGCAGATCAAGAAGGTGTTATCAGGCCGGAGATTCCAAAATGTGACAAAATATTCCTCAAACATCAATATTATCCAGATATTCCTACTTTAATAAAGGATGAAGGAAATGAAAATAATTATTTTGAAGTGACATTAAAACAAAGCCTTCAGCAAGTAAGTTTCAAGGGTATAGATTTTGTCATTAATGAAAATACCATATCGTGTTTACCGAATTATTTTATGCCATTCGACCATATCGTATTCACCAAAAGTAATTAAGAGGCTTAGGCATGGAACCGAATTTTGGAAAAATCATTATTGAACATATTGAAAATATTTGGTCTCCGAATATTTCAAAAACAGATTTCAAAGAGTTCGATATGAACCATGTCAATTATGTGTATTATCCGGATTGCCAGCAACTCATAATGTGGCTACCGAATGATGGATATAAATATCAAACATTCAAAATAATCGATCTGGATCGTTCGCAAATGATTATTGAAGATCCAATACAAAATAGGTTAAGTGGAAGCATTCAGATTATATTGGATAGTTTGGAATTTCTTCCTGCACATTATTGCATTGAGGTAGATATCGTGGGAATTATTACGCATAAACTTTATTTTCAAAAACTGGAACCCAATATTGAAATAGAAGAAAAACCATTAATGAATCCAATATCAGAACCCGTATCTGATTTACTAAAAGATCGGCGAAGATATTATGATTCTGCTGGAAAATTAATTCCTGATGACATAGATTTTCGCGAATCCAAGATGACAGAATTGTATCCAGCTCAAGATAAAAAAATAGAGATTGATGAACAAGGAAGATCAGGCACGATACATTATATTGAAGGAAACATAAACATACCCTTTGATTATGAATTCGGAGGGGGAAATTGTATCGTCTATATTTTTATTCCCACTGAAGCTCAGTGGTTTGCTTCAACAGGAATCCCATTGGAAAGAAGAAAAGAAATTATAGAATTTGTAGCCGTAAGCATTAAACTTCAAAAAGTTCCTAACAGTAGTGTAATCATAACAGATCAATATATTTCTTATTACGAGTCATGAGGAAATTCAATATACCAACTTTTGCATTTTTAGTTATACTAAATCTTCCAACTATTGGTCATTGTCAATTAGTCAATGCAGAAAAATTCAGAATAAGAACCGATTCCAATGGATGGTTTGGTGAAATCGGAATAAATGGTTCCTATATTCAATCAACAAGTAAAGTTATTCAAGCTGAAGGTAATCTTCTAACTGAATACAAGCATAACAAACATTTATTTATAGCAGCAGCTTACTATGGATTCCTCAAAGGTGATGAGGTCCAACTTGTAGATGAAGCCATGTTGCATTTAAGGTACAATATCAAATGCAACAAATATTTAAGATGGGAAGCATTTGTACAATTCCAACAAAATGAAATCCTAAATTTAAAATCTAGATTTCTACTTGGAACGGGACCACGATTTAAATTGGTGGATAATAAAAAAATCAGAATGTATGTGGCTTCGTTGATGATGTATGAACACGAAGAGGAGGTTTCCCAGAACCAAATAACACATGAAAATTTCCGAAGTAGCAGTTACCTGTCATTCAGTTTATTCCCCTATGAACGTACAGAATTTATAACAACGACTTATTTTCAACCCTTGGTCAATGAGTTCTATGATTATAGAATTTTAAATCAATCAACATTAAAATTTGGGATCAATAAACATTTTTATATTTCCATTAATTATAATCACTTTTATGATCGAAGACCTCCAAACGAAACCCTAAAACAAACGTCAAAAGTGACAACGGGGATTTCGTATAAAATTAAAGTATAACTAAGAGTTTTGTATTTTTCAGCAATAATTCAATCCATAAAATGAACCTCAAAACCACCCGCCTTCTCCTCAGACCATTCAATTTAGACGATGCTCCATTCATCATCGAATTACTGAATAGTCCCGGTTGGCTGCAATATATCGGAGATCGGAATGTAAAAACCATAGAACAAGCTGAGCAATATTTGCTAAAAGGTCCTCTAAAAAGTTACCATGACCATGGATATGGACTATCAATGGTAACATTAAAATCTGATCAAACTCCTATAGGAATGTGTGGTTTAATCAAAAGAGATCATTTGGAATTTCCTGATATTGGATTTGCATTTTTACCTGAATTCATGGGTCAGGGATATGCCTATGAAATAGCTCACGCTACCTTGGAATATGGGATTCACACATTGAAATGTTCACCCATTTTAGCTATCACGGTATTGAATAACGATTCTTCAATAAAACTATTAAAAAAAATTGGAATGCAATTTCAAAATAATATTCATCTTCCACATATAGAAGAAGAACTTATGTTATTTAGTAGTTGAAATTTATTTGCCTAATTGATACTTTATTCCGAGACCTGCATGAAAACCATATGGCTTAAAACCAAAACTCATTCCCAATCTAGGTGTTATGAGACATGTCCGATTTAAAGGATAACTGGCATTTACACTCCATAAATTATTTTTGTTCGGGAAATTTTCCCAAATGGATGAGTGATGCAATGAAATGAGTTCCCATTTTTTAAGTATACACGAAGAAGCTTGCTTCGCTGGAGCAAGGACTGATGGCCGGGTTTAATTTTTATCTCTAGTCATTTATTTTATGATAGATTTTATTCATGCACAAGGAGGTTGCTCCGATGGAACAAAGACCGATGGCATGATTTTATTTCCAAACTTTATAAACCTTTATTTCACCATTTATTTCAACAAAAAATAAATACAATCCAGATGTCAGAAGATTCCACTCTAAAATATCTTTTGCAACGTATTTTCCCTCCATGTTATATATTTTATAATTCTTAATTGAAGCTTCCTGGAGAAATGTTTCTACATTCATACTTTCAGCTTGGAGAAGTACATTGCCAAAATCTCTGCTATCTATTAAATTACTTCCTTTATATAAATCACAAGATTTCCAATATCTGCCTCTCCAGATACATTCTCCTTTTCTGACTTCTACGGTTAAGGTATTATAATACGGAGCCATTATATGGACATAAGAATTGGTACTGCCATTAGACCAAAGAATTTGATATGCATTGGGATCAATCAATGTTCCATTTTCTTCAAATAATGCAACGATAATATTACAAGATCCACCACAAACTGATTCACATAAAGCTGGCGGAAAATTCAAATTATTTTTGACATCGTAATCATCCAGGCAACTCGATAGAATGAATTTCATTTCTGTGCATGGACCTTCACATTTGACATTAATGGTATCAATGATTCTTCGTTCACAAATTTTTGCATACTCTATAGACTTTGGAACACCTTTTGGCCAAGTATATATTTTAGAAGTTATACTAAATATATCTGAAGGAAATAATAATACTGGATTTTTATTTTGTAAAATATATTTGGCATGTTGTGCTGATTCCTTGATATCCCAAAACAATTCGTGCAGTCTTTTAGCAGATTGAATCACATTCCCAAATGCATCTAAAATACTGACTTCTACCATACCACTTGGCAGACAAACTTTTTTAATTTGGATAGCGCAACTATCTATAAAACAACTGGTAACTTTAATATTAACCGTATCTGTCTTATTGCATTTACCATTTGTACTTGTAAGTATATATTGAGTATTAGTTATAGGTCTTGCAACAGGATTGGGACAGGTCGAACAAGATAGTCCAACACTAGGACGCCATATATAGCTTGCACCTGTACTACTATAGTTGGCCAACAATACTGAATCACCCTTGCAGATCTCATGATTTTTTGTTGGAACTTTAGCAAGCAACCAAGATATGGGAATTGTTTTTTGAATTGTATCGCGACAAGATTCTTTAGATTGGACAATTAAACGTATCGTTGCAATTCCTGTGTCATTAATCTGTATTAATGGATTTCTATCCGTGCTGTTGTATACATTACCATTAAGCATGATCTTCCAATTCCATGAAATAACACTGGAATAATTATCCTTTGATAAATCAGTAAGTTTAAGTAATTGGTTCAAATCACAGGGATCGGTACTTGCATCAAAATGAGCTTCAGGTAATGATTTACACAAACGAACATTGATCTGAAAGTCCCGTCGAATGACAGAAAGTAATACACCCTTGCGATATTCCTCCACACAATATGCAATCAAATATTGAGCAATAATTGGTTCTGCAAAACCAGTCATTCGTCCTGTCATTGGATTCATTTGCAAAGCAGGCTTTCCACCGATCATATCCAACAAACTAAATGGTGGTTTAAATACAACTTCTACAAATGGCGGACTACTCGGTCTTGTAGGTCGCGGGTTTATAGAATCTGCTCCTTCAAATGGGGTGCATAATTTATATACTAACGAATCTCCTTCGGCATCATAGGCCTTTAAATTGAAATCTATCGGATAATCTCCACAGATATATATGGGTGGATAGGAACTCAATACCAGACTTGAATTACAAACCCTTAAAGCCTCTTCCTTTATTTCAAGAGAATAAGTGGCACCAGTGCCCAGTGGATTAATAATATTAGTGATTGTAAAATTTCTGCAACATCGCTGATAGGCCAGAATGTAACCGCCTGAGCGGAAGGGCAACTTGATGGTGTCTCTGTATTTTGTAGTGTGAACACAGACATCACCTCCTATTAGACCACAATTCTTAAACATAAATTCATCCAAGGTGTCATTGTTATTATAATTCATTCTCAAAACACCCGAAGTTCCAAGGGTCGTTAATAATAGCCCTTGTGCATCGAAGATACCAACGTTGGCAGGATCATCGAATGGCGCTTGCTGACTTCCATTAATACAATCTCTTCTAAGCGTAAGCGTAATTTCGTAATCATTATTACCTAGACAACGATAAGCCATATCACCTCCTACGATATGTGTCGCGCAAACATCTATTAAATAACAAAAGACCAGTAAAATTGAAATGAAATATTTTAACATTAGGAACTAATTTAAAGTAATCTACAAAAGTGCTTAAAGATATTCAATAAACTTCAAATACGAACTAAGGTGAACAACTTTAACATTTATTCAAGATTTTGGTAGCATTTAAATTTGGCTTGATTTGTCTCATTTATGGCTATTATAGTATATTTAATCGATTACCTTTGCTATATTAAAAAGCCTACCGTGCCAGTAAAAATAATATTTCTTATTCTTCCAAAAGTACATCTCATGGATCTTGCTGGCCCTGATCAGGTATTTTTTGAAGGCATTGAATATGGTGCTGATCTATGCATTGAATATGTGACCATAGGCAAAAGCATAATAACATCAGCAGGTTTGCATCTAGGAACCATGAAACATTTTTCAGAAATAAAACTTACTAAAGGTGATTTTATTATAATTCCCGGAACCCAATTAAGCTATTTCCAATCCATGACCTATAAGTCTAACACGAGCCTGCATCAGTGGATACGTAATGCCTATGAACTTAAGGTCAACATTTGCTCCATTTGTAGTGGTGCATTTGCTTTGGCTCATATTGGCTTACTTAAAAATAAAATCTGCACTACGCATTGGAAACGGACCGGTCTTTTACAAGAATTATATCCTGATATAGAAGTCATAGAAAACGTATTATATACTGAAGATTCTGGAATTTATACCAGTGCAGGTGTTGCATCCGGAATTGATTTAGCCTTACACATCCTCGAACAATTATATGGTAAATATTTTGCTCACAAAGTAGCACGTGAATTGGTTATTTACAAGAGACGAAGCGGTCATCAAAAACAACAAAGTGATTTATTGGAATTTAGAAATCACATACATGCCGGCATCCATCGGGTTCAGGACTGGTTGCAAAATAATATCCATACAAAAACGAGTATAGAAGAACTGGCGGTTGTAGCACATATGAGCAGTAGAAATTTTACGAGGATTTTTAAGAAAGAAACCGGACTAACCGTACATGAATATCTTCAACTCCTTCGACTTGAAAAAGTGAAAGAGTGGATGTTTAATCCGAATATTTCAAAAAAACAAATGGCAGAAAAATGTGGCCTCAAGAGTGAACGTCAAATCAATAGAATCATCCAACAAATCGACCAATGAGCATTATTAAAACACGATACCAAACAAGACCCATTAGATTTATTGAACTACATGAGCATCAGGATTGGATAATTAAAATCTATAGTATATCTATAAAAAACGAATTTGCCCCCTCCACTCATATTGAACTTGCAAAACAACAACTCAATGAATGGCTCAAACTATCAAAAAATTATCCATTAACTACATACCGTATAGCCACGCTCATTATACATGAAGGAAAGGAAGGTTGCTTTGCCATATTGAATTGGTGGATTGATGATAACATGTTGCAAAATCATGTATTCGTTGCTACTCATGAAGATCCTGATCATTATAAATTATTCTCTGATAAAGGCATCATAACTTGTGTATGGGAACTGGCTGTAATTTGGTTCGAACGGAATGCATGGGTTGAGCATGTTTTGAAACATTCGGACCAACCAAATTTTGAAGGCTATCTCAATTCCCAACTCAATGCAGATGTCTAAATTAAATTACTCACTCAGATTTGCGATGCCGCAGGACATAGATGAAATCATTATTCTGTGTCAAGAACATGCTGATTATGAAAAAACAGTTTATAACCTTGAAGGAAAATCAAAACGCTTGGAACAACATCTCTTTCATAGTACACCCAAGTTGTATTGTATTATTGCAGAAGGCGAACAAGGAATTTTAGCTTATACAACATATATGAAAGAATTCTCAACCTGGGAGGCTGATTATTATTTACATATGGATTGTCTTTTCGTTAGAAAGTCTGCGCGAAATCATGGTATAGGATTGGCAATGATTCATAAAATGATTTCCCATGCTGTAGAACTCAATATTAGATTGTTACAATGGCAAACACCGGAATTCAATACCCGCGCCATTGAGTTCTACCACAGATTAGGAGCCCATTCCAAAAAGAAATTGCGCATGTATTTAGACCTTGAAAAATTTTTAAATAAAAACAACTAAATTAAAATATATGAAACGATCACAATTACCTACATTACCGGAATACTTTGACCGATACATCAACATGACCGATGATGTAGAATTACTCGATGCCATTCAAAAAAGTATTGATGAATTGGATACCATACCAATACAAAAATGGAGAGCCCTTGGTGATAAGGTTTATGCTCCGGGCAAATGGACTATCCATGAAATCATCCAACATCTAATCGATGCAGAGCGCATTTTTTCTTATCGAGTGCTAGCATTTTCAAGAGGTGAAACTCAAAAAATGCCATCTTTTGATGAAGATGAATATGCTAAAGCATCCAATGCAAATAACCGATCATTGGAAAGTCTCATCGATGAATTAAAAATTGTACATTTTAGTTTATATACACTATTCCATTCTTTCACACCTGCAATGCTTGAAATAATGGGACAAGGGTTCAAAGGTTCTTATTCCATAGCCTCTATAGGATTTATGTTGCCCGGTCATCAGCGCTGGCATTTTAAATTGATAGAAGAAAGGTATATGCCATTATTGTAATAGCAATATATCTATCCAAATCTATTTCCTTTAATTATAACCTATTTGTAAAGTAATTAAATAGTTATATTATGTATTTGGCTAAAAGCAACAATCAAGTCAGAGCCGTATAGTTTGTCCCTTTTGAAAAGATGATAACACTTATAAAATGATTTAGTATTAAATCGAATAGTTACATTTATTCAAAAAATATTTTCTTAGACATCATTTCTCCATTCGCATGAACCTGAACATAAAATAGTCCCGTACCTATTGTTTCTTTATTCAATACTATAGAATGATTGGAATGATTATTAATACGATATATTAATTGACCTGAGCTATTAAACACATTAATTTTCCAAATATCATAAGTGTTATTATTATTTAAACTAATTCGAATAAATTGGGAAGAGGGATTTGGAAAAATATCAAAGTCAATTTTATTATTTATAGAATTCATATTGACCGTTCTTTGATCTATTTTAAGCACAAATTGATCTGAAACACCAATAGAAGTAAGTTTTTCAATACCCCAATCAGGATTAAGGTCACAGGTACCCTTAAAATTACCTGTTGTGATTATATTTAAATCAAGATCTAAGGTAATAGAAGAGGGAAGTCCACCATTTAATAACTCTATCGATTTCACCCAAAGAAAGTGACCTAAATTATCAGTTTTGGAAATGTAGAAATCATATGGCCCTATTGATGATATTTCAAAAGTATCAACACCTGGATTGAAATCGACTGTCCCTTCAAATGTTCCAAAGCAATATGTATTTCCCAATTCATCAAGTGTTAAAAAACTACGACCTGTATTAATATCTATTGCCCAAATTAATTGACCAGTGTTATCAAATTTAGCAACAAAATTATTAAATGTAGATTTTGATTTTAAATTATAAATTCCAGTATCCGGATCAAAATCTAATGTTCCATTAAAAGTGCCATTGACATATATATAACCCGAATTATCACATAATATTGAATGAGCTTTTTCAAAATCATTTCCACCAATTACTTTAACCCATACGAATTGACCTAATGTATCAAGTTTAGAAATAAAAATATCACTGTCACCATTTGTATTTAACTCCAATGAATCATTCTTAATGTTAAAATGATTAATACCTCTAAAATGACCAGTTATATAAATGTGTTCAAAGCGGTCTACTGCTATTGATTCAATCATTACATAATCTTGCGAGCATATAGTCTTTGCCCATTTAAAACTTCCCAATAAATCTAATTTAACAATAAAGCCATTATAAAAACCGCTGCAATATAATTCATTAACTCCCTTTCCTGGATCGAAATCAACTAAGCCATTAAATCGCCCAACTAAATAAACATTAAAATGATCATCCAATGAAATTGCAGAACTTGCATCCTCATCTACTCCACCAAAAGATTTAGCCCACAAAAAGTTGCCGAACGAATCCAATTTTAATATGAAAACATCCCTGCTAAAAGCTTTAGATGTTAAATAAAGAATTCCAGCCCCAGGGTCAAAGTCTACATTCTTACGGAAATCACCAGTAATATATACATTACCTAATAAATCAACTTTTATAGAAGAAGAAAAGTCTTCCGAAGGACCACCAACAGATTTGGCCCATTGAAAAATTCCTAGAGCATTTAATTTATAAACATATATATCGCTACCACCTCCTTCAGAACTCAAATTAAAAATACCTACTCCAGGATCAAAATCTATAGTCCCATAAAAATGACCAGTATTATAAATATTTCCCTCCGAATCTATTATAATGGAACTTGAAAAAATAATTCCTGTACCACCGACTGATTTTGCCCATGAAAAAGACTGAGCTTTAATCTCTAAAATAAATAATAGGATGAAAATGAACGATACAAGCTTACATTTTTTCATTTATTCATGTTGACATTTAATCCATTTTTTTGTAAAATTACCATATGAGGTTTTTAGTTGAATAAAGTAAATACCATCAGGATATTGTGTTAGGTCCATTTGATATATTTCTTTTAACTGATCAACTTTTAAAAGCTTACTACCTTGAGAATTATAAATATCTAAACGTTCAATTTTAGTATTAGCTGCTTTTATGTTTAATATTCCCTCCGAAGGATTGGGATACATATTTATTTTTTCATCACGGTTTTCAAATTCATTTGTACTCGTCACAACAGATTGTTTAAAAAATTCCCAAAATATCTTTGGTGCTGATAAGGGATAATTCGCACCATTAGGATATTCATGGGTCATATCTTTTATCAAGGTAAACAAATATGGTTTAGAGGTCATACCAGCTTGAGCTTCATTAAAAATGTATGTATGGGTAATATTTGATTCTTTTTTAATAAATGTTTGAGTTAAACCTTGACAAGCTAATGCTCTATTGAGAAAGACACCCAAATAGGCCAAAATGGAATCACCTCCAAATGGCAATGAAGTATAAGGCGGGACTATATATCGATCATCTAGCGAGCCTACTATAAACCAAACTGGAATTCGATTTACTGGGTTGGTAGAATCCAATTCAGTGAGCGGACCACTACCACCAGCTACGGCAGCAAACACATCACCTGCATCATTTGCTAATTTATGAATCATCACAGAACCATTTGAAAATCCAGAAGCAAAAATCATTTTGGAATTAACTTGAAAGGTATCTTGAACCAATTGAACGATTCGTTTAAGAAATTTAACATCATCAACATAGTCTTGGGGTTTACCAGCACAGGGTATGCTTAATAAATCACCATTCACCCATTTCGTATTATGTTTTTCTATACCATCCTCAACAAAACACCAGGACAATGAAGATGGAAAAACCGTAATAAAATTTTCTTCCTCACCCAATTCCTTCCATCCTGAAATGTTATAAAATTTCTCTCCGTCCCCACTGGTCCCATGCAACATAAATACTACAGGATAACCTCCGGGTGGCGCTGGATTACTCGGCTGAACAACAATAACATCGCGTAATTCATTATCAACTTTAATTTTCCAATCAAATCGTCTTTGACTATAAAGCGAAATTAAACTCAAGCAAAAAACAATAAACAGTAGTAATTTTTTCATAAATTCTTGGTTTACTTTTAAGATTATAAAATGGATAATCAAATATACTGACTTATTCAAAATAAATTAAATAAAGTCTTTATTAAATAAGAAATATTTCAAGGTTTCATTATAAATGTCAATCCACATATTATCTTAGCAGATCATACATCTCACCACATATTTCCTATCAAAAAATACTAACCTTCCATATCAAGAAACTGAGACATATTGACAAATGGAATTACCTTCCATATGAAATAAATATTACAATAAATTTTAATATTCGTAAAAAAATAACACTCTATTTATCTATTGAAGTAAAAAGATTCTTGATTACAACTTAACAAATCTTCCTACACCATCCTCGGTTTTTAATAAATAAACGCCACTGGCTAAGTGTTGAACTCGAACCGATTTACCATTTCCTGACATAAGAGGCCTACCCCATTGGTCAAAAATATTCCATTTGAGTTCTCTTTGAAATACCACCTCATCTTTTATTGGGTTGGGATATAAAATCAATGCATTCACGTCATCTAAAGGTTCTGAAACATTGGTTGTACCAGTGTTGTCCAGAGTATATTTTTTCATCCATTCCCAGTGTCTGGCAGGTGCCCAATTAGGATAATTATGTTCCAAACCTTTTACCAATACGTATAGAAATTCACGATTTGCATTCTTATCAATTGGCAAATAATATGCGAATACTGCGAAATTTGTATCTCCAATTATTTTATGTTCTTTTTTATAGCCAAAATTATTTGTATAATTAGCTGCGACCCGGTAGAATTTTCCATTTTTATAATTGATTCCTGGAGTAGAAATAAGAGAATCGAAAAATATCATTGGAACTTCTGGCCCTTCATTACCTGGACCGTAATCTTTATTTCCAACTTCATATAAGACAGGAATTTTTCTTTTTGGAACGTAGGTCGTATCAAGATAAAATGATCCGGCATTTGCTGCAACAGCTGCCAAGACATCACTCATTTCGATAGAGCATTTAGCTGCCATGGAGCCTCCATTACTAAATCCATTGAGATATATTCTGTTACGATCCACATTATACAAATTTATTACTTCATTCAATGCTTTTCTTAGAAACCTTATATCATCTTTTTCAATTTCTCCGGCCTGGAATGTCCAATCGGCATCTGGTGTATGATTCCATTTGGTTATTGTTTTATTTTCTCCACCATCAATAATTTTATAACTTAATGCAGATGGAAAAATAGCAATAAAATTTTCACTTTCCGCTAATTCTGCCCAACCGGAGGTTTCATACATTTTCTCACCATCTCCTCCAGTACCATGCAACATAAATACTAATGGTACTGATGTATTTCCATTATATTTTGTTGGGATGTGCAAAAAATACTCTCTTGTGACACCTTCAACAACGGTAGTCATCCTCAATTTGCCACTTACAACTGGACATTGACTTCTGTTGGCCAACATCATTTCGCAAAAGATTACATTTATACTCATTACATAAAGAAAAAAAATAAAATTGGTTACAACTCTTTTCATGGTAAATAATTTTTGAACGTAAATAAATTTAATGATCTAATAATTTTATGAATTAATAATGTGACAAAAGTAATTTGTTCTTTATGATCTTCGGTTAAATTCCGATATCAATTTTTGAAAAACAACTCCAAAACGCTAAAAATCACCCTTAAGGGTTATTACTCGATATCATTATTATAGTAAATTTGGGCTTTATTTTGAATACATACAATTCATTTCATTGAAATATATATTTCTATTCATTATTCAAATCACAATTGGTACCCATATCCTGTGTCAATCCATTTCATTTAATAAAGTAGAGGAGCTCAATCAGTATGCAGAACAATTAATGAGTAATGATCTTGATTCAGCTATAACGGCTTTAAAAAATCTTTCTTCACAATTCGAACAAACCCATAATTTTTTTTATAAATCTTGTGTATTGTATTATCAAGCCCTTATTTTTTACAAAACAAATGATCTCCATCAATCTGAATCCATTTTAAATGAAATTTCATTTGACACAAAAATGGACTCCCAAATTATATTTGAAATAAAAAAATTACAACTACTGGGCAACATAGAATACCAACAGGTTCATTATTCCAGGGCAGCTCAATATTATAAAAAAGCTTTAGATTGGGCAAAACAAATCAATCATAATGTAATGCGTGCTGAGTTGAACGAAAATCTTGGACAAATTTATGACAAAACAAATAAAGCCGATAAAGCAATCCCCTTTTACCTTAGATCATTTAAATTAAATACCCTCATTCAAAGAGTTCCTTCTTTACAAATGTGCGCTTTAGCGTTAGGGAGACTCTATCTTTCACAAAATAAAATGGATTCAGCTTCCTATTTTATTTCTAAATCTAAAGAATTAGCTTTTGAACTTAATGATACTTCTATGATTGCTGAAAGCATCATTGAGGAAGCCAATCTAAATATACAAACCAAAAATTACAATCGTGTAAATGAATTAGTTTCACAAATTGATAAACTGTTATTAAATAATAGCAATGTAAATCTTAAAGTCAGACAATACGTTCTGGAAGGGAACTACGCCTTACTGACACAAGATGAAACTGCAGCTATGGCGTATTATAATAAAGCGATAAACTATACAAAACAAGGATTTTCCTTCTATATAGAATATTACATTTACTCCAATATGGCAGATGCTTTTTATACTGTTGGAAATTTGCCTAAAGCATTCGAATATTTAAAATACATAACCAAGATTAAAATAGCATACTCCAATAAAGAAAATAGTAACATCGCCAACGAAGCCAGAAAAAATTCAGAAATTCAGGTTCGGGACCGCGAAATAGAGTTTCTTCAATTACAAAATGAACTTAAACAACAAAAACTTCAAAAAGAAATAAAAACAAGAGAGCTATTAACCATAGAAAATAGATTAAAAGAGCATAGTTTACAAAGTGAGAAGTTATTAACTGCCTCCATGATACGTGAACAAACACTTCAAAATGAACAATTAAACAATGAGAAAAAGTTGAATGCAGCATTGTTAAGAGAGAATGAACTTAAATTAATTAATTTAAAAGATGAAAGCAATATAAGAAAATATCTTTGGTGCATAATTGCTATACTCTCAATTCTTGGAGGTTTTATTTTTCTTCTTTTCAAAAAATTAAAATCAAATCATACCCTTATCGTTAAACAAAAAAATGACTTAGAATATATTAATAAAGAAGTACATCATCGGGTTAAAAATAATCTTCAAGTTATATCCAGTTTATTAGATATCCAATCACAATCTAATGTCGATGAAAAAGTAAAAGAAGTACTTCAAGAAAGCAAATTACGCGTCCAGTCAATGGCATTTATTCATCAGAATTTATATGAGGACGAAGGCATGAATTTAGTGGACATGAAGAATTATATCCAAAATTTAATAGATCATTTATACACTACCTTTCATAAAAATAGTGAACGCATTAATATTGAAACCCATGTAAGTCCTGTATTATTACACATGGATATCGTTGTCTCCGTTGGAATGATTATTAATGAGTTAGTTACGAATTCATTAAAGTATGCTTTTCTCAATAAAAAAGAAGGCACCATTAAGGTTCACCTCAGTGAACGCAACCAGTTCATTACCTTCATCGTCGAAGATAATGGACAAGGCTTGTCACCTCAATTGGATGTCTTTACCATTAAATCCTTCGGCTATAAAATGATCCGGGCTTTTGTTCAAAAGCTAAAAGCGCAAATGACGATAGAAAGTGATGCAGGCACAAAAATTAGTATTGTTTTCCCAATAAAAAAAGAATCTACTCATGACAGAAATAAATCATAAGCTAAGAGTAGCTATAGTAGAAGATGAACCATTGATTGCTGAGAATCTGGCCATGTATTTGAATAATTCAGATTTCGAAGTTGCTGGTATTGCCTATAATTATGAAGATGCATTACAATTAATCATTAGCGAACATCCAGATATTGCATTATTAGATATCAATTTGGAGTGTGAAAAAGACGGCATCGATCTGGGTGAGTATATTTTTAATCATCTTCACATTCCATTTATTTTTTTAAGCTCTTATTCCGATCGCAGCACCTTGGATCGTGCCAAAAAAATACAACCTTCAGGTTATTTAGTCAAACCTTTTAATGAAAAGTCATTGTTGACTACTTTGGAAATTGGGCTGGCCAACTACGCCATGCAGGCTAATCAAGTTGTGCCTACCCTTCAATTAAAACAATTAAATAAACACCTGATAAGTCCCATATCAGACCGTGAATTTGAAGTTATTTCGTTAATCTATGCCGGAAAAACCAACCAACAAATTGCACAGGAACTGTACATTTCACTGAATACCATTAAAAGACATATCAATAATGTTTACACTCGATTAGATGTCACGTCCAGATCGATGGCAATTGCCAAAATGAGGGAATTGATGCTGAAGTGATTTTTACATATTAACCGCAAACTTGATTATATCAAATCCATTATTCCATTATTTTTTATGGAACGGACCAAATTTAATTTTCAATTTATTTTATGGATTCTTTTACCATTTGATAAACTTAATAAGTTCATTATGATGATCCTTAACTAAACTTAAAAAATAAATTCCCGCTTTGCATGAACTTAAATCAATTGTTACATCACCTTCTGAATAGCTTATCCATACTGGAATGGATTGACCATTGATATTCCACAATCGAATCTGATCAGAAGTTTCTATGATATCATCCAATATACTGATTCGGATTTTTTGTTGAATGTGATCCTGATAAACAAGAACTTTGTGACCATTAATAGCTCTATCTAAATGGGTTAGACAGTCATTGAATTTTGGATCTTCGGGTAATAAACAATGACCACAACTATCTAATTTATATGGCCCATAAGCTGAACCTTTACAATCACAAATCGCTTTAAATGTTGCCGGGTCAATATTGCTCGATATGACTTCTATCTCACCTAAGGATGCAGCATTCCAATGGTATATACCTCCGGTTACTTTTATAAATTCAACTTGCATGGATTGAATTTTTTCAATTTGATTTAATGCTAAATTTGTCCCCATGTTTGAGAGCTTTTCATTAACATCTATGGATGTGATCAATTGCTTAAATGAACTATCTGCGTATAATCTGACTATGCAATGCTCAACACGAAGACGATTGGTATCCGGAATGTTATACAGTTTAATTTGCTTAACATAAATAGGTTCTAACCACTTTAATTTCAACCATTGTCCCATTGGATCGACCCCTTCAGGAGTAAACCAATGTTGACTAGCTGTTCTATTTTTTTTATCGATAACATTCCCCGGTGAGTTCATACTTGATGAGGCCATAATTTTTGCTCCGGGAGCTAGATTGGTAAAAAACAATTCATCTGGCTGATTCGGAACCGGAATCACAGAATGCCCTGCATGACAACCTACACAGGTAACGTGCTGACCTGGACGTCCATAGTTGAATCCAGTAACATGTGCAGCGCCATCCATAATACCGCCTCCCGTTCTCGGTACTTTATATCCAAGCGCAGTTGAAGATCTTCCTTGTTCAAATAATGGTACATGCGCCGGTGCATTTTTTTCAAAAACACGATTGTATGCATCTACATTAATTTCATTATACAACAAAGGATAATCCAACATCTCTAATGATCCATATTGTTGATTTAAAAGCGGCGCAGCGTAAAATCTAACCGTAGACATATTTCCAACTGCAGGAGCAGCAATGATTCCATCATCAATGGGTGAATTAAAAAATATATTTCTACAATCAAATTCGAAACTCCCTTCCTTTCTTAAATCTTGAATCCCTGTTGGTGGCAATGGATCTGCGACTTGACTTACTTTATCCAATAATATTTTTGGAAGTTTTCTCGGTTCCACTATCTGCGCATTTAATTCAGTTGTTCCCGGATGATCATAAACCAATTGAGGTGAACTACCATCAGCATTCATGATATAAATTCCATAATCCTGATTTGGATCCTTGGCCATTGAAAACAATACAGTTCCATCAGACGTAACACTAGGTTCTGCAGCATATGATCCTTTAAAAATGCCATAGGATGGCGGGTCTTTTACGTAATAATCAAAGTTACCATATTGATAAACTCCGATTAAACCCACAGGTCTTTTTGCAGTTCCCCGATAATATCTTTTCAATCCACCAAATCCGGACGATTCAGATTGATGCTCTATCGGAAACCAATTACCTATAAAGTTTCCATCTACATCAAAGCATCCGCCATATGCATTATTATTAGAAACTTCCCTGTAATGTGCAGAAAAGAGTTTCATTTCTGTACCATCCGGATTGATCTCGGTCAATAAAAAAGCATTATTGTTAAACATAAAAGATTGACCATCCAGGGTACTATCCAAATAACTTGTTAGTCCATCTTTGTATGACCACCCATCAGTATAAACAGGGTGTTGTTTGGTCGTCATTGGATCATATGGCCAGTAAAAGTTTCTCCACCATCTGGCGAACACAATTTTACCAGTTACTGGATCCACGACTGGTTTGTCAGCACCATTCTTATCACTGGTAATCCGATGCAAGCCGGTCCCATTTTCATTGATCACGTACAGATTAGATGTACGGGTTACATTGTACATGCCAATACCTGGAAAACGGGTACTGCTAAAACAAATTCTACCGTCAGGCAACCAAATGGGATGTGTATCATCATAACCTTTTAAAACACCTCTTGCAAAAGGATTGAATTGATTTAAATTGAGTGACGCTTCATCAAAACTCACTTGTGACAAATTACGTCCATCTACAGAAATAATATAAATTCTCCAGGCATTGGGTTCAGCTGGCGTCATGTTATTATTTCCTAATACATAATTTCCCTTTTTTAATCCAGCAAAAACAATTTTCTTCGCATCCCAAGATAAACAAGGCGAACTAATATCTATTAATTGAAATGGATTGGATTCAGGTCGACTGCCATCAATAAGCGTGTCAATGGAATTGTCAGGATTGAGTATACACAAAAATGCAGGAGCCGCAACTTGATATTTTGAGAATCCTCCGATACCTGGAAGGGCCTTTGCAGCCGACATATATACACTACCACAACATGGAATTTGTCGCGATACAAATAGGACAGATTTCGGTAATGGATTCTGCGGTAAAAAACTACTTTGTAAACTCATGGTCAACAATACACCACCTAAAAGAAACAACACCACAGTGAAATGCTTAAAATAATTCAGCATATTAAAATATTTTTCAGTTATTGAATAGGACATATATGATTTACATTTTAGAAATAACAAAATGCAAAATCTTGATCTGATCTATAGATGTAGATCATCACAAATAAGTACTTGTTGCTTCGTTAAAAGTCAAAAAGCACTTATTTGTAAATCTAATTTTATGTCATGAGATTGAAACATGGGATCCATCGGACCTAATTCAACTCCCCCATCTTATCATAATCAAACATGTCTTGATTATAATAATTATTGAAGGACTATGCAAGATATGAAACTTTCCAAAACAAAACAATATCACATACTAATTCAAAAAACTATATTTTGATCCATACTCCAACATTTGTGCTTTGAAGTCTGATGGATATTCGATCTTTATATCCTTAATCATACCTTGTTTGTCCTTGATCGGAACCAGTCTCGGATTGATAAATCCGGCATACGGTGCTATGTTGAGATGTTCAGCCCTTTTCAATATTTCACGATGCAAATCGATATCCACTTTAACTCCATAATCTTCTATGAGTTTTCTTCCGGCGGCATAATCCCCTTGTGACTTAATTCGCTGCACTTCTTTCAGAAGTTCTCCAAATAAGCCGCGAAGTTTGTTATAATCCTTAATGTCAAAATAGGTTTTACCATCACGTACTACTTTTTCTATGATGTGTTCGGATTGTCCTTTTTGAAACACCCAATTGGAGATCATAAGCCTATTACGCATATGTGCTTGTTCGATATTATTTCCCGGAATAATTCTCCTTAATTGAAGGATCATTCCATTTTTGATGTATTGATCATATTCAGCCTTCCCAACTTCATCATTCGGTATTAATCCCATCTCCACCAATTTAGGATCCATGATATAATACAAAGCAAATAGATCTGCTCTGGCTTCCTCCAGTGGTGATGCATAATTTTTCAAACTGACGTGAGGTTCAGCAACACCATCTTCCAATTGGCCAGACGCATGTCCCAATACTTCATGTAATGCGGTATGCATTTTACCGGCTAATTCTCCGTATTTTATAAATCGGTCTTTTTCTTCCTGGTCGTGGGCATATTCATCGAGCAGACCACTTCCTGTAGATTGGTTATTGGCATTTTCAATATTGCTAAAGCTAACGGACTTTGAACCGTAGATTTCACGCAACCAATTTGAATTAGGTAAATTTTCACCTATAGGCGTTACCGGTGAAGCATCTCCGGATTCAGAAACGACATTAACCATATTATAAGTAATTCCTAATACTTTTGATTTTTTATGAATAGGATTTAGTGGCGCATGATCTTCGAACCATTGTCCTTCTTCACTCAATTTTTTCATCTTGGCACTCAACACAAAATCATTGATATAAACGATACTTTGAAAAGAACCGCGCATTCCGCTTGGATCGTGATAAACTTCTACAAATCCGGCATTATAATCGATATCACCTTTAGTAGCTTTAACCCAGGCAATGTTGTAATCTCTCCACGTAGCAAGATTTCCAGTTTTGTAATAATCAATCAATAATAACAATGCCTTTTTCTGAGGTTCATTTTCAGCTACAAAGCTTGCTTTTTTGAGCCAATAGATCATTTTATCTACAGCAGCTCCATACAGTCCACCAGACTTAATAACATGCTCCACGACCTGCCCTTTGGCGTTTTTTTCTAAACGACTATTCAATCCCCATTCCAATGGCATTGAATCATGCTTATCAAGTATGGGTTTATAGAATTGATCCAAATCTTGTTGAGTAATTTCCGGTGCATGAAAGTTCACTGCGGATGCTGCGATCATATCTATACCATCCCGTTGATCCACTCGCTTAGCATCAACTTTAGGATCGAACATTACGGTCATTATCTCATTGGACAAGTTGACCTTATTTTTTTTCATGGCACCCTCGAACCATGTTTTACTAAATCCCGGGATGAATTTATCTCCGGAATAATGATGGTGAATGCCGTTAGAAAACCAAACTTGTTTGGTGTAAAATTCAAAGGCTTTCCAATCTGAGGTTTTATGATTTCCTTTATCGTTGGCTATGATTTTTTCCAAAGCCTTTCTTATGGGAATATTAAATCGATGTTTTTGAGCCCAGTCAATATCTCTACCAGCTAATCCTGCCATACTTAGATAATACACCAACTCTTTTTGTTGAAGCGTAAGTTTGTCAAAGCCTGGAACTTGATACCGAAGGATTTTTTTGTCACTAAAAGATTCTGTTTGGACAACAAACTCTTTAGGACTATGAGCTTTACTTTTTACTTGTTCCTGTGCACTAAGAATATTTGTGATCACCAAGGTGAAGCATAGGATTTTGATAATGAACTTTATATTTAACATTAGGTATAAATTTTGAACTCAAAGATAGTAGAATTCACAAGTTAATTGTCATACCATCCTTTTGAATCCGAGTTGGTATCCATGAAATAATCACTTTATTATTGAAATACATGAAATGCTGTCACTTAAATGAATTACATTTGGTCAAATAATTTGACCCAAATAACAATGATTAATCTAAAAAATATCCAGACCGAAGTTGATGCCAGTTTTCTTTACAAAGTATTGGCAGACAATGAAAGTGATGCCAATGTTGCTGAAGTATTTCGACAAATGAGTGAGATCGAACACAGCCATGCTATTGCTTTTATGAAAGCCAACCATTTGGATCTATCAAAATTACCATTACCATCCAATCGTGCTAAAATTCTTAGAACGATTGGTAAAGTATTTGGCAATGATTACATCCTTGGTGTGCTCATGGATACTGAAAAAAGCATCTCCACCTCTGTCCTCAGTGCAAGGAAGAAAACCAACACACCAGTTTCGATTTCTGACACGGCACATGTTACTATACTTCAGAATATTCTAAACAACAGTCCAACGGTATCGGGATCCAGTCTGGCACGTTTCGAAAAAAGACATCGATCTGTTGGCGGCAATGCATTAAGAGCGGCTGTCTTAGGTGGTAATGATGGATTGGTGTCCAATTTTAGCTTGGTCATGGGAATAGCTGGAGCCACTGGTGGTCAAAAGGAAGTACTTCTTACAGGTATTGCCGGGCTATTGGCTGGAGCACTGTCTATGGCTTTGGGTGAGTGGATTTCAGTCCAAAGCTCCAAAGAACTCTATGAGAACCAGATGCAGCTGGAAATGGAAGAACTCGAGACCAATCCAGAGGGCGAAGAAAAAGAATTGGCACTCATCTACTTTTCAAAAGGAATTCCCGAGGACCAAGCTAAGCGGATGGCTCACGAAATCATGTCTGACAAAGATCGCGCTCATGAGGTACTTATCCGTGAAGAACTGGGCATCAATAAAGAAGACCTGCAAGGCTCTGCTATGGAAGCAGCAGTTAGTTCATTTATCCTATTTGCATTCGGTGCTATCATTCCGGTCGTACCTTTTTTCTTTATAGGCGGAACGAAAGCAATTATAATTAGTACTATAATGAGTGCTTTAGGTTTATTTTTAATCGGCGCGTCGATCACATTATTTACCGGAAAAAATGTTTGGTATTCCGGTTTTCGACAAGTCCTATTCGGCTTACTTGCAGCTGCTATTACATTCGGTATTGGGAAACTGATTGGTGTCTCAGTATTGGGTTAGTAATGGGTGATATAATTTGGGCGTGCCCCTGCGGGTCAGGCTATCCATTACAATAGTATCCTTCCTGCGTCGGCTACTATTTCCATTGCTATCCTTCACGCAAAAAATTCGTGTATGATATAATATTTAGTACTATATTCAATTAAAATTAATTTTGTTTTAATTGTAAAGATTAACCATCAGCTTAATAATTATATTATTAAGAAATGTTGTTTCATTAAAGAAAACAACATAAATAAAATAAATAGTTATGAACAAATGATATCAAAGGTATGTATCATAAATTGCACAACATTTTAAGTTTTAGATTTTTAGGCTTTTGTTTGTAGCTTTGTTTTGTTGGCTAAAGCCAAGTTACTAAGCATCCAAGACCATCGAATGGGTGACTTACCAAAATGACAATTCCAAAATGCTATATGCAGAAATTAACACATGTGATATACTTCAACAGAATCAATTACAACTATGCTTTACAAATCAAATAAAAATTCTCAATAATATAAATAAGTCATGAAAAAAATAAATTGGAAAGAAATCTTTAAATTCTTATCCGGCGCATTCTTTGTTACAGCAGGAGCCAGTTGGTATTTTGCCTGGCATCAAATAGATCTACCCTTTATGGGAGGAACCATGTCGCACGAATTTTTAGCCATCCGGGGATGCATTCACTTTGTTCTATTTTTGATAACGCTCTATTTCGGGTATATCAAAAAATAAATTCTGATGCTATTTCTCAGTTCAGAAATACTTGTCCCGTTTAAGAGAATATTATCCTTAATTAACAAGTCCGCAAATTAAATTCGAGGAGAAATATATATTATTAAGTAGTCATAGAAATTTAAGCCGGCCTTAAGGGATGAACGAACCAAAAGATCTCGTCATACCGACGAGATCTTTTAGTGTAGTGAACCTAAATAATTGGCGTAGTCTTCGTAGCCAATTATTTAGGCTTGGAGGAAGCTGCATTGAAAACTAAATGCAAAAATTCAAAACTGTATGACTGAGCGAACTTTGATTATTTATCAAAGTAATGAACGACAGTTCATTAAGCGAAGGAACATCGAAAGATGATGGGTTGGATTTAAAAAAGCTTAGACCTTACAGCCCTGCATGCGTGGCTAGTCAGGCAGGCTAGAATTTTTGGTTTCCCTCAGCCTGATACGGGCTTCGGTTCATTCGTTAATTTGTGATTTTGAATCACAAATTTCTTGATGAGGCAAGATCACTCAATCATTTTTCATGAAAAAAGAACAAAAAGTTGTTAATTATACCGAAATTATTATTTTTGAAAAATGTTAATCAACCAAAATTTTTTTCAATTGTTATCCTAGTTTGATTTAGATAAGCTGTTATGAAGCTAGAAATTATTGAACCATAACTTTAAAATTATGGAATAAATTGAAACATAAAAAAAAATCTACCACCATTGAATGACTTCGTAAACTTATTATCAGGTGGCGACTTGCGATCCATAGGAAAAGGCAATACGGTAGTCTCGCTCATTGTAAACCAACAAGACTTTGATGAACTATTTAAATTGATCTTTCACGATGAGCGATTGATAGTCATGCGAGCCATAGATGCTATCGAAAAAATCACCCTAAAACATCCCAATTATCTAAGCAAACACAAAAGGAAAATTCTTGAATTAAGCTCTGTCGCTTTTGACAAAGAACTTAAATGGCATCTGGCACAAATAATTCCTCGACTATCTTTAACCCCTCATGAATTGACTAAAGCCTGGAAATTATTAACGAATTGGGCTCTGGATAAGAACAATTCCCGAATTGTTAGAGTGAATTCCATTCAGGGACTTTTTGAAATGAAAATAGTGCATAACGAATTAACCCAGGAATTTTCTAAGACATTAACCGAACTTGAAAAAGAACATATTCCTTCCATCAATGCCAGAATAAGATCTATTAAAAATAAAATATAAACAATTCGATCATTGATCGTCGCAGTTTGCAACTGCGATGTTTCATTCGATAATTTACTTTGCAAATAACATCTGATATTCCAACAGCATCGAAGTCAGAGACTTCGACGATCGTTGTAAAAAAAATTTATATTCGTCTTATCTTTGAAACTTTAAAATAGATCCATAAGAATACAATATATAATGAAAAACAACTTATTTATAGCCTTTGAAGGCATTGACGGTAGTGGAAAAAGTACTCAGGTCAAATTATTGGCTGACCAATTAATAAAAGCAGGACATAAAGTATATACCACTTTTGAACCGACAGACAGTCCTATAGGCGCCCTTATCAGAAGTATTTTCAATCATCAGTTTGAAGCAGATCACCGAGTTATTGCAGGACTTTTTGTTGCTGACCGATTAGACCATTTGCTAAATAAATCCAATGGCATATTAAAAAAACTAGAAGAAGGATATACTGTAATAACAGACCGATATTACTTTTCTTCCTATGCCTATCATGGAACACATATGGATATGGACTGGGTCATTCAAGCTAATTCATTAAGTGCCGACTTGCTTCGTCCTGACCTAAATATCTATATCGACATTTCACCTGACCTTAGTATGGAGCGACTCAAGAAAGGCAGAACTTCAATAGAACTATATGAAACTATTGAAAACCTTAGAAATGTTAGAGAAAAATATAGGGAAGCATTTGAACAATTGAAATTCAAAGAGAAACTATTTATAACTGATGGAAATCGTTCCTCTGAATCTATTGCCGCTGATATTTGGAATGAAATTTCTCACTTTGCTGTAGCATCTAAATAACATATCTATTTTATTTCATAAAAAAAGATTTATCAATGATTGTTGCAAATTGCAAATGCATTGGCTTATTTCGATTTTTTTAAGCTAGCATCGAAGTCAGAGACTTCGACGATCGTATAAAGTTAGGTACTTAAGCATCGAAGACAATGATCGTCGCAGTTTTCAACTTCGATGTTTCATTCGATTTTTTACTACTGCATCGAAGTCAAAGACTTCGTCCATCGTTATATGATATGTACATAAACATCGGAGTCGGAGACTTCAACCAGCTTTGTTACGCTACATCATAATGGTGTTTGCAAAATGAATAAACTGGATTTTTTCTTTTATAATTGACCCTATGTTACCGCCAAATTAACTTTATTTAATCTCATAAAAACTTACTTTAATTTATCGAACAATTAGGCAAATAAATAAATGCTTTGCCTATAGCTTATAAAACAGCGTTACATGAACTTTCACAAAGTGTTTTTTGGATATATTAATAAAAAAAAGGGTAATTTCACACCCTGCAATTTAAAAGCCAGCCTATTTTAAAATAATAAGTATATGAATACCGGTGAAATAATAATTTATCAAAATTCAGAGGGTAACATTAAAATTGATGTTCGACTGGAGGAAGAAACGGTTTGGTTAACACAAGACCAAATGTCTATACTTTTTGGAAAAGCCAAATCAACTATTAATGAACATATTAAAAATATATACAAGGAGAAAGAACTAAAAGAATCAGGCACTCTAAAGAAATTCGGAATTTCCGAATTTCAACAAAAGGCATTTAATTACTACAATTTAGATGTCATCATTTCTGTGGGTTATCGCGTAAAATCTACTCAAGGTACTCAATTTCGAATTTGGGCAACTCAACGCTTAAAAGAGTATATCATAAAAGGTTTTGCTCTTAATGACGAGCGTTTTAAAACAGGTAGTTCTATGAATTACTTTAACGAACTGCAAACACGCATTCGTGAAATAAGATTATCAGAACGGTTTTTTTATCAAAAAATTAAAGACATCTACACTACCAGTATTGATTACAATGCTAAAGACGAAAAAACCATAGCGTTTTTTAAAATCGTACAGAACAAATTATTATGGGCCATCTCTAAAAACACTGCTGCCGAATTAATCTATAGACGTGTTGATGCCTCTTTGCCATTACTAGGCATGCAATCATTCGACAAAAAACAATTATCCACTATTCAAAAAATAGATGTTAGCATTGCTAATAATTATTTAAACGAAGATGAAATACAATTATTAGGCTTGTTGGTTGAGCAATATTTGGCATTTGCCGAAACCATGGCACAGCAACAAACTCCCATGTATATGCAAGATTGGATAGAACGACTCGATCGTATTTTGCAACTAAACGGAAGAGAATTGCTAACACATGCCGGTAAAATAAGTCATCAAATGGCTGTAGACAAATCAACTGAAGAATACGAAAAGTTTAAAGAAAGCGAGCGAAATCAACAAATTGAACAAAGCTTAAAAGAAATTGAAAACGATATTAAAAAAATGAAAAAAAATATATGAGACACTAATACATTTTAGGATGAAACAACAATAAAAATAATTAACTAAATTTCCATCAGGCCACTTCCAGACATGATTATGACACACTACAGCTTCACCAACTTCTCACTCCTCACCATAATCCCTCGCTCCTTAATCTCCACAATGTAAACCCCTGCATTCATATCCTCCAAGTCAATCACATTACTTCCCTGATACAATCTCTTATGAAGCACTTCTTTGCCTTGTATGTCATAAATTGTCATAAGCATTTTCGAAGGAAGGTAATCCTCCACATTAATTATTATAAAATCGTGAGCAGGATTAGGATGCATCTCAATACCAATGTTGGAATCATAGGAATTTATTCCTGTAGTTCCTAATTTGATTTCTTTACAGATGGTATGCTCTCCATTCATATTCTTAGCACGAAGACAAACTTGATAGACGCCATCTTTGGCATAAGTGTGAATAATCGATGAATCCCAAACTGTAGTATAATAGATGGCACTTCCATCACCCCAATCCCACCAAAATTCATCCGGTTCGTACCAACTAAGATTAGTGAATTCTATCTTCTTGTATTCACTCGTGTCCTGATCATAGCGGAATTCTGCTACAGGAATATTATTAATGCCAAGTGTATCACAAGGTGATCCATCAATAGGTCCAAGTCGATAATTTGGATGATTGGGAATGGTTTCTTGCAACCCTGATAGACGGATCGAATGTTTTTTTACTATACATGCTTTACCGAATAGATTGGGTTTATCAATAACATTGATCATTCTTCTGAAGGTCCCGGAAACATTATATATCCGACCATCCGGACCACGCTCCATTGGACCAAATAAAACATAACCTGTAAAACCTCCCCCCAATATTTCAATAAATGAATCTACGGTGTCAATTTTAATAATTTCCTTTTCTTTGCTAAATAGATCTATTTGATATAATGAATATCTACCAGATACATATAGAAATCGTGAATTTGGTGAAAAACATCCACCGAGTGCAAGAGCTGAATTGGGGATTTCATATTTTTTGAGATAGGTAAATTTACCAGAACATCGATCAAATTGTAATAGATCGATTATGGTTCCGACGCTATCTTGACCAGTTGTAACTTTAGCATAGAATTTTCCATTAGTCGAAAAACAACCTTGTGAATAACTATGGTACAATGCAGTATCTATTCTTTGCTTTTCATATAATAAAATATTGGTATCACGAATTAAAAAAGTATAAATATAATTTTCTATTAATCCAGGTTTCGCAAGCCACCAATCTCTACCATTGGCATGACGGACAGGACTCATAACAAGAGGTTGAATTGTATCGTTATAAAATATTTTAGATTTTTTATCGGCAATTCCTAAACTGTTTGGAATATTCAAATTAACAATTCTTGACAATAGTGGCTTTCCAGCTCCTGAGCCCTTCGCTAAAATAATTGATTCATGTAAAATCATATACTTATTGGTATCAGAATTTAAAGGTATTGATACGCTAGTTTGAGGATAAATCGAAGCAAAATTACTTCCGTCTGGATCAATATCGTATCCATTGATCATGGTCTTTCCAGTGGCATCAATGATTTTAACACTATTCGTAGCAAAAATAAATTTACCATTTCTATCTGACATACATGAACTTGCCCCATCGAAGTCCATATATAAAGTAGTATCTAAGAATATCTTAGGATTCAGACTTGGAGTGTTAAAATCCATTCTGGAAATGCCAAAAGTGTCACCAGCTGAACTTACACCATTATCATATCCGAGTAACCAAGTGTAATCATGTTTTTGGGCTTGAGAATTATATACCAGCCCAAAAATCATTACTACTAATATGAATTTCTTTAAGTGCATAATTATTTAATCAAAACTCTTGCATCATTTTTGACTGATACTAATCTTCTACTGACAACAATCATGATAAATCTGGATAAATATACGGTTAATCTGATAACAATAACATCATCTCTTTACAAACCTTTCCATCCATCGCTTCCCGGTCCGATCACGCACCATAATAAAATAAATTCCTGAATATAGTCTGCTAACATCTATTGTTTGTTCATCATTAAGTGATAAATAGCATTGGTGTAAAACCATTCTACCTTGAATATCATAAATGAACACCTCAGATTCAGAAGAATGATCTCTAAGGATTTGTAAATGAAGCAGATCTTCAGCAGGGATGGGATATATCATAAGATCACTGGATCTATAGACACCTTCTTCTTGGTCTTGAGTTCCAACATTGAGATGAATGGCGATGGTACTATCACATGGATAAGGATCATCTACTCTATAGTGAGGGTTATTTGGAATGGCGAATGAATTACGGGATGGTAATTTTAAGCCTCTGTTGATGAGCTGACATGCCTTCCCTTTATTATTTGGATACATGACCACGTGCAGGTATCTATTACCTCCATACGTACTGATATAGATTCTGCAATCAGGTCCCAATGCCATTTGTAAATAAGTGGTAGGATAGGGTTCAAAGAAATTATCAAACACACCAACAGTGTCAATGGCTTTTGTACTATCTGATTCATGAAGATCTATTTGTAATACCTCTGTAGGATTACACACATACACAAATCTGGAATCTGGAGAAAAAGAACATCCTCCTAAAACGTTATTAGAATAAATAATTTTAAAATATCTAAAATTACTTAGTCTTCCAGTTAATCGATCAAAGTCGAAAACTTGTAATCCTGTACCAGGTGTAAATAAAGCGTAGCGCTTTCCGTCCGGTGAAAAATAACCTTGACCTGCGCCTTCTGAGAATGAGTCATTTTTAATTCCTATAATATTTTCATTTTTCTGAATAATACCATTAGATGTGTATAACAATGTCCATATCTTATTAACATTGTATTGAGGGCAAATGATCCACCATTTATTAGTATCAATTGCTGGTAATGCTTGTAATCCATGATAAAGTGTATCTTGAATTATTAAACTATCTTTATAAATCAAAGAATCCGTTGGTATATAAATTTTAGCACTTAATAAATACTTGTAATGCAATCTCAATTGAATTGTATCAACAACAAGGTAGACATAGTTAATAGTTGAATCATCCGTTGTTAAAAACAAACCAGATTGGACTTGATTATTGCTCTTGGGACAACTAATATTCCATGCTTTACTAAATCCAATTGTATCTGCCCCTTTTAAATTATTTGCAAATTTGTCCCTAAGACCACAACCATTGGAAATATACAAAAAATTACCCTCATTATTTGAAAAGCTATTGGTTTGTACTCTTATATCAAAGGACCTATCTTGTGGATAGAAATGAATGAGCTTATCATTAAAACTCATTATTGCTCCACCGAAATAATTCGTATCGTTATATATTCCTGTACCATAACCAAAGGCCCAATTGTAATCATAATGTTTTTGGGCTTGTGAATGATACACAAGCCCAAAAAACATTATGATTAAGATGAATTTATTAACGCGCATAACTATTCTATAACCACCCTTGTCACAATCTGTGGATGATCTTGAATATGAATAACGTATACACCAGCATGAAAGTTGCTGATATCTATTTTGTTAATAGCTTTTAAATTAAAATGTTGAACTATTTTACCATTTAAAGAAGTAATAAAGCCTTTATACATGATTCCAGGTTGAATGCCACTCATATGAATATAAAGTTCATCGTGTGCCGGATTTGGTGTAACACTTAACTTTAATTCATCATCTTTTTGTGATTTAAGCATATTTGATCTAAGTCCACAAACTTCTTCTTCATTAATCAAAATAGGTTTAATGCCTTCCAAGCACATACGAGCCTCATACACAGCATTGCCTCCAGAATATGGACATTGGATGGCAATTTCATACAATTGTTTGATTTCATCCTGATTCAAAGGTCTATTATTGAGTATTGAATAAAGTCGAATTAAGCTAACAATCTTTTGGTTCTTTTCATAAATGGAATATGGTGTACAGGCTTCAATTCTATGGATTAAATGATTGAACAAAGTAAAATCATTTCTTATTAGTTGTGTTGAATTGTTTTGTGATTTCATTACCATCATAACATCTGAATAGACATCTAAATCTGTACCAGCATATTGGTCTAACCAAATTTTAGATTCATTAGTATTTAGTGAATTCAACTTGATCCACTCCAAGGTATTTTTTCTCAATGACCAAGTTCTAGCTTCTTTAAAGGATTCAATGGGTAAGGTATCTTGAAGATAATCCATACTTGGTAAAAATATTGAATTATCTATATTTTTTGACCTAGAGCCCATACCTTCCGGACATATATTGGATTGTTGGCAATTGAATTCAGTTGCACTTTGTGGTGGGTCAAAAAAACCAATTGCAACTAAATCGCTAATATTATTTGGTACATATGGCAAATTTGGTGAGACAGAAATTAATGATCTCAAAACAACACTTTGTGATCCATAATTCCAAGCATCAGAGGTAGTGCTACTTCCTGCTAAGTGATTTCCCATATGAGATTGAGGTCCAATTACCCCATCTGATCCTTGAGCTCTGGTTGCAATTACAAAACCAACCACAGGATGTGTAGATAATACGTTTTCACCAATACTAGTAGGTTCACAAGTACCAGCGAAAACCAGTCCACAATCTGCTCCAGTCATCGAATTGCAATTATATATTCCCCCTATAGATTCCTTAACTTCAAAAGCAGAAGTTCCTCCACCAAAAGCTGCACAGCTTATAACATTACAAGAAGCTTGAATACCAGAGGAATTTTCGATGTAAATACCATCAGTATGCATACCATTAGTGACTTCAGTATTTATAGTATTCTTATTTATATTTACATTGGAAGAACTACTTACTTGGACACCAGCGATTCCAGTAATATTCGTGATTGGATTATTCTTTATCAAGATATTTCCTGTATTACCACCTACATAAATTCCTGAAGCATCAGCATCTTCGACTCTGATGCTATTATCTTCATAATTCGCAGCCATACCACCATTTTCTTTGGCAATAATACCATATTGACTTGCATTAATGTCTAACCTTTTGATAAAATTACCTGAGGTGTTTGAATTCTTAATATGAACACCTCTCCCTATTCGTGTCATTTTTAAGTATTGTAACTCATATTTTCCATTATTAATGGCAATCCCAGAATTCATTCCTTCAAAATATGACAACATTGGTTCAGTATTTGAATTTAACGAACCTATTTTATTGGTACTGGTACCCATAAACGTAATTCCATTACCACTATAGGGTGGAGTAAAACTAGGATCCGATAAGGTATTTGATCCGATGGAAATAAAATTATTTCCTAACATATTTACATTAGATTGTTCTGCCACAATTCCTGCTTGCATGTCTTTAAATGTTGAACTCTGAATATTTAATGTTCCATTTTTTACTCTCAATCCGATATCTGTAATACTTTCAAAAGTAGTAGCATCTACATCTATAATTACATGAGATGCATTATCATCACAATAAATGCCATTTTTACAATTAAAAATATTTGTCTTA
>JBGAVH010000016.1:69681-133734 GCA_044228225.1 Saprospiraceae bacterium | reverse complement strand
TATGAGCCAATAGTGAAAATTTATGATTTTTGGCGGTATGTTCGCAAGTACAATGTTAGGTGATGTTATTTTTAATGTCTTCAATTGATTTTCCAAATATTTTTACTGTCCATTTATTTAAATCCGACTTAGATTTTATTTCCATTCCGTTCCAAATTCCCTTTGGATATTCGGATGATATCTCGTGGTAGTTTAGCCACATATTATTAGTCTCAAAGTTTCTTGCTTCTAAAACTTTAAGTCTGTCCAGAAGCCAATTAACCTTTTTTCTATCATTACTAATCAGTGCATTTTTGAATAAAATGAGGACTTCGGTTTCAATTCTTTTTGTTTTACACAAGTACGTGTCAAATAGCAAGTTGTAGTCAATATTGTCAACCAGTAATTGAGGAGTATGGCTTAAAATATGTTGTTTGCTTTGGTCAATTAAAAAATATTCATATTCAAAATATAAAGAAGTTTTGTTTTTAGAAAACTCTTCTTGCCCATTTCTTTCTTTTAGAATAAGAACGTATTCTGGCTCAACGTTCAAATTTTTGTATGCCAAAAGTTTATGGTGTCCATCTAAAATAAACTTTGGGCTGTCAAATGAACTCATCCATTTTGAACCGTCATCATAAGTGCCACTATCATTAAAAAAGGCTTGAAATAGAACGGCTTTTGGCCTTAATCCAGAGAGAATTAATTTTTCATAATTCTTGATTACTTCATTGTTAATTTTGTTTTTAGATTGTGTAAACATTACGTTTTCTCCACTCGGGTTGTAGTAATCGTAAAAATAGTTTTCGAAATTTTCAACTTTTTGGTATTCATAATGTAACTCATATTCAATTCGTTTGTTCCTATCAACAAAAACCGAATATTGTCCCGAGCTAAAAAGTTTCAAAAATTCTGAAATTGAATTCAAAATTTCTTCATCACTACCTGTTATTAAAATGTCGTTAAATTGTATTGCGATAAGTTCATAATCTGTTGTACAAGCAAAGTATTTGCCTGCTGAACCTGCACAGTCATACCAATCCACAGCAACAGGTTTTCGTATTTTTAAACAAGTTACGAATCCGTCACTCAGGATGTCAATAATATTTTCTCCGATTTCTATGTTGACTGTCATTTTTATAATATCACCTAACATTTCGCTTCACGAAGTACAACCAGTGAGTTTCGTGAATATCGCTTATGTATATAGGTGATTAAATGATTCATTTTTAAATATTTAATTAAAAATTGTGTTAATGATTTTTTTTGATAACATTTATAAAGTATTGATAGGTTTCTGAGGTGTATAAAGATACATGACCTAAATAAATGTTGCATTAAACTAAGTTCAGTACCTTGCTCCAATCCGTGCAATGCAAAACTATGGTGAAGGGTGTGAACTTTTGCATGAGGATTCACTTTTGAATCTTCTACTGCATGACGGAATATCTATTCAACGAAACTGTCAATATACGATTCACAAACCTAACCTTTGAACATCCATCACATAGGTTTGTAAATATCGATATAATCCATTAATAAAAGGATAATTTTTTCCGATAAAATGGTCTTGTCCTAAAATAGCTATACAGCTTAATTAATAAATCCTAAAATGTCTACTCCAAATCAATATCGAAGCAGCGTAATTCAGAGATTAAGACTCTTCAAAAGAACAACATCATTTTGTCGTTCAGTACCACTTGAATTCAATCATTATATATTTTCACATGAAAGATTCTTTTTATAATTCACCGCTCCCAAAATCACCAAAACCCCTATTTTCTTCCCTTATAATCCAAAAAGTTCCGTAGTTTTATCAATTGAATTTTTAATAACACGATTATGTTAAGACCCTTATTATTGTTTATTATTACTATTGCTCTATGCATTCCGGGAGGTAATATTCACGCTCAGGAATTAGCCATTGGATTGCGAACAGGCTTAAGTCTTGCTTCCTTTCATCCCAAGAATAATATCGATCTGGATTTGGAATACACCAAGGGGTTTTCGATTGGAGTTCCCCTCTTGTATAAGTGGAGGGACATGTGGTCGTTCCAGACTGAACTTTCATGGATCCAGAAAGGATCTCATCTGTCTAGTTTTAATCAGACGGAATATTATGATGAAACCTACCATCTCAATTACGTAGAATGGCCCCTCATGATCAGGGTCCAGTTTGGTGCATTGAATCCCCATTTTTTTGCATTTGGAGGATGGTATACGGCTTATGGTTTCGGAGGTAGATATCAACTATATAGTTTGATCAATGGTAATTATACATCAGTGGATGAAAAACTTGACTTTAAAGAAGATTATTTGGAGACCCTGGATTATGGTGTCCATGGTGGGGTAGGTGTGTGCTTCGAATTCGAACGGGGTCTGTTTTTTATCGACGGCCGGGGACAACGGGGTTTGGTTAATCTGAATAAAGATAAACTCCAGCCCTTTTTATCCAACAAAGCATTGTGTCTCCACTTGGGATATTTGGTTTATCTGAATCATTGATCACTGCTTTCGTTAACACTCTATTTGATTTATAAGACACTTATTGTAAGTACTTTTGCTGTGCCAAATTCATACCCATGGAAGCTATTCGTATCAACTCAGCACTCATCTCTGTTTACAATAAAGATGGCCTTGAGCCCATAGTTCGTTTAATGCATGAATTAGGTATAGTTATTTATTCTACAGGCGGCACGCAATCCTTTATAGAACAATTGGGAATTCCGGTTATCGGTGTAGAAACCATTACAGATTATCCATCCATTCTGGGCGGTCGGGTAAAGACCCTGCACCCCAAAATATTCGGTGGGATATTAGCCATGCGGACAGATGAACACCTTAGTCAGTTGGTACATTATCATATTCCATTAATTGATCTGGTCTTGGTGGATTTATATCCATTCGAAGAGACTTTAAGAAATACCGATGATGATGCCGAAATTATTGAGAAAATCGACATTGGTGGCATTTCCCTCATTCGTGCAGCAGCAAAAAACTTTAACGATATCGTTGTGATTGCTGCTAAAGAAATGTACGGAGATTTGACCACCATACTTCACAACAATGGTATCAGTCAGTTAGCACACCGAAAGGAATTAGCCCGTCAGGCATTTCGGGTCAGCAGTTCTTACGATCATGCCATCTTTAATTATTTTGGTGGCGAGAAAAGTCAATCACCCTTGCGCTACGGTGAAAATCCACACCAAAAAGCTTGGTTTGAAGGTGATTTAAAAGACGTCTTTGATATCTTACAAGGCAAGGAATTATCTTACAATAATATTCTCGATGTCGATGCGGCATTGTTGGTTATGGAGGAATTTTATCAGGGCGACCCATGCTTTGCGGTATTGAAGCATACCAATGTATGCGGACTTGCAGTTAGAATTGATTTAATCACAGCTTGGAAGGATGCACTGGCAGGGGATCCCATATCTGCATTCGGGGGTATATTGATTTGTAATAAAACCTTGGATTTGAATACCGCTAAAGAAATCGATGGTTTATTTTATGAAGTATTAATTGCACCGGAATTCGAACCGGAAGCCATCCAGTTATTAAGCGCTAAGAAAAACAGAATTCTCCTGAGATTAAAACATTTGCCATTAAGAAAGATATCTTCCAGGACAGCCATTAATGGGATCTTACATCAGGAAATGGATCAGATGGCCCTAGATATGGATCACATCAAGGTAGTGACTCATTTAGTTCCGACAGAAGACCAAAAACGAGATTTGATTTTTGCAGAACGCATCGTTAAGCATCTTAAATCAAATGCCATCACACTCATTAAGAATAGCCAATTAATAGGTATGGGTTGCGGTCAGACATCGCGTATCGATGCAGCCATCCAGGCCATTGATAAATCACGCAAGATGGGCTTCGATCCTGCCGGTAGTGTTATGGCTTCAGAAGCTTTCTTCCCATTTCCGGATTGTGTTGAAATAGCCGCGGCTGCCGGTATTAAGGCGATTATCCAACCAGGAGGTTCCGTAAATGATGGTAAAAGTATTACCAGGGCAGATGAACTTCAAGTGGCCATGGTTTTATCAGGTATCAGACATTTTAAACACTAATCTTTATTTTGAATCTGGTTATAGATATAGGAAATTCAAGGATTAAGTGCGCCCAGTTCGAGCACAATGAACTCTTATCATTACACAGGTTTTTACATACGGAATTGGATCAGCTTGAATTGTGGCTGGCCTCCATTCAGTTCGATCGCTCCATACTATCTACAGTTGTCTCAACACAAGATGAACTTGTCAAACAAATAATATCTTTAACCCGGCCCTTGATTTTAGATTCAGGTCTTCCATTGCCTATCCAAATCAACTATCAATCATCAGACACCCTTGGTCCGGATCGTATAGCTGCAGCTTGTGGTGCGGCACATTTATATCCCGAATCGAATATATTGATCATCAATGCGGGTACTTGCATAACCTATGATATACTTACAATCGATAATGGTTTTGAGGGTGGCAATATTGCTCCTGGGATGCATATGCGTTGGCTGGCCATGCATCAATTTACGTCCAGACTTCCTTTGGTAGATGAACACCATTGGTCATCAGACCATATCTTTGGTCAAAATACCAGAGATGCGTTACAACAAGGTGTGATTCGGGGAATTACTTTTGAAATAAATGCCTACATGGATCACCTCTTATCAAAATACAGTTCATTAAAATGCGTTATAGCTGGTGGCGATGCGGTTTTTTTGGGAAATCAAATAAAAAGAACCATTTTTACAGCACCAAATTTGGTCTTGACAGGCCTTAATCAAATTCTTATCAAACAATGAGGTATATTAGTCTATGTTTTTTTTCGGTTTTGATCTTATCCAAAACCCTTGCACAAAATATTGAATTTTCACCTTTGTCTAGATTTGGAATAGGAGACCTAACAAGAAATGAATCTCCTTTTTCTTCGCAAATCGGACATGCAGGAATAGCATATAGTAGTGAAGAAGATTTTAATTTTATCAATGCCGCATCTTTAGGTTTTTTAAAAGTTACCGATGCTGAGATTGGTTTTAATGGTAAGTATAAGGACGTACAGGATTACAAGAATCACAGAGCCTACGACTGGTCCGGGAATTTGAATCATATCCAATTGGGTATACCGCTTCGCAATACCATCAATGAATTATTAGATCGCAAAGAATACAAGAGATCCTATGGTCTGAGTTTTGGTTTAAGTCCATATACATCGACAGGTTATCACTATGTGGTATCTGACAGCTCAGTAAGTCTGGGAAAGACTTCTAGAACCTTAGATGGGAGTGGGGGAATAAATAAGTTCACCCTTGGATTCGGATATCGATATAAAAATTTAGGAGTGGGAATCAATTTGGGATACCTATTCGGCAACACCCGTTTCGAACAAGTGTATTCATTCGATGATTTGACGGAGAGTGCCACCAATTATTTGGACGATCAATATCATGCTACAGGTATAAATGCCGGACTTGGTTTTCTTTATAAAAAAGTGCTCAATGCTGCTGAAATGAAAAAAGAAAAATCAGCCCGCGAAAAAGTACTACAATTCGGATTACAGGTTGGCGTACCTTCTAAGTTGAATTATAAAAACAATTCCCTACACCGTACCAAATTAAATCTAACTTCGAGTGATATAGACACCATTCTATTAATCACCGATCAAAAAAGCACCGCGGATCTTCCGCTTACGATTCAAGCAGGTCTGTATTACAACCACAAAGAAAAATCTGCTTTATTCGGAGACGTCTTATTTGAGAATTGGGATGCTGTCGATTTGTATGAAAATGCCAAAGGTACCTTAGCTAATGTAATTGGATTATCTATAGGTGGATGGATACGTCCGGATGCCACAGGTTATGGTAAATTTCTGAAACGAAATCAATATCGTGTGGGCGCATTCTACAGATCAGGATATTTATCCAACAACGACAAAAATCTTAACAACATTGGAATTACGTTTGGTGTAGGTATGCCTTTTGTGTTTCAGCGTCAGACCGCCATGGTACACCTTGGATTTGAAATAGGTAAGACCACCCTAGACCAATTCATCAAAGAAAATTATTTCAAAATCAATCTAGGATTTAGATTGAACGACAATGAATGGTTCTTAAAACGTCGATATAATTAGTACTCATTATTTTTCTTTTTCGAACACAAATCGTTAATCGTTCTGATCATTAACTTTGGCTTATAGCATTTCAGGTTGAAATGGTTTAAGCTAAGTTATATGGGACAATCACTTGTAAAAAATTATTTACACATCGTTTTTAGTACAAAACATAGGTTGCCCACCCTACAAGCTCCTTTCGATAAAGAACTTTATGCATATATTGGGGGACTGTGTAATGCTTTGGAATCACATGTAATTATAGTCGGAGGTTATGTTGATCATATTCATATACTCTGTATGTTATCAAAAAAAATAGCGCTCATAAAACTTGTAGAAAAAATAAAATCCCATTCATTTAAATGGATGAAAACAAAAGACGTATCCTTGAAAAACTTTTATTGGCAAGATGGGTATGGCGCTTTCTCAGTAAATCCAAGAGATATTGCTATCGTAAAAACGTACATTAAAAATCAACATGAACACCACAAAAACCAAACATTTCAAGAAGAATACAGACTATATCTTGAAAAAAATACTATTGAGTATGATGAACGATATATATGGGATTAAATATTGTATGCTATAGCCCTGAAGGGGCGTTGTATATCAGCGATGTGTGTTAGCCCATCAGCGATGTGTGTTAGCCCATCAGCAATGGGTGTTAGCCCAATCAATATATCAGCATATTAATACCCCCACGACCCTATAATCGCCCCCATTATCGCCGCCGTCAACACAAAATAACCGGCATCGATAAGAAATAACCGGAACGATTTTCGCGCGAATAAATAATTGATCCCTAGGCTAGTGCCTACGAATCCAGCACCGATATATATCCCATGCTTAATGCCATCTGCCATACCGGATTTATCTGAAGTGATCATATTAAGGGATAATAAAACACAAAACATAAATGTAAGACCTAATGCAGAACCATATATCTGAGCCATGTTGGATTGCTTTAGGGTTTCATCACTAAGCCCATTTTCACGTTGCCAGGTTTTTCCAAACAGTGCTGGACCATACCAGAAATAACCCACAACAAATGCTGATAACGATGCAATAATGATGGCCAACCAATTCAAATGTCCCATTTTTTTTAATTTATAGTTTCGATAAAATTGTCAACAAATCTAATACATTTTTTATGAATTGAATTGTTTGGTAACTTGACTTTAGCCAGCAAAACAAAAGTCCCAGTAGAGGAATGAAGACCTAACACCGTAAATAAGATATGAGACTACTGATTGTCATGTTTAATTATGACACTACCGTTCCTATTTTTTTACCCTGAATGATTCCGATCAGATTTGATTCATCATTAATATTGAATACAATGATAGGGATATTATTTTCTTTACATATGGTGAATGCAGTCATGTCCATAACTTTGAGATCCATCCCGATGACCTGATCAAAACTCAGCACATCGAATTTTTTAGCATTGGGATTTTTCTCGGGATCGTGATCATAAATACCTTCCACACGGGTTCCTTTGAGTATAGCATCTGCATTTATTTCACTGGCGCGAAGAGCAGCAGCGGAATCTGTCGTAAAATATGGATTTCCGGTACCTGCAGAAAAAATCAAAACCCGTCCTTTTTCTAAATGACGTATCGCTCTGCGTCTGATATAGGGTTCTGCGATCTGGCGCATTTCTATAGCTGAAATGAGTCGGGTGAATACTCCTGCAGATTCCAATGCACTTTGTAATGCCATGCCATTGATCACGGTAGCAAGCATCCCCATATAATCACCTTGTACTCTTTCGATACTGGAATTCTTACCATTCATCCCTCGAAAAATATTTCCACCTCCGATGACAACGGCTACTTCAATACCTTCTGCTACGATATTTTTTATTTGATTGGCATAATTGACGAGCATCTCAGGATCTATTCCAAATTGTTGTTCACCCATCAACGATTCACCGCTAAGTTTTAATAAAATACGTTTGAATTTAAGCATGGATTGATATTTTATAATATGGAAAACTAAGATGTGGAATGAAAATCAAATATAAGTGCAAAAAAAAAGCGAATGATAAATCATCCGCTTTTTCTTTCTAATTTTTTTTATCCTAACATAACGTGTTTGAACCCTGTTATGGTTAAATCCTTGTCTTTCGATTTTAGATAACTACTAATCGTGTGACTTCCGTCTTTTACAAATTGCTGATTCAATAAAGTGCTGTCTTTGTAGAAACGCTCTAATTTACCCATTGCAATTTTTTCCAACATAGCTTCAGGTTTGCCTTCAGCGCGTGCTTGTTCTTTCCCGATTTCGATCTCTTTAGCAATTACTGTTGCATCTACCTGATCTTTATCTAAAGCTACAGGTTTCATTGCAGCTACTTGCATAGCAGCATCGCGTCCAGCTTCTGTGAATTCTTCTCCACGTTTATTCAAGCCTATCAATACGCCAGCTTTATTGCCCATATGAATATAGAATTCCACTTGTGGTGCTTCTAATCTTTCATAGTTAGCTACTTCTATTTTTTCTCCGATGGCTGCAACTAAATCGGTGGTTTTATCTCCGATGGTTACATTGCCTTCGAATGTTTGATTTTTAAGATCTTCTAAAGTAGCAGGGAATGTATTCAATGCTATTTCAGCGATTTTTTTAGCGTTATTGATAAAATCTTCATTTTTAGAAACAAAATCTGTTTCTGAAGAAAGTTTGATAACGATACCTTTTGTTTTGTCGGCATTAACCATAGCGATAACAACACCTTCTTTGGCATCGCGATCAGCTCTTTTTATGGATAATTTCTGTCCTCTCTTGCGCAATACTTCTATGGCTTTTTCAAAATCGCCTTCAGCTTCTGTTAATGCTGCTTTACAATCCATCATGCCTGCACCTGTAGCGTCTCTAAGGTTTTTTACATCTGTAGCAGATAATGTAACACTCATTTAAATTTATTTTTATGAATAAAAAAAGTACCCGGTTAATTAATTTTCAGGAACAGCTTCTGCGCCTCTTTCTGCAAGACCTTCTTTGATGGCTTCTGCTATATATGCTGTAATTAAAGCAATAGATTTAGAAGAATCATCATTGGAAGGAATAGGGAAGTCCACTTTATTTGGATCCGAGTTGGTATCCACCATAGCGAATGTTCTTACACCTAATTTTTCTGCTTCCTGAATAGCAAGATGTTCATGCATAATGTCTACAACGAATATAGCTGATGGCAATCTGTTTAAGTTAGCGATACCACCTAGTACGCGATCCATTTTGGTGCGTTCACGACTTAAAGTCAATCGTTCTTTTTTAGTGATATTGGTAACGTTCACATCGGTAAGCATTCTTTCGATGTTGTTCATTTTTTTAACAGAACGACGGATCGTAGTGAAGTTGGTCATCATTCCTCCCAACCAACGATCGGTTACGAAAGGCATGTTGACACTTTGAGCGATCGTTGATACGATATCTCTGGCTTGTTTTTTAGTAGCTACGAACATGATCTTCTTACCAGACTTGGCGATCTGTTTGATAGCTTGCCCAGCTTTCTCAAGACTATCAGAAGTACGATTTAAGTCTATTAAGTGAACGCCTTTATGTTCTTTGAAGATGAAAGGACGCATTTTTGGATTCCACTTTTTCTTTAAGTGACCAAAATGAACGCCTGCATCTAACATTTGATTATATGATGGTTTTTCCATGATTTCTTGATTAATGTGGTAATGAAATTAACGCTTGCTAAATTGAGAAGAACGACGGGCTTTACGCTTACCGAATTTCTTACGTTCTACTTCTCGGGAATCTCTGGTTAAGAATTTTTTCTCTTTCAAAGGTCCTCTGAAATCTACATTGATTTTACATAGAGCTCTTGAAATCGCCATTCGTATAGCTTCTGCTTGTCCTTTAAGACCGCCTCCGTCAACAGAGATTTTAACATTATATCCAGCACCACCTTCGACAGTCATCATGGGGTCTAGTACTTTTTGTGCGATATCTTTAATTGGAAAGTATTCTGCCAATTGTCGGTTATTGATTAACACGGTTGGAGTGTCGCCACTGGATTTGGTAAGATATACACGAGCTACTGCCGCTTTACGTCTTCCTACTGCATTGATTATTTCCATAGGGGATTATAGATTTATAACTTCAGGCTTTTGAGCTTGATGAAAGTGCTCAGAACCTGCGTAAACAAATAATTTTTTATACATGGCATCACCTAATTTATTCTTAGGCAACATCTTTCTAACCGCGGTCTCAACAACTCTGGTTGGGATACGTGCTAATAACTCACGAGGTGTAGCTGATTTCTGACCTCCAGGATAACCGCTATAGGTTAAATAAGTCTTATCATCCAATTTTTTGCCTGTAAAACGTACTTTTTCGGCATTGATGACAATGATATAATCCCCACAATCCACATGAGGCGTATAATCCGGACGGTGTTTGCCACGTAATATACTGGCTATATGTGATGACATGCGACCTAACACCAGGTTCTCCGCATCGATCACGAACCACTTGCGAACCACATCCTCAGGACGTGTGTGGCTTGTTCTGTAACTTAACGTATTCAATGGTAATAATTTTAAATGTTTTAAAACTGCTTTTTTATAAAGCGGGGCAAAGGTAAGTCAAGTACGGTCTTATTTTCAAATTTATTTTCATCTTTTTTTTATAAAAGCTTGAAAAAGAGGCCTTTTATGGACAAAATAAATTTATTGTGCATCGGTAAAACGCTAAAATAATGATCCATTACCCTTATTTATTTGGTTTTGGAGCACGAAAGTCAGTACTTTTAAAATTTTAGCTCAAAAATGGATACATTCAATAAAAATCGTCTAGATTTGAGCTAATTAATCCTGAACAAGTAACCAATCCGCCACAATGGGTCATAAATCCGCATATTTCTTTTATTTTATTGGTGGATTGTTTTTGCTTCTGGTTGGCCCTAAATTGTTTGCTGATGGGATGTTTTTAGATGGAGTCACCTACGCGGCCATATCTAATAATCTTGCAGAAGGTCTGGGTAGCTTTTGGAAATTGTATTATACAGCAACCCTTTACCCTGAATTTTATGAACATCCGCCCCTGGCCTTATGGCTTGAAGGTTATTTGCATTTTGTGTTTGGATCGAGTATTTATGTGGAGCGCTGTTATTCTTTTTTTACAGCCCTTCTAACTGGATTCATGATTGTACTGATATGGAGGCAATTGGGACAAGCCTGGACTTTGGCTTGGGTGCCCTTATTGTTGTGGTTGCTATTTCCTAAAGTGTCCTGGTCCTATTCCAATAATATGCTCGAAAACACGATGGGTGTATTTTTGTGTGCATCAGTATTTTTTTATTTGAAAAGTTTAACGGAAAGAAGAGCCTTATATATTTTACTGGCAAGTTTCGCTTTGATTTTTGGGTTTCTTTCTAAGGGTTTGGTAGCCTTTTTTATTCTAAGTGCACCCCTGTGGTTTTGGGCCATTATGCATAAGGAAACCTGGTCCCGGGCATTCATCGATATAGGTGCTATTTTTATGGGGTTCGTTGGTTTTCTGGCCTTACTGTTTTGGATTGTTCCCGATTCGTTAAATGGTCTGGGTATGTATTTCCAGTTTCAGGTGTTGCATAGTTTATCTGATGTGATTACGGTGAATAACAGGTTTCGAATTATCAAAGATTTTTTTAATGAATCCATTATCAATTTTGTAATAATTGTCATCAGTATCGGTGTTTTTTATGTCAAATCAAAATCACTCCTTGTGTTTAAGCCATACCTTAGAACGGCTGTAGCATTTATAGCACTTGGTTTATCCGGCGTGATTCCCATCATGATTAGTATGAAACAGAGCAGTTATTACATTGTCCCTGCTTTTCCATTTTTCGCTATGGGTTATTCCATATTGCTCGTTCCTGTTGCTTCCCAGGTTTATAAATACATCATGGATCGCGAGGCATTTACAAGAGTATTACGCATTATAGCGCTATCACTGTGCATAGGTGCAATTGGTATTACCGTGTACAAAAGCCAAACTTTTGGTCGGGATGAAGAGAAGCTAACCATGATTTATCAGTTTTCTAAAAGCATTCCGCCGAGAACTATAATTGATATGGAACCTGAGTTAAAAGAAGACTGGGGACTCCATGCCTACTTTATGAGATATGGTTCTGTTAGTCTTGATGCAAAATCATTTCCACAGCGTACTTTTTATTTGTCTCGAAATTCAGAGGCCATGACAGATTCGACCTACCTGAAGGTGGGTGAATCCAACGGGTATTACTTGTTTAAACGGCAGTAAAATTTGTAGCATTATAATGAGACATTTCATTTAATGGAATAATCATTGAAGTTATTTTAATAAATTACAAAATATTTATATCTTTGAATGATCGATAACATTTATTTTTTTAATCTAATAATTAACCCTTATGAAAAATGTCCTAAAACTCTTATTACCGATTCTTGCATTAATCACTTTATCTCACTGCAACAAGGATGATAAAAACGAAAATGTACCTACCACAGATGGAACCATTACCTGTAAAGTGGATGGCAAAGCATGGAAGTCCAAAAGTGTAGCAGGATTAAATGTTGAGAACAATTATTTATTGAGTGGAACTGCTATGGATGCTACAAAAGTAGAATTATCATTTACAGGATCGAAAATCGGAACCTATTATTTAACATCTTTATCATCAGATGATGGTGCCTACTTAGTGCCTTTTGCACTTAAAAGCTATAGTACCGAAAATCAAACAGATAAGAATGCCAATAAATTAAATGTAACCCAAATTGACTTGGTAAATCAAACCATAAGTGGAACCTTTGAATTTTATGCAACTGAAGATTTTGATGAAAACGAAAAAGTTCATATCACAGAAGGCGTCCTTAATAAAGTACCTTTTGTAAAGTAAAAGCTATTTCTTTTGCATTAAATTCTTTTCGTCAAAAATATTCTAAATCCATTGATGTTTTGTGTCCGAATTGATATGCCAACAAAGTTCCACAAGCCAGTGCGAAATTGTTTTTAATAAATGACGTTTTAATAATTTCTTGCAGAAGATTGTATATGGTCTTATCAACTGTAGTAAAGTGAAGCATTCAATTCAGTTATAGGTATATTATAAAAATGACTGCAAAATGCACGGTTTTCGGGTCCAGCACTTTGCTTTTTTTCAATGCTTCAATGATTTCTTCTTTACTATATAATTGTTGTAAATAATAGAAATCTTCCAGTAAACCTCTACTGATAAATCGTTCAATAATGAAATTTTTGTGTAATTCAGTGTCTATTTTTTCAATAGAATAATCCCAAAACAAAAACGATGAAAATGGAAAATCTCCCGGCTTTAACTTTTTAGATAGAATTTCTTTGGATAACAATGACAATAACTTGTCATTGTTATTCTTTATGAATGACAAAGATATCCTATTTTTAATTAATTCATCATAATTTAATATTAAGAAAGATGCATGTTAATTATAATTATTTAACAAGTATAACTGAATCTATTTAAATAAGAAAAACAGGCTTTCATCTGTCTGTAATATACACCTAAACTAAATGTGTGAAAATTTTATGAATACTATCTTCTTTAATAGCGTATGGAATAAATTAGTCACTTCAACTTTTGAATACATTTAAAATTAAATAAATAACTTACTATTTATCCAATCTCATGGTAGTGTCTGACAATTTCTATTCATTGTAGTTTTTTATCAATAAAATTCTGCCATAGATTTGATTACATTGGAAGAGAAAGTTTCCATATAAAAATATACTCCAACCATAAGATTGAATATGATTTTGAATTTATGCTAGAATTATAAATGTAACTTTTAGCCTAAGCAAATTGATCTTTGATACTCTAATATCTCAAGTACTATGCCTTCTTAACCAAGCCTATAATAACCAAAACCAGCAAGGCACCACACACTGAAGTAATGATCGTTCCAACAATTCCCGTTGCAATGTGAATATTCAATACACCGAACAACCATGACCCAACAAAAGCACCGACAATGCCCAGTACAATATTACCCAGGAGACCAAATCCGAAACCATCTTTGATTTGTCCGGCAATCCAACCTGAAACAGCACCAATTAAAAGCGTAACAACTAATGTAGTAACATCCATAATTTTTGGTTTTTAATGTTTAATAATGGATAAATATAATACTAATTTTTAATTAATGGTAATAAATATGATTGTAAGTTCAATTCAATTCAATTGCCTTTGGTAATTTGCAGGTGAAAGACTTTAAGACTTTAAGAGTTTCATCATTTCTATCAATTCATGTTCATCAACCATCTCCTCCTGACCAAGCGCGAATGTGCTTGAATATTGAAGTGATTTTTGTTTTAAGGAAGCATGCACCCTTTGAGCACCGGTATCATTAATGATGGCTTGTATATTTTTGGTATGGATTCCACATCCGGGCATGATCCTAATTTTATCTTCAGACGTGTCTATTAATTGCTTGAGCATCTCTCTTCCTTCCCATGCCGTTTTATGTTGACCTGAAGTAAGCAATCGATCTATTTGTAATTCCATCAATTGCTTAAGACTATGAAATGGATCAGCAACCATATCAAATGCTCTGTGAAAACATAAGGTGATGCCCATGGAATTCGCAATGATTTCTTCCAGAAATGTAACATCAATTTCATTGGTATTAGTAAGCGCACCAACGACTATAGCATCTGCGCCCAAATCAATGGCTTCACGAATGTCTTCGAGCATTAATTGTTTCTCCATTGGGTTGTACACAAAATGTCCTAAACGAGGTCTGATGAGTATGGCCAATTCTTTTCTGAAGATTTTTCGCGCGCATTTTATATGGGAATAAGAAGGTGTAAGGCCACCATGATTTAAGTCCTGACATAATTCAATCGCATCAACAGCATGATGTTCGGCCATTTCTACAGATCTGATATCCGCAGCACACAATTCAAAAAGAATCTTTTTTTTCATAAGAATAAAAAAGGCTGCCTCAAATTAAGCAGCCATTATTTTTTAGATAGAACTTAAATTACTATTTGAATTTGTGATATCGCTTAGCAACAGTTTCCCAATTGATTACATTGAAAAATCCATTGATATAATCGGGTCTTCTATTCTGATACAATAAATAATAAGCATGTTCCCATACATCTATGCCCAGTACAGGCATCCCACCACATCCAACATTTGGCATTAGCGTATTGTCCTGATTTGGTGTCGAGCAGATCTCAAGTTTTCCACCCGGATGTACACACAACCATGCCCAGCCGGATCCGAAACGGGTAGTCGCAGCTGCTGCGAATTTTTCTTTGAAAGTAGCAAAAGAACCAAATGTTCCTTCAATGGCTTCAGCTAATTCTCCTGAAGGTTCACCACCACCATGGGGAGACATCAATTCCCAAAACAAACAGTGGTTGTAATAACCCCCTCCGTTATTTCTAACCGGCATATTATTCATGTCCAATTGGCTTAGTAGGTCTTCAATTGACATGTTATCCAATGGTGTATCTTTTATCGCATTGTTCAAATTATTGGTATAGGCTGCATGGTGTTTTCCGTGATGGATTTCCATAGTGCGGGCATCTATATGAGGTTCCAAAGCATTTACAGGATAAGTTAATTCAGGTAATACAAATGGCATATTATTTTGTTTTAATTAAAATACACAACACCAACTAAATGGTTTAGTTCTAAATTGTGATTGATATTTGATTAAATTTTGGTCTCGATCTGTAGGTTCGACCTATCCATTATCTAACTAAAGTCAATTCTCCATGCGCTTTCACAATTTCTTCATCCAGAAATAATCCTTCTGCGTACCAAACATATACTCCTGGAAGGGCTAATTGAGATTGTAAGGTTCCATCCCATCCTGAATTGGGATCATTGGGTACAAAATCTTTTTTATCAAAAACTAAACCACCCCAACGATCGTAAATTTGTAAGCGCTTGATGGATTTAAGGGAACTGGTTCCAAAAATAGTAAAAGCATCATTAATATGATCCCCGTTCGGTGAAAAAACATTGGGGGCAAATATCCGTTTGTCCTTAATAACGATGACCGTAATGTAGGCTTCGGTACTGCAACCATCTTTGGAATAAACGGTCACTTTGTAGGTTGTATTATTAACAGGAGATGCCGTAGGGTTAGCACAAGTATCGCAAGATAAATGATCAGCCTTAACCCAAATGATTCGATCCAGATTTGTTGTGGTTTTAAAGAATAATACGGTACTGTCTCCGAGTTGTATTTCTCGTTCCAGATCCATGGTTATGTTTGGAATAATAGCTGCTATTAATTCAATAGAGTCGTATACCTCACAACCATTTACATCAAGAAGTTTAAACCTGTATTTTCCTTCGCCTAATGAATTGTAAGATCGTAAAGAATCTTTATTCACACCATCTAAAAAAATAGCATAGGGTTGAACCCCACCTGATAAAGATTCGATTTGGATACTTCCGGATTCTGGTCCTGAACAATTGGGTGGTAGACTTTTTAAGGTGATTTTTAAAGGTTTGGGCTCAATCAACTCAATGTGGTCTATTATGTCACAGCCATTATCATCTGTAATGGTTATATCATAAATACCGGTAGAAAGATTTTGAATGGAATTGGTAACACTCCCATTAGACCATTGGTAATGATAGTTTCCATGACCTCCGTTGGCTAGTGCTATTATTTGACCCGATTGATCTCCGGCACATTTTATTTGATAACCTTGGTAATCCTTGGATACCAATTTGCTTTGTAATATTGGAGGTTCATTGACGACAGCTTGTATCAATTTAATATTTCCGAAATTATCTTCTATTTTTATGGAGTAAAGCCCGGCTGTGAGATTTTTAATGGTGTCGGATTGATTCAACTGGATTAAATTTCCGGACCCCAGATAATTAGAATCATCAATTTTTTCAATGGTATAATGGAATGGAGGTGTTCCGTTATTGACTGAGATAATAATACTTCCATTGGATTCACCAAAACATCTAATGGGAATGATAAGAGGCGTACTTTGAAGATTACACTGTATCATGTTGATGTTTATCCTCAAAAGGCTGTCGCATCCAAGAAAGTTATTTAAATGATGCTCATAAAGTCCACTGGTGGTATATATTTTATTGGCTAATCGCAAAGTATCTCCTTGACAAAGGTTGATAGAAAACGTAGTTGTATCCAAAGGATTTACCTTCAATTCAAGATTAACTGTGCTGTCACATCCATTGTCCGCTAGTAAGTGGATGTTATATATTCCAGATTTGCAAAAATTAAACGTATCCACAGAATAACAATCACCGGAACATATATTGGGCTGTAATAAAGTTTTTTTAGTGGGAAGGACTTGGATGGTTTTGCAAGTGGGCAGGGCTTCACTACATGCATTGGAGGCTACCACGCACAATTGAAATTCGCCGCTGCTATTTGCTGCTATGCTCACTGAATCTCCGGAACCATAATATTTACCATCTACAGTCCAGGTGTAAATAATAGCCCCGGATACACCTTCACGTTTAAACGTATAGGTTCCTCCTTGACAAACATTAAAGTCCCCAAATATGTCACCACTTACTGTTAATGGTGCAACTTTGGTGGAGCCGTTAGTTACATGAACAAAATAATCGCACATATCAGCCATGTTCCCATCGATTACAAAATAATAATGTTGACCTACGATTAACGGGACTGTATTTTTGAATATCCTGGTTGTATTTTCTCTTACATCTCCATCACATTCTGAAACCAATTGAAAAGTTTTACAATCATTGCTTTTGTAAATTCCAATTTCAAGCCCAGCACCACTATTGCAATTAGAAACAGTTACCTCCAATGTTAAGTTAACAGTACCTGCTATAAAGGCTATCCACTGTATATTATGGACAGTCCCGGTACAAAATCCCGGAGGTGCCACACCTTTTAGAAAACTGGAGTTGCGCCCTGTGAATCCATCAATATCACAAATAATACAAGCTTCTTGACAGGTCGGCGTCATCAATGCAGGATTACCGCAGATCATGGGCTGACCCAAACAAAATAAAGAAAATAAAAGAAGTAAGGGAAGCTGTATCCAGAAATATTGGTTTTTCATGATGGCGTATAAAGATAGTCTAAGGTACGAAGTTTTAAGAACTATGGTTGCTTCGAACAATAAAAGGTATTTATTAGGCTTCCCATCAGAGCTTTTATCGATCGGTTTAATACAAACTCAATTTAATTTCTTTAAAGACTTTGCACTCAGGCTAAACATTCTTTTTAGATTGATGTTTGCCCAATATGAAAATATTATTTCATTATTTAAAACCTTATCAGGGTTTAATATTCATTACCTTAATACTTGCCGCGATCAATACAGGTTTCTCATTGTGTGATCCCATTATTTTTGGAAAAATTATTAATCTCGCCAACCAACACGCTTCTAATCCAGGCAATTATTCTTCTGATTCATTTTTTTATTCCTTTTCGTGGACCACACCTGGAGTACTTTTTCTTTTGTTGTGTTCTGTTTCGGTTGCTATGATCAGTCGTATTGCTAAGAACTTTCAAGATTATTTTTTGAATGTTGTAGTGCAAAAATTTGGTGCACGGGTATTTACGGATGGATTACAACATGCCATGAAATTGCCCTACGCTGAATTTGAAGATCAAAGAAGCGGTGAGACTTTAAGTGTTTTACAAAAAGTGCGCACCGACGTAGAGAAATTAATTAATAATTTTATCAATATACTTTTTGGTGTATTGGTAGGTATCATTTTTGTAATGACCTATGCTTCTTTGTACATACATTGGAGCATACCGATAGCGTATTTTTTTGGGATGTTATTATTAACATTTATAACTAATATTTTAAGCAAAAAAATTAAGCGAATTCAAAAAATTATTGTTGGTCAAACAACAGCCCTGGCAGGTAGTACGACAGAATCACTTCGAAATATTGAGTTGGTAAAAAGTTTAGGGTTGACAACTCAGGAAGTCGAGCGGTTGAATAAAAATACATACAAAATATTAGGTTTGGAATTGACCAAAGTGAAGCGCCTTCGAAGTATAAGTTTCATCCAAGGAACTGTAGTCAACACTTTAAGGCAAGTGATTATGTTTGTTCTGATGTATTTGATTTTTAAAGATCACATGAATGCGGGTCAGTTAGTCACGATGCAGATTTTTTCCTTTTTTGTATTTGGACCATTACAGGAAATTGGCAATGTCATTTTATCTTATCGGGAAGCGGAAGCATCACTGAATAATTTCCACCTTTTAATGCAAAAAACCCCTGAATCTATGCCGCTTTTACCCGTGCATTTAGGTGAGATTAAAACATTACAATTTAAAAATGTAGCTTTTCAACATAGAAGTTCTAGTCATAAAGCCATCGATGGAATTAGTTTTGATGTAAAACAAGGTGAGACCGTAGCCTTTGTTGGTCCGTCAGGAAGCGGTAAATCCACCCTGATGAAACTGTTAGTAGGATTGTACCGACCCTTGGAAGGAAGTATATCTTTTAACGGAACGGATGAGCATTTAATCAACTTTGAAGAATTGCGCAATCAAATTGGATTTGTAACTCAGGATACTCAATTATTCTCTGGCACCATTCGCGAAAATTTGCTTTTTGTTAATCCACAAGCTACGGATGCGGACTTAATGGATGTTTTGAATAAGGCAAGTTGCACCAATCTCATTCAACGAGCTGAAAAAGGATTAGATGCCATGATCGGGGAAGGCGGGTTGAAGTTATCAGGAGGTGAAAAACAGCGATTATCAATAGCCAGAGCTTTGTTACGCAAACCCAATATATTGATTTTCGATGAGGCAACTTCTTCGTTGGATTCATTAACTGAAGAAGAAGTGAGTTCTACAATTAGAGAAATATCTTCATTGAAAGAGCAAATAACAATTCTAATTGCACATCGATTGAGTACTGTAATGCACGCAGATCGAATATTTGTTTTAGAAAAAGGCAAAGTTGTCGAATCCAATAATCATGATCAATTACTTGTCGAAAAAGGTTTGTACTATGCCATGTGGCGTCAGCAAATAGGAGAGCGAAGAGTTTGATTTGATATGGGGTTTTGATTCCTTTAGAGGCGTTAATCAAAAGCTAAGTATGATCTAATTGTATAGGGTTTATGATCATCTGAAAAGTTCATTTCCGCCCATCAATTTTAATTACATCAGAATATTCAAGTCTTCTAATTGTATATTGTTATTGACTATTTCCTTAATGATTCAATCAATATATCTTCATAATAAATAGTACTTTTTTTAGTGAAATTGTACCCAAGTGGTAACCAACTAATGCCTAAATTTGTATGTCAAATTATGCCTGCATGCTCATGTAATGTGGTTGTATAATTTTGAAAGTTTGATTAATTTTGAATGATTCAGCTCATGTTAATTTAGTGTTTTTTTTATGAGAGATAGATATTTGTTAAGCTTGTATTAATGTTTAAGGTATATGGGTATAAATACTGATATGTCAAAGGTTTTGTTTTGTAAGAACACTTTGGATAATAGTATGGATAGTATCGAAAGAAACTATTTTCGAATTTTTTTATCAAACACTACTCTAAATAATTCATCTCACCATTCATCGATATATTTTATAAAGCCCTATGCAGATTTACCCTTAGAGCTTGAAAAATTAAAAGGATTGGGTGTTTTTTTTAAATTTGATTTTCTCCAAACCAATACGGAGCACAAAGACATTTTATTTAAATATCCATATATCATGGGTGCAGAGCCATATGTCCAAATTCATTTAAGAAAACATGAGACAGATACTTTTCTTAATATTTTTTCATCAGTTTACACTGAATTTAAAAAGTCATCCTTGAATTTTGAAAAGGTAATTATCTCTTATATTAATGTGCTTTTTTTAATTTCGGATAGACTTATTCCAAAAAATAAAGTTGTTGTTGGAAAACACCATTATACCAATCTCTTAATCATGAGTAAATTTAGAGCATTATTGTTTTCCCATGGTATGACAACCAGACATGTTGATTTTTATGCTGATCAATTAAATCTCACCCCTAATTATTTGAATGTCGTATTAAAATTAGTTTCTGGAAAAAATGCATCGACCCATATTCACGAATTTGTAATCAATGAGGCGAAATACAGATTGATACATTCTGTAGCATCGCTGAAGGAAGTAGCCCATGAATTAGGATTTTCAAGTCAATCCTATTTTACCAGATTTTTTAAAAAACATGCTGGAGTGAAGCCGTTGGAATGGTTTAATCATCAGGTTTTTTCATAGGTACATTTTTAGATGAATTTGGAAAGAAATCTTTTGAAGCATAGGCAGTACTTTTGTAAATATCAATTAAAATTATATTTTATGAAACACTGTTATTTGAATGTACCGATTTTAATTTTCTTAATAATAAATATAGCTCATGCGCAATGGAAGGATTTAAATATTCCAAAGCGGGCTAGAGTAAATGATATCATTCATGTGGGAGATAGAATTTGTATTGGAACCTCAGAAGGGATATTTATAAATGAATATGCTACTGAAGAACAATTTCACTGGAAAAATCTTAGTACTGGGCTCCAGACAACATTCATTAACGCTATGACATCCGTAGATTCTAATATCGTTGTTTCAACAAGCTTGGGAATTTTCATTGGTCAATGTTTTGGAAAGCGATGGGTTTCAGCTAGTTCGGATATTACAGCTACCATGGTGCATGAATTCGCGTTAGATTATGAGACCTGGGTATATGCTGCCACATCTAATGGAATATGGAGGTCTAAAGATAAAGGGGATCATTGGATTTTAATGGGCCTTGAAGGATTGAATGTACTTACAGTAACCATTTTAGGAGATCAATCTGGTTATTTAGCCGGCACCAGTGTTTCTGATGGAGGGCGGGTTTTTTTTGGTGACTTATTAGGAAATAAACCCACAGAACTTGCTGCTTTAAACGATAATATATTAACAGTTCGTGAATTTGGATTGAAATCCATGTTGGTGGGTTGTTATAGTCATAATCCTTTTGATGATAATTTACGCCGTGTCGATCTGAACCAACCATCAAACATCAACTATAATGGATTCCCAAATAGTGCTATTTCGTGTATAGGTTTCAAAGGGACTGATTTTTCATTTATTGGAATTCAGGCAAGAGGACAATGGGGTGGTGCTGAAATTCCCGAAGGAATATTTTTAAGTCGTGATTTATTTATAAAGCCTGATAAACCTAGCTGGATTAATTGGAATGATGGATTGACTACGCTCAGTATAGAATCTATGTATATGACTGCAGATCATATTTTTATTGGTACTGATGAAGGTGTTTTTATTAGGAATTTTACTGAACTCACTGGAATTAAACCTTCAGCTAAACCATTTGAAGAAGCTATCCAATTCGATATGCGGCATTCACATATAAACTTTCCTCACCAGCTAATTGGTTCAAGTTTTTCAATAATAGGAATGGATGGTAAATGTTTGATTAGGAACCAAAAGGTTAACTCAGAGAAACAGTCGGTCAATTTGATTTCGAAGGGAATATTTTTTTTAAATGTTTACTCAGGCGATAAAAAGTTAGTTAAAAAATTGATTAATTGAAACATTTGGAAAACATAATTAAATATTTATAATTTATTAGATCTTATTCAGAATAAAATGCGAAGCCATTCAACTTGAAATGTTAAAACTTTATGGAAACTCAGTTTCATGGATCGATTATTACTTAAATAGCCATAGAATACTTACATTTGTCATTCATTGAAATTAAATACTTGTATAAATATGAAGAAATTTTACGTACTCCTAAGTTTTGCATTAATGGTTTTAGGTCTGCAAGCGCAAGACATAACCATTGGAACTCAAAGATTAGAAAACAATCCAGAACTTGGACTCAAGTTCAGAAAATGTGAAGAATACCATGTCGACATTGCTTCCGTTCAGACGGCGCTGCAGCAAATCAACAAACCTGTAATTAAGTTTGAACTTGCCCTTTCAGATAGAAAGGTAACTATGGATTTTATTGAATATAATTTAATTAAACCAACAGCTAGGTTGAGAACCAACCTTCATCCAAACAGTCCTTCCGAAGTTATTAATCCATCAATCAGAACCTTTAGAGGTAATGTGTTAGACGCTAATGGTGGTTTTGCATCAATGACCATAGCTGATCAATATATCTTAATCGTTTACCAAATAGGAAAAGATGTGTTTTATCTGGAACCAACTGTGATTGGAGGCCAAACCAATTTAGATGGTAATCTTATGCTTTATAAAACATCAGATGTTATCATATCAGAAGGTTTTAAATGCGCATCAGAGCAATCCAGTCAATTCAAAAAAGAAAATGTTCCAACACAAAATGTAGACATTGCATCTCGAAATGGTACTTGTTTTGAATTATCAATTTCCTTAGCGTGTGATTTTCGTTTTGTAAATCAACAAGGTGGAGTGCCAGGGGCCCAAGCTGCCATGATAGCTTATTTGAATTTGGTGTTAACAGATTGGGAGACCGTAGATTTAGGTTCAGACTATTATTTTATACTTTCAGATATGTTTGTTCCAATGGATATCGCTTCTGATCCATTTTCTGCATCAACAGATTTTAATTCCATGTTATCGACTTTCCAATCGGTAGCACCTACCATTTTTACTGGCCCTTTTAATGTGGCAACAGCCTGGACCAATAGATTTGCTGGATTAGGTGAAGCTTTTCTAGCTTCAGTTTGTATGGCAAGTCCATTTAACGTTTCTTCTAGCTTTTACGGGGCAGCAGCCATCGCTCGTAATTCTCAATCTCATAATTTAGGTCACAACTTTTCAGCTGGGCATTCATCAGGTGGATATATCATGGATGCAGGTCCAACAGGATCTATAGATTGGGAAAGTAATTCTGAAAGAGCCATTGCCACTTATGCCTTTCTGCAAGCAGGTTGTTTAAGTGAGTGTAAATCTGTAAATCCTTTGCCGGATATTAAATTTATGGCCAAACCGGATTCTTTTGGTTGTGTGCCATTAACCGTCCAGTTTAAGAACCTTACCACAGGTGGAACTATGTACAAATGGGAATTTCCAGGCGGTACACCAGCCACATCCACAGACGTGGACCCTATTGTAGTTTACACCAAAGCTGGGAATTATGATGTGACCCTTGAAGCTAAAAATCCAAGATGTTCTAGCAAATTAACTGTTCTTCAATACATACATGCCAACGATGTTCCAGATCCTAATTTTATTTATGGGGATCCCTTCAGAGATTGTGTTTTTGAATTTTTTGATCAGTCTTTACGTGGAGAGGTTTGGAGATGGAATTTCGGAGATGGAAGCCCGATCGAAGAAGGTGAATATGTTACTCATGAATATACCAAAGAAGGTTTTTATGATGTAACCTTGACGGTGTCTAATGCCTGTGGCACTAAATCCATTGTTAAGAAAATAAGATGTGCTAAAGTTCCAACTGCGGATTTTACTGCAGACACAACCTGGGGGTGCGCTTCTAAAACCATCCATTTCAAGGATCTTTCCAGCAGTAATGTAGTCAATTGGACATGGAGTTTTCCGGGTGGAACACCTAATGGCTCATCTGTGAAAAATCCAATAGTAACCTATACTCAACCTGGAGTGTATAAAGTTAAATTAACAGTCAATGGATCAGTATATAATGCTACTGAAACAAAAGAAATGTACATTACCATTGATAGTTTACCGATAGCTGATTTCTTAGCTAATATTAATGGTTTTGATGTTGATTTCACAAATCAATCCACCAATGCACTTTCCCATTCATGGAACTTTGGAGATGGAAGCAGCCTGAGTTCTGAAGCCAATCCGAAGCATACCTATAAAGATGGAATATATGACGTGACCTATACAGCTACAAACGCTTGTGGAAATACCGTCATTAAGAAATCGATTACCATCGTAATTAGACCTATCGCAAGTTTTAAAACTAAAACACAGACCGGTTGTGTTCCTTTTACGGTAAATTTTGAAAATACATCTACGATAACAGCTACTGATTTTATTTGGACTTTTCCTGGAGGGACGCCTTCCACAAGTACGGATAAAAACCCTGTTGTTGTCTATAACACTGTTGGTAAATTTGATGTCAAATTGGTAGCAAAAAATTCACTTTCATCCGATTCACTTACCAGTTCAGAGTTTATAAAAGTAGAAGATAAACCCATCTCAGATTTCCAAAACAATGTTACTGGATTTGTTTGCTTTTTTACAGATAAAAGTATCAAAGCATCGAAATATTATTGGGAATTCGGTGACGGGAAGACCAGTACCTTACCATCACCAAGTCACAACTATGGAGTTGAGGGCGAGTTCGTGGTAAAATTAATTACTGAAAATTTTTGCGGCTTTGATACATTAGAGAGAAGAGTTGCAATCTATTTGATTCCTAAAGTTAATTTCACTTCAGATGTTTTCAAAGGTTGTGCACCTTTTAACGTGAATTTTCAGAATACTTCTTCCATAGATGTTAATGACTGGGATTGGCAATTTGAAGGAGGAACACCAAATGTTTCAAAAGAAGCAAATCCATCTGTTACTTTTAAAAAACAAGGAAAATACACCGTTAAGCTTACCGTGAAGAATAACAACGGAACAAATTCAACTACTAAAATCAAGTACATTGAAGTTGTTTCTCCAGTGCTTTGTCCTGATAGGCCGAACAAGAAGAAACTAAAAGTACTTAATAATGGATTTTCTTCAGAAGAAGATCAATTACTGAACAGAATAGATGATACTGAATCAACAATTATTTTTCCCAATCCAACGGATCATATAATCAATATCATGGGTTCAGGCCTTCAGTCTTATGAGTTGGTAGATTTTTCCGGAAAACAGATAAGTACCGGTTTATTGACAGAAGGATTAAATGCCGTGGATGTTAAAAACATTGATGCCGGAGTGTATTTATTAAAAATCGTAAGTCAAAACGAAAGAACTGCTACTAAAGTTATAATTGCTAAATAATGTTGATAATTTTAACATAAGATATTAATATATAATATGATATATATTAGTATCTTATGTTATAAGTTAAAATAATATTTACCTTATTATGTTTTTAAATAATTTGTTACCTTTAAACCTTTATAAAAAATAGTTAAAATTTAAATATGAAAAGATTAGGAACACTGTTATTAATGAGTGTATTAGTTGGTTTTCAGCTTAGCGCACAGGCTGTTTTGTGGGGCGGACCAAATGACCCAAATTCTACTTTTGCAAATGGCCTTGGAGCTTGGACAACAATCGAATTAGGTTCTTCAGCTGGCAAAGCACTTTGGACTTATTCAGCATCCGGTACAAGTAAGGGTTATTATTCAGATTTGTCAGGAAGCATTATTTCTCCGAGTTCTGCAGATGGTGCAGCAATATTTGATTCTGATTTTTTAGATAATGGTGGTATTGCAGACAATGACGGTAATGGATCAGCACCGGCACCACACAAAGGTGCTTTAGTGAGCCCGGTTATTGATTGCTCCACATTTAGCAGTGTATCTCTTGCTTTTTACCAATATTATCAGAATTACACTTCTACTTGTACTATAGAAGTGACTTCTGATGAAGGAAAAACCTGGACCTCATTTCCGGTTAATGAAGAAGTACGTTTTGGTACCGGGACTTTTAGAAACAATAAGAGAGTAGTAGACATCACTTCTGCAGCTGCACTTAAATCCAAAATGCAATTCCGATTTGTTTTTGAAGGAGATGGATATTTTTGGACAATTGATGATGTAACTTTAATTGAGCTACCAGATAATGATTTAGCGTTAATTACTCCATACTATTTCCCATTTACCTATGCGCAACCTAAATCACAAATTTGTAATGATGAGTTCAAATTTTCAACTACCGTTAGCAATTTAGGAAAATCTGCTCAAAAAAATGCAACATTCAAAGTTGAAATTCTGGATAAAGATAGAACTACTGTTTTGTTTACTGATGAAACGCAAGTAGCTAACATGGATCCTACTGATGATAATATCACTATTAAGACCAACAAGACTTTTATTCCAAATAATTTGGATTTTGGTAAGTATTACATTCGTTGGACTTTCATTGGTGGAAACACTCCTGATTATAACCCAAATGATAACGTAAGAATGGATTCATTTGAAATTACTGTTAATAGCTATAGTCGTGAACCAGGTATTCGCACAGGGGTAAGAGCTAATGAAAGAACGGCATTTGTTGTTGCAAGTCAATACAGAACTCCAAATTGTTGGACGAACAATGACAGATTTAAAGTGACCAATGTAGAAATGGCATTTGCTGTAGGAAGAAAAGCAAGTATTAATGGTTATACTACTAATATTGGGTTTTATAAAATCAAGGATGAAGTGAGCCCTAATTTTTTAAATTTTGATAGAGAAAAAGGATTAGCCAGTACTTCAATAGAAGCCATAGCAAATCAAGCTTTCACAGGAACTAATGAATCTTCATTTACCTTGTTTCAAGTTCCTTTGAAAAATGATCAGGGAGCAGATATCGAACTTGCTGCTAATACCAGATATTTTTTAACATGTTCACATCCTGAAGAACCAAGTGATGATCCGGACAGTTGGCATTTTCACGCTGCCAGCTTAGAGAAAAATTATGAAGGACATCCTTTTGCAGTTCCTGTAATCGATAATGAAGGATATTGGATAGAGTCTTGGCCTGATGGTGATGCACCAGTATTAAGATTGTCTATTGGTGTAATAACCAAAACTGATGATCATCCGTTAGATGAATCTGTGTTAAACATATCCCCTAATCCGGTTCAGAATAATGAAGTAAAATTTAATGTAAAATTTGGAAAAGCTACTGATGCCAATATTACATTATTCGATATGAATGGTAAAGTATTGAATTTCGAACCTCACAAGAGTGTATTGAATCAAACAATATCACTTTCTACTTTGAATTTGGCTTCAGGTGAATATTTTATCAGAGTTTCTACACAAGAAGGAACAAAAACAAAAATGTTCAGTGTGATTAAATAAATTCTAGATACTTTGTATTTGAAAAATAAAAAAGCTTACCTCAATCAGGTAAGCTTTTTTATTATAAATAAATTGAATAGAAATAGAGATTAACTTTGAAAATGATTAAGTTTAATTTGAGTGGTTCTTAATAATATTTCATGGGTATAGTACGCTCGCAAAGTTTGCGCTCTTCCATATTGATTTACTTTGGAATGCTGATTGGGTATCTTAACCTGATCATTCTGATGCCACGTTTTTTTACACCGGAACAAATAGGAATGACCAGAACCATCATAGTCATTTCTTATGTCCTGACTATATTTTCAGATTTAGGAGCCACCCCAATCATGTATCGTTTCTTTCCAATCTACTCCAAAAGAAATGCTACGGACTTTTTATTCATCGTATTGTTGTTGCCTATGGCCGGATTTTTTCTGACTACAGGGATTACATTTATTTTTCAGGATGTTGTATTCTTTAGCATTTTTGAGAAATGTCCACCCTTTAAAGAATATTTATTTTTAATTTATTTAACTACATTTTTTACTTTAATTACAGGCCTGGGAACCAATTATTGCGCCTTGCATTTAAAAACTATCATTCCTCGATCTGTTGCGGAAATATTACCCAGGTTAGGAAATACGATCTTGATTTTATTATTTGCATTTAATATCATTTCCTTTAATACTTATTTTATACTTTTTGCCATGTTGGTCGGAATGGCTGCATTGTTTATTTGGGGATATGTGATCTATATAGAGCAATTCAAATTTGAATTTAAATTAAGCCCGATCACCAAAAGAGTTTATAAAAAAATGTTGATTTTCGGATTTGTAGGTATACTTGGAAACTCTTTCTCTACTATAGTAAATTATATTGATACTTTAATGCTGGCTGGGATCAATGGTCAACAAGATGTAGCCATATTTAATATTGGGTATTACATTATTAGTATTATTTCGGTGCCGTATCTATCTATTATGGCTGTTGTCACTCCATTACTTGCTAAGGCCATTCGGTTTAAAAGATGGCACGAAGTCTTAAAATATTATCAACAGACTTCATTAAATAATATGATTATTGGTTCATTCATATTTATTTTGTTGCTTATTAGTTTTGATGACCTGCTTCAGTTATTGCCTGAAAATCAAGGATATGATAAAGCAATTTATATTGTTCTGTTCTTGGGTATCGGACGAATTATTGATATGATGACAGGTTGTAATTCCGAGATCATAGCTTATTCTAAATACTATTGGTTTAGTTTATATAGTTTGTTGATCGTGTCTGTCTTTTGTATTTTTTCAAACTATTTTTTTATCCTGCATTACGGAATTAAAGGTGTAGCTGTATCTGCTTTTATAAGTTTGATTTTATTCAACGCAAGTCGTTTTATTTATATTTATGTAAAATTAAAAATTCAGCCCTTTACAAATTCTACTGCTTATGCCATTGGGATCATTTTGACATCATCAGTACTGACCTACTGGTTAACACGTTTTATTAATGTTCATATTGAAGACCATAGTTTTGTATCTGCTGCTATCAATGTAACTATTAAAAGTTTGCTTTGGATGCTTCTTTTTTTACCACCCATCATACTGTTTAATGTTTCAGAAGATATTAATAAATTTTATAATATGATATGTAGTAGGCTAACCGGTCTTTTACGATCGGTTAAACTTGGATCATAAATTTAGAAATCAAAACTTATGCCTTGAGCCAGAGTTAGTTTTCTGCTATAGCTAATGGTGTTAGTTTGTCTTCTCATGTATGCTTTCCAGGCATCTGAACCGGATTCTCTTCCTCCACCAGTTTCTTTTTCTCCGCCGAATGCACCTCCAATTTCTGCTCCGGAAGTTCCTATATTGACATTGGCAATACCACAGTCTGATCCGGAGGCTGAAAGAAACATTTCCGCATCACGCATATGTTCAGTCATTATAGCAGAAGATAAACCTTGCGGTACGCTATTTTGGATAGCTATAGCTTCATCTAAACTGGTGTATGTCATCAAATACAATATGGGTGCAAAGGTCTCATGATGAACTATGGGTAAATCATGCGCGACTTCAGCAATACAGGGTTTAACATAACATCCACTTGTATATTCTGGTCCATCTAACACACCACCTTCTACAATAAATCGACCGCCTTGTTGTTTGATAGCCTCTATGCTATTGAGATATAGCTGAACCGCATGTTGATCTATAAGTGGTCCTACATGAGAAGTAGCAAGCAGTGGATTACCAATGTTTAATTGCTGGTAAGCTTTAGACAAAACTTGTTTTACTTCATGGTATATCGAATGATGAATAATTAATCTACGAGTAGAAGTGCATCGTTGCCCTGCAGTACCAACTGCACCAAATACAATAGCGGGTAATACCAACTTAAGGTCTGCACTCGGTGTAATAATAATAGCATTGTTACCACCAAGTTCTAATATTGATTTTCCAAAACGATTGGCTACTTCTACGCCAATAGCACGACCCATTTTAGTGGAACCTGTTGCTGATATTAGGGGTATTCGGGTATCCTTGGTAAGCCATTCGCCAACATGAAAATCTCCATTTACCAAGCTACATAAACCGTCTGGAAGTTGATTGGCTTTTAGGATACGATTGACTATTTTTTGAACTGCGATAGAACAAAGTGGTGTTTTTTCTGATGGTTTCCATAGGACAACATTACCGCAAACCCAAGCCAGAGCCGCATTCCAGGCCCAGACGGCCACAGGAAAATTGAATGCAGATATGATACCTACAATTCCAAGTGGATGCCATTGTTCATACATTCTATGTTCAGGTCTTTCAGAATGCATCGTCAAACCATACAACTGCCTGCTGAGTCCTACAGCAAAATCACAGATATCAATCATCTCTTGTACTTCGCCAAGTCCCTCTTGAAGACTCTTGCCCATTTCATAAGAGACCAATTGACCTAGATGTTCTTTATGTTTTCTAAGTTCATCGCCAAGTTGTCTAACAAAATCTCCACGCTTTGGGGCAGGAATATTCCTCCATACTGAAAAAGCTTCTTGTGATCGGATGATTATGTTATTATAATCTTGATGTTGACATATACCGACATGTCCAATGATATTCCCATCAACAGGAGACATTGAACTAATAAAATCAGTAGGGTGGTATGAAGTTGTACCACTCCAAGCTCCCGAATTTTTATTATCTAATTCGAGTTTGGACCATAATTCTTGCATGTTAATATTATTGGATGATAACTTTATGAACTTCCCTATGACCTGATTGGGTATAATATTTAAGACAATAGACCCCACTGTTTAAATTCGATACATCAATACGATATTTATTTGATGAACCTTGACCATTTGCTCTTACACTTTTACCATCAAGTGTTTCTAATTGTAATCGGGAACAATCAATGGATCCACGGGTATGAATATAAATTTGATGTCTTGCCGGTTGAGGATATAAACTTATAATTTCTGAATTCAAATCAGAGCTATTTGTAAGTGAAGTAGAAAATACTTTAATATCATCAATATAGAATCCATCATGAGGAAATTCACTTTGATTGGTATTCATAATCAATTGAAGATATATGTTTTTTCCTTTATACTTATCTAAATTGATCCATTCAGAGACCCATTGTTTTTGAAGTCCCGTATAAACAGGATTATTTAAATCTTGAAATGCACCACCAGCTACAGAAAATTTACCACATACCGGGTCAAAATTGTCCCCATCTACAGATACTTGTATTTGTGCAAAATCTCCTTCTACATCTAAATCCCAGGCAGCATTAAAACTTAAATACGCATTTTTAGCATGGGTCAAGTCAATTGGAAATACCGTTTTTAATTTGTATTTTCTATTTGGAATTAAATTAGATCCGGGACTATCAGTATAGGAACTAGGAGATGAAGTAAAATTTTTATTTGATAAAACAAAAGGATTGTTGCTTGGTGCATACCACTGATTGATGTTCTCACATGATTCAGACCAAATGGGCTTGCCAACATATAATTTTTTTACAACCAAAGTTTTGGAAAAATTGCCTGTGGTAATTTTGAATGACAACTCTATACTGTCTCCAATATTTGGAGTTGAATTGAAGTGATAATTGATGTCAGTCATTTTAGAATTGCCGGCATCTACGTACATATCTATAGGATTGGTGTCAAAAACCAATCCAGAAAAATTCGATGTACACAGAATATTGATGTTTGCATTTTCTATTCCTGAACGTTTAACTAATAAATTCAACGTACCCGCATCTGTATTGAGGTTAGTGGGGGAGAAATCTTCTAAGTCAGCATATGCTCCTGCATTCCATGCCGCCATGACATTCATGAATTGTGTTGATTTGTTCAATGGTAAAATATCAACGCGATTGGGCCAAAAAGAAGGACCAACTTCAGGTGTAAAAGCAAAAATTTTATTTTTAGTTTTTGTGTCACCATACATCCAATCATCAGAGACACCGTTTACTTCATAATTCAAGGTATTATATGAAGTTCCCACAGTGAAATGATTGTGTTTGGTAAATAATTGTGCTAAGGCATTAAATTGAGAAGAATCTTGGGTAGATACATTAGAATATCCCCATGGCACAATGAGAAGATTTCCGAAAGTATGGTAATTCAATGCAATTTTAAAATCATGTTGTTCACACAAATATTTTATGGCTCTGGTTTCTACTTCTGAAAATGAACTTTCACCCCTAAATACATCAGAAGTTCCATTATTGGATGAGCCATTATTGTTAAATCCCCACTGATATCCATAATTTCTGTTTAGATCACTACCTATCCCATCTAAATTAGGGTTTCTGTTTTTTCTCCAATAACCTTCCCCATCAGGATTGGTTTGTTCATTATATTCATACCCATCAGGATTTATGCAAGGCACGAAATACAAGGCTCTTGAATCAACCAATGTTCTAATTTCAGGGTTGTACTCATAATTTTCTAATAAGTACCACATAAAATACAACAATTGGGACATACTAAGAGGTTCTCTTGCATGGTGCAATCCGGTATACAAGATTTCTGGTTCGTCTTCTTCTAAAACATTCGGATTGTCTGATATTTTAATAACATCAATCGTATGATTATTGAATGTTCTGAAATTTCCAATCGGTTTTCTTGCAGAAATTAATTTAGGATATAATTCGTGCATTAAATCCAAATTTTCATTCATTTCCTGGAGTGTTGGAAATCCACCCATTGATCCATATGGATAATTTAATGGTAGGGGATAATTGGGGGCATTGGATACTTTCGGATCACAGGATACCGGAGATTGTCTTGGAGAAAGTATTTGGTCCAGCACCATTTCAGTCTTGAATCCTTGGGAGCTTAATTTTTCTAATTCTTCATGACTAAATATACCGGTGAAACTAACACCCGGAATATAAGTACCGTGATCAAATGCAATTCCAGTTTTTTGAAGATCCAGTATTGTTTTTCCGTTAAGATTTATTCTGGTTTTGTGGTAGTGGGATTGGCTATTTATGAAAAAGGGAAAAAAAAGAAATAGGAAAAACCAGCTTGACTGAGACCTCATAAAAATATTTTACTTTTGCGACGGCAAATATAGTCATTTGTCCGATATAATGTAGTGAATTTAAAATCATATTACAATATTAATACATGTGAAGCTGGTTGTGATGAAGCAGGTCGTGGGTGTCTCGCAGGACCTGTTGTCGCGGCGGCAGTAATCTTAAATCCAGATCGGCCAATTCAAAGACTTAATGATAGTAAACAGCTGACTGAACAACAAAGAGAGGCATTAAGACCCGAAATTGAAGAAAGAGCCCTAGCCTATGCTGTTCATTTCATTGGACCTGCTGAAATTGATTTGATAAATATTTTGCAGGCCAGTTTGAGGGCTATGATGTTAAGCGTTGGCCAACTAACTTGTAAACCCGAGCTGATTTTAGTAGATGGCAATAAACCAATACCATTTCTAGAAATACCTCAGGTAGCGATCATAAAGGGAGACACCTTGTACCAAAGTATTGCTGCAGCCTCAATTTTGGCTAAAACCTATCGTGATGAATTTATGACGGCAATTCACCAAGAATTTCCTTGGTATAATTGGAAAAAAAATAAGGGTTATCCTACAGCCGAACACAGATCTGCCATATTAACTCACGGATTTTCCCCACACCACCGGATGACATTTAAAATTAAAGATCCTAATGATACTGTAAATTTGTTTTCATGAAAAAAATAATTATAGCTTATCCAGTACAGGATTTGACCGTAGCACGATATTTAGCAGCCCGGGAGATGGATTATATTGGGATTGATTTGGATAGCAGAGATGTTGTACAAAATGAATATTTTATCAATCAATTGCGCAATTGGGTAGAAGGGCCTAAGTTAATTGGATTCACAGAACATTTGCAGACCCTGCATAATCCCACTTACAGCATTTTAGATGACGTTTTTATCAAACCTTCTTTCTTGCGATCCGGACCAAATCAATTTGATCTTTTAGATGATGAAAAAAATCCGTTTATTTTTACGAATACTAAGGAACAATTCGATCAATTGAGTGCAGAGCAGAAAAAAGTCACTATAGTTCTAATAAATGATGGATATCAGCCTCATGAAATTATAGGAAATCATGGGTGGATGGTAAATCCAGGCCATGAGGAAATCACAGGTATTTGTGATTTTGACCTTCTTGATGCATTGTTAGATGGGTTAATAAATTCTTGAAATCGTGATTCTAAAAGAATTCCGAAAATTACTTCACGATAACTCCAATCATATAATGGATTAACCTTTCTTGTTTAAATAATTTTCATTGAAATAAGCCTGATATTCTTTTACTGACTTGAGTCTGAGAATTTCTCTGTAATTATTTTGTGTCACAGCAAAAATTTCATAGTTAGTAATATTAGGAATAAATTCATTGGGTTTACGTTGAACTCCATTATAATATTTCATAGCTTGATTTCGATTATCAAATTTTCTAATCAGAATTAGGCTCGTGTTTTTTTCAACATCAAATTCAAGACTCGACATCTTTAAATTTTCAGGTTTATGATATTTTTGGTGATAATCAGAAATGGCAATTTTAGCTTTATCAGTTTGTTTAGCAGGTGGATCGAATAATAAAACAAAAACATAATGGACGTTATCATCTTCCATTTTGAATTGTGCTTTTTCGATTTCTTGACTGGTTACCGTAATAAATGCGTCTTGATCACCTTTTAAAAATCGAATCATTTCTTTCGCTTTAATTTCCTCTGGAGTCCCCGGAAATTGCGCCACAACATCTTTAAGTGCGTTTATATATACATCTTTATTTTGGTTGTTATATACCGAACAAAAAGCATTGAGTAAAGCTACTTTAGGCATCAATGGATGGCCTGGGGGCATTTTCGTTTTAATGATTTGCAATTCGGTAAAAGCCTGTTCATATTGATGATTATTGTACGATTGATAAGCTTTTTGGTAACCTTCTGAAATGACATCAACAGATACACTTAGCGCTTTTACATAATTTGTATCACCAAGTGCCTTTGCATAATTTGTTTCAGGAAACTCGCGAATGATTTGATCATTATAGGAAGCAGCGCATCCCGGATCGTTGAGATCTAAACAATTTAAATATAAATAATACAATACATCAGGTTTGCGCTCTGTCTTGGGATAACGTTCTAAAAGATCTGTATGGGTTGTTTTGGATTTTTGAAAGTTTTCCAATTTTTCTCTATACAACACGCCTAATTGAAACATTGCCGATTGTATTTTGCCATGGGCTTCAGCAAGTTTTTTAGGATCATCCGGTATGTCTTTGAGTATATTAGCCAAGTCAGCTTCAAGTGAATCTTTTGTTTCTTCAGTGGTTTCTTCGGTTGTTGCTACATCAAAATTAAAAGATGTTTTATTGGATCTCCTCCAATGGTCTTCTAAGGTTCGTTGACCCCAATTTTGTTCGAATTCACCACGTCCGCGATTTAAAGTTCGTTGGTCATAAGCAAAAAAGTTACTCGCTTTCGGATTTCCTGAATTTGGAGCATTACCATTTCTGGTATCCTGAAAAGCATCAAATTTATTGTTCACTCCGTCAGCTCCGAAAGGTTGAAACTGATTAAATTCCATCGCTTGACGATCGATTTGTGGTTTTACGAGTTTAGCTTTAGCTTCATTTTTTATTTGAATAGCTAATGCTCTACGTTCTTTCACCGATAGCGATCCGATTTTGATTAATGAATCTTGCAAGGTAATGATTTCAATTTGTTTGGCTATATCATCCAGATTGTTTTTCATTCTGCTAACCAACGATTTTCTTTCATCATTCTTAGGAAGTGATTGCAAGGTGCTATCATAATAATATTTTGACTTCAAATAATTTTGGTTTTCAAAATTTATTTCTGCTAATAACAGATAGGATGAAGCTTTTTGATTTGGTTTTGCGGATGGATCCCATAGTGAAGCATTGAGGTAATCAATAGTTTCAGGAATCTTATTTTCTTTATAATAGATCTGAGCTATAGTGAAATTAATTTCAGAAACATAGTCAGCATTCTTGGTATCCTTTTTAAGTTTATTGAGTTGACTAATGACATCTTCTAATGGTGTCCCGGATTGAGCTTTGTTTAATAATAAATTCATTTTTGCATGTAAATTCATATCATAACTTGGTCTCAATTTGGAGCATTGTGTAAAGTATTCATCTGATGCAATGGGCCTTTTGTTTTGTTGATATAGTTGACCTAAAATGTATGCATACCTGGCCTTAGTTTTTTTTGATTTGGTATATTGAGTAGCTAAAATTAATGCTTCAATGGCTTGATCGAATTTTTTTTGTCTGACGAAATTATTCGATAATGTGGCGTACAAATCACCATATGTTGATTTCGGAGTATTGGGATCTTTTGCTATAGATCTTAAGATTTGTTCAGATTCATAATACTTAGCGCGCTCTGTTAAATTTTTTGCTGCCCAAATCGTTGCTTCCCAAAATGCAGGAGTGTGGGGAAAAAGTTTTGAACCTACATTATTTAATTTAGGCTCTTTATCTTTTTTATCACCACTGGGCAAGGGTTCTGATATAGTTTCGGTAGTTTCCGTTGGATTCTTTGGAGTCTTATGATTTTTTTTATCTTTGAGTGCTTGTTTTTTTGCTTTTTCTCTAGCTTTTATTTTGTCCTGAGCTTTTTTCTTAGCGGCCTCTTTAGCTTTTTTTTCAGCTTTCTTTTTGTCTTCGCTCGTTTTCTTTTTGTCTTTAATTAAAGTTTTTTTTGACTTGTCTTTATTGAATAAATTGTTGGGCGTGAATTCATCTAAAACATATTTAAACGAACTTTCTGCGGTTTCATAATCTTTTTTTAGGTATTGAGATTTACAAAGTAACAAATAACAATCATCTGCCCATCTGCTCTTTTTGTGAAGAGTAATATCAATTGAGGCTTTTTGGATGATTTTATCTAAATTACTTTTTTCAGCATCAACATTCTCAACGGCATTGTATGGAAAGATAGGCAATAACTGTGCGTAATTGTCTTTGTGATTTTGGTTTAATCTTAAAATAGTCTCTTCAAGAAGTTCGTTGGCATTAAAGTAACCATTATATTTGGCCGTTGTGTTATGATAGAATTTACTTAAACGAGAACTTTCACCCTTTTTTTTGTGACTAACACAGGATATTAAGGCAATTAGTCCAATAATTAGAGTAAAGATGTATTTTTGAGATATTTTCATGTAATTCAAATCATTCAATATTAATAAAGACAGTATATAACCGATTTTGGGGCAAATTTATTTTAAAAATAGCAATAATAATAATGGTATTTGACTGGAAAAAGCTTAAAAAACAAATATTAGATCACTTGGCGAAGCGATTTTTGTTTATTCTGCGCAATGAGGATACTTTTGAGGAATTGGGTAGCTACAAGGTTACTTTATTGAATATCTATGTTTTAGCTAGTTCAATTGTCGTATTTGTGGGGATATTATTGTTTTTATTGATCATCCTGACACCTTTTAAAAAATATATACCCGGATATGGAGATGTGAAGAATCAAAGTGAATATATTGTTCTAGAGCGAAAAATTGAGTCTTTGGAAAATGAGGTTAGATCTCAAGATACTTATATAGCAAGTATTAGACGTATGTTAACTGGAAATCCTGAATCCATCCAGGAAGCTACAAAAGATGTTAATATTAAGCAAGAAGTTGCCAATCCCGTTCAAAAAATTAAAGAAGATTCAATGCTAAGAATTGCCTTTGAGACTAACAATAATAATAATAATTCAAATCAAAAAGCAATTTTGCCCAACCGGAATATAAATATCCGAAAAGAACCCAATTTTGCATTGGCATTAAATGAAATCAACTTTGTAACACCTCTAAGAGGTACTTTGGGCGCCGCTTATAAACCAGAGAAAGAACATTATGGAATTGATATCATAGCCCCAGCTAATTCTCCGATCAAAGCCACACTTGCTGGATCTATTATTCAATCGGACTGGAGTGTAGAGAATGGACACACTATTGCCATACAACACAATAATAATATTGTATCTATATATAAACACAATTCGGCTTTGTTGAAAAGATTTGGAGCGCATGTTAAAGCTGGAGAAGTGATCGCTATAATAGGTAATACTGGAACTTTAACAGAAGGCCCGCACCTCCATTTTGAATTATGGTACAATGGATCATCGGTTAATCCGGTTAATTATGTCCGGTTTTAGTTTTAAGGAACATTTCACTTTATGATGATGGTAAGGAAGTTACCGAATACCTTAATTGTCAATTCTTTGAGATTCCATTTTTGAAATTTTATACACAAATGAATTATTCAATTCATTCTACAGGGCAAAGGACTGCTGCGATTTCATATACAAAAGGGAACGAAATTTTTTAAAATTTTTTTGGGAAAATACATTACACTAATTTTTAATATTTATTATATATAATTGAAAATCAATTTATTACGTATAATGATATTCATTTAATTATTTCAAAAAATATACTTGTTGGCATCAAATTTGCATATGGAGTACTAGTTAACTCCAATTCCATGAAACAATTTAAGTATACCATACTCATTTTTTTTGCATTATGTAGTATGTTGAGGGCTCAGATAACGGGGATCGTTTTTAGAGATTATAATGCCAATGGACTAAGAGATTCTACAGCAGAGTATTTTGAACCAGGTGAAAAAAACGTTGAAGTTCGTTTGACCGATCGGACCGGGGCAGTTTTTTTAACAACCTCTAATACCAAAGGGTATTTTAATATATCACCTGCAATTTCACAACCTTACAGAATAGAATTTAATTATACTAAGGTCTTCGATTACGATGGGGCTGTGAATACTATTGGAATGGGTTCTAAATCCTCTGTTCAGTTTATTTACCAGGATAAGCAATTCGTTTCTTTCGGACTGAATTACCCTCAGGATTATACCAAGAATCCTGAATTATTTGCGCCTTGCTATGTTATAGGAAATCCGCAGGACCCTACTGCCATTAATAAAGATTTTGACGCATTCGTAAATTGGGATTATAATAATGGAGGCCAAAATTACAATAGTATAGTACCGCTAGCACAAGGTGGAACAGCAAACAATCTAACTAAATTAGCTAGTGGAAAACAGATCGGTGCCTGTTGGGGTGTTGCGCACCAAAAAAACACAGATATTGTTTTTACTACAGCTATTTTGAAACGTCATGCAGGTATTGGACCTAAAGGATATGGGGGACTATATTTAATCCAAGGTAAAAAAGACAGTATCATTTTTTCAATGGATCTCAATACCATAGGGATTCCAAGTGGATCTTTTTTGAGTAATACAGCCAGGCATCTACCGACAAGTTTTCCATTATTATCTGCTGATTCGTTAGCATTTAGTCATATTGGTAAGATTGGTTATGGTGGCATAGATATTAGTGAAGATGGAAAAACACTTTATTTGGTCAGTTTATATACTAAAAAATTATATTCCATTTTTATTAATAATCCATTCGAACAACCTGATATCAATGATGTAGATTCATTTGCCATTCCTGATCCAAATTGTAACCGTGGTACCTATAGACCCTGGGCTGTAAAAATGCATCGAGGCAAACTTTATGTTGGTGTAGTTTGTGATGGTTCGGGATTAAATGCCACCACTGGAGATCTCAATGCAAATGTTTATGAATTTGATCCGACAGTCAAGACCTTTTCAAATGTATTAAGTTTTAGTTTGGATTATAAATCCTATGGTATAAAAGCAAGTTTTTTACCTTGGGTTGATACATGGGATCCTCCATGGCAACAAAGTAAATTCGGATATTGTGATCATGCCCAAGCAATTTTGAGCGACATCGAATTTGATGGTGATGATCATATGGTCGTAGGAATTATGGATAGATTGGGAATGCAAGGTGGATTTAATCAGGAAAATACTTCTGGACATCCTGCCTACTCTGTAATATCATTAGGTGACGTTTTGCGAAGTACCTATAATTCAGCAACACATAAATATGAAATCGAACAGAATGCATCTGATGGTGTCATACAAACTGATGGTAGAAACACAGGATTTGGACCTGATGGTGGTGAATATTATCATGGTGACAATGCTCTCGATATTAATGGAGCTACATTAGAAGCAGAAAGTGCTAATGGTGCTTTGGCCTACAGTCCGGGATATGGCAACATGATTACATCATCTATGGCGCCCTATGGATTTTTTAGTAATGGTGTAATACATTTGGATAATAAAAATGGAAATTGGAATAAACGATTTCAAATTATACCTCCGGATTTTACACTTTATTTAGGAAAATCAAATGGATTAGGTGACTTAAAAGTGAGATCCAAACCCGCCCCCATAGAAATTGGAAATTATGTGTGGAAAGATCTAAACAGAAATGGCATTCAAGATCCTATTGAACCACCACTTGCAAACATTACGGTACAATTAATTAAAAATAATGTTGTCATCGCAACAGCGATTACCAATAAAAATGGTAATTATATATTTTCAAATGACAATAATCCTTTGCAAAATGATTATCCGAATGCTTTTATTTATGGGATTAAGGAATTAAATGAAAGTGATACATTCAGCATCAGAATACCTAATTATGTGAATCAAATGAGTAATGGTGCCTACTTGGTTAAGAAGGCGGTTTCTCCTTTTGTGTATCTTCCAAAAATTGACAATAATGGGACCGACATCATCGGTAACGATATCGTCTCAACCCTTCATACCAGTTTAAACGGATCCAATGATCATTCATTTGATTTTGGATTTTATTCATTGATTGATGGTCACTTCGAAAATCCAGTTTTGAATGTGGGCACTTGTGATGCCATAACGAACAGTTTTAATTTAAGTGTGGCAATAAATTCAGTAAATGGTCCGGTAGGAGATATTATCGTGGAATTGTCAACAGGTGAAAAAAGAAGATTCGCAGCAGTACCCGATGGCCCTATTCGAGTTGTTTTAAACAATATTGAAACCAAAGGCACGCAACACGTTAATATTAAAATTTATTATGTCAATGATCCATCGGTATTATTGCAAATTATTGACGCATTTAACCAACCTGCACCGTGTTGTATGAATGATTTTAGTATTTGCGGAAATAGAGAATCACAAGTTGAGTTTAATGCAGTTCCTAATTTAGTTTATTATGCATGGTATGATTCAACCACTCATACGCTTCAGGGTAATTTACAAAAATTAATTTTGGATAAATCAGCCTTAGGGTTACAAGATTCCTATGAAGCCTATTATTTTATTGGAGTAAATGTTAACGGAGATACGATAAGACAATACTGTTATTTTAGACTTAAAGTTATTGACTGCTGTGCATTGAGTGTCAACCAATTTTTTCAAACAGAATGTAATAATAACGGTACACTATATGATACTCATGATGATTATTTTGCAGTACTCATCAATGCATCCAATCCAGAGGCTGGCCTAAGTAATAAATTTGAAGTTGTAGCTAATAATAAAATTATTGGAACACAGCCTTATGGCACACCCATATTGGTTGGTGAGGGAGGCCCAAATGCAGATTTCAAATCAGATGGAGTATCGAAATATAAAATTATTATAAGAGATGTTGACAATAAGAATTGCTTAGATTCCTTATTTACAACACCAACTACATGTCCGATACCAAGATTAACTGTAAAAAAAGTACTGCAATCGAATGCTATCCAATCTGACGCATCTTACAATATTGTATATAGAATAGAAGTAAAAAATGAAGGTACTGAAGTTGGTACATATAATTTAATTGACGATCCGGGTTTCGATGATGATGTTAAAATCGGAGCAGCATTTTTTACAACAAATATTCCAAATAAAGGAGGAAACGCTTTAATTGGAACGGGCCCATGGACCTTAGTCACAAATCAGAGCATTGGACCAGGTGTGTCTCATGTTATTTTATTTACCATCAACATCTCCTTGGATTTTTCTCCAGAGTCAACTGGAAATAATGTTTATACAAAATGTGGAACTGCAAATCCTAATTTTTCTACGAAGGGTGAAGGTTTATTTAACAGAGCGCTTTTGGATTTCGATGCTAATGGTTCCATTGATGTTATTGATACAAGTTGTACAGATATTCCATTTATTACTATAGATAAAATATATCTTGGAAATACCCAGAAGGGAGTCAAATTACACAATATAAAATATCAATTAATAGTAAGAAATACTGGAGGTGCAAATGGGAATTATAATTTATTAGATAAGCCTGGTTTTGATGATGACATAACAATTACTAACGCAAGTTTTCAATCTAATGTAGGATTAAATGGAATACTCAGTAATGCAGTGCCATTAAATGGTTGGATTATAGCTTCAAATAAAACAATCATGTCTGGTCAAAAAGATACTTTTTTAGTGAGTTTAGATGTTGAATTAGATTTAGAATCTCAAAGTTTAGGTAATAATACCTATAGACCATGTGGATTTGTTAATCCATCAATTTCCAGATCAGGAGAAGGATTGTTTAATGTTGGGTTTATTGATTTGAATAATGACTTTAGGCCTGAAAGACGGGATACCGTTTGTTCTGATTTGCCATACTTAACTCATGAAAAAACACTATTAAGTCAAAATTATTTAATTGATGATAGAGTAGAAACTAATTATTTAATTCGAGTAATAAATAGGGCTGGGTTACCAGGTACTTATCGTCTTAAGGACAAGCCAAGTTTTGATGATGATCTAGAAATAGAACACGCTGAATTCAGAATCAATAATGGATTAAATCTATTATTAAATAATAATCCTGGTCCGAATGGCTGGACACTTGCATCAAATAAAATATTAAATCCATTTTCTGTGGACAGTATTTTTGTTACTTTAGTAAGTCACATTGATCTGAATCCAGGAAGTTCAGGAGATCAAGTTTATCATGTATGTAAGAAAAATGCGCTTGGAGAATATGAGGCCGGAAATGGATTATTTAATGAATCACTTATGGATATCAATAATGATGGTATCGATGATCAACGTGATACGGTATGCAGTGATTACGAAATTTATGATTTAGCATTGCGTAAAACCTGCCTTTCTAATGTGCCGGTTCTTACAGGAGACAAATTGGGATTTAGGGTAACTATTTTTAATCAGGGAAATCAAATGGCTCGCCACATAGAAATTGTGGATTATTTGCCAAAAGCCTATGTATATGATACTATTTTAAGTACTAATTGGACGAAACGAAATGATAGTACTTTTGTATTTGTCATTGATTCTTTATTGCCACAAGATTCTATGAGTATTGATTTCATAATTAGAGTCAATAAGTATTTAAGTATTCGCGAATTCGCTATTAACAGTGCAGAAATTGCATCATTTTTAGGAAATCATGGCCAACAGGTTAAAGACTATGATTCGACTCCTGATGATAACAGAAGGAACGACAATGTCGTTAAACCCTATGAACTATTTGATGATTATCTTTTAGGAAGACGAAAATTCATTCCGGATGATGATGAAGATGATCATGATGTAGCTATTGCATTATTTTTTGATTTGGCTTTAACAAAAAAAGTCGTTACTCCACCTCCATATTTTTATAATGATAAAATTACCTTCTCAATAAAGGTGTTTAATCAAGGTAGTGTTGCTGCAAAGAGATTTAACATCGTGGATTATATTCCTAGTGGACTTGAATTTGATCCAATGGATAATTTGCTATGGACCAGCAATCCGGGAAAAGCATTTTATGATTTTCAAGGTAGTTTAAATCCAGGTGATTCAGTTGAAGTATTTATAGTTTTGAAATTATTACCCAATAAGAATGCAAAAGATTGGGTTAATGTAGCAGAAGTGGCAAGTGCATCCATTTTTACAGTACACAATGTAAATATATCGATCATAGATTTTGATAGTGAAGGCGATACCATACGCATTAACGATGCAGGAGGTATTGTGAATTCAATTACAGATGATCACATCTTGGATAATGGTCATGATTTAAACATGGATGGAATAACTGATGAAGACGACCATGATCCGGCCGTGGTTTATGTCTGGGACTTGGCACTTAAGAAAATTCTAAATACACCGCCTCCGCATTTACCAAATCAAACATTAGAATTTGTAATTCGTGTTTTCAATCAAGGTACAGATACAGTAGGTTCGGTAAGTATAGTAGATTATATTCCAGCTGGATTGGAGTTTAATATGGTCAATTCCAATTGGGTATTAAATGGCAATCAGGTTAATGGAACTTTCAATATCAGAATGCTACCAGGCGACAGTGCGCAATTTCCACTTTATCTTCGTTTAAAACCAGGAAATCGGCCGTTACAAGAATGGATTAATTATGCAGAAATTGCTGGTTCAAAAAATTCTTTGAATCAAAGTCGAAATGGATTTGATATTGATAGTAGGGAACTTTCAGATTCGCAGGCAGAGCGAAATGTTAAGCCAGGAAATCCACAGGATAATGATATTAATTCAATAGATCGGGGTGGAGAAGAAGATGATCATGATCCTGCGAAACCTGTTATTTTGGACTTGGCTTTGAAAAAAGTAAGGGCAAACCATAATATAGTTCATTACGGTGATACGATTGATTTTAATATTACCATTTACAATCAAGGTTTTATTGCAGTATCGCAAGTGTCCATTGTAGATTATTTACCTGATGGTTTAAATTGGATCAATCAAAATAACTGGACCTATAATGCGATAAACAGAACGGCTCAATATATTTGGTCTGGAAAGCTATTACCATCGGATAGCGTGATTATTCCAATTAAACTGGTAGTCAATACTCAATTTGGAGCTAACTTAGATTTGGTAAATTATTCTGAAATATTTCATGCTGTGGATACAGCCAATAGATCACATACGAGAGATATAGATTCATTTTTTGATATTGTAAAAATCAATGATGTTGGAGGTAATGTCAACTCCAATTCGGATAATGCCGTTTCAGATGATGGATTTGATTCAGACAATGATGGGATAGCTGATGAAGATGATAGTGATCCTGCAATTGTTGAATTAGTAGATTTTGCATTGCGTAAAGAAATTGTAAACGCAGAAAAGGGAAATGCAGGAGATACTACCAGATTTAAAATCACAGTCTTCAATCAAGGTAATATAGCTAGCGGAGAGTTATCCATAAAAGATTATCTTAATAAAGCTTATCAATTTCTTCCTGCGATTAACACTAATTGGACCATATCTAATAAAGATGTAGTCTTTACATTTAAAAAACCTTTATTACCGGGTCAAAGAGATTCTGTTTATCTTGATTTATTAGTATTGCAAGATTCCAGTGTTGCTAATTCTTACAATTGGTCTGAAATCATTTCAGTTAAGGATATTAATTTAATTCCAATTGGAGATCAAGATGCAGATAGCAAGCCAGCATCTGATGGACCACACGAAAGAGCTGTTGTTCCCGGTAATCCCGATGATGATAGGATTAATGGCGGGGGATTGGTTTTTAAACAAGATGAAGATGATCATGATGTAGCAGGCATTGATACAAAAGCAACTATTGGTGATATGGTTTGGCACGACAAAAATGCCAATGGAACTATGGACCAGGGAGAAGAGGGTATTGAAGGTATTCATGTTGAATTGTATAATGCTGCGAACAATAGCTTGGTTAGATCTACCCAAACCAACAAACAAGGAAAATATTTATTCGATGGTGTAAAACCGGCTAAATATTATATCAAATTCATAGTACCTACACCTTGGACCATAACAACAGCTAATGTTGATTCAGATACCTTGGATTCTGATGTCACCCATATCAATGGAAATGGAACGACAGAAATGACCATGTTAATGGGCGGTGAAGATGATCGAACATGGGATTTAGGATTGTATAAATGTGTGCCCATTTTTGGATATGTATTTCTAGATCTCAATAGAAATGGGATCTATGACTTCAATGAAAATGGTATCAATGGATTAACATTATATATTCATGATGCAACTACTGGAGCTGTTGTACAATCGACACGAAGTTATTCCAACGCTACACGATTTATTCACGATGGTTATTACACGATGTGTTTAAAACCGGGTAAATATTACCTTCGAGTTCAATCATTAAGTGGGTTCTTTAGTTCGCCATACCACCAAGGTAATGATCCAATTTATGATTCAGATTTACAGGATTTGTTCGGGTTATATACCACAGGTGTTTTGCAGGGAGCTTCGTGTGATACTATAAAGGACATTGGAGCAGGTATATACCATAATTTTGTTACGACTACCGTATTGAGAGAAAAGAATGATGAAATTATTCAGTCGAATAATGTAGCAAATAATGCTATTAAATTATCAGGATATAGAAAGCAGAATATTAATTATTTGAATTGGGAGTCTGATCAAAATCTTTGTTTGAAGTTTGTAAAAGTATTTAGAAAACTGGAACATGACCAACAATTCAAATTGATCAAAATTCTGGCGATAGATCAATTAACTACAGCCGATTATTCATGCGAACAAAGTTTTGAAGATGAATCGGTACCTCTTGGATCAGCGATATATACGATTCAGGCATTCGATGAACAATTTGAAGATATCCAAAGTAATCAATTAATATTAGACGATGGCTATCAAACTTCGAATGACCTCATTATATCTCCAATTCCTGCACAAGACAATATATTTGTAAGATTAGGAATTGGAAAAGAACCTTTAATAGCGTACCAAATCATTGATGGGTTTGGAAAATTGATTAGAAGTGAAGAATTCAATCATGGATTTCAGAATCAACATCCCATAAAAATAGATATTCATAATTTGCCTTCAGGAAATTATTTTTTCAAAGGCATTTCTAAAAATAAAATATACACTTCAGGATTTCAAGTTCAATGATGATTGGAATATCAATAAGTCATTCAATACAAAGAATGACTTATTGATTAAATCGGTTTTCTTGTTTTAAATATTGATAGATCCTTTTTGTTGCGCCACTATGGTTATTCCAATAGATGGGAATCGCCGAAATGGTATTTTCATACCATGTTGCATCTAATACGAGTTTCATTAATGATGGTAAGTCTTGAAGGTGTTTTATTTCAAAACCAAATCCAGCATCAATGAATGCTTGAGCTTCTACAAATTTTTTGTGCGCTGGTCCGAAGGCCACAGGAATATGATGACCGGCCGGTTCGAGTATATTGTGAATATTTTTACCAAAACCACCACCAACATAAGCAAACTTAGCGTATTGATACAATGACGACAGAAGACCGATTTGATCCATTAATAGTATAGATCCTTTGGCTGATTTGATATTTTTAAATCTCGTAATAGGGTAATGATAGCTATTCTCAATTCGAATTAAATTAGCTTCATCTACATGATGCGGTACTAAAATAATTACCCAGTCTTTTGCTATCTCAGAATCAATTAATTTCAACAAAAAAGGATCATCCTCAGGCCAAATGCTACCGGCAATAAATACATTTCGATGGTTTATATAGGATTCAATTTCTTCAATGGGTTGATGTGCAGATACGATATCTGTTATTCTATCCATTCGGGTATCACCTGAACGTTGAATGTTTAAAAATTGCCGATGGGCTAAAAACTGATAGGTAAATTGATCTTGAACAAAAAGTTGGTCAAACGCTTTCAATCGATTCAACAGTGCACCAAAAGGCCATTTGGTTAAATATGTTTTGGTATGAAATAACAGTGAAATGTAATACATAGGAATCTTTCTCTGATGTAATATTTCAAATGTGTTAAACCAGAAATCGTATTTTACAAAAAGAGCGCAGGAAGGACTGACTATATCGATGAATTGAAGTACCTCAGATTGTACGTCCGAGGGCCAATAACTGACTACATCAACAAATGGGTATTGTTTTCGAATGTCATAACCGGAAGGAGAAAAAAAACTAAGCCAGATGAGTTGATCGGGATGATGTAATTTAATCATTTCAATTAAGGATCTTACTTGTTCGAACTCACCAAGAGACGAACAATGTATCCAAAAATATTTTTTTGAAACAGACTGGAAGGGTTTTATTTGTTCCAATAAATGTTCCCTGCCATTGACCCATTTTTTAGCATCAGTTCTGAAATATGCTGCTAGATGAATTAAATTAAAATAAATGCGAATAGCCCAATCGTAAATCAGCAACATCGTTTAATATTCAATTTCTTCTACATATTTTCCAAAATAAAAAGGGAGGTACCAACCTATTTTAAAACTTAATAAAATGTCTTTTCGAGCAACGCCTAATTCAGTGGCATGTGTATCATAATTGTAAGATCTTCGGCTTTCTGTAAATCCTATTTGAGGTTCGAAGCCTGCATAAAGATTCACCTTACCGTTTACACCTAAATATTCATAGCCAATGAAAGGAACTATTGAGAATCCTGAGGTTAACCGATCTAAGCCTTTCTTAAATTCTGTATTAAATTGGGTTGCCGATCTGGAATCATCCTGAATTCTGATTTTATGGCTCAAATAGGCTAAGCCGAGTTGCCATTTTATACCATGTTGGGCTTTCAATTGTGAGCCCAATGGAATAATGGATCCCGCATAAAATTGACTATAGTACCCGCGCATCTTCAATTGTACATCGGCTAAGTAGCCATCAGAGCCAATTACTTGAGCCAACTGGCTGGTTCTAAATGGTTTCAACACATCTTCCTTCACATCGCTTCCAAACAAATAAGAAAACTTTAGACCAAAAGTTAATTGGATGGATGAAGGCAGATAACTGATTCCACCTCCTAAAATTTGTGTTTGACCGAATCTGGTTTTTAAATCTGAGGTAGGAATTCCTGTTCCCAAATGAACATCAAATAGAATTCCGGATCTATCCTGAAATGATATTGACTCTTGGGCATATGGGTGGCCACATATAAGAAACAGGATAAAGAATTGAATGGTGATTTTCAAAGTTTTGATTTTAATTAAAAGTTTAACGTGCAAGTTAGAGGACTTGTTGATTTATTTAAACAATTGAGTGGATATTTAACAAAATCCGACAAAATCGTGCTTTTTTCATCCAACAAGTATGTTTTTAATTATATTTATAAAATAAACAAAAACAATGATTTATAAATATTTAAATAATTAATATGAATTTTTATTATATATATTTATCACTGATTATCAATATATACGTATTAAATATTAAATTTGCCTTTAATATGTATAAAGGCAAGATATTAATCACTGGAGCAGCGGGATTCATAGGGTCTCATTTAGCAGATCGCTTTATTGGGGACGGATATCAAGTTATTGGTATGGATAATTTACTTACAGGTAATTTAGCCAATATTGAGCATTTGTTTAAATTGAAAGAATTTGAGTTTCATCATCATGATGTCAGTCGATTTGTTCATGTACCGGGAAATCTGGATGCTATTTTGCATTTCGCTTCGCCGGCCTCTCCAATTGATTATTTGAAAATGCCGATTCAAACGTTGAAAGTTGGATCTCTGGGCACCCATAATTTATTGGGATTGGCCAAGGAGAAAAAAGCTAAAATATTAATAGCATCCACTTCAGAAGTTTATGGAGATCCATTAGAGCATCCCCAAAGTGAAAGTTATTGGGGTAATGTAAATCCTATAGGACCAAGGGGTGTTTACGATGAAGCCAAGCGATTTCAAGAAGCAATAACTATGGCTTATCATCGCTTCCATGGATTGCAGACTAGAATCATTCGAATTTTTAATACCTATGGTCCAAGAATGCGTGTAGAGGATGGACGGGTGCTTCCTGCATTTTTTTCTCAAGCCATCCGAGGTGAAGCCTTATCTATTTTTGGCGATGGGTCACAAACACGATCCTTCTGTTATGTTGATGATTTAGTAGAAGGGATAGTTCGCTTATTACACAGCGATTATGTGTATCCTGTAAATGTGGGTAATCCGCAGGAAATTAACATGATTGATTTTGCGAAAGAAGTTATGGCTTTGGTAGGAAATGATAAAGCAAGTATCAGTTATTTTCCATTACCTGAAGATGATCCTAAACAACGTAAACCGGACATAAGTTTAGCTAAAAGATTATTAAACTGGGAACCTAATTTTGATCGTGCGGCTGGTATGAAATTAACATACGAATATTTTAAAAAAGTCGTTTCAGTTTCTTAAAAACATTTATGGACTTTACAAAAAAAATTTTAATTACAGGAGGTGCAGGATTTATAGGCTCACATTTGGTTCGACATTTTGTAAATAAATATCCGGACATCCAAATCATCAATTTAGATTTACTGACCTATGCTGGAAATCTTAATAATCTTACTGATCTAATTCATTCCCCAAACTATGTTTTTGTTAAGGCGGATATTGTGAATTTGGATCATGTATTAGAAATATTTGAGACCTATAACATAACAGATGTAATCCATTTGGCAGCAGAATCACATGTTGATAGATCTATCTCAGATCCAACAGCATTTATCAAGACCAATGTATTGGGCACTACAAATTTATTAGTGCAAGCTAAAAGATATTGGAATAATGATGAATTGCTACATCGATTTTACCATGTAAGCACCGATGAAGTTTATGGTTCATTGGGAGAAACGGGATATTTTACAGAACATACTGCATATGATCCAAGATCCCCTTATTCCGCTTCTAAAGCATCTTCTGATCACATTGTTAGGGCTTTTTACCACACCTATCATTTCCCGATATTAATATCTAATTGTTCAAATAACTATGGGCCTAATCAATTTCCTGAAAAATTGATTCCATTAATGATAAATAATATTAAAAACAATAAATCATTACCAGTTTATGGACAAGGTACAAATGTTCGTGATTGGTTGTGGGTAGGAGATCATGTTTCAGCTATTGATATGATTTTTCACAAAGGAATCATTGGAGAAACCTACAATATTGGTGGAAATTCTGAAATGCAAAATATTGAATTAGTTCACCTGTTATGTGATTTAATGGATCAAAAACTCAATAGGTCTCCAAATACTTCCCGGAATTTAATAACCTATGTCAAAGACCGATTGGGCCATGATCAAAGGTATGCTATTGATGCTACCAAAATTCAAACTCAACTCCATTGGTCACCTTCTGTAAAAATAGAAGAAGGATTAGAAAAAACAATAGACTGGTATTTAAACCATGAGGAATGGCTTAATGATGTAACGTCAGGAGAATATCTTAAATATTATGAAACTTATTATTCAAAATAACCGTACATGAAATTTTTTATCTTAAGTTTAAGCTGTTGGATGATTATTTTTCAACAACAGGCCATTGCACAAACCGCCAGGGACATGGAAGCTCAGTTTAGAAAAGAAATTGAGCAACGCGGTATTTCTGAAGAAGAATTTCAAGCCAAATTAGATGAACGAGGAATTGACTTGGAACAATTGAAAGAACTTAGTATTCAGGATGCGGCAAATATGAAAGGTGAAATTGAAAGTATCATTAAAGAAATTGAAACTGAAAAATCCAAATTGCCAAAAAATAAAAAGGCAATGCCCACAGCTATTGATTCAAAAGCAATCCATAATGCAAAAATTGCTGTATCCAAATCTGCTGTAAAAGATTCATTAAATATTGAACGAAAAATTTCAAATCCACAAACCTCATTTAATCGGGATAGTACTAACTTCCCAGATTCAAAATCACCTGTTGAAATATGGGGTCAGGAAATATTTAGAAATAAAAGTTTAGTCGTGTACCACCAAGGCAACGATGTTAAACCCCCGGATACTTATATTCTTGGAGTAGGCGATCAAGTTACTGTAGCCATTTGGGGTGTAAGTCAACTCAATGAAGTTTATGAAATCAATTCGGAAGGATATATCACTCCTGCTCGAATGCCGCGAATTTTTCTTAAAGGTGTGGCTTTGAGTAGAGCAAAATCTTTGATCAGCAATTATTTCAAACGATTTTATAGATTTAATTCCAATCAAATTGAAGTTGCATTGAATTATTCCAGGACGATAAATATTAATATTGTAGGTGAAGTAGTTCAGTATGGTGCTTATACTTTGCCAGCAATTAATACTGCTTTTAATGCACTCATTGCGGCAGGTGGACCTACAAATATTGGATCTGTAAGAAAGATTAAATTAATTCGACGTGGTGTTGAAACCATTATGGATGTTTATAAATTTATTAATAATCCGGCAATCGATAAGAATTTTTATCTTGAGAATAACGATTATATTCAGGTGCCTGTAGCTGGTAAAGTCGTCAGTATTACAGGAGCGATAAAGAGACCTTATAAATATGAATTGATAGAAGGTGAAGATTTAAATCAATTGATTAAATATGCAGGAGGATTGAATGATGATGCCATCCGAAAAATCATTCAAGTAGAGCGAATAGAAAATGATCGAAAAATAGCTTTAGATGTACCCTATGAACAACTGATCAGTAAAGGTGGAGATTTTGCATTAAAAAAGGGAGATAAAGTGGTTGTCTTCTCCATAAAAACTGAAGTGGAAGATCAAATTTTTGTTAAGGGTGAAGTCCGCGCACCATCGGCTTATAAATATTTTGAAGGAATGAAAGTCAGTGATTTGATTTCAAAAATTGAATTTACGGCACAATCCAATTTGCAAAATGTCTTTATACATCGTAGAAATCCAGATCAAACCATTAATGTTATACGATTAAATATTGTCAACGTAAGAAAGGGAATAGGCTCTGACAATATTGTATTACAAGCACAGGATGAATTGACGGTTTATAAATTATCTAATTATGTAGATAGAAGTTATGTCAATGCAACAGGATCAGTAAGATCACCTGGAAAATTTACAGTGGATCCAAATGGTACAATGAATGTAAAAGATTTAGTTATGTTGGCTGGAGGTTTAAGAGCCGATACGTGGAGTAATGCATTTCTGTTTAGAAAAAATTCACACAATCCAAATGACTTAGAAATTATAAGAATTAATATATTGAAGGCTATCAATGAAGATGTGTCGGATCAAAATATCTCTATCATGCCTTATGATAGTTTGGTTTTACTTTCTGAAATGAATTTTAGAGACTTTGCATTTATAGAAGTTTCAGGAGCAGTTAAAGAACCAGGTCGATTCCAATTTGGAAAAGGAATGAAAATTAATGATGTCATCTCATTAGCTCAAGGCTTTGCATTTTCTGCTGCAACAAATCGAATCGATATATTTAGAATTGAGATAAAGGATAATACCCCTACAAAGACAATAGTAAAAACCATACAAGTAGGACGCGACCTGAAAGAATTCCAGGGAAATTCAGATTTTGAAATTGAACCCTTTGATTTAATTGTAGTACGGAATCAACCAGAATTCGAATTACAACAAGTGATTAATATAGAAGGCGAAGTTCAATATCCAGGACCTTATGCATTAATCAATCCAAACGAAAAAGTGGTTGATGTGATAAAACGAGCAGGGGGATTGAGTATGGAAGCTTTTCCGGAAGGCGCTACCTTATACAGAGAACAAGATGGTATTGGATTTGTGGTATTAAATTTAACCAATGCCATGAAAAAAACATGGTCTAATGATAATTTGATTTTAAAAGACAAGGATGCCATTTATATACCAAAGAAAAAGGATTTGGTTCGTATTTCCGGAGCTACTAATGCTGTTGATTTATATCCCGATAAGTTATTAAGTTCTAACAATGCAATCAATGTAGCTTTTTATGAAGGTAAAAATGCTAGATTTTATATTGACCATTATGCTGCAGGAATTTCAAAAAATGGTGATCCTAACAAGATTACTGTGGAACACGCCAACGGTAGAATCGAAAAAACAAAAGATCATTTTTTCTTCAAAACCTATCCCAAAGTTTATAAAGGATCAATCGTCAATGTAGGATATAAAGATGTCAAAACAGAGAAGGAAAAGAAAACCAGGAAAGAAATTGATTGGGGCAAAGTTATGGCCGACTCAGTGGGTCAAGCAACAGCAATTCTGTCCCTCATTTTATTGTTAGAAAGACTGAATTAAGAAATCATTTATTCAAATTGAATTGTCGCTAAGATAAAATCGCAGCAACACCTGGAAGTGTTTTTCCTTCTAATAATTCCAGCATAGCACCACCACCTGTAGAAACATAACTTACATCTTCCTCTAAGTGATATTTATTTATTGCAGCAACAGAATCACCACCACCTATTAATGAGAAGCAACCTTTATATGTTGCTTCAGCTACAGCAAGTGCAATAGATTTAGTGCCTTGTTCGAAATTAGACATTTCAAAGACGCCCATAGGACCATTCCACACTATGGTTTTAGAGTCATGGATTATTTTGCTAAATAGTTTAATCGTCTTAGGTCCAATGTCTAATCCCATACATTGATCTGGGATGTTAACATCCGGGGTTACTCCAATGGTTGAATCATTACTAAAAGAACTTCCGGTAACACTGTCTAAAGGAAGTATGAGTTTGACTTTGCGATCATGTGCTTTTTGAATGAGTGATTTGGCTAGTTCTAATTTATCTAATTCACAAAGTGATGTTCCAATATGATAGCCTTGAGCTGCGAAAAAAGTGTAAGCCATACCACCACCGATGAGTATCGTATCACATAAATCTATTAGATTAGATATTAATTCTATTTTATCGGACACTTTAGCACCCCCAATAATAGCGGTCAAAGGATGTTCCGGGGATTCTGTGATTTTTTTGGAATGTTCCAGCTCTTCATCCATTAATAAACCGAAAGCCTTGTGATCTTTATCAAAAAATCTGGCAATAGTTGCAGTAGTCGCATGTTCGCGATGAGCAGCCCCAAAGGCATCATTGATGTAAAACGAACCCAGTTTTGATAGAGATTCTGCCCAAGTTACATCGCCCTTTTCCTCGCCTTTGTAGAACCGGGTATTTTCTAATAGTAGAGCTTCTCCTTCTTTTAAATGTTGGATTAGTCTTTGAGTTTCGGGTCCCCCACAATCGGTCGCAAATTGGACCTTATTTTTTAACCTTTTTTGGAGATTTTCGGCAACTGGTTTAAGCGAAAATTTGAGCAAATTTATTTCTCCACTTGGTAATAGTTCTTTTAAGGGGCGGCCAAGATGAGACATAACAACTAATTTGGCGCCTTGATCTAATAAATTCTGAATCGTTGGAATTGATTTTTCTATACGATTTTCGTCTGTTATTTCTCCTGCTGAATTAATGGGAACATTAAAATCAACACGCAATAGCACTACCTTACCTTTTACAACTAATCTCTTCATATAAATTAAGCTAATAAATTGGCTAATCTGGAACACATATTGGCTAATCGGTTGGAATATCCCGCCTCATTATCATACCACGCCACTATTTTAATATAATTTCCCTGAGCCTCTGTTAACTCGGCATCAAAAACAGCACTGTGAGGATTGCCGATAATATCTGTTGAAACAAGAGGATCCAAATTATATTCAATGAGTCCTTGGTGAGTAGTAGTGGATGCAAGTTGAAAGCGATTATTGATATCCTGAACCGTCACCTCGGAATTTAGTACACAAAATAATTCTATGAGCGAACCTGTTATTACAGGTACTCTATATGAGGAAGCGAATAATTTGCCTTTTATGTCAGGATAAACTTGTTCTACGGCTTTAGCTGCCCCTGTAGATGTAGGTATAATGCTCATGGCTGCTGCACGGGCTCGTCTCAAATCCTTATGTGGCGCATCCTGTAAGCGCTGATCTTGGGTATAAGCATGGATGGTATTCATGGTTGCCATTTTAATTCCCCAAGTATCATTGATAATTTTTATTAAAGGTGACAAACAATTGGTTGTGCAAGAGGCATTTGAGATAATATCGGATGTGACATTTAATTCGGTATCATTTACCCCTAAGACAAAAATGGGAATACTTGAATCCTTTGGTGGGGCTGAAAGGATTACTTTTTTCGCGCCAGCCTGAATATGTTGATGTGCTGTGTCATGAGTAAGGTAAATACCCGTACATTCTAGCACGATATCGATGTTTAGGTCTTTCCAAGGTAAGAGTAAAGGGTCTTTTTGAGCCAAAGCCTTAATCTTCTGCCCACCAATTTCAATAAAATCAGTGCCAGCTTGAACTTCTCCTTGGTATTTACGATGGGCTGTATCGTATTTAAAAAGATGCGCCAAAGTAGGAATATCAGTTAAATCATTAACGGCAACTACTTCTATATCAGGATAATGTAATAATTGTCTGCAAGTCAATCTCCCTATTCGACCAAATCCATTAATAGCTACGCGTTTTTTCATAATAAACCCAAGTGATTGTGAAAGAATATAAATAAAATAGAAAACTTCATAAAAAGTTTATTAAAATTCTCAAAAAGTCTATCTTTGCGCTTCGTTTTAAAATCCGCCCCGTTCGTCTATCGGTTAGGACACCAGGTTTTCATCCTGGTAAGAGGGGTTCGACTCCCCTACGGGGTACAAAAGCTAGTTTTTACTAGCTTTTTTTGTTTGGGGAAAATAATTCAAATGGTATATGTTTATGTTTTAGAAAGTAAAACAAATTCAACATGGTATGTTGGAATGACTAAGAATTTAGAGGTTAGATTAAAGGAACATAATGCAGGAAAGAGTAAATTTACAAAAGGCCACATGCCTTGGAAAGTAATATACCGTGAAGAAGCATTGGATTTTGCCAGTGGACGAAAATTGGAGAAATATTTTAAAACCAGTGCCGGAAAAAAGTACATTCAAAAAAAGTTATCATCCTGATAAGAGGGGTTCCCTGCCTGACTGGCGTCAGTCAGGCAGGGACTCCCCTACGGGGTACAAAAGCTAGTTTTTACTAGCTTTTTTTAGTTAAAGTAATTTTTTTAAAGCGAAAGAAGTTCAATGTCCACTGATAGAAAATAGGATAACTAGTTAAGGGGTTCCCTGCCTGACTAGCGTCAGTCAGGCAAGGACTCCCCTACGGGGTACAAAAGCTAGTTTTTACTAGCTTTTTTTATTTAGTATAATTTCATTGCTGTATTTATTTGATATTTCTAAAGCAAACTCTCAAATGCTTAATTATCAATAAATCCAAATTTCTATTCATTTATTTTTATATTTACAGAATAAACCCATTGAACACTTTTGCCAATTCGTAGCCTATGAGAATGCAAATTTTGGTTATACTATTAACATCCCTCTTAACTTGGAATATCGGATTCTCTCAAGATATTCGTATTGCTTATCAATTACCAGATCAACTGACCGTATGCAGTCAGGATACGTTTTGGGTTGAACTCGAAAACACTAGCAACCAAAACCAAACTGCCATCCAGGTTCAAATATCATTACCGAAAGGTGTGTTTTATCAAGCTGGCTCTATTATAAATGCTTCTGAACAAAATGTTTCCGATTTATCTAGCCCAGTATTTTTAGTAAGTCAAGTTCAAGGATTTACAAAAGTTAAGCTACATTTATTATTAACTGCAACATGCGAAGCGTATACCCAAATTAATCAAGGATTGAGTTTTCAAAATAAGATTGTCATTCAATACAATGGGCAGCAAGATTCCATTCTGACCAATCCTCCTTACCAAATTCAAACACCTTTTCTGGTTATTACGGATGTGCCTGATCAAATAATCAGTATCGGAACCAATGGCAAACGTACCGTTAAAATCACCAATACCCGACTCGGATCATGTCGTGAATTCATATTTGAAGACCGACATGGTAAGGCAGTAATTTCGGCACCAGGCAAACAGATATTGATTGAAAATGATACTTTGTTGAGGATTTTTTTTGGACCAAAGGATTTTGTGTTAATTGGAGATAAAGACAGTTTATTTGAAAAAGATGAAATGATTGTTTTTGATGAAATGATCAAACCCATTGAATGCAATCCCTATTCGATCATTAGTTATTTTATGGCATCATGGGGATGTCATCAGGAATATTGTCAAGAGTATCTGGAATCAGCAGGCGTTGAATTCGTTACCAATGATAAAAGAGCTATGCTCAATTTTATTCCAAATGCAAAAGCTCCAAAATGCATCTGTCAAATTTTTGGAGAAGAGCAAGAATTGGTAGTCAAAAACATTGGTCAGAAAATTGCAGAACAAGTCATCATTGAAGTTCGTTCGGCTCCTCCAGGATCTGCTACTAATGCTGGAATAATTAAAGATAGAATAACTGTAATAGGTAATGTTAATATCGATAGTATAATCTACTCAGAACGAAACATGAGCCCTATTTGCAGTAATCAGGAATATTATTATTCTGCAAAAGTTTATCTGCACGAATTGGACGTAAATCAGGAAGTGATTATTAAATTTAGATATGCGACTTGTGAAGGCACAGCACCTAGTGGCCCAAATGGAAAATTGAATTGGTATTATTCATATAATTATTCTTCTCAGTGTGTGATTAATAGCCAAGTGGCTAAGGCTAATATTCCTGTAGATGTTAATTTGCCCATATTGGGAGAAGTTAAGATCAATGGACAAATCGAAAACAACCAATCTGTATTATACAGTGATACAAAATATACATTCATTAGTGCAATGAATATACCTAAAGGGTTGACCAATGAAAAATTGATTGTAGAATTTCAATTACCATGTCCACTTCAACTACAAGATAGTTTATTTCTAATTGAAGGCAAATCACCGATCGAAATAAGTATCATTCATCCGACCCCTGGTTCCAGTACGGCGATAAAATTGATCTACCAGACCCCTTTTAACGCACAGGATTTGAAGTTAAGTTTTGACATCAAAGCAGATTGCAGTCTGCCATGTATAGATAGCATTAATAATTTACAAAAGATAAAATTTGTTTCTACTTGTAATCCTAAATTAAATAAAGCTAAAAATATTTTAGCAGAAATATGTTCTGCAGTGCAATTAACTTGTCCTGACGATTTGGGTAATTGTGGCAAGTCTAATTTAAGTAAATATGGAATTTCTTTTGAATGTGATACCGTAAATACCATAAATGATACCGTACCTGGCTATTTACATTTTACTTCTGCGGCATATCGGTATAATTATGGAAATAAGGACAATGACAATGATCGTTTTCTCGAAACGGGTAAGGTAGATTCTATACTCATTTTTAAAAACCACGTGATTACCGGAGATACGGTAGCGAATGAGTTGTTTTCTAAAATTGTAGTAGATCAAAAAGGCGCAAGTTTTGATTCACTATTGTTTTACGTATCTACGGAGGTGACTATGGATCGTAAGCGTGCATTGATTGACTTATATGATGCCAGTGAACAGAAATGGTATCATTTTGAAACGGATAGTATAAATGTGTTAGATTCAAAATCAAAATTGCCGGGTTGTGATCAACCCGTAGTTACAGATCTAGCGCTAGGTTCTGGATATTACGTATCACTTACCCCTGAGATGTTGCATCAATTACATAAAGATTTTCCAGCTCATTTCAGATTCGAAGAAAATGATAGTATACATATCATTATTTTAGGTAGAATCATTTCTTTTGTCGGTGATCGGATAGCACCCATTAATATGATCCATCATGTATTGCTTATGAATAGGGAACGGGTAAAAGAGAATCCTTTCTATTGTAATGTTATCACCCATAAACTTCGATTAACGACCATGAATTTGCAATTCGATGCTGTGTCCAATGATGCTGTATTATGTGGTAATTTGGGTGTTTTACCTGCAATAAGTTTTAAAGGGTCCAAATGGCTAAATAATTTTTTTCCGTATGAATTCAGATCATTATATAAATTGGATTCAGCGTTAATAAGCATTAGTCCCGGGCTAAGAATAGATAGCGCTGAAATTAATATTTTCTATTTTGATAGTATATCGACCAAACGTAAGGTTGGAACATTTATCGTGCCGACTTATTTTGATAATAGATGGAAGTTGGATTTAAATGTATTGCAACTAATTAGATTTGATGAGAATTATGAATTGCAAATGTTGTGTTTTGTATCAACCGATGATTGTGAATTGATTAAAGACAAAAAAAATCTAAGTGCAAACGTTAGTATTTTTGTATCAACTGATTTTGATGCTCAGTTTGCATTAGTGCCCATCTTTACTCAATTATATGGTTCGCATATTTATACTAAGAGTTTTACTATAAATTCATATAACGGAAATGCCTATTTAGATTTTGTCAACAAGTCTTTAGTAACTTCAGATAAAAACATTGAGTGGAAGGCCAACTTAATTAAACTACAAGAAACCGGATATTTTAAAATTAAAATAAAAAGCAACAAAGGTGAGATCTATCAATTTGGTTTAAAGACGATTCCAACTGTATCGGTTCAAAAATTAGATTCTTCAACGTTTCTTGTCGGTCCGATTCCCGTCAATACAAATCTTGAATTTGTTTTTTCAGCAATTAATTCTACTTGTCAAATGGATACCATCGTCCTGGAATCAAGTTGGTATTGTGGTGCAATTGTAGATACGAGTATGAAGTCTTGTACGGTAAACCAATTTATAATTCCTGTTCAATCTGAACGCGCGGAGTTGGAATTTGATATCATGCAGAACGATAAAGAATCCGTATTGTGTGATACCTTGCCAACGATAGAGCTTTATGTATACAATGCTGATAAGGGGACTGCCTATAATGTTTATGTGGACTTATTTATTCCTGATGGTATTATTATCGAAATAAATTCAATTCGAGTGGCGTATCCTTCCAATGCGGCATTTATCCCAATGGCAGCGCCAATTCTGATTTCAAAAGGACATTATCGTTGGAATTTAGCGGCATTAGTTCCTAGTATTAGCGCAAACGGATTACCCGGAGTGGAACATGCTCCTGATAACGGATTGCGGATAAAATTCCAAGGTATCACAGATTGCAATTCAATCGTTAATGGCTCCATACAATTCAAAACATCTGCATTTAATATTTGCGGTGAAATGACGAACGAGTTATCAAAAAACAGCCAACAAATAAAAATCAAAGGAATAACTTCTCAGGGGGATTATAAATTGGAAACCATTCTGGATAATCATTCTGTTTGTGATGATGAACATGAAATTATCGTAAGAATCATAGGAAGTCAAACTTCAAAGTTGACGGATAGTTTTAGGATAATTTTACCATACCCACTTCAAGTAATCAATGGTTCTTTAAATGCCATATCAAATATTGATATTTCAAAATACAGATTGAGCTCGACCATTAATGGAACGGAATTGACGATGGCCATGTCATCAGTTATTGCTGCTGGACAATTGATTTCTTTTTCATTCAGATTGAAAAACTTTAAATTGTTGGATTGTGGTGAAATAAATATTCCAGCTATTATGTATTCTCGACAAAGTGTATTGTGTAAATCGACTCAAATGAACTGTGATGTATATGTAGAAAGTGCTGGAGCAAAAATAGTTTTTAATAAAACTGCGCCAACCATATCATTGGATTCTTTTAGTATAAGTTCATTGCCAAATCGTGATTCTTCAAGAATTCAATTGCAATTCCATTTGATCCATTCAGGTAAAGCAGTGGATTCAAGTTTTTGTATCGGAATTTATAATGATAATAATGGAAATCTCAAACTTGATTCCAGTGATCCATTTATTGAAGTCGTAGAATTTAAATATGGGATATCAGTTCAGGAAGGTATTAATCAATGGGTTGGTATAATAAATAATAATTCAATCAAGTTTTGTGCTTTTATTGCAGCAGTACTACCGAAATCCTGTTTGTGTGGTTTAGATACTATATACACGACATTGAATCAACCATTAAGCTTTTATAATTACGACACCTTGTGTCATGGTATATCATATCAGATTGGAGTCCCAACTGAATTCAATCATGTATATCAATGGATTCAAGGAAATGTTTCTTGTGATACTTGTTCTAAGAATACGATATCATATCACGATACAATTCAAGTGTCCAAAGTATATGAATATACCCTTTTGGATAGTCAAAGTGATTCTTGTAATAGGCTATATCATTTTAGTATTTTGGTTCATCCGAATCCAATTGGAAAGAAAATTATTCTTGAGTCTTGTAAGAATTCGACGGTTGAAATATCTAGTGGTAGTAGAGTACAATTTAAATGGAGTGGGCCTGGAATTGTTAATTCTAATCAAGCAACCCAAACTATAACAACAGATTCGAGTAAAATGTATTTGTTAAATTTTGTTGATGATCATCAATGTTCTGGTACTGATACTTTTTGTATCATTGTTTATCCTGTAGGTCATAGTGCAGATATTTCGGATGATACAACAATAGTATACGGAAGTTATGCAGATTTGGTAGTTCATGGTATTCAAAAGCTTACATGGTTCCCAACTCAATCACTGGATTGCATTACATGTAATAAGGTTCGTGCAACGCCTTCGGAAACTACAACATATGAAGTTATGGGCGAAGATACCTTTGGTTGTCCAATTATACTTCGGGTTACAGTATTTGTGATGATACCGGAATGTGATTATACTAAAGTTTTTATACCAAATGCTTTCTCTCCGAATGGTGATCAAGCGAATGATGTGTTGAAAGTTTATGGAATAAATACCAATAAAATTCACTTAGTTATATATGATCGGTGGGGCGAGAAAGTATTTGAATCTTTTTCAACTTCAGATGGATGGAATGGCATGTATAAAGGGAAATATTTAGCACCTGATGTTTATGGATATTATCTTGAAGCGGATTGTTTTGGTAAAATGGAATTTGTGAAAAAGGGGAATATTAGTTTGTTGAAGTGATGCTTAATTTTACTATACTATAAAGTGATAGAAATTATATATTGTATTGGGTGCTGAAATGGTATTTCAAAACCCATCGCCGACCCTATTATTCGCTAACGCGTTCCATCACTTAAAGTGTTGTCACACTTTATCCATTTCGCGTGAAGAGCGAGAAGGTATTGTTCAGTTATCTTAAAAAGGCAAGTGAGAAGATACGGTCAGCTAATTATTTGTTTAAAATAGTAGATGTTTACTTCAAGAAAATTGTTGCTTCTAAAGGCTTTTCTAGTAGTTGTGTTTGCTTTTTATTCATTCCAGACGAGATCCTTGCTGCATGGTTTCATTGATCGAATCATTATTCATTTTCAGGTAATGAACTCGAGCAGGGATAGTAATGGAAAGACCGGAATCACGACGATGAAGAAGGAGGGATGAGGACTTGAAATGGATAGCCCGGCCCGCAGGGGCTCGCCAAAAATTTAACCAAATATAATTCGGTTTAGCATTCTACCAAATTGACCGAGAAAACCAAGGCAAGTCCACCGTCAGCAGTTTCTTTGTATTTGGTATTCATGTCAATAGCCGTTGCCTTCATGGTTTTAATTACAGCATCGAGGGAAACGAGCGCTTTTTTGGGATCTGAATCCAAAGCAATTTGGCACGCTGTGACGGCTTTAATGGCGCCCATGGTATTGCGTTCGATGCATGGTATTTGAACAAGACCGCCTATAGGATCACAGGTCATGCCAAGGTGATGCTCCATTGCAATTTCTGCAGCCATCATGGCTTGTTGGAAATCACCACCGAGGACTTCTGCCAGAGCTCCTGCTGCCATGGCGGAGGAAACCCCAATTTCAGCCTGACATCCGCCCATAGCTGCCGAAATGGTGGCTCCTTTTTTAAACAGACTACCCAATTCTCCGGCAGTCAATAAAAAGGTAATAATATCTTTTTCTTGGAAATGATCAGAGAAACATACGTGGTACATTAATAC
>JBGAVH010000016.1:0-69673 GCA_044228225.1 Saprospiraceae bacterium | reverse complement strand
ATTCTCCGGCAGTCAATAAAAAGGTAATAATATCTTTTTCTTGGAAATGATCAGAGAAACATACGTGGTACATTAATACGGCGGGAATGACGCCAGCAGCGCCGTTTGTTGGCGCTGTAACGATACGCCCAAAAGCTGCATTTTCTTCATTCACTGCAAGTGCAAAACAGCTCAACCATTTCAAGGTAGAGTTAAAAGTATGGGGTCCTTTTTTGATGATAGCGATCCATTCATCTACGTTGGTGTAGGTGTTATCACCCATTAAATTAGCTGCCATTTGGAAAGCTCTTCGCTGCACATTAAGACCTCCGGGAAGGATTCCTTCGATATGGCAGGAAGTATAAATGCATTCTTTCATGACTTGCCAGATACGCATCAATTCATCGTGAATCTGAGATTCTGTCCGAATGGCTAATTCATTGTGCATGACAACTTCTGAAATGGAATAATTCAAAGAAGTGCACCAGGATTTAAGATCTTCACCCGTATCGATCGGGTAGGGCATAACCAATTGAGATTTGGAATCTTCAACACCTTCTTTGACGATGAAGCCGCCACCTATTGAATAATAAGTAGCACTATATGAAGTTTCATCTGTAAAAAAACATCTAAACCGAACACCATTGGCATGATAGGGAAGGGTTTGGTTCATATAAAAGATGATGTCCTCTTGAGGATTGAAAGGAATCCACTTTATATTTCCGAAATGTAAAGTCTGCGAACGTTCCACTTCAGAAACCAAATAACCCACCTGATCAATCGGGATTGTTTCCGGATGATGGCCCATCAAACCCAGAATAACGGCTACATCGGTGCCATGCCCTTTTCCAGTTTTGGCCAGTGAGCCATAAAGTTCTACATGAACATGACTCAGCTTTTCTGATTGATCACCTACTTCTTGGAGGAATTCAAGTGCGGCCTTCCAAGGTCCCATGGTATGTGAACTTGAAGGGCCGACGCCTATTTTAAAAATATCAAAAACACTAATTCGCTCCATATATTATTCAAAGGTAAGGAAGAAAAGGATGATGGAGGAATGGAAAAGAAACAAAGAAAACGTGCAACACTTAATCTATTACTTAAGAATGAAATCAATTATATAAAAAAATTAGATCGCATTGATCTTGAATAAAAAAAACCGTTTAAAAAATGGTGATGAATTATATTAAAATAAGCTCGTGAGATCATTTCTACTCTAATATTGCATTGAATACTAGTGACCACTTTGAAAGGTAGGCCAATAATAATATGAATAAAAAAACTTATTCATGAACAAAAGAAATGGAAAACACAAAGGATCGAATTGATCTTATTTTTTTATTTGAATTTTCTTTGATAAAGGCGTAGCTTATCTCTTCAATAATTTTAGCGTGCTAAGTATTTTACCCTCATCAGTTATAAATTGAACTAAATATATACCATTTTCAAGATCTGAAATATCATAGGACTTGGATGGTTCAGACTTGTAACTTTTGGCTTTAGTTCCTAGAACGGATAACAAGTCAATTCTTTGAATTCCTGTGTTATATTCTACTGTGAAAGAATTTGAGCTTGGATTTGGAAACATTCTAAGGCTAATGTTCCTAATGGAATGAGTACCAACAGATTCTTTATTGAATAAATAATCAATCGTTATGTTGCTGCTTGTATCTTCTTTTTCAAAAACGGTTAGTTTTATATATGCTTTACCTACTTTAGCTGAATCAAAAACATGCACATCCGCAAGCATATTTCCGCCTTTTTTAATAACATTGAAATTATCATCCGGTGTTCTAATTGTAGCTGTGCCATAGCATTGTACATTGTCACAGACTGTTGGTTCCCATCCTGGTGTAACTTCAATATCTTCCCTTTGCCACATTAAATTTAAAGTGCCCGAACTAATATTTCTAACATTATTATGACAATCCCAATCCGTTGGATTTAAGGTATCTGTTGTAAAGATTAATTTGCAAAGGCTCAAATCTGCTCTAAATTTAGAATTTTGAGCATTAATAGAACAACATGCACTAGAAATGATTAAGATAAGTAAAGCTTTTTGCATTAGTAATTTTTTTCAAAGATAAGGTTTTTATAAATAATGAAATAAAAAAACCCCTGAGTATTTCAGGGGTTTTTATTTATATGGTTAATGACTCTTAATCGATTAGAAAATGGAAACTTTCTCTGATCTTACGCCTTTATCTGTCTTAACTTCAAGAATATAAATTCCAGTTGGTTGGTTTACATTCATTTTAAACTGATTTTGACCACCAAATAAATCTTTTTGGAATTGTGTTACCACTTTACCATTCATGTCACTTAAGCTAATGGTAGCATTTACATTTTCATCAACATTAAGTTTGATTGTTACAAAGTCAGTAGCAGGATTTGGGCTAACCGACATGTATTTTAATATTCCAGGATTGTTTGTGTTTGTAGAAGAAGAAACATTAACATCATCTAAGAAATAAGCCCATCCGTTTCCGGCGGTACCTTTCATTCTTATCATTAATTCAGGAGTACCATCATAAGCACTTAAGTTAACAGATTCTTTCTTCCATTCTGTCGGATTAGGTAAGAAAAATCCTGGTATCCAGCCGGTAGATAGATCTGGGTCACAAGATTTCATGTTTGTACCTTGATTTTGGTAAACAGACTCCCAGGTATTACCGCAATCTTTACTTACCAATACTTCCATTTTATCTTCGCTTAATTCATCTCTAACAGCATATGCATATGACCAAGTCATTTTAGTTGCTTTTGAAGCACTCAAATCTATTTTATCAAAAATTACTGATGAACTTCCACCAGCAACGCCACCATCAGAGAAAGCGTAGAAAACCATATATCTAGATGCTCCAAATCCACCCATACCATATGGAGGGTCTTGACCATTAGCATCTCTGGCAAAGCTTGAATCTTGTTTGAAGATTCTCACACCTTCATTTAAAAATAAGGTATTAGGTGGTGCTGTAGTAGCCACTGGATTTTCAAAATCTTGTACGATTTCAGTTCCTGCAACTGCATTATTGAATGTAATTAGTACTGTTTCAGTTTTGAAATTATTTACAATATTAAGATCTTTAAGAGTACCTCCATTAATTTTGTCAATGGCTAAATTAATGCTAGATCTACCAACAGGAATGCTTAAATTACTAACTTTATAGGTAATAGTACCGCCTGGCAACAAGACACCAGTCCATGTAGATTTCGCTTTGGCTGAACCACCTATATATGGAATCAGGTCGATAGATTTTATAGTATCAGTTCCAGTAGATAGATTTGCAATAGTTACTTCATAACCTACTAATTTATCGCAATTATCTGTTCTGCTGTTAAGTTTGCCATCCGTTATTGCTAAATCATAGTATGTAGCTGTAATTGGTTTTGGTTCTGAAATAGCTGCCTGAATAACTTCTTTAGAACTAGCTGTATTGTTTTGAAGGAAAGCTACTACAGCAACTTCTTTATAAGAATAAGTATAAGTAGGTACTGCAGCTCTAAATTTTACAATTTTACTTTTACCTGGTTCAATAACGTCTGTAATTTTAGTACCACTTGCATTAGGAATCATTTTACGCATTACTGTATGGAACTCAGTTTCTCCATTTGTAGCCGCTTGTTTAGGGAATCTGATATTTTCTTCTATAATGACCGTTTGTAAGACATAATTAGCGTTGTTGAAATTTGTAGTGCTCACGTTTTTAATTTCAACCGTAATGTCCATAGAATCCTTAGCACCATTAGTACCAAATATTATAGTGTGATCTGCAATGATTTCGATAGGAGATTCAACTTCTAATCTGGTATCAAGTAAACTTGGGTCAGCAACTAATTCAATAGGGTGGCTGCTGCTACCAAATTTTTTGCCATCCATTCTTGCGTTAGGAGCAGAAGAAATTCCGTAATAAGATAATCGAGCATCTGCTTCTGTTGTATTAGATGCATACATTGGATCACCGGTTGTTGGAATTTTACATTGGTATGCTAATTTAATGACTTTGTTACCATATGGTTCCAAATATTTCAATAAAATAGGGTTTGTTGCAGCGCATGGAGGACAAGTAGCGCTGGTTGATTCTTCAATAAGTACAGTTCTTTTAGCCTGAGCAAAAAGGTTAATGCCACTAACAATGAAGACTAATGTCATTAAGTGTGTAAAGATTTTTTTCATAATTATGTATTGTTGATTTGTAAATAAGATTGCCAAAAATAGTGCATTTCATAAAAATCTGTTAATTTATTTTTATAAGAATAAGATTTTAACACATAATTTAAATATCTTATATGTAAATTATAGTATAATATATAATTACAAATGTAAAATTATGTATATATAAGTTGTTATACAATTAATTGTTAAGGGTAAAGCAATGATTGTAATCTATTTGGGAGCTCCTACTTTATTGATTAATTGTGGTAACAAAGTTCTGTAGCCTCTATTGTCTTAATTAATTTGCCTAGATGACATGGAATTATAAAAGTGTCAGACTTCAGCCATTTCAAAATTATTTACAATGTTCATAAGGATAGAGTTGGATATACACAAGAGGGAACATCATCGATTCCAGCCACCGCGGAAATTCGTGGAATATTCGCGGAATAGTCGTGGATAAGCCGTGAGAAAGCCCTGGGAACGTAGAGGGGGATATAGCTTGAATTTATAAATTCAAATGCCAATTCAAATGACAAAACAACCACTGAGCCCTAGACAAAGCTTCAATTTCTAATATTTCAATATACTAGCTTAATGTGCTCAATGTCAATATTTTGTAATTAACTTTGGTGGTATTGTGTAATGTGTATAAAGAAGAAAAAACGGAATATAGACTTTTGACCTTAAAAGACTAATTCTTATGAAAGCCTATACTGATTGTTGATGTAGGATCAAAGTCTTATTTGATGAAGTACTTAATTTTTTAAAGCATATTTTTTTGTGAAAATACTATTAGCACTTCATTTATATTTTCTGCAACGCCTCAAACAATTTATCTTCATCCCCAGGCATATATCTTCTCGTATGATACAGGACGGCCCCCTTATGATCCAAAACAAATAATTGGGGCAACCCATTTAATTCGCCGGGCATGACCGAACGAAATTCCCGATGGATATCCATATAAGCCGGAAAAGGCCATTTACTTTCTTTGACCCTGGTATTAAATTGTTCTTGACGATCTGAAAAATCGATGGATATAGCATAGAAATCAAAATCTGTTTTTTTCTTCCAAGTATCGAATTTACCTGAAATAGCAGTGAGTTCCATTCTGCAAGGTCCACATGTTGTCATCCAAAAAAGTAAAACCGTAGCCCGTTTATTTTTTTTAAATAGTTTGGATGAGTTGATCACCAGTCCATCCGCATTCTTTAAATCAATATCATACGGAAATGTCGTATTGATTTTTTCAGAAGGGCGACTGGTTTCGGTGATGACGCGGGAGGGGGAGGGTTGTTGGGAGAGGAGGAGAAGACTTGGTATAAGGAGAAAGCTCAAAAGGAAAATAACGGATTTAGGCATTTTGTAATTTTATTATGCAAATGTACCAAATTATCTTAAAAGTTCCTTTATGTCAAAAAAGTAAACCCTACGATTTTAAACCAAAATATAAATATAAAAACCATCAAGCTTTTTTATTGTAAAAACTTGATGGTTTTTAGGTGGAATAACATCCATATATTAATTACATTTTAAGCAACATCCATTTGAATTAGAAAGGCTATTTAATTTGCTTGAAAAATTAATATTGCCTAAAAGTGCCACAGGACCAGAAGCATTATGTACTTTAATTCTTAATATATATTTTCCACATTTAGCTTGTGATTGTGAATTATATGTAAATTTCTTATAAGTTTTAAAATTGCTACTTCCATTTTGGGGATAAGATCCAGCTGTTATGGGTATTGGATTTGGTTTAATTAATTCCCAATCACATCCATTATCGCAAGCTATTTCAATTGTACCCGTTAGGACATCAGCTTGATTAAGATAAAATTCACGTTCGAAGGTAATGTCACATGGTAAACCCAAATTATAATTAACAGCATAGGAAATCCAGTTTAAATTTCCAAATGGATTTAAATAACTAGGATTTGTTAATCGATCAATAACTACACTTGGACAGATTGGAACACAGGATGGTAAAGTGCATGAACTTAGCGTAACTTTCCAATTATTATCTACGTTTCCTGGTGTTAACGGAGTGCTCGAAACTGAATTATATCCAGTGCTAATATTGAGCTTAGATTTACAAGGTTCGGTGCAAGAAATAGAAGGAATTGGATGATTTAACTCTTGACAAAAGAGGTTTGAATAAATGAGTTGGAATAAGATGAATAAAAGTGACTTTGACATACAATTAAATTAATTTTTTTTGCTTACTCTATTCAGTTTTCAGCATCTCTGTCTTACTCTATTTAGGATTTTCAGATTCCTCCTTTTAATCAATAATACTGCAGTTTATTGTATACTTAATTATATGGAGGTAATACTCTAAAATGTTACCTTTCAAATTGAAATATTTTTTGAAATTTACAAAAACGTGGAGGATTTAATTTAACTTTTCAAAAAGTATTGGTTAGATGCACGAATGATGGTTTGTTGTTATTTAATGATATTAATCAATATTATCCTATAAATGAAATGATTACTGATTAAAAATGGAATCTGAAACAAAAATGACTTATTGTTATAAATAACTTTTTAAGCCTATATTGAATATTGTAAAACATATTTAGTTAAAATGATAAGAAGATATTACCATGTAAAACAGTAATATCTTCCTAGTTATTCTTTGTATCCTTAAACTAATATGTTTGCAAAAGGAACTGACTAATTGATAATTTCAATAGGAAATGAAACTTGATGATATGAATCAGTTAAATTAATTATATAAAATCCTGTATTTATATTTTTAATATCTAACTCAAAAGTATTATATCCTGCTTGTTTAGAATTTATTTTATGAGTTTTTATTAATTGTCCTTGAAGATCAATAATAGACAAGGATAATTCACTTATTTTATCCTGTTTATAATTGATGGTCAATTTTTCTTTTGTTGGGTTTGGAAAATAATCCAGTAATTCTAGCTCATTAGTTCTACCATGTTCAATGTTATCTGCTTCTTGTCTTGTTGTTAAATTGGAAAAAACCTTTAATTTGTTTTTTAAACTTTTTCCAATTATTTCACCATTTTTATCATAAATAGTATAGGAATAGAATATATTTTTATTATTTCCTTTTTTGACTTTATAAATAAGATTAAATGTTCTATTTTCTAAATTCTTTTCTTCTGAAATGCCCCACATGGCATTATTGCTACCCATCAAGGATATTGTTGCTGGTTGAATGTATTTGGGAATTGAATCTAGTGGAAATAAAGACCCTGATATTGCAAAAATTTTTGGGCAGTCATTGGTATCCATTCCAATCGAACAATATTTTGCTAGATGGTTTGAATTTCCATTATTTTGTAACTGAAATTGTGCCGCCGCCAGTTTATAGCCAGGTTCTATTTCCACAGGAATATTTATTAATGAAACAGGTAGTGGATCCAATAACTTTCCTTTCCATTCTATTGGCATTAAGCAATTACTACCGTCTGTTTTAATTATATTAAAATATATATTTCCACTGTCAGTTTCATTGGTTTTAATACTGAATTTTATATTATCTCTTGCTGGTGGATAAAGAAAATCATTAATATTTTCAGGTTTACTTTTATAGTTCCAAATTTCATCTTTTAGTGCATCATCTACGATTAGATTATGAATACTCTTTATGCGGACGCCATTCGCATTTGCATAAGAATCAGTAATTCCGATAAACTTTATATCTTGTGTTAGATCACAATTTGTAATTTCTATATTACCGATTTTTGTACCGGGGTCATCTTGCAAACTCGTAAAGTAAGACCCGATTTTAATTTGACAATTTGACTGATGATTTACAAATTTTATTTGGAAAGAGCAAGTGCATTTTTTTGATTTGCATTTGGAGTCAATTTCAACCAAATAATTATGTGATAAATTGAATTCAGAAAATAGTAAATTTTCAATATCCCAAATATTATTCGTGTCGCAATTTCCCTGTCTTTGTATAATGTTATTGGTGGAATCTAAATCTGTAATTTTACAGTTTATTTGTTTTGAATTATTTTTGGAACAGATAATTTTACCAGATATATTGAAGCCATTTTCACCTGTTTGAATCAAATGTTTGAAGCCAGCACTATCGCAAACAACAGGTTTTTGAAATTTATTATTATAAAGTTGAATATCAACTAACTCACTGCAATCATCACAATCAGTCAATATGTTTTTCTTAATTTGAATACTGTTGCAAATATTATCATTAGTATCATATTCCAAGACGTTTAATTTAATAATATATGTTTTATCATTTGGAGAGTATGTATGTGTAAGAACATCGCCATTACTAAATGAACCTTTTTCTCTTGTTCCATCTCCCCAAGATACAGATACTACATTAATATTGCATGAGTTGGGAAGGTCATTAATTGTAATATTAGCCTGACAAAATTCATGATCATAATTTATTATAATAGCTGACTCCAATTTAGTCCTTAATGTTGATGTATCGGTACAACAAATTTCTGATGGATTAAGAGCGAAATGAATATTGCAAAGGGCACTATCATTTTTGTAATATCCAGTTAATGTAATTGTATATTTTTGGGTATCTACACCTTGTTTCAAAGGGCGTGGAAAAGTCAAATAGAATGCATCTGAGTTTTCAGGTATAATGACATTTCCATGTTGAACTATTATATTATTTCTATCTAATAATTTCCACCAAATTCTACTTAGGCTGTCCTCATTTACAATTAGGTCACCCCGCACTATAATATTTTCTGGGAAAGTATCCCTTATATCTACTCTAAAAGAATTAAAGGAACCACATGATGCTGAGATTTCATTTTTGTTTGGCTTGCCGTTACTTGATGTGGATATAATTATATTTGAGAAATCGATTTTTATTGGAGGCAAAAAGGAATCGTTAAGAAAGATTTTAAGATTACAAATGGCGCTATCATTTTTATATCGTCCAATTAATTCTAAATTAAATAGTCCTGAATTTTGGCCTTTTTTTAAAGAAAGTGAATTTGTTAAATTGAAGTCATCAGAGTTTTCAGGAATTATTACCTTTCCTTGGTTTACTAAAATGTTATTACTATCCAATAATTTCCACCAAATACTACTTAAGCTGTCCTCATTTACAATTAGGTCACCTCGCACTATAATATTTTCTGGGAAAGTATCCCGGCTATTAATTTTTAAAGAATTAAAAGATCCGCAAGATGCTGAGATTTCATTGTTGTTTGGCTTTCCGTTACTAGAAGTTGATAATTTAATATTTGAAAAATCAATTTTTGTTGGAGGCAAAAAGGAATCGTTAAGAAAGATTTTAAGATTACAAAATGCACTATCATTTTTATATCGTCCTAGTAATTCTAAAATAAATATGCGTCCGGTGTCACCTTGTTTCAAAGGACGAGGAGCAACTGCATAAAAGGCATCAGAATTTTCGGTAATTATTACATTTCCTTGGTTTACTAGAATGTTATTACTATCCAATAATTTCCACCAAATACTGCTTATACTATCCTCATTTACAATTAGATCACCTCGCACTATAATATTTTCTGGGAAAGTATCCCTGGTATCAATTTTTAAAGAATTATAAGATCCGCAAATAGCTGAAATTTCATTATTACCTGGTAATCCATTTATTGATGTTGATAATTTAATATTTGAGAAATCGATGGAAATAGGCAATAAATCTTCAATACTAAATGTTAGACTGCAGTTCATACTATCTTTTTCATGAAATCCTGTTAGATTTAGTGTGTAAATATTTTTTGGAATTAATTCACTAACCTTAAGTGCTTCAAACTTGAAATGATCTTCATTTTCAGATATTGTCAATTTACCATCATTGATTATCGTTGTAGGATCAGAATAAAGTTTCCATTGAATTTTGCTTGTTCCAGCTACTGAGACAAGAAGATCCCCTTCGAAGTTTAAGATGTATTTTGATTTACCCTTTTCCCAGCTATTATTTGGTTTGCAAAAAATTCTAGCATAGCTACCACAACTTATAATTTCATGTAATTCTCCAGAAATTCCACTGCTATCCATAGTCGCAAGAATTTCAGAAAAGTGTATAGTTTTAGGCGCTTCCAAATTAAATACTTGTAAGCAATTAGCTCTATTTCCGCAACTGTCCAAAGCAAACCAACTTCGTTCTAATTTATTTGGGCAGGGTAGAGTACCGATTAACTTATCAGCATAACTGAATTGAATATTGCTATTCATTTGACAATTATCAGTGGCTGTGGGATAACCATATTTTGTAGGAGAGGGGTTTTGTTCATTGCAATTTATGGTAAAATTATTCGGACATTGAATCTTTGGTTTTTCAATATCTCGTTTAGTGATTTTCTGAACACAAGTGGATTTATTGCCACAAATGTCGGCAGCTGAAAAGGTTCTGCTTATAATGGAACCACATGGTAAATTATTTACTAATTGATCTGTATATGAAATAACTATTTGTGATTGACAATCATCTGATGCGGTAGCGTTTCCTGTTAATATAGTTGATGGAACAAATTGACAATCTATGGTAATATCTGCAGGGCAAATTATATTTGGTTTTATATTGTCTTTTTTAGCAATGAATTGTGTGCAGGATTTTTTATTGTTGCATCGATCCATTACTAACCAAGTTCTTTTTATACTAGTGTCACAAGGAGAAGAACTCACGATTTGATCTGTGTAACTAATGACTGGGGATGGATCCAAATTATCTGTGACGAATGGATTACCCGTAACAATCGGTAGGATGGATTGCTTGCATGAAATGGTAATATCCTGTGGACAGTTTACGGTAGGAGCTTGGTTGTCTACGTTCGATACATTTATAATTTTACAATCTTTACAAGAATTCACACCATCATTAATGGTCACACAAACGGTGTAACTACCGTTGTTCTGATATTGGTGAATGGGGTTTTGAATGACACTACCACAAGGCGGATTATCACCAAAATCCCAACAGTAACTTAGAGTACCTGTTTGATTGGTAGAGGGAAAGAATTGGATTTTACCACAATTACCCGGTTGAATTTCATATCGAACATTACAAATAAAAGGGCAAGCATCTTTTTGGGTAAATGCTATACTGTTTGTATTTACAATGGATGGAGTTGGGGTAGAACGAGTACTTGTGGAAATAACAAAATTTCTACTACTTGAAACTATCGGATTTAAATTTAAATTTATTAGTGTATCCAAACAATTATCAAAATTTAAATTTTCAATGGCTATAAATGCATCCAATCCTCCAATGCCATTAATTGTATTCTGCCTAGCGTCAGTATATGCAATTTGAGAGCTATTCATGACCCCAATATATCCCTGACTATATTGTATAGAATTATCATTAAGCACTTTAGACCAATTCAAAGTCAAGGAATTTCCTACTTCTGAAAGGGACATAATTACAGATCTTTTTTTGCCGATTATCGTTCCTGTCCCTAATGCATAATACCCTCCGCCAGGTCTAGTAATAATTTTATGTAGGGCATCAAGACCACTTACTGAATAATTATACAATATATTATTTAAACCATTGACTTTCATGATTTGTGCAGATGGACCTTTTGACCCACCCAGTATATTAAAATAGCCATTTGTCGAATTTGGATATGACAGAATTGTATTAAAGAACATATTTTCATCAAACTCACGATCGTCTACAATATTTCCATCATTGTCAATGACAACAATACCCGCATAAGGACTTGAGCTAGATAGCCACTGACCTACTAAAATCATGTTTCCAGTATTACTTTGGATGGAAATGTCTTTATAGAATTCATAATCAATGACCCCTTGACCATTTATATGTTTTGTCCAACTAATTGCGCCATTAGCACTTGCGTTAAGAATAAGTACATTATCATATAAGCCACTGCCATTATTAGAAATTCCAATGATGTAATAAGGAAAATTTGAGTTTTGGGGATTAGGATTTAGGTAAATCTTATTTAGTGTTTCCCTTGATTCATAATCATATGACTTGACTGTCATTATCCCTGCGAGAGTACAAGTTCCAATCATACTTTTTGAATTATTGTCTAAATTGCCATTTATTCCCACAAGTAATATAGTATCCTTTGTTGTCATGATGAGATCGTTCCATGCAGAAGTAATGCTCACTTCACGAGTCCAAACAATGACGCCATTGTTTGAAATTCTAGTTAAAGTAGCTCGCCCATTCGAGTTCCCGATGGCATAATAGTCGCCAGCATGAGTGATCACTTTTGTGAAATAGTCTGAATTAACAGTGCCGCAATATATTTTAAAATCAGGCACTGATAATGAAGGTGAAGAAATGCATTCCTCTGATGTGCAATCTTTGATATAACTAGATTGGTAACAAGCATCATAAGCCCACTGAAATGTTTCTATTTTAAAGGAACATAACAAGATTAGGAAAAAAGGAAAAAGAAAAGTAATACTTCGTTTCATGATTAATGTTTTTATAGTTTAAAAGTCTTTTTAATAGTTAATATTAATAGGATCAATTTTCTGTTGATTAACATGAGTTTCCTATCGTTAAGAATTGAGTTCATATTTAATCTAATCATTATTTGAAATCATACTGATATATATAATTAAACCGTTATATCAGGATCATTCCATACTTACATTTTCATTGATGCTTTACTATGAAGAAATTGTTTGAATTTGTTACCCGGCTATGAATATTTTTTTTCAAAGCAGATAGATGATTTTTAAATAGCTTTGAAAAAAGCACGCAGCTGCTCTTTTCTACGGTTAGCGACAGGAAGATGCTGACCATTTTCTAAAATTACGGAATGGCCATCCAGTTTAACAAATTTATGAATGGCACATACATTAACCAGATGCGATGAATGAATGCGCAAGAACATTCCTTTAGGTAGTTTTTTCTCCAATGCATTGAGTGGTTTGCTGATGATGTGCTTTGTGCTATTATAAAAATGAACGATACAATAGGATCTCGCTGCTTCTATTCTTAGGATGTCGATGATGTGGATCACCTCATATGCATCCTTGGAAGAAATACTTATCGTTAAATTGTTTAAGTGTGTAATGATGTGAGTTAGCCTACTTATTTTTTGACGAAGTTCTTGAAGATTGAGGTGTTGAGTTATATGTAAAATGGCACTATTTATTTTTTCAAAATCAAGGGGATCACTAATCAAGTGATGGAAGGTTTGCTTGATATTTAATTTAGAATATTGTTGTTGTGTTCCAAACAAAATCAAACACACTTGAAATCTGGACAGTTGATCTAAGACTTGATTTACCTGATCAGCTGCTAAATCCACAAATACCAAATCCACATTATTATCTTGAACATATTGAATCATGAATTTATGGTCCGTGTCCTTTTGTATCACCTTACATTTCGTAAAATAGTTAGTAATAAATTTCTTACAAGGTAATTCTGTATTGGATTCTATTAATACCACTTGGTGGCCTTCTTTAATCATATCTTAGATTTTTTGTTTTCTAATGTATATGATTAAAGAAGGGGGGAGTGTTACCCTAGAATTTTAATTAAATCATAATAAATTTAATTTATTTACAATTACATCTGCAATTTGGACTCAACTTCCTCACTTTTTTATTATTTATTTTTATTTTTGGATCAAAGTAATAGTCAAACTTCGATTCCACATTATCAAAATAGGTTCTGGCATTTATTGGTTGTAAATCAACATTGAGTGTTTCGGGATTTTGTTTAATTTCCACACAAAATTCTGCAACACCCTTAGAAGAGGGATTTGGATCTAATGGATTAATACTTCCTGGATTAATAAAAGGGTAACCAAAGGAAAATTCAAATTTATTATTATTATATTTAAGTTTAACACCGTCAGGTAAATTTTCACCGCAACCAAAATATCCCCCATAATACCAATGAAACAATTTAATTTTATTATTTTTTAAAGAAGAAGGCAGACTGAATCTGACTTTTACTGAATCGACAATATGATTTCCAGTGTTTTGGAATTGAATGTGATATAATGCATAATATTTATCAATGCCTTTTACGTTTTTCTTAAATAAACATTTAACTTTTATAAAACTTGGGTCATGTCCGGTTCTTAAAGTATCAACAAGATTAGCTAACACAGTGGTGCCACACTTTAGTGTAAACTCATATGAGTTACCCATAAGAGTTGAATTTAGATTTTCTTTGACTTTAAAGTTAAAATAGTGATAATTTGATGGAATAGTAATTCCATTTATTGAATTTCCGTTTATGGACATGCCTGGAATAATATTAAAAGAGCAAGATGACCCATCTTGGAATACATTACTTGGTTCAAAAACATTGCTGTCAAACCCCAAACTTGCAATTGTACAATTGTTAAATAAATTATTCGGAATGATTAAAGTTACATCAGTGCCAGGAACAAAATCATGATTGGCTTGCATGATGGAGGTAGAACTAATGCCTACAGTCATTGGTGTGAAAGTAGTTGCATTTGTAATTTTTATATTGGAAGGAGGATCATCGTCTTCGTATATGTTAGATAAGTAGAAATATTTCATTATTTTTCCTGATAGTCCTTGAATTGTATAAGATTTTGGTGCTTCTTCGTATGGACCTGGATGTTCCAGTGTAAAATTTGGCCAACAAGAACTGGGATTAATTTTTCTAGAATTAAAAAATGTCCCATCATCGTATATGATAAAAACATCATTTCTAGGATTTTTGCCGAAATAATTATTTGGGTGTAAAGCACCCTCGATGGAAAAAGTATTATTGTTGTTAATTATATTGTTATAACTTAAGTTATAAACATTTTGATCGTTATGATATCCAGTTTTGACATTGCCATTTAGTATTAACCATTGCTGGTCTTGTGCATGAATGCTTGTATGCTGCAAAAGGTAAATTATAAGTATAGAAAGATTAAGTTTATAATTCATTTTATTAGATTTAGTTATTTGTACTTGAAGAACTTGAGCTTGCTGGATTTATATTGCATGTGCAGTTGCAAGTTTCAGATATTGGTCGTCTGTAATAAATACTTGGATGAGCTAATGTTATTGGATCAATAAATTTCATAATTGGATAGGTAGTGCTTCCGAATGTTGTTGTTGGTGCAGAAATATAAAGATCTGCCGCATGTACTTCTGCCAATGAATGAACATTAAGTTCTGCGCAGATTTCAACCCAAGCAATATGATAATTATCTATCATAGTTGATGGACTTTGGAAATCTAATGATCCTCCGCAATTTGAAAAAGAAACAGTCTGATCTCTAGGATTACTTGTGACTTGGGAAAGTGTTGGATTTAAAGGAAAAGCTGTTGTGCTTGAACCGCAACCAGATAATTCACTAAACTTCCAATTTATTAATTTAACATTAGGTTTTATTATATTTGGTAATGTAAAATTGAGTTTTACACTTGACTCATTTGTAGAACCATCATTATAGCATTCAATGTGGTATACTACATAATATTTATATGGGCAAAACCAATGTGGACGTTTTCTAAATATGCATTGGACTTTAATAAAGTTTGGATCATGGGAACTGGAAATAGCTTCTGATAATGTAGAAAAGGGTTGTGGACTATTATTACATGTTAAATTAAATTTTATTGAATCTCCAATATTATATTCAAAAGGAAGTGGATCTATACATCTAAAATTAGCAAATTGAAATGGTGAAATGGGAGTAGAAAAATTTAAATAACTATTAAGTCCATTATCAACATTAAAAATACTGGCATTTGTTTGAATTTGTATTGGTTCATAATTAAGTATATTTCCATCATATGTTAATTTTGGATTATTACAGTTTATTATCGGAACAATAATTGTGATTTCTCTACCTTTAACAATGTCATGATTAGCAGAAAGGATGTTGGAATTTTGATTATAACCAGTTATATTAATTGATTCTAAATTATTTGGATTATTAGACCCAAGGATTGGAAAACTAAACTTTATGGAATTTGATGGTGGAATCAATGAATTAGATGGTGGGTCATCATCTTCATATTTATCTGTAAAATACAGGTATTTGATATTAGAAAAATATGGGTAACTATTGCCAGGAGGACTTAATTGAATATTATATCCATATTTTGTTGGATCTCCATTTGCATACAATGGTTGAGGATTTATATATCTAGAATTATAATATGTCCCATTGTCAAATATTATAAATATATCATTTCCATACTTAATATGTGGTGTTGAAAGATCTATTAATGCTGGATGTCTAACTCCATTAATATCAAAGAATTTAGTAGTACTTCCTAAAACACTAGTTCGTGAGTACGAACTTCCACTATATCCTGTGATATATTCTCCATTTTTGATAAACCATTTATCAGGAGTTTGTCCAATTATTCCTTTGGCTGCAATAATAAAAAACAATGTTACTAGCAAGATAGTATTAAATTTCATTATGATTAATTTTCGTTTTATATAAATGATATGTGATACTTATAATCAATAAAATGAGAATAGTTACCCCAATAACCCAATGATTTTGAAGATAATGAAGTATTGGATTCGTTTGTAGAATCGGTGCCATATCACCCGTGGCTACAAATCCAGCCCAATAAAAATTTTGTTTTTCATCTCCTAATGATTCATTGATATAGGAAAGTTTGGCATTTCTAAGGGCCTCATCTTTTGCTTGTCCCATTGAAAGATATTGATAAAAATGGGCCATGATCTTCTGGGTTGAAATATCATTCATATTCCAAAGGCTATATATAACAGCACCTGTGCCTGATTCTATAAAGGCCTTAGATAAGCTTTTGGATCCATCACCAGGATTCCATATTCCAAGACCCGTTTCACAAGCGCTTAATACAACTAAATCCATGTTATTATAATAATTACTGATATCTTCGTAACGAAGATGCTCTTGATTATTGGCCAGGAGCAAATAGGAAGAATCATTACTAACTTTCCCATGTCCGGCAAAATGAAAGATGGAAGCATTGGTTAATGTGTCTAATAGATTATTTTTAGTAATATGTCGATTTAATGATTTCGCATCAGGGTAATAATTCTGGATCTGTTGACATTCTTCTAAAGAAAACTTAAGTTCATAAAAGGAACCTCTTTCTTTGGGAGATAAATTTATGGAAGGGGGGTATTGAGGAGCTAGCGTAAAGATCTCCTTTGAATTGGAATGGTCTTTTGAAATTGATTTTCCATAGGTATGTGAATAACTGATCAAATGGGACTCGATTAGATTTTTATTAAATGGATCTTTTAAACAGTCGAAAGGGATAAATGAAATATTGGCATCAGGAATAACCGTAAATTTATAGGGTAGGATGGAATCTATTCCCTGCAATAGGAAGTCAGATATTTGTTTGTAGATCGGAGCATGTGGGTTTTGATCTTTATTGACTAAAGTATCATTAAATGCTTTAAATAAGCTATCAAATTTAATTGTTTCTCCAATACGATCAAAATAGATCTTGTTATTTAATTGGGCTAATCTGTAGATATAATTCTGTTGAACAGAATACTCTATATAATTTTTTGGGTATATTTTTTTTATTATAGTCTGTTCGGTTTGTTTGATGATATTCTCTAATTCAATTTTAGTTTGAATTAAATGCAAGTATTGATCATTAGATCTTTCGGAGTTGGATTCCAATGAAATTATACTGTCATTAAGAATATCTATTTTGATTTTAGTCTTTTTATCCAATTGATCAACGATAAGTTTATTATGTAATTTAGTATTGATCAATTGTGCCTTAGAGTAATTGAAGTAGTTTCTAAAAATGCTATCTGAGGAATTAATTTTTTTATTATTGTTTAAAGTATATAATAGATCAAGACCAATTCCCACATATTTTTTACTATCAGAAATATTCAATAACTTAGTATTGTCACCTAAAGTGTTTTGGGTTGTATTATTATTTAGCCAAAGTATGAGTTCATTGAATATTAATGCTTCTTCGAGTTGAGTAATATTATGAGTGATTTCAAATTGCTTTTTTAAAATATTAGTTTTTAAATCAAATAATTCAATAAAGGTATTTTCTTGGTACAATAGGTGACGATAAAAAGAAAAAGAATCGTTTATTTTAATTGATGTAAGGCAATACAATCCATTTTTGAAATATGAGTCAGCTGAATCTATTTGACTTTTTTTCAAAAACAACATTCCACATCTATGATATGCTTTGGCTAATTCCCTATTTTTGGAATTTTCTTTATAATATTCGCTTAGTGTAATTATTGATTTCCTTATCCATTCAATGCTTTTGTTTAAATTGCCGATAAGTTGAAAATATTGTGATTTTTTTTCTTCGAAATCAGATTTGTATTCTAAATATTTATTTTCGGACTTCATTTGTGGAAGTATTCTTGCAGAGATTATTAAATACTTCTCTACTGAATCCAATTGATATGAATTTAAATAAATTTCAACAAGTCCCTGACTATTAGAAAAAATTCCTCTATTCTCTTGATATTTTGTAGCAATTTCTAAGCCTTTAGAATAATTTAATTTAGATTCTTTCAAATTACCTGTTGCTTTGTAATTGATACCCATATTTGTAAAATGGCGACTTAATTTTTCCCATTGTTCATAATGTATTAAACTATTTTCAACCAAAAGTCCATAATATTTTCCTTTTTCGAAATTATCTTTCCTAGTATAAATGTTTAATATTTCATTTTCAATGAACCAAGCAAAAGTATCTAAAAGAAACTTATCTTCAACTAAACTATGAGCAATTAAATAGTATTTTAATGCCGTTTGATAATCACTTATTTTCTTATATCTGGAAGCATGGAACATATTTGTTCTTCTTTTTTCAAATATAATATCAAGATCATTTGTGGTAATTTGCCTTTCTACAAAATGAGTCATATCCTCCAGATCACATCGGATATCCTTAGACTCTATATTTTTCTCCTCAATTTTTCTTATTTTGGTAAGATATTCTGCATACTCTTTTTCTTTAAACAACGAATCCAAAGTATCCAATGTCTTAGGGTTCAGCTGGGCTGTTGAACTGTAATTTATAGCAGTGATTAATAATCCAAGTGTGATATGCCTTATAAATATTAAGCAGTTTGATCCTTGGAAACATCCCATAATTTCCTAATTTTAACTTGATTGATATGTATTAATGTATGAATTAACTCAAATTGTTACCTTCAAATATAACAAATTTTTAAATGCACAATACTTTTTTTGTATTTTTACCCTAAATAGGGTATCCTATTTGAAAATTGAGACATATCATAAATAGTGACATTTGAGCATTGAGGAAGCAGTGAAGGCAATTAGACTGAATGAGGGGACAAGATCTCAAGTCATTAGTTCTATATATCATGATACCATGTTAAAAGGCACTGTATGTAAGTATGTGATGAATCATCAAGGAAGCTTGGATGAAGCTTTGCTTGTTTTTAATGATATGATCGTGCAGTTTGTTAAAACGGGATTTTCGGATCATTCTTCTACTTTAGCAGGTGACTTGAATCCGTATTTAATGGGAATCGCTAAGTATTTATGGTTTGCAGAATTGAAGAAGAAGGTGGCATCGCATTATGAGTCTTTTAATATGGACATTCATCAAGGTGTCACCAAAGAAGAACCCGAAACACTTTTTTTAACCAAGGAACGAAGGAAGGTACTGAGTGAATTATTAAGTTTATTGAGGTCTAAGTGTAAAGATGTATTGATGCATTGGGCTAATGGATTTTCAATGGTTGAAATCGCAGAGAAGTTGAATTATCAATCTGAAGGCATGGCCAGAAAGAAAAAAAGTCAGTGTTTCAAAGAATTATTAGACTACCTGCATGCTCATCCGCATTTAAAAGATCAACTGATTTGAACATGGATTATTTCGACCATATAGAAGATTATTTAAATCATAAACTTACTACTGAGGAGCAAAATGCGTTTGAACTTGCTATGCAAACTGACGAAACATTGGCAAGTGCTGTTCGCGATTATCCATTGGCACATACAATCGCGAAGTCATTTATTGAATTGGAAGTTCGACAACAATTGGAATCGTTGAGCCAGAATAAGTCACAATCCATAGGAAGGAAATTGTTTTCCATTAGAAGCATTGCCGCTATTTTTATCATTGCGGTGGGAGGTTTTTTACTTTATAAAATATTTTCGCCGGATCGATATTCCCCTGATGAGATTTATGCAACGCTTTATGAAAAGGCATACAGCAATGTCACACGTGCTGAGAAAGACTCATTGAGTTCTTTAGACAGTGCATTGTATTATTTTGAAGAAGAGCATTGGGAAGATGCCAAAATATTATTTACAAGATTATTAAATGTTGATAGTCTTGCCATGGAAAGTCAATATTATCTGGGACATATTGCCATGGCAAACAAAGACTATGAAGGCGCTAAGATAAATTTTGATCATATTGTTTCATTTAGCGGCTCACAATTTCATGACCCTTCTTTATATCAATTAATGATCATTCATTTAATGGAAAAAAATAAGAATTTGGCAAAGCCCATTTTCAAAGAATTGGAAGAGAAGGAATTCTTAGCTAAAAATAAAGTAGATAAAATTAAAAGTTATCTCAAGCAATGTGATTAGTAATTGTGGATGGAACTCTATTTAATTTCTTAATACTTCTTCATTAATTTCTTTTTGTTGGAAGACAAAGGTTATTAAAAAAGATTTTACTTCTTCCTTTTTTTCTTACTCGACTTCGCTCTCGTATTAAATTCCAGACACAATCCGATCCAATAATCAAAATCTTTTTTGGATGCTCTTCCTTCTTCATTAATATAAACATAACCCTTCATGGGCCGATTTGTAAAATCCATGGGTCGGCATCCTGGTTTTTCTAGGACTTCATGATCTAGTGCCGGATCTATACGACACATCATGTCGTCTTTCACGACTCCGACACACATTTTATCATTAACCATAAAACAGACACCGCCAAACATGTATTTTTCTTCGACATTGGATAAATGTCCTAAAGCAATTCTGATTCGGTCGGCTAAGGATTCGTTATAGGCCATAGTGTATTTATTTTTCAGTTGTCGAACAAATTTAATAAAATTATTGGTAAGTTGTATTTGCCAAATTATTTTAATATTATATCTAATGATTCCGACGTATACTATTTCAGAGATTAAACAAAATATTCTATTGCGGTGATAAAATAATATAATCGCCGCATATTTGCGGTATTTAATTCGTATCTTTACCGCACAATAATATTAGGTCATGGCAAAATACATTTATGAGTATAAAAACTGGACAGATTTTTCATGGCAAGACAAAGCAATAAATGATATATTTGGTGAGGTGCGGTTTATGCAAGGTAAATTAATAGGGCAAATGAACACTTTGGGCTTTTATGCCAAAGAAGAAGCCAAGTTAACCGCCTTGACCTTAGATGTGGTAAAATCATCTGAAATTGAAGGAGAATTACTCAATTATGATCAAGTTCGTTCTTCCATTGCAAGGCGATTAGGTATAAATACTGGAGGGCTTATACCGAGCAATCGCCATATTGAAGGCATAGTAGAAATGATGTTGGATGCCACCCAGCGAAACTCTTTGCCATTAACCGAAAAACGTTTGTTTGGTTGGCATGCGGCACTTTTTCCAACTGGATACAGTGGACCTTACCTAATAGAAGTGGGACGATATCGAACCGGTGAAATGCAAATTGTTTCGGGTGCAATGGGTAAAGAAAAATTGCATTACGAAGCTGTAAAGGCGAAATTTGTAAAAACAGAAATGGACAAATTTTTGGATTGGTTCAACAAAGAAAGCAGCCTTGACCCTGTTTTGAAAGCAGCAATAGCACACTTTTGGTTTATCATTATTCACCCCTTTGATGATGGGAATGGTAGAATTGGAAGAGCATTAACCGACATGTTGCTTGCAAATGCCGAAGGTAGTGGAGAACGTTTTTACAGTATGTCAAGCCAAATACTAGCTGACCGAAAACGCTATTACGAAGTATTGCAAAAAGTGCAACATAGTTCAAGTGACATAACAGAATGGATCGATTGGTTTTTGCATTGTCTCAAAAATGCAATTCAAGCCACCGAAAAAACTACCCAGAAAATATTGCTTAAAGTTGAGTTTTGGAAATTACACGAACACACCTCCATTAATGAACGCCAACGTTTAATGCTTAACAAACTCTTTGACGATTTTGAAGGAAAACTACAAACCTCAAAATGGGCTAAAATTGTCAAAACTTCTAACGACACAGCCTTACGTGATATAAAAGATTTGGTAGAAAAAGGAATTTTGAAACAAACGGACGAAGGAGGACGAAACGTAAAATACGAATTAGTAGGCTTTAAATGAGGATAACCACGGGTTATAATAAGGACTGAAACAAATTTTATTTGGTATTATGTTAAAGAACAAATATTTCATACCTTTAGTGATCATTTAATGTCTTTGAATGGTAATTTCATGAACAAACAGTTTTTTATAATTTTATTTATCTTGAATTTGAGTCTCTGCTTATCATTGCGAGCAGAATGCCTAGTGGGTGACTCAATTACATTAAAGCCTAAACTTCCGGTAATTTGTTCTGTAAATATCGACCGTGTCATTATCGGCGATTGTGAATACGGATCACGGACCGGAAATCAATCAAAAGTCATCGTTGCCGTTTTTCTATCATGGACTATGGCAACACCAGGTGATAAAATTCAAGTTCGACTTAAAGGAATGACCAAAATATTCGATCCGTTTTTAAAGGGTTGTCCACCTTATGTTCAGTTTATTTTAGATCCTGATGGTACAAATTATACAATTGATGCTTCATTTGTTTCAGGTGCTTGTTCTTCTAATCCATATAATGTGATATTGCCTATGCCTTGTGATCCGCCCGTTTGCTTAGGTACTCAAGCTATTGGCGGAAAGGTATTTTCAGACTTTAATAACAACGGAATTCAGGAAAGTTCTGAAAATGGCATTCAGGGTATTGAAGTGCGATTGTATAATGATGCAAAGCAACTTCAAGCTGTAACGACCACAAAAACCAAAGGGCTTTGGTCTGTAGATCAATTAACCGCTGGGCAAAAAATGAGAGTGGAATATCAGATTCCTTCTGGATTGTTCGATGCCAATCCTGGATTGGAAAATAAAACGCGAACCCAAATTGCTTCAGTAGGAAATTGTGCAGTCGATCTTGGTATTTTTCAGTTGAACGATTTAATAGATCCACAACCTTGGATGGTTACCAGTGTTTTTGTCAAAGGTGACGCTCTTAACCCTATGAGTCCAGCGTACAATGAACCGACCTTGGTCGTCAATCATTATTCTACTACTGAGGGTGGTCCACGTTTAGGACCTAATGGAAATTACTATGCTGCCAGTGCAGGTGAAACAGGATCGATTTGGGGACTTGGTTTTCAAAAAGAAACAAGGATGTTGTACTCCGGTTCTTTTCTGAAACGGAATGCATCTTTAGGTCCCGGTGGTCTTGGCGCTGTTTATGTAACAGATCTTAATAATTTCCTACCCAATCCTCAAATGGCACCTAATTATCGATATTACGGAAGAACAAAAATATTGCTTAATTTAGATTCTTTTGGTATTCAGACTGGAGATGAATCCACATTATTTAGAAACCTGCCTTTCAGCCCAAATGATGCTTCACATGATTCCTCAACATTCGATAAAATTGGCAAATGGGGATTAGGTGATATAGATCTCAACGACGCAGGCGATACGCTTTTTGTAGTTAATTTATATAATCGTTCTTTGATCACGATCGCCATTGGAAATCCACTCCAATTACCCATAACTGCAGATCGCGTTAAAGAGATTCCAATACCAGATCCCGGTTGTTCGATATATGATGATTGGCGACCTTGGGGACTTAAATACAGAGATGGAAAAATATTTGTAGGTGGCGTTTGCTCTGCAGAATCTACCAATAATAGTGACGATCTTAGAGCTACAGTTTATACTTATGCCAATGGTGGTTTTAAAAAAGAAGTTGAATTTGATTTAAATTATTTTAAAGGTTTTTTGAATGATAATTATTGTGGAACGTTTCGTCCTTGGAATCGCGATTTTTATAAATTCAGTATATTCAATGATGTAGTATGTGGTCCTGTACCAGTATTGTCTGATATTGAATTTGATTCTGAGGGTAACATGATTATTTCACTTGGTGATCGGTATGGTCACCAAACAGGAGGTCGTGATTATGGTACTAACACCAAGGATAATTTACGTTATATCACATTTGCGGGTGGAGATAATCTTAAATTATTCAAACTTAAAGGTGAATATTTATTGGAACAAAACGGGACTTCAGGATTTTACACTACTCAAGGTAAAAACAACAATCAGGGAGTTTGTGGTGGAGAATTTTATTTTCAAGATGGATTTTATAGTCATCAGGAAAGTGCACTTGGCTCCTTAGCCGCACATCCGAGTTATAATACCATCATTGCTACTTTAATGGATCCTGCTAATGTGTGGTCCAACGGATGGAGTCAACTAGACAATTCATTAGGTACAAAAAAAGTCAACTATAATATTTACACAGGTGAATATGGTACCTTTGGTAAAGCCACTGGGCTAGGAGATATCGAATTACTAATAGCTGCTTCAAGTGGCAAAGGAATTGGCGTTAGTATCGGAAATTATATTTGGAATGATAAGGATCTGGATGGTGTGCAAGATCCGGGAGAACCACCAATGGCAAACATTCCAGTGTTGATATACAATCAAAAAGATTCTTTAATAAAGCAAACCGTTAGTGATTCAAATGGTTTGTATTATTTTAGAAATTTAGATCCCTACACTTATTATACCATTCAAATTGGTGCGGATAGCAATTACATCAACAAACAACTCATTTTAAATAACAAAAGTTACACAACAACCAAGTTTCAATCACGAGTGAATTTTGGAAATTCGGAAAACGATTCTGATGCATCACAAACCTTACCATTATCTCCACGATATCAAGAAAAAATAGCACTTAATTATCTTAGTGGAAAAGATGGAGAAAATGATTTTTCATTAGACTTTGGTTTACTACCATGTGATCAAATTAAGCCCGATACCGTAACCTATGTGTTATGTAATTATGATTCCATAAAAGTAGGGAACTCATGGTTTTCTATTTCAAATCCAACAGGATTGATCAGTATGCCGAATACTCGGGGTTATGGTTGTGATTCCCTAATTTTAGTCAAGACGAATTTTTTAAATCCAACAAATGCTAATTTGGATACGACAATATGTAAAGGGGAAAAATTGGTGATCCATAATCAAACTTTTGATGAAAACAATCCGAATGGAACTATTAAATTATTTGGTGGAAATCACAGAGGTTGTGATTCTACAATTCAAGTTCAATTAAATTTTTATCCGATTGCAGCGTCTCAACTGGATACTTCAGTGTGTACTGCTGGAAAAATCATAATTCATAATCAGACTTTCGATGAAATGCATACTTCGGGTGTAATCGTGTTGCCAGGAGCAAATTACACTGGATGCGATTCTTCGATTCAGGTTAATCTAAAGATACTTCCTTTCTCACAGTCCAATATAGATACGTCCATCTGTACCGGATCATATATCGTAATTCACAATCAACGCTTCGATGAAACTAAATTGAACGGCCAAATAAATTTAAGTGGCGCCAATCAATTTGGTTGTGATTCTATTATACATGTCAATGTGAATTTATTGCCCCTGACCAAAGCCACCATCGATACTTCAATTTGTCCTGGTGATTTTGTAATGCTTTACAATCAGCGATTTGATGAGTCAAAACGAAATGATCAGATCATTCGTAATGGAGCCAACGAATTTGGATGTGATTCTATCATTGATATCCATTTAAGTGTGCGTCCCAATTCGACAGGAAAATTGGATACATCTATTTGTCCGGGAGGAAATGTTATCATACACCAACAAATATTTAATGAACAAAACAAATCGGCAAGTATTCTATTAAATCGTGCCAATCAATTCGGATGTGATTCCACATTAAATGTTAATCTTAGAATCCGACCAGAGTATCATCTACTTGATACCATCGAAAGTTGCGTAGAATATACCTGGTCAGTTAATGGAAAAAATTATCGCACAAGCGGAAGTTATCGTTTCGACACAGTAACTCATGAAGGTTGTGATTCCAATTACCTGATGCAACTTATCATACACCCTGAATACCATTTTAGTGATACTTTGTGTGCTTTGGGTAATTTTTACTGGTCAGCGGATCACCGTCGTTATGAAGAAAGTGGAGTGTATGAATTTAATCATCGCAGTTCTTCCGGTTGCGATTCCATTGAATATTTGGTGTTAATGATAGCTCATGAAGGCGAGGTTTATGTGCCCAATGTATTCTCACCTAATGGTGATCAAGTCAATGACAGACTCGTTGTATTTTCCAATGAAGATGTACATATGATTGATTTGTTTGCTATTTATGATCGATGGGGTGAGCTCATGTTTGAACAAAAAAATATTCTTCCCAATGATCCCCAATACGGATGGGATGGACTGTTTCGAGGAGTGCCAGTCAATCCTGATGTTTTTGTTTACATCGTTGAATGGCGTGACAAGGCTCGTGGATATCATAAAGTAACAGGAGATGCAACGTTGTTGAGGTAAAGGACACTCGGCTTGTGAGATTGTGTTGTCAATAAATTGTATGTTTGCGAATGTCTGGTAATTTTACATTTGACCAAAATTGTAAAATCTCAAAGGATTAAAAAATTATATGTAATGTCAGTGGTTAAACAAAACTATTAATGTATAAAACAAGAATACAATTTTGAAATAGTAATTTCTTTATTATATAAATTATACAAAGTCCTTATAATGTTCCATTTTGTTGTTGACTAAGATAAGTATTCAATTCTCGGAACAAATTTTGACCCTCGCATCTTAGAATACATTTAAATTGTTATTAATTTTTTTCTTTAAAGCGTTATTTACATTGGCTTGTGATGCATATGTAGTCCAAGATTTTATAATTGAATTCATTTCATCAATAATTTTATCACCTTTTTTGATGTTGTTATTTTTTGCAATGGTCATTAAATCCTCTTTTGTTATTTCTAATCTTTTTCCATTGATACTGAGGGTTTGTTTGTTCACCCAATGATTGGTCGGATCAAATGAAAAACATAAATCATAAGCAGGTGCCAGTCTCCATCGATCATCTTTTTTTAAAATAAAGGAAAAGTTCTTTGTGTGATCATCAAAATTAGTTGCCAGAACATTAAATATCATTCTTCGAAACATTTGTTCAGCTTCAGGATAAGTCAGATGTAATAATCTCATAGTTTGAAAAACCTGTTCGTAACTATATCCATACATGTCATTGAAATCATAATGTTGCATCCCGCAAAGAGATTGGGTGTGATGTTTGATATTTCCATCTCTATCAAATCGTTTAGTCATGAAATGTGCTCTTCCGTTCTCTTCTAATAAGCGACATTCACTTATTTCTATTTTGCAGTCTTTTGCCATAAGGTAATAGGCATATTCTACACGTCCCCATCCAGAACTTTCTCCAAATTGTTCTCCGCTAACACCGTCTAATTTTAGTAACCAATGTTCGAATCCTTTGGGTACACTTCCCTGACCAGATTTTATTTCTCCTGTTTTGCGATTATAAGCAATTACGGCTTTAGGACGAGCACCTCCAGCTGAAGTTCCTATCTTTAATATTTCCATCATTGCCTTCTCTTCATCTTTACTTAGGTGAGTTAAAAATCCCTCTCGTTCATGTAGCATTTTCTTGGCTAGTTCCACCAATCCATCAAATTCCAGGGAGAAGTTTCTTGTACTTGTTTTAATTGTTGCTGGTTCAAATTCTAATGCCCCCATACCTCTGGTACCGATGAAACACAATTTTTCTACCGGGTTCATACTATTTTCTGTTCTGCCTTGTTGTGCTAACCATGTACTGATTAATCTATTTCCGTACTTATCCGGCAATGCATCAGCTAAGAGGCCTGGCAAACCTTTGAAAGTGTCTAATGTTTCGTTGCGTGCTAATCGAAGTTCAGGAAAACTATAAATCTGTGAGCCTTGCGAAATGGGCATTTTGAGCGGTGATAAATCCCATCCTTTTTGAATAAACTTGGTATCATATTGGAAATAACCCAGCTGTTGTGATTCATCCCAACGAACGGCACCAACCCATTCGCCCCATATTTTAATTTCAGCAACATCTACCATTCTACATCCGTATTATTGTTGTTTTTGTTTTTAGGATGTGACGCCTGTTTTCTTTGCTTTTTTTTAATTTTAGCATATTCAATAGGGCTAATTTCTTGTTGAATTTTAAACACATCCATGATATATAATAAATTTAGGACCCGCAAAACTTGGATCAGACTATCTATTCTAACCTTTTCGCCTCTTTCTAATAAACTTAAAGTTGACCGGCTAATCCCTGCATCTTTTGCCACCTGGTCTTGAGTTTTATTTTGAGTGAGCCGATGCGATTGAATAAAGTCTCCAATGGTATCCATCAGCGATTTATCTGACATTTCTGCCCAATTGGTGTATGCTTTATCATTCATATTTGGCATTTTTTAATTATAATGCATGCTATATCATGCAAATTCATTCATTCATTAAAAATAATTATATCAGTATGACATTTCATGCAAATATAACTTATTTTGATTGTTATGACTGGCTTATCATACTAAAACTTATAATTTTGGACTATTTTTTCTTATTGCAAAACAATATCGAAGGAATACCCCAATTCAATTTATAATTGATTTTTTGTACCAGAAATGAAACGAATTATTCGCCAACGGGACTTTAAATCCGAGTGTATTTCTATAAATTGTTACCAGGGGTAAAATAGGCAGATTTCAAAAAGATAATTGGGGGTATTAGAAGAGGTTGTGAAGGGAAGGAGTTGTATTATTTATTTGAATGATTTATTACCATTAATTAGATAAAGAATAAAAAGAAGGACTTAATATTACTGTATACAATTTAGTAAATGGTTAGCTAAATCAATCTGATGTAAAATAACAATGAGTTAGAATCCATTTGTATTTTATTTAATGCTAAGAATTAAGTTTATATTTTCTGTATTACCAGCCAAAATACTTGTAAATAATTCCAACTTCAAAAGTTAAAGGGTCTGGTTTTCTAAATTTAAAATATTCAACACTTTTTGGAATATTTACATAATAATTAGATCTTCCATACAGTCCAAAAAAATCAGTGAAGAAGTATTGAAAGATTATTTGAGGACCATGTGCTCCTTCTAAGTCTATTCTATAACCCATAAGAATATCTGATTTTTTCAAATGCAGGTAGTTAGCCCAGTGGAAGTCTAGTCTAAGATGTGCGCCTAATCTATTTAAGAAAAGAAAATTCTTCTTTATTTGGAATTTCTGGTGGATTAAAAAGATATTTAATATTTCCTCCTACTGATAAATAATCTGTAAGACCATAGTCCAAACCTACAGTAAGATGTTTATAATTACTTAATTCTCCACCAATATAAGAAACTTGGTTTTGTGCTCCATCAAATACCTGAGCAATCAAATCCACTTTTGTTGTAAATAACATCCATAATGTTATTTAAAGTATGCTTACTTTTACTTTCATTTTTCACATTTTGACTTCAAATATCAGCTTTAACCTCCCATTCAGCTTCAGGAAAGGACTTTAAACTATCTAAAAGAATTAATTTAGAGAATTCTACGAGGCTTTCAGATAATTTAACTCCATTTTCTTTTAATTTGTAACGAGTTAGCTTGTAGCCATATTTGTTTCCTGCATACCAACTTTGGGTATTAATTGGTGCCCATTTAAAAGTTACTTTACCTTGCTCAACATATTTATCTAATGAGTATCTAAATATTGGCTCCTGAGAATGTGCTACAAGGAAGTTCAAAAATAATATTCCTATTATTATATTTATTAATATGATGGATTTTCTTATATGTTAGGATTTTTTATAATCTTAAAAGTAATGTTTTCGACTTTCTAACTTCTAATTAACTTTTTCAATCCAAATAATTTGTAATCTTTTGAGAATACACGAATGAAATAAACACCTGAAGATTCAGGTTTTCTAATTTCAAAATTTTTCATATTCTTGACAGACCCAAAAGATAAGACCTTACCACCTAGATCAATTAATTCATATACTAATTCAGCTTCGATTGAATTTTCAAGTTTGATTAGCCAACTGTCTAAATTATCTTGAATATTTAGATCGGAATATATTAATTGGTTAGATACTGATGTTGATAAGTCTATATATGTAGGTTCAAAACCGAAATTAGGATGGAAAGCAAAAAAGAAAAGATTTGATTTAATTGCATTTATAATGCTTGGAAAGGAACCCTCAACTCCTGGGTTAATTTCAACAAATAATTTAGTACCAATTGATGTTCCGTCTGATTCCCATAGCTCTGAGTTGTTTGCATCTCCGATGGCAGAAAAATAAATTTTATTATTCAGTAAAAATAAATTAGTTGGTGCTGATGCTTTTGAAGAATCTGGGTAAATATCTTTAACTAATTTTGTACCAGAAATAGTACCGTCAGTAACAAATAACTCATTCCCAATCTTTGTATCGCCGAATAATGAACCTGAAAAATAAACTTGGTTTGCTGAATTTTTTACCGGCCTAACATCACTTCTACCAAAAGCATTTAGGGCAACAGTTCCAGAAGAAGTTCCATCTGTAACATAAACAGCACCACTTGTGAAAAATACTACTTTATTTCCTCCTAAGAAAGTAAAGTCGGTTGGATTAGATGATCCAGGATTAACTAAGTTCTTTAATAAGTTGGTCCCATTCGCTGTTCCATCAGAATAACAAGGTTCCTTGCCAAATCCAAAATTAAGACTTGCAGAGAAATACATTCTGCTGCCACAAACTGTTAACTCTTCAATAGAATTAATTGATCCTAAGTTCGGATCATCTATAATAGATACTTGCTCACTGTTAAGATCTAACTTATGTAGTTTCCCTCCTTTAGCTACATCAGTAATCGCAAAAAAAAATATATGCTATTATTAAATACTGTTAATTGATCGGGATTAGTATTGGCACTTAAACTTGCAAAAAGCTCTTTTGTTCCTATTGTTGTACCATCGCTTTTCCACAAACCAATCTTTCCTCCTTCCTTTTGTGCAAATAGATAAACAAAATCATTATGAACAATTACATTTCTAATTGCTGTGCTTGCAATTCCGCTTCCTGACCCAGGAAAAAAATCTTTGATCATTGTTGTACAAGCTTCTGTACCATCTGAAATCCACAATTCATTACCATTAATCCCGTCATTTGCACTAAAAATTAGCTTACCTTTGAATGCATTGAAGTGTCCAATATTAGAATTCAAAGTAACACCTGGATTAATATCTTTAACAAGTTTTGTTCCTGCTGGTGTACCATTTGATACAAAAAGTTCTTCACTTACAGTGGCTGTAAGAGCTGTAAAAAACACCTTATCACCTATTGATATTATCTGCCTATTAACAGGTCTGCTCCCTAATTCCCCTGGGTTAAGATCTTGCAACATCTTAGCAACTTGTGCATTGTTAGCCCAAGATACTATACATAAAAATGCTATTAATATATATTTCATTTTATTATTAATTTACTGTTTTGTTAATTAAAATTATTTTATATAATCCTGTTTTTAAGTTCTAATATGGGAGTTGATAAAACATGCAAACACTTACTGTACTTGAGTAGCTAGTTAATGACATATTATTATAGAATATAAAATTTCAAATATCGCGCCCAGAAAGAGCCATAACTCTGAGGAAGATTGCCTAAGAATAAGCCTTATTGTGTTATATTTTGTACCCGGGGCGGGACTTGAACCCGCACGAACATTACTGTCCACAGGATTTTAAGTCCTGCGTGTCTACCAATTTCACCACCTGGGCTGGTACAATAGTTATGTGTCAATCTGCATTGACATGTGCTCTTAACTATTATATTAAGAGCGGGAGACGAGACTCGAACTCGCGACCCCGACCTTGGCAAGGTCGTGCTCTACCAACTGAGCTACTCCCGCAATTTATTACCGTTACCAGGCCTTTGATTGTTTCATTACAGTCTAATAAAAGAGTCCGAAACTGAACCATATCAAGGGTTTCTCCGTTTGTAACAGGCTAATACTTCTATTAGACTTTTGAATTGGAGTGCAAATATACGAGAGAGTCAAATATTTGAGGCATATATTTAGGAAAAAATATTATTTAGTTGAAATTTTTATATTCGATTATTTATTAATATGTATTATATTTGTAGCTAAGTTTTTATGAGTAAATTGGGAAAAATCTTAGTAGCTATGAGTGGAGGTATCGACAGTACGGTAGCTGCCATCATGCTGCATGAGCAGGGTTATGAGGTGATTGGGATCACTATGAAAACCTGGGATTACGCTTCTTCGGGTGGTTCTAAAAAGGAAACAGGCTGCTGTTCTTTAGATTCCCTCCAAGATGCTCGAAGAGTATCTGTAGATATGGGTTTTCATCATTTTATTTTAGATATTCGGGATGAATTCGGCGATGCCGTGATTGACAATTTCGTAGATGAATATATCGCCGGAAGGACGCCTAATCCATGCGTGATGTGCAATACACATATCAAGTGGAATGCCTTATTAAAGCGGGCTGATGGATTGGATTGTGAATTTATCGCTACAGGACATTATGTGCGCAAGAATAAACTTGAAGATCGGTATTATGTATCCAAAGCTAAGGATTTGGTCAAGGATCAATCCTATGTATTATGGGGACTTACACAGGAAGCTCTTGGAAGAAGTGTGTTTCCTCTAGCTGAATATGTAAAGCCGGAAGTAAGACAGTTTGCTGCAGACCGTCAATACGATAATTTGGCAAAAAAGGCCGAGAGTTACGAGATTTGTTTTGTACCTGACAATGATTATAGAGGTTTTTTAAAGCGCCGGGTAGAAGGATTAGAAGATGAAGTCAAAGGTGGACTATTTATAGATCAATCTGGATCGGTTTTAGGTTATCATGATGGATATCCTTTTTATACCGTGGGCCAACGTAAAGGTTTAGGAAAAGCATTTGGAAAGCCCATGTTTGTTACCGACATAATTCCGGAGACCAATACAGTTGTTTTGGGAGAAGAAATGGAATTGTCAAGACCAGCTATGGATGTTAGCAAACTGAATTGGTTAAAATATAATACCGTGCCGGGTGATGAGGATTTCGTTACTAAAGTTCGATATAAAGATCCTGGACATGTATGTCAGGTCCAGCACCAAGGCGACGAATTAAAAATTCACTTCCATGCTCCTGTTAGAGGTATCGCTCCTGGTCAATCGGCTGTCATTTATGAAGGTGATGATGTGGTTTGTGGTGGTATCATTCGGAATTCTTTATTTAATTTTAATCATTAATGGTAAAGATGCAGTTCATAAAAACGATATTTATAATATTGGTAACAGGTTTAGTTATCAATGCTTGTGATCCTGAAGTTGAAGTATTGGATGAAACTACTTTTGGATATACTTATACGCCATTTGAGTTGGGTAAATTTTGGATTTATAAAACAGACTCTATTTATTTTTCCAAGGAAATTGTGGTTACTATTGATTCAGTAAGTGTTGAAATCATGGAAGAAGTAGTAGATACTTTTCGAAATGCCAATAATGAATTGGTATTTTCTTTAGATCAATACCTAAGAAAAGATTCCAGTGCATCCTGGGAATTGGTTGGAAATTCATTCGTCACTTCGAGTAAAAGCAAATTAATCAAATCAGAGTTTGGTCTTGATTTTATTAAATTAGTTTATCCTGTTGCTAAAAATAAATCATGGAATGGTAATGTTTATATTGGTTCTAGGCAATTGATAACTTTCCAAGGGGAACCCTTTGAACTTTTTAGTTATTGGAATAATAATTCCTATTACTATGTAGACATAAAACCAAAGGAAATGATTTCTTCTGGTTCATTTGAAAACGTTCTCAGTGTTGAGGAAGCTGATTATACAGATGAAATTATTAAAATCAAATCGAATTCTAAATATGCAGACCATATAGGTTTGGTATATCACGAAGCATGGTTTTTAAAAAGAGGTTTCGCCAATCCCAATACTCCTTATGATCCCAAGGCAGAACGAGGTGTTATTATTCGCCAATATTTAATTCAACATAATTAGGTTTATGATTGATTTTATTGAGGCTGGCAAATGTTACAAATCACATGGAATAAAAGGCATTTTAGATGTTGAAATGAATCCAATTTTCAAAAAACATATACTAAGTGAAAAAGTCGTTTTTTTTAAAATAAACGGATGTCACGTTCCTTTTTTTATTGAATCGTGTAAAACAGATGGGAGTACTTTGTTGAAATTAGAAGGTGTAGATAATCCTGAGCAGGCAAGAGTATTAAGTCATCAGAGTTTTTATATAGATGAAAATAAATTATCAAAAGCAACAAAAAGATCTGCCAAGATTCAAGGCAAAAGTCAAGGATTAGAGGGCTACACGATTCATGATCGGACATCGAATTATAATGTTGCTATTACCAGTATTGAAGAATATCCATCGCAGTTGATGGCCAGGGTTATGCATGACGGTAAATCATTATTAATTCCATTACACGAAGATTTTGTAGAAGAAATAGATGAGGTTGCGAAGATCGTTTTTATGATTTTACCTGAGGGTATTTTTGAATTTTAATCTAACAAATAGGTTGCTCCGCTGGAGCAATATTTCATGGGTATAATGATACAACAATCTGAGATTTTTTATCTAATTTATTATTCATGTCTATTTGTTTTTAAAAAGGCTAAGCATAATTTATTAAGATTAAATGATTATACTTTTTTCATTTTAGAATATTGCAATATATACCAAATACAATCCATTTATTACAAAAAAGAAACCCGACACATATTTGAATTTTGACAGGATACCATCCTTGAATTTTAATGCAATTTTCTTGCCTAAGAATATTTTCAACAAATCTAAACCAATGATGGTGATACCAATGCTCAAATAGAACATAAGAATTTCTGCGCCACTGGGTTTTAAAGTTATTTTATTAGCTATAGTAGCAACACTCATCCAAATTAAAAATGCAGATGGATTCATGGTGTTAACAATAAAACCTTTTGTGACCAAAACCGTCCATAATTTAGAAGTAGGAAGATATTGATGATCCATTTTTTTTGTTGGGGAAATCATAATGTTTAAACCAATTAATATAAATGCTGCAGCGCAGATGACTATAAGAATTGGACTGATATCATCAGTGTTTGTAGGTAGTGGAATATTTTTAAATATAAAATAGGTGAGCATTAATAGAATAAAATCACTAATCCAAATTCCTGCTGCAAAAAGAAATCCTTTGCGGAATCCATATTCCATCCCTGCTTGTATCAATGCAAAAAATAGTGGACCCACCAAAAGGCCAATACTAATGCCTAACAATATGCCTTTGATCAACCACTCCATAAAAAAAATCTTAAACTAACCGTGTTTATAGTTATTTTGAAATCATTAACAAGGACCTTTTAAGAATATTTTTTTTTGAATCTTCTATGATATACATGTAAGTTCCATCATTCATTTGCAAGTCGATGGATGGGTTTGTTGTAGTATTAATTGGTATACTTTTTATAAAGTTTCCCTGGATTGAATAAATTGTTATTCTTAAATGTTCATCTTTTATAAGGTTGGAAATAATATGTATTAATCCTTTAGAAGGATTTGGATAAACTAACATGGATGAAGTATTTAAATCATCGTTATTACTTACTTTTTGATATTCTATGGCTCCAATTGATCGGTTGGTAATTTCAAAAAGATTGCCGTTATAATCTTCAATAGGTGCGATCACCGACTTGCCTTGACCAATGGCTGGTGAGTTTTTTAAAAGATTGAAATTTTCTTGTGTTAAGTTTACAAATAATGGATCCTTGCCCTTGATACTTCCGGTTTCTGCTACAGGTAAATTGTATTGATTAAAGCTTGGATTTTGATGATTGTACCATAAGTTATTTGAAAAAATAAATGAAGTAGGATCAGTATTTGGTCCAATATTAACAATGGTTCTAATATTATTTGGGAAATAAATAATGTTATTTGTAAATTCATTCATTCCACAAGGAGCAAAACGATTAGGGTCAACCGTTTCCTGAAGAATTCTAAAAATCCAAATTACCGGATTGATTATGGTATTGTTTACCACTTTACTTCGGATGCATCCTACAAATGCAATAGGTGTGTCAGATTCAATGAATATGTTCGACCATACATTTATATCTGCTGCTTCAAATGTTGCATTCTGAGGTCTAAAAAATGCCAACCCGGTACTTCCGCCAATATTGATTGCTCGTTGCCCACCTTTTTTAAAATAGTTTTTTTCTATTCGGATGTATTGACTTCCCCCTTTCATTTGGATACTATTGGCACCCATGTTTTCAAAAGTACATTTAGTTATTCTGCTGTTGTGACAGCCTACCATATCAATTCCACTACCAGAACCGCCCAAGCTTCCATTTAAAAAGGAACATTCTGATATAATGAAATAATCCAATCCTGATAATTTTAATAAGTCGTTGTTTCCAGTTGCGTTAATATCTCGAAATATACAGTGGCTTATTGCAACATTTGTAGCTGGGGTCACTAAACTTCCTGAATCGTCCATGTTGACACCATTACCGGTTTGTTTTTCGAAAACAAAACCATCGATTGCAACAAAAGAAACAGAACTTAAATGCCAGGCTTCTGAGCCTCCTCTATATATTGCACCATGTCTTTTTTTTGAAATAATGTAAATATTGTTTTTGTCATTACCTTTAGTACCGGTCAGATATTCGGTTTGGGTATATATACCTTCATTTACAAGAATGGTATCACCAGGTTTGGCTATATTGTAAGCTGATTGGATAGAAGTATAAGTCTGATTGACACCAACGATGATTGTGTTGGCACTAAGATTGTTCTCTGCAATATTGCTGAATAGTAGTATCAGAAAAAAAAATCTAATCATAATGTAATTTTTTGAAGTTCTGTTTAATTATTATTTTTTAAAAAGTGCTTCTTTTTTTATTGGTGATGGTAAAATTAAATAATTTTTTATTGTCCTTTACATGTTCCTTCGATACTTTCCACCAACAGCATATAACGCCTGAGTAATTTGTCCTAGGGAGCAATATTTTGTAGCTTCAATCAATTCTTCAAAAATATTTTTATTTTTAATGGCCACCAATTGTAAATTTTTCAAATGATTATCTGAAACACTGATATTGGCTTTTTTCAAATTTTCTAATGCATGGATTTGATCCTTTTTTTCTTCATCAGTGGCGCGTATAACTTCTTTAGGTAATATGGTTGGAGAGCCATCTTTACTTAAGAAAGTATTGACACCTATTATAGGATATTCACCAGTATGTTTGAGTGTTTCGTAATACAAGGATTCTTCTTGTATTTTACTGCGTTGATACATCGTTTCCATGGCTCCTAATACACCGCCTCGCTCTGAAATTCTATCGAATTCCATAAGTACAGCCTCTTCTACAAGTTCAGTTAATTCTTCAATGATAAAAGATCCTTGTAATGGATTTTCATTTTTAGCTAGACCCAATTCATTATTGATGATGAGTTGAATAGCCATGGCTCTTCGCACCGATTCTTCAGTTGGAGTTGTTATTGCTTCATCATAGGCATTAGTGTGTAGTGAATTACAATTATCATAGATGGCATATAATGCTTGAAGTGTCGTTCTGATATCGTTAAAAGAAATTTCTTGTGCATGTAGGGATCGACCTGAAGTTTGTATGTGATATTTCAACATTTGACTTCTTTCATTGGCATTATATTTTATCTTCATGGCCTTAGCCCAGATTTTTCTAGCAACTCTTCCGATAACTGCATATTCCGGATCAACGCCATTAGAAAAAAAGAAAGATAAATTCGGTGCAAAATCATCAATATGCATTCCTCTGGAAAGGTAATATTCTACAAAAGTAAAACCATTCGCTAAGGTAAATGCTAATTGTGAAATCGGATTAGCCCCAGCTTCTGCAATGTGATATCCACTGATCGAAACAGAATAAAAATTTCGAACATTTTTTTGAATGAAATAATCTTGAACATCACCCATTAATTTGAGAGAAAATTCAGTTGAAAAGATACAGGTATTTTGCGCCTGATCTTCTTTGAGTATGTCTGCTTGTACAGTGCCTCTAACGGAGCTTAGTGCTTTGTTTTTTAATTCTTCATAAATAGGCGCATCTAGAATTTGATCTCCGGATAATCCCAAAAACATCAAACCCAATCCATTATTTCCTGGTGGAAGTTCGCCATCATATTTTGGTCGTGGAAGATTTTGGTCATCAAATTTTGCTTTTAGTGCAGCTTCAACTTTGTGCTCTAATCCATTGGCTTTAATGTATAGTTCGCATTGTTGATCGATAGCGGTATTCATAAAAAAGGCACATATCGTCGCTGCGGGACCATTGATCGTCATGGAAACAGATGTTCTGGGATTGCATAGATCAAAACCAGAATATAATTTTTTGGCGTCATCCAGACTACAAATACTCACACCTGAATTTCCAACTTTTCCAAAAATATCCGGCCGGTAATCCGGATCTTCTCCATATAAAGTTACTGAGTCAAATGCGGTAGAAAGTCGATTGGCAGGCATATCTACCGAGACATAATGGAATCGCCGGTTGGTTCGCTCAGGTCCACCTTCGCCAGCGAACATTCTAGTTGGGTCTTCTTCTTTACGCTTGAAAGGAAATACACCAGCTGCATAAGGAAATTCACCAGGGACATTTTCTTGTAATGACCATTTTATGATATCATACCAACCTTTGTAATCTGGAAGGCAAACCCTTGGAATTCTTGAATGAGAAAGGGATGTTGTGAAGGTAGGAACACTTATTTCTTTATCTCGAACTTTATAAATAAAATGATCGTTTTTGTATTCCTTTTTTTTCGTTTCCCATTCCTCAAGAATAGATCGGGTTATTCCGTCTATAGTTTTTTCAATTTCTAAAGTTTGTTTTTTAATTTCCGGTTTGACATCAGGAGAAACCAGATCTTCAGTTATTTTTAATGCTTGCCATTTTTGAGCTTGTTCGGCTTGTTTTATAGACCATTGATCATATTTGCGATTGCTGTCTGAAATTTCAGAAAGATATCGGGTTCTGCCTGGTGGAATGATATAAATTTTTTCGGATTCACCAGTAGGAAGACCTAAAGTTGATTTCCAAGGAATGTTTAGTTTTTTATTAATATTTAAAATTAATTTTTCATACAATAAATTCATTCCCGGATCATTGAATTGTGATGCGATTGTTCCATAAACCGGCATCTCATCTATTGATATATCCCATAATTGTTTGTTGCGTTGATATTGTTTTCTGACATCGCGAAGGGCATCTAATGCACCTCGTTTATCAAATTTATTAATCGCAATGAGATCTGCAAAATCAAGCATATCAATTTTTTCCAATTGAGTAGCAGCACCATATTCAGGTGTCATAACATATAGCGAAACATCTGAGAAATCGATAATTTCAGTGTCGGATTGACCTATACCTGAAGTCTCAAGTATGATTAAATCAAATGATGCTGCTTTTAAAATGTCTAAAGCATTTTTAATATGCGGTGAAAGCGCAAGATTAGATTGTCTCGTTGCTAAAGATCGCATAAATACCCTGTTGTGATGGAATTCTGGATGAATTGCGTTCATTCGTATTCGATCACCTAATAGAGCACCTCCTGTTCGTCTTTTACTTGGATCTACAGATAAAATGCCAATAGTTTTTTCTGGAAAATCTAAAATAAATCTTCTAATAATCTCATCAACCAAACTTGATTTTCCTGCACCACCAGTGCCTGTAATTCCTAGAACGAGTGTTTGTTTATTAGATGAGTTTTTTGGTATTGTGGCTAATAATTCTTTAGCTGTATCAGGAAAATTTTCAACTGCAGAAATAAGACGAGCTACGGCTCTTACATTCCCTGCTTTTAATTCTTTGACTTCTCCATTTAGTGAAGCTCCGGTTTCAAAGTCACATTGTTTAAGGAGATCATTGATCATTCCTTGAAGTCCCATATGTCTTCCATCGTCTGGTGAATAGATTCTGGTTATTCCATATTGTTGTAAGTCCGCTATTTCGGACGGAAGAATGGTTCCGCCACCACCGCCAAAAAGTTTGATGTGACCGCAATTTTTTTCCTTTAGCAAGTCATAGATATATTTAAAAAATTCATTGTGACCTCCTTGGTAGGATGTAATGGCAATACCTTGTACATCCTCTTGAATAGCGGCATCAACAATTTCCAAAGCTGATCGATTATGACCAAGGTGTATGATCTCGGCGCCACTGGATTGCATAATGCGACGCATAATATTAATGGCGGCATCATGACCATCAAAAAGTGAGGCTGCTGTTAGGATCCGTATTTTATGTTTGGGCTGGTAAACTGTGGTTTCGATCATATAATTTAAGCATAGATTCTGGGTTAAAATTACTCATCATTGAAGATAATTTATGCTTTTCTATCATAAATCATAGATTTTAAAATACGCTATACGTCTATCGACAGCAATACACTATAGTAATTTTCTTTAATTAGAACAAATCCTTGGACTTAAACTAAAATTCAAGATCAATTAGATCGCCAGATCAGAAATTATGATTCTTACCTTAACAAAGTAATTCCGCCCTTGCGCCATTTTGGTTCTTCATCTATGGCTTCATACTGAATAGCATAGACATAAACACCCGGGTTTACTTTTTTACCTTTGAATTCGCCATTCCATCCTATTTTTTCACCGATTGTACCATTTACTTTTTCATAAAGTTGATTACCCCAACGGTCGAAGATCTGAAATACATTAATTTTTGTTTTATCAGGAAAATGGAAAACAACTTCAAATATGTCATTAATATTATCCCCATTAGGAGAAAATACAGTAGGGATATAAATATCAGCTTCTTCAACACGAACCGTAATATTCATATTATCGCTTACTGTACAACCATTAGCATCTTCCAGTGTCAACAAATAATTGGTTGTAACATCAGGCTTGGCAGTTGGTTCTAAACAATTGGTACAACTCAGGTTCGCAACTGGCGTCCATGTAATCACGGTTGGAACAAAATTGGTGGATGGTTTGATCAATACAGAAGCGCCCTTATCAATCGTAACATCATTCGGTAGCACCAATTGTAGCGTACTAACTGTGTCGATATTTAGTGTATAGGTAGTATCACAGCCGAATTGGTCTAATATTTTAACTTTATGAGATCCAAAACTTAAATTAGCTAAATCAAGGTCGGGTGTAAAAGGAAGACTTGCCTGATTATCAATGGATACATTAAACGGACCAATTCCTCCTGATATATTATTCACTACAATTCGTCCGGTATTCGGAATATTACAATCCAAATTTTCTTTGGTGAATTGAGCATTTATTGAAGGGGCGATATTAATATTGACCGTAACGGTAGAATCACACCCATTTGCTGATCCTTTTTTAACGATTAAAGTCCCAGATGTTTTGTTTGCTGAAAAAGTTACATTTTGAATTTTGATACTATCTTTTTTACAAATCGTAGTTGAGAAATTACCAAAAGATTCTTTAACAAATGTTGCATTGACTAATAAGAAGCTGTCACACAACCTGGACGAACCTTTTATAATTCTTATGGGTCCGGATGGCTTAGCTTTAAAGAAATCCTCTCCAAATAATCGCAAAGTATCATTTTCACAAAGCGTGGTGTCTAACTGGCCATTGGCATCGGGTATTACAGTAAGATCAACTTGAACAATGGAATCACAGCCATTGGTTGATCCATTGGCAATTTTTAATATACCAGTTGTTCTTCCTGAAGAAAATGTTTCACCTTGTAAAACGAGTGTATCTCTTCGACAAATATCGGCTTTATAAACACCAGTTCCATTCTTAAGTATATTTAAGTTTACAAAAATGATACTGTCACAGCCAAATGATGAACCATTGGTTAATGTTAATGTATCGATGGGATTTCGTGCGCTGAAATACCGACCTTTGCTACCACCAATAAAAATGCTGTCTTCAGGGCAAAGATCGAGTTTAACTAAAGCAGTATTATTAGGATAGTTAAGTGTTACATTGATGATACTATCACATCCTGTACTTGAAGCACCCATGAGGTTGACACTTCCGGTTGGCCTTGCAGCATCAAACACTTCAGTACCAATAGTTAATTGAGTATTTGGGCACATGTCTCTTTTAAGATCAAAGACCGTAAAGTTTTTGATGGTTAAATCTACAAAAACCACGCTGTCACAGCCAAATGCTGATTGCCCTTTGAGAATAGCTGTGCCTTTAGGATTGTTTTTGTCAAATACTGTTCCACCAATAGTTTCACTGGCATTGGAACATATTGTTTTCGTGTAAGTAGACAAACCTCTTTCTATTCCATTAAGCACTACTATACTATCGCATCCGAAAGCATTTTTTAAATTAGTTATTGAATCAATTGGATTTAATTTTGAAATTTCCTTTCCACCGATTCTGGTAGTATCATTAAAACAAATTGGTACATCAATCATTTGGCGTATGCCATTTTGAAATTGAATATTTACCACGAACACAGAATCACATATACTTACTCCATCACCAGCCACATTAAATGAATCTTTAGGATTTGCTTCGTTATAAAGTTTTCCTCTGAATAATATACTTTGTCCCTTACAGATAGTTTGTGAAAAAGTAGACTTAATAGGCTGAGTACATTTATAACAATTTGAGAATTCTGAATAAATACTTGGAGTTGCAGCTGTATTACTTTTGAATTGATAAGCTGATATACTATGTTGATTTGGATAAGCAACGTTCAATGTCCAATTACCTAAATTGTTGGCTTGTGTACGTCCAAGTTCAAATCCACCTTGACAATTGGCATTAGGACAGCCTGTTCGTCGGTTAGCATAAACAACAATGGAATCAGTTGGATTACCAGTACCAATGATTTGATTCCGATTTACAGAAGTAATGGTTGGATTACCAGGTGCAGGAAAGTTGCTACCATTTAATGATACTACATTATTGTTTATACACTGTATTAGATTATCAATATATCGTGCTTTTAAAATTCCAGGTTCCAGATTATTTAGATAAAAGGAATTATAGTTTTTTATATCATTTCGTTCTAAATTTAAAGTATAGGCATTTTGCAGATTAAGAGAGATAAAAGTAAGTCCATCTCTGCCATAATTACCAGCAATGTTATAAGTCGCATTTGTATTTCCATTTAAAATAATATCTGATGTAATTTGATTGAATCTATTTCTGAAAATGTTTAAATCTTGATTTAGATTGTTACTTCGAATTGCAAATGTTTTTTGGAAAATAAAAAAATTATCATTGATCGTATGAGGCCCGCCACCAAGCAGTTCGATTCCGGAAGTTGGTGCAAAGAAAATATTGTTTTTTGATGTGTCTACAGCACCGAAAATATTATTGGTTATGTTACAAATACCACCACTGGAAGAAATAGCATTATTTGTATTGACAAAAATATTTGAATCTATGGTTACGTTTTTGGATCCTTGCAGTGGGTCAATATTTACTGCAGCTTTTGTGGCTGTAATCGAACTCAAAGTATAGTCCGATCCGAAAATGGATTTTTTTAGTGTGAAATTAGAACTTTGATTGACCAAAACCGAACTGGCCACCGTAACTGGAACTGTGAAATTATCTCCATTAACGATACAATTATATATTCTTGCATTAGCAGCATCTTTTACCGCATCGCCAAAGACCAAAATATGGTCATTAGGATCTGCATAATTCATGGTGGAAAACCCTAGGCCACTGACTGAAAATTGATTTCCAAGTATAGTCCAAAAAGGAACTCCTCCAAAAACTCTGTTTGAAAAAAAGATGATCACAGATCCGGGTCCTCCTGGTTGGGTTTCTCCAATAATGGTTAAGTCATTTTGGTTTACGGTAGGATAGGGTCCACCTGGCAAAATATTATGTGGTCCAGCTCCAGGAATATTGAATGTGATGGTACTTGGCCCACCATCAGCTTCAGATGCATTTATCGCTTCTCTGAGACTACAGTGAACACCGTCGCATACGCCATCATCAATATCATTGCTACTATTGACAACATAGTTCTGGGCTAAAAGAGCACTACAAGTAAGAACCCAAATCAAAAAACCAAATTTTAATCTCATCTTAAAAATTTAGAATAATCAAATACGAAATGCAAAGAAAACACATTTATCAGATCTAATACTCAGGGTAAATACTGAAAAAAAGTCCTTAACATTTAATTTCAAATATCGAGCCATTTAGACCAAATGTCTTTCTGCATGATAACTGGAGCGAACTAAAGGCCCGCTTTCAATGTACATAAATCCCTTTTTTAAGCCTATTTCCTTATATTCAGCAAATACATCCGGGTGAATAAAAGCTGCAACTTCCAAATGCATCTTAGTAGGCTGAAGGTATTGCCCTAAAGTCAAAATTTCACAACCTGAGGCTAACAAATCATCCATCGCCTTTAACACTTCTTCTTTTGTCTCACCCAAACCTAGCATAATTCCGGTTTTAGTCCTCTTTCCATAAAGCTTAGTACGTTGTATTTGTTCTAAACTTCTGCTATATTTTGCTTGTGGGCGAACCAATCGATATAAACGCTCTACAGTCTCCATGTTATGTGATACGATTTCTTGACCAGCACTAATCATTCGTTCCAATGCATCCCAATTGGCTTTCACATCAGGAATAAGTGTTTCAATGGTGGTTTGAGGGCTCTTGATTTTGATTTGTATGATGGTTTGGTGCCAGATTTCAGCGCCTCTATCCGGTAATTCATCGCGATTCACTGAAGTAATTACTGCATGTTTGACACCCATCAGTCGAATGGCTTCTGCTACTCTTTGGGGTTCATCGATATCATATTCTTTAGGTTTACCGGTTTTAACTGCACAAAAACTGCATGATCTGGTGCACACATCTCCTAAAATCATAAAAGTAGCAGTACCGGCACCCCAACATTCGCCCATATTTGGGCAATTGCCGCTTTGGCAGATGGTATGGAGTTTGTATTCATCTACCAAATGCCTAACCTTGCGATATTCCTCACCAATGGGCAATTTTACCCTTAACCATTCGGGTTTCCTAGGTTTTGGGTCAGGTGCTGTAATTATGGGTAAATCGATCATTAATTGAAATAAGCAATTGAATGGACAAAATTAATCAAGAATAGTGATCCTCAAGGAGAAAAGATTGATTTGAATGATGTATTGAATGACTTTGGTTATTTTCTCCTGCCGAATTGGAGGTTAATAAAAAAGTTCATCAGCAGAAAAGGGTTATTATCGGTCACCATTATAGGTACCCTTTGGGCATAAATATCAGCTTGAAGGCCAACGTTTAAAGCCTGAACATATTTTTCAAAGGCTCCAGGATCAAGCGTAAGTGCAATCCTTCCAAAAGCTCCTGGTTTAAATTTAATTTCATTGACGCCTTTCCAAAATGAAGATTCCCCTAAGATGTGATTTGGATCTAAAAAATCTGCTGCGGTCTCTGGACTGTATTTTATGGCTACAGTTTTAACCTTTCCATCATGTTCACTCAGAACATCCAAATAATAAGGCTTTAATAATCCAACCGTTAATCCTCCTTCCATTCTAAGGCCAACTGCAACGCCCTTGCGTTTAGTTTTTTCAGAATAATACCGAATGAGTCCTCGTCCGGCTCTAATATTAATGAGCAAATTTTGCTTCCCGAAAGTATACCGACTTAAGGAATTATTTTGATTGTAAATCTGACTTATCCTTTTTTCTTTGGGGTGTTTTAACATCCCAATATCAAAATGGATGTATTTGGTAAGGTAATAAAATTTGATTTTGCCAATATTGTAGCCCAAATACAAGCCATTGGAGTGGATTGCAATATCAAAGCTATTTTCATTTTTGTATATAACTCCCTTACGAACACTTTGCTGTACGACGGCATCAGACTGCTTCTGGGCAATAAGATCACTCACGAAAAACAAACTTAATACGGCAAGTAACTTTACAGGATTCATAAATTAGGATAAAAATAAGTTATTATTAGCATTCGGAGTTATTAATTTTACATCAATTTATGATTCGAATACTTATTTATGTAGAACGAGACCATCCCAGATTAAAGTATGTAGCCAACTTTATCCAAAAAGCTTATCAAGATACGGTTTTTGAATGGATAACCGATGAAACATCTTTTATTAATAAGCAAGGGCCTAAAATTAATTATTCACTCCATCCATTAAGTGAATTAGAATTATGGATTCCCAATACAGGGCTATTATATCAGGATTTTACTAAAGATTTTGTTCCATCTTCCAGAATGGGCTCAGAATGTCCTTTGATTTTTTGTGATATTCAGGATTCTCAATTAGGTTTTGATGTTTTTGCAGCTATTTTTTGGATGTTGTCTAGAGCTGAAGAATATGGATCAAAACAAAAAGATCAGCATGGTCGCTTTATTTCGGTTCAATCATTAATGCATACATTACAAAGCAACAAATTTCCTGTAGTTGATCATTGGAGTGATGTATTGATTAAATGTTTATGCTTGAAATTTGAAATACAAATAGTTCGAAAACCAAGAAAGACTCATGTTTCATTAGGAGTCGATATTGATCAATTTTGGAAATTTAAGCACAAACCTTTTTGGAAAAACGCTTTAGGCTTAATTAGAGATTTTTGTTCAGGGCATTTTCAATTAGTAAACGAACGTATGCAGGTTGTTTTGAATCAGAAAAAAGATCCCTTTGATACGTATGATATTTTCGAATCTTGTAAATTGAATCAAGACCAACTTTATTTTTTTATTTTAAGTGGCGGTAATTCAACTTATGATAAAAACCATTCACTAACATTGAAGTCCGTAAAAAAAATATTACAGAAATTAAAAACTTTTTCGACGATCTGTCTGCATCCATCATATCAATCTGCGGAAGATCCAGATATCATTATTAATGAAAAAGTAAAACTGGAAGAATCAGCAGGAGTCGATATTACATCGAGTCGACAACATTATTTGCGATTTCAAATACCACAAACATTTCAAGCATTATTGAAGGCAGGAGTTCAAACTGATTATTCAATGGTTTATGCGGATTGTGCGGGTTTTAGAGCTGGAACCTGTCAACCATTTTATTGGTATGATTTGATCAATGAATGCCAAACAACAATACGAATGATTCCCGTCATTACTATGGATAGAACGTATTTGGATTATGAAAAAAAATCACCTGATGAGAGTATAAAGGATCTAGAAAGTTTATTGGTATGGACCATACAGTATGAAGGTTTGGTTCAAATAATATGGCATAACAGTTCATTTGATTTTACACATGAATGGCAAGGTTGGGAAAACTTTTTTGAAAAATTAATTTCACTAATCAAGAAATCAAATTCATTAAATTAAGCGAAACGAATCCTAATTAATCAATGACAACATTGGGTTTTCTTAGTTTGCTATGTTTGATACTATAACTAAAATAAATGATTAATCCGGTAAATAACCAAATCATAAATCCTATCCAATTCGATACAGGGATCTGAGCCATCATATACAAGCAACTTAACACACCAAGAATAGGAATCAAGGATAAGTTGTAAATGAATGCTAAAACTCCCATAGTAATACTAACTAATATGAATATCCACATAGGAATTTTATCCTTGAATCCATTCCATGAGGAAATATATTTTTGGGATTGACTGAAAGGTAAATTATTGAGTAATTTTTCGTAACTTTCATGATCCAGTGTTTGTAAATAATGGTCTATGTCACTACCAGCTTTAGTAAAATTTTTGGGTTCATAATACATGACATGATTTTTCAAATCATCTAATTGTTGTTCTGGTAAATGACTAACCAATTCAGAAGGTGGTATGACCTGGGGGGCATTGGTCACAAAGGAGATAAAACTCGATTTGTTAAAAGTATAAAGACTTATAAAAATTAATAAGATGCTTAATGGTACAATATATTTTGCATTAAAATAGGGAGTTTTAAATTTAGATTTTGGTCCTTCGGAATTATTCCTCAACATTAATACACCACCACATACCAGTACAAAAGCAAATAAAGTTCCTATGCTGCATAGATTAGTTACAGTAGTAAGGTTTAGAAATAGGGCTGGGATGGCTACTAATAACCCTGTGATAATAGTAGCAAAAGAAGGAGTTTTAAATCTTGGGTGAATGTTAGAAAATGCTTTGGGTAATAAGCCATCGCGACTCATAGACATCCATATCCGTGGTTGGCCTAGTTGGAATACCAACAATACGCTGGCCATTGCAAAAATTGCACTTACGGCTATGATACCACTAATCCAGTTTAAATTGATTTTGCTAAAAACAAAAGCTAAAGGATCGCCAACAGCTAATTCTTTATAGGAAACCATACCAGTCAAAACTAATGCTATCAACACATAGAGTATAGTGCAAATTATAATTGAATACATCATACTTCTGGGCAAGTCTCTTTGCGGATCTTTGCATTCTTCTGCGGTTGTGGATATGGCATCAAAACCAATATAAGCAAAAAATACGGCGGACACTCCTTTCAATATACCAGGGACACCATTGGGCATAAATGGATTCCAAAGGGTGGCATCGACGTAAAAAGCACCTACAACTATGACAAGTATAACCACGGAAACCTTAACGATTACCATAAAATTACTGGCATTACGGGATTCCTTAATGCCTCTATATACTAAAGCAGTAATTAATATAATAATGAGTAAGGCCGGAAGATCAGCTACAAAATGAAATCCCCCTAGTTTGGGCGACATCGAATAAGCATAATAAGCGGATTGGAGATTAGCATCCAAATTATTGAATCCTTTACCTGCTTGCATCAATTTTGAAGCTTCATCGAAACCATTTTTTGCACTTAAGAGATCCATTTGCATCCATTGGGGTAGATTTATGCCCATACTTTGCAGTAGGCCACAGAAATAATCACTCCAGGAAATAGCAACGGTGATATTTCCGATGGCATATTCCATAATAAGAGCCCATCCAATAATCCAGGCAAACAGTTCACCGAAAGCAACATAGGAATAGGTATATGCACTGCCTGAAACTGGTATCATGCTGGCAAATTCAGCGTAACAGAAGGCCGCAAAACTGCAGGCTATAGCTGTAAAAATAAAAAGAAAGATGACGCCAGGTCCGCCTTCTGCTGAAGCAGTCCCTATGGTACTAAAAATCCCGGCGCCAATGATTGCCGCAATTCCAAAAGCAGTCAAGTCTCTTACAGTTAATACTTTATGCAGACTATGTTCATGTGAACTTTGAATTTCATTATGGAGTGCAGTGATAGATTTTTTACGAAATAGGGACTCTAACATATATAATAATTAATTAATATATCAACATGATCAGGTAAACATACAAAAACCAATGATATCCGTATTCATTTTTTCTTAAATTCAATTTAGGCTTTTGAAAAAAAGAACGATCATGGTATTTTAATCCTAGAACAAGTTAAAAGTAGCTTAAAAATTGTAATTAATGAATCTTCAATTTTGATATCTCATAAAAAATGACGTTCTTGTGCCACATTTTGAAATATCAAAGATATACCTTATGAAAAAAGTGATTCTATCCGTTTTTGTCCTGTCTTTAATAGGCCTTTTTATTTCTTGTGGGGATGATAATAATACCACTCCAGACGAATGTGAAGGCGTTGTAGCTACCTACAATACTACCGTAAAAGGTATATTAAATGCTTCTTGTGCTATTAATGGATGTCACGCCAGTGTTGCTCCTTCGGCTGGTTTGGATTTAACCTCATATGCTAAAGCTAAAGCTTCTTCTGCGGACCCTAAATTTATTTGTACCATCAACCATGGAGCTGGATGTAATCCAATGCCTCAGGGACTACCTAAATTGTCAGATGCTTTTATTAAAATCTTGACTTGTTGGGTAAAAAACGGAAGTCCTGAATAACTTTACTTCACACCAGGCATTAGATTTTAACTGTTTTTATAAATTTTACTTTTCAATTGCCAAATTGGAATTAGTTAGTTTATGTAGTCCTTTGGCTACTTTTTCAAAATCATTTGTATTTCCAGCTGATTGGGGCGTTTTTTATGCCTTACATTTCGTCAATTCTATTATTTTTGAGCCTTTTAAAGACTAAGCCTACCCGAAAATGGTGCATAACAAGTATTTCGATCTCATAGACCAGTCCTACTACTTTCCACAAGATGGATTCGATTTGGAAAAAGATGAGTTGATATTTAATGGAATTCCATTGATGATGTTGATAGAAAAGTATGGAACACCATTTAAAATGACCTATTTGCCAAAAATCGGAGACCAGATTAAGCGAGCTAAAAATTTTTTTAATAAGTCAATGAAATCAGTGGGTTATGAAGGAAAGTACTATTATTGTTATTGTACCAAATGTTGTCATTTCTCTTATGTATTAGAGGAAGTATTACAACATGATGTTCATTTGGAGACTTCATCAGCTTTCGACATCGATCTCATTCTGAATTTATATAAAAATGGTAAAATAAATAAGGATCAAATCATTGTCAACAATGGGTTTAAAACCAAACAATATCTTCATAATATTGCTAATCTAGTCAACTCAGGTTTTAAGAATGTGATCCCTGTATGCGATAATGTATTCGAATATGATGCCTATGAAGAATTGATTCATAAAAAGTGTAAAATGGGCATTAGGGTTGCTACTGAAGAAGAGCCCATGTTTGAATTTTATACATCAAGATTAGGTATCAGATCTTCCGAAGTGGTTCAGTTTTGTAAGGAGCGTTTTTCGAATCAAACTAAATTTGAATTGTACATGCTCCATTTCTTTGTGGACACCGGAATAAAAGACACTACATATTATTGGGGTGAGTTGAAGAAAGGAATTAAGACATATATAGAATTAAAAAAACATTTTCCTAGCTTGAGTGCCATTAATATTGGCGGTGGACTTCCCATACGAAATTCATTAGGCAGTGAGTATGATTATAAATACATGATCCATCAGATTGTAAAATTAATCAAAGAAGCTTGTGAGGAAGAAAACATAAAGGAGCCGGATATTTTTACAGAATTCGGTAAATACTCAGTTGGAGAGAGTGGCGCTACTATATTCTCAGTATTAGAACAAAAGCAACAAAATGATTCAGAGATTTGGTACATGATAGATAATTCGCTCATGAATACCTTACCTGATAGCTGGGGAATTGCAGAACGATTTATATTGTTGCCAGTAAACAAATGGCATAATGAATACAGACGTGTCAATATAGGCGGACTCAGTTGTGATAATTCGGATTATTATAATACGGAAGCACAGAATCAACAATTGTTCTTGCCACAATATGAAAGAGATGATAAAACACCTCTCTATCTTGGTTTTTTTCATACGGGTGCTTATCAGGATGCATTGTCTGGATATGGTGGCATTAAGCATTGTTTGATTCCTTCTCCTAAGCACATATTAGTGGATCGTGATGAGAATGGTAACCTAGTAGATTGGCTTTACAGTGAAGAACAAACAGCAAAAGATATGTTGAAGATATTGGGGTATAAATAAGAACTTATTTATTGAAAATGCTGTTTACAAAAAACACTAAAAAATTAGTATGAAACCTCAAACCAACACCTACGCAGGAATTCCAAAAAAATATGCCAATCCAAAACATGCTAAAGTGACCCTAACCTCGATTCCATATGATGGAACAAGCACCTGGGGCAAAGGAGCAGATAAAGGATATGATGCTTTTTTAATAGCATCTGAAAATATGGAATTATATGATATCGAAACTAATTCGGAGCCTTATAAACAAGGTGTTGTTTTGGAAAAACCATTAACCGTAAAAAAATTGACACCTGAAGCTATGGTTAAGAAAGTCTATAAAAAGACCCAAGAACTACTAGCAACTAATAAATTTTTAACTTTTTTTGGTGGAGAACATAGTATTAGCATTGGTATTTTAAGAGCTTATGCTGAAAAATATAATAACCTCACTGTTCTACAATTAGATGCGCATACGGATTTGCGACAATCCTATCATGGTACCAAATATAATCATGCATGTGCTGTTGCAGAAGCACAGAGAAATGCTCATTTAATACAAGTGGGGATCAGGAGTATGGATATTGAAGAAAAACAATATCTTGAAGATGGCAAAGTTTATTTTGCCCATCAAATTATGGATAATGACTATTGGATGGAAGAGTCCATTCGCAAAATGACAGATCATGTGTTTATTACCCTAGATCTTGATGTATTTGATTCCAGTATTATGCCCAGCACAGGAACTCCTGAACCCGGAGGAATGGATTGGTATCAAGTCTTACAATACCTTCGTATGGTATTCCGACGCAAGCACGTAGTTGGATTTGACATTGTGGAATTAGCGCCTAATCCACATAATAAGGCGCCTGATTTTTTAGTGGCCAAATTATATTATAAAATGCTTGCTTATAAATTTGAAAACAATCATAAATTAGATAGTGAACATGAATAAAGGTCCCATTTCTCAGTTTATAGCACATCATTATAGACATTTCAATGCTGCATCTTTGATTGATGCGGCTAAAGGATATGATCAACACTTGTTAGATGGTGGCAAAATGATGATTACACTGGCAGGTGCCATGAGTACTGCTGAATTAGGTGTTTCACTTGCAGAAATGATCCGACAAGGAAAAGTAGATATTATATCTTGTACTGGGGCAAATCTTGAAGAAGATCTCATGAATTTGGTGGCACATTCACATTATAAAAGAATACCAAATTATCGAGACCTTACACCTCAGGAAGAATGGGGACTATTGGAGCAGGGATTGAATCGGGTTACTGATACCTGTATTCCTGAAGAGGAGGCTTTTCGTCGTTTACAAAAACATATTCATGCATTATGGTCAGCGGCTGACCAAAAAGGGGAACGTTACTTACCTCATGAATTCATGTTCCAAATGTTGAACAGTGGTGTATTGCAACAGTATTATGAAATTGATCCAAAAAACAGTTGGATGATTGCTGCAGCAGAAAGAAACTTGCCCATTATTTGTCCGGGATGGGAAGACAGTACTATGGGAAATATTTTTGCATCATATGTCATCAAAGGAGAAATTAAGGCTTCTACGATGAAGAGTGGAATAGAGTATATGGTATATTTAACAGAATGGTACCGGGCTAATTCTGCAGGTAAAGGTGTTGGTTTTTTTCAAATCGGCGGTGGAATAGCAGGAGATTTTCCAATCTGTGTGGTGCCTATGATGTATCAGGACCTAGAATGGCATGATGTTCCTTTCTGGTCTTATTTCTGTCAGATTAGTGATAGTACAACTTCCTATGGATCCTATTCAGGAGCGGTACCCAATGAAAAAATAACCTGGGGTAAATTGGACATCAACACTCCAAAATATATAGTGGAATCAGATGCCACGATTGTTGCTCCATTAATTTTTGCTTGGGTATTAGGATGGTAATAGTATTTTCAATAGGGCATTAAACTTTTATTGAAATATTTAGTCTTAGATTCATTATCCACTAAATTTTATTTTATGAAAACCAACTTATTTTTAACTTTTATCCTTGGGATTTTTGTTTTAGTTTCTTTGACATCCTTTAGTTCATCTTCAACTATTAATGGTTGGGAAAAATTAGGTCAGCGTCTTGTTAATCGAACTATTGATCATGATGTTATCATGGTAACTAAGATGGAAGGCACATTTTCTAAACTTAAAATCAAAGTCCGACGCTCTGGAATCAATATGGATAAGATGGTCGTTCATTATGGTAATGGCGAATCCCAAAATATAGAAATTCGTGAAAATATCCTTAAAGGCGGCGAGAGTAGGGTCATTGATTTAACAGGAAATAAACGCGTCATCAATCGTGTTGAATTTTGGTATGATACCAAAGGTGGAGCCATGAATGACAAGGCATTAGTTGAGCTTTGGGGCAGGCATTAATAGAAAGTCAATACAAAATTATATATCCTCTAGTGGCTTCCGCTAGGGGATTTTTTTTTGAAAATAAGCATATTTAGTTATCAGCTATCGAACAAAATACTTCGGATTTTGGATCATATTTTATCTAATCAATTAATTTATAATTATTTATATATTAAATAATAAAAATTATAATTTAATTGAAACAATGTACAAACATTTAATGTTTATACATTAATTGTACTTACATGGAATTAGTAGATTATCTTAAGATGTCCAAACCATTCAGTAATGATCGCCACAAGGCGCATTTAAATCTTGCTGTAACAACGTCCTTGTTGCATGCTGAAATCGAGCACGTCCTTAGGCCTCTTGATCTTACTACACCTCAGTTTAATATTTTGAGGATATTGAGAGGAAAGCACCCCAATATGGTTAGTGTTAAGACAATCACTGAGCGAATGATTGATAAGACATCAAACACATCTAGATTGATAGATAAGTTGATGTCCAAGCATTATGTTACGCGTATAGAATGTCCAAAAGATCGTAGAAAGGTAGATATATCCATTACAGAAGAAGGACTAAATATATTACTTGAAGCCAGCTCATTAGTGGAGCATGCTATAGGCCATAGCCTAAATGAAATCTCCGATAGAGATATTACAGAACTCAACCGCATCTTGGATTTAATCCGAAATGCCACTCAAAGTGTATAATTTTTTTTTTAAAACAATAAAAACAATAAACATGAAAAAAATCGCAATTTCTTTTTTGACACTGTTCGTTACTGTATCAATGATCAGTGCTACTGTTAATCCACCTGTAAAAATGGCAGTAGATGCTGCTAAGAGTACAGTTAAGTGGACTGGAACAAAGATTTCTGGAACGCACACAGGAATGATTAAAATTAAATCAGGAGAATTGGTCATGGATCAAAACAACCTTACAGGTGGAATGATTGAAATCGATATGACAACGATTACAAACACTGATATGCAAGGAGAATATTCTGATAAATTAGTTGGCCATTTAAAAGCTGATGATTTTTTTGGTGTTGATAAATTTCCAACAGCAAGTTTAAAAATCACTAGTGTTACTCCTAAAAGTAATGGTAATTTCACTGTAAAAGGGGATTTAACCATCAAAGGAATTTCTAATCCAATCGAATTTGATGCAATGGTTGATGCAACAAAGAAAAAGGCAACTAGCAAAATTGCAATTGACAGAACCAAATACAATATCAAGTATGGTTCAAGTAGTTTCTTTGATAATTTGGGAGACAAAGCAATCAGCAATAATTTCGACTTAGATATTGAATTGGCTTTGGCTCCAGTTGCTACAGCTCAAAAAGCAAAAGCTCAGACCAAGAAGAAAGCTACAATGAAAAAATAATTGGTTTCTTTATAAATCAATAGAAAGCATTTGAAATGCTGTAAAAAAACACCGATGATGTAATATCGTCGGTGTTTTTTTATTTTTATCAACTTCACAAATCTGTCGATATCCTGATATTTTCCGGGAATACCATAAATAGGGAAAAATCCCCTTTCAGCCGAATCAATAAATTGTAACTTCGTAACATATTATTTTTGAGTTATTTCAAATTGGGGTTTATTTAGCCAATTCAGCATAAAACATAATGGAAGAAATGTAATTTAGTTTAAAATATTAATATATGAGTAATCATGGATTTATGGAAATTTGGTTTGGGAAACTAATCAATCATATCAATCGAATATTTGCCACATTTGCGCATAATTGGTTTTATATTGTACTCATCTTATTATTTCCCCTGGCATTATATTATGTAGGTCAAGGTGGAGAAATAATCAATTATTTATTTTCACATGGTAATGGTTGGAATATTTTTTTTATACTCTTGAGTTTCGAGTTATTGTTCTATACGGTGTGGGCTATACCTACATGGTCTTGTTATGGGATCAGTTATTTATTTGGTAGATTAGCTCCGAACATTAGGGAATATGCCAATCTTAATCCGGAACAATTATTTGGACAATTAATCCAAGAATATAATGGTGATGGAAATACCTATTATCCCATTCGCAATTTTTCAAATTTGCCGATCATTATTTTTATTTATTTATTGATCAACCGGTCGCAACCAGATAGTCTGTTTAGTATTTTAGGAGTATTCCTTTTTATCCCAATAATGTCTATTGCAGGTCATTATACTAAATATTTAATCACGCGCCGTATTGAATTTAAATCTTCGAGCTATAAACATCAGTTCATTTGGAAGGGATTATTAGTCCACTTAATACTTATCTTATTCAGTTCCTTGTTGTGGATGTTTATTGATTATAAAGTTTGGTCCATTTTATTTATGGTTATACTTTTTTTATGGAATAATGCGTATCATTATTTTATTGAAAAACTTCCTGCCCATGTATCAGAAATTGATCAAACTTCAGCATTATTTAAGATTGGCAATCAAAGATATTCATCAGTATGGATATTAGTAATTGTAATATTGGGTCTGTTCGGATTTTTAACTGCATCGCATCAATTACATTTATTGTCACCGATCGTGATTGTAAATATTTTAGTTGGATACTATATTTTATTTATTGATGCCTTCATTAGAGCACCTTGGATTTTGTCGGAATACATTTATAAAAAAACTTCCCTTGAATCTAAACTTCGCAATTCTTTTGGTTTGATTTTTAATGTATTTAGATTGGTTTCAATTGTAGGTGTTGGAATCTTAATTTATATCTCATTCATTAGTACTGCCAATAGACATAACATTAGAGAATACGATGTTGATATCCATCAATCGTTCGATTATCATAATCGGGAGAATTTGCTCCAATATTTTGATGGATGGATTATCAATAAGAAGCTTTCTACAGATGATACCATAGTGTTGGTTGCTGGTCAAGGTGGAGGTTCCAGAGCAGGAGCATGGCTTTCTATGAATTTGGATACATTGGCAAAAATGGATACTACTTTTAAACATCGCTTATTTGCCATGTCCACAGTTTCTGGCAGTACATCTGGAGCCAACATGTTATTGAATAAATGGTATCTTGAATCCAAAGGTATTTATCCAAAGGAAGCGTATACATCATCATTACATTTTTTCAAATCCATTTATAGTTATAATTATTTATCAGCATCTTTTTGGGGATTATTATTTAGTGATTTTTTTAGAGGAATTTATTATTATACTGATGGATTTCAAACGGATCGAAATTATTACCATCAGAAAGATGAAGTTGCTGCATTTAGTGCATTATATGATACTCAATATGTTGATGAAATCAATGAAAGTTTACAATCAGATTACTTGTATCATTTCATGGATAGTAATCAATACAAAAGCCCTTTGTTTTTTATTAATACGGCAAATACACAAACTGGCAATAGGGCTATTTTATCTCCAATTGGAAACAATGATACTTTGTTTTATACTGCAGTCGATCTATATCAAAAATTTCAAATCAATCACAATCTACCTGAATCTAGTGGCAAGAAAAAACAACTGCCTTTAATTGCAGGAGTTATGTTAAGTCAATCTTTTCCATTGATTTGTGCTTATAATTATGTGAAAGGAGTGGGGAATATGATCGATGGAGGATTGTATGAAAATACAGGCAGTAATACCACGTATGAATTATTTCACTATCTCAAAACCTACCGTCCTCAATACAAGTATAAAATAATGATATTACTCAATTCGGATACTCAGCCAGATAAAAGTAAAATGGTAAACTCTGACTTTCTAAATACATTCAAGTCAGTTTCAGCATCGCCATTTACGGGTCATAGTTATTATTGGTTGACTAAACTCAAACGAGATATCAGGCCGGGAATTGATCATATGATCGAATTAAAACTATTGGATCATGAGCATAAATGGGCTAAGAATATTCCTTTAGGCATCATGTTGACACCTTCTTCATTGGATACTTTATACAGTTATATAAGATTTTAAAAAGCTAGAATGGAGTTGACAAAGAATTAAATTCCTAACCAAGCTTCTGCTGACTTATAATTCAACCAGTCTTTAATGTCTGCATTTAAAGGTGCTTCATGGATTAATTTGCCGGGAACCAATTCACCTAATGGAAAAGGATAATCGGTGCCTAAAGCAATTTTTTCATATCCGAATAATGCAATTAATTTATGAAGCATATCGGCATCATGTACCAAACTATCTACCCAAAATTTTCCTAAGTAGGTATCCGGATGATGGGGATTATTAATGGCCATTAGATCGGGTCTAACCTCGAATCCATGTTTAATTCGACCGTACGAACCAGGAAAAGCTCCACCTCCGTGTGCGAAGGCTATTCGAAGATTAGGAAATTGTTCCATGACACCACCAAAAATCATACTGCAAATAGCTAATGATGTTTCAGCCGGCATTCCTACCAACCAGGGCAACCAGTACTTTGGCATTTTCTCTTTGCCAACCATATCCCAGGGGTGAACAAAAATACAAGCACCCAACTCTTCTGCTGCAGCATAAAATGGAAAAAGTGCAGGATCATCCAAATTCCAATCATTGATATGTGAACCCATTTGAATACCGGCAAGACCTAATTCATTCATGCAACGTTGTAATTCAATAATGGCTAAATCCGGATCCTGTAAGGGTAAGGTTCCAAGTCCAATAAAGCGATCAGGATATTGACGTACTATGGATGATATATGATCATTTAAAAATCTTGCAACATCATAAGTATCCTTAGCTTGTGCCCAGTACGAAAACAAAACGGGTATGGTACTCAACACTTGAATATTAATTTGGGAATTATCACATTCATGTATTCTAACCTTTGGATCCCAACAATTCGAATCTAACATTCTAAAAAAGGTACCATCAATCATCATTTTTGCCTGACAATTGGATTGATGTTCCAAATTGACGAAACCACCATATCCAAATTTTTCAGCCCATTTTGGAAGCTGTTCAGGAATGATGTGCGTATGTATATCTATTTTTTTTGTGGACATTTCTTAGAACTTTTTGGGTTCGAGTAATACATGATTCATCAGGTCTTGAATTGTATATGTTTTATAGAATGACAGAATTTAGAACATAGTATAAAATGACTCTTATGTTTTTTATTTACTGGAATGGTAAAAACCTAAAGTTGTTTTTAATTCATCCGGGAGAACAGGTAATTCAGATCGGGGAATGAGTAAAGTTGAAATATTATGAAAATCCAAAAAGATCTGATGTTTTTTTACAGTTTCCATTAAATATTCATGTCCTGATGATCCCCCAGTTCCTGTTTTCCTTCCTAACATACGCATTACCATTTGTGCATGTCTATAACGCCAATTGGTAAGTAATGCATCCATTTCAGTAATAGCTTGTAGCATCCGATATGGTTCTTGCAAGATTGGTTCGTCTCGGTATAGTTGGATTAAAAGAGCTGCGATGGTAGCTTTGTATGATAGTCGAATTTTTCCTTCCTTGATTTGATCATTGTGGAAGGATTCATTAAAAATATTAGCAAAATAAGAACCTGCATCTCCATTCATGCGAATACGCATTTGTTTTTCGTGTTCGTGTAGATAATCAGAATCTTGAATAGCGGTGCGTTCTTTTTCTAGCATGTGTTCTACAGCAACAAGATATTGCTCCCTAAAATTAAATCCTTTGAACTCTAAGAAAGGCGTTCGTTCAAGCCATTTTTCTACAAGTGTGAATAAACTATCGGAAGATTCTAAACGTAATATTTCTTCTTGTTCCTGATTCGCAAATTCAGCATAATAATGATTGCCGGTATAATTGTGACGTTTTTCTAATTTTAATCCTAATTTGATTTCCATTTTACGAAATTGGAAACTTTGAAATCCAGAAGCAGGAAATAAATAAGATCGAAAATCTAAAAAATCCAATGGTGTCATGGTCTCCAATACAGCAATTTGTTGAATCAATAATTTGAGTATTTCATTGATTCGTTCTAATCTGCTGACTGCGATACTGATGTTTTTTTCATCCACTTTTTCTTCACTAAACAATAGCATGACGGAATCTAATTCATGGAGCATTTGTTTAAACCATAATTCATAGACTTGATGAATAATGATAAATAACATTTCTTCATGCGCCTCCTTTCCAAATGATGCACTTCGGGGTTGTTGTGCATCTAAAAGTTTTTCAATTTGTAAATAAGATGCATAGTGAATGGCTGCGTATTTTTTTTCTTCGCTCATAAGGGTTTATATGCGGTTGCTTTAATTTCTATCAGTAAGTGTGGATGTGGCAGCTGATGAACAGCGACTGTGGTGCGGCTCGGTCCTGAATAATCAAAATATTGACCATAGACTTCATTGTATCCTTTGAAATCATTCATATTAACGAGATAGGTTGTGATTTCAACGAGGTCATTTAAATCGGCACCTTGGCTTTGTAAAATATCTTTAATATTTTCAATGACAGCTCGGGTTTGTTTTCGAATATCTAGATTTGTAGTTCCAAATTCGTCAACTTCAACACCCTCAAAGGAGTTGTCAGGATTTCTGGAACTGGTGCCGCTTACAAATAAGAAATCTCCGGCCCTTTTTATGTGTGGAAATTTACCTCTGGGTTTAGATTTACCTTCTACCAGGAAGGCATCTGTTTTATTTGTCATAGCCCAAAGATAATATAAACCCATTTTATACATCAGAATTTCTATTCCAAGTCAAAATACCTTCAAATACAATCACTTCCTCGAATCTCGCCTTCGCGATTCCTTCGCTTGAAGTACTGCCGTACTTCACTCCGCCAGTAGACAGAGATCGCTCACTCACCTTCACCATAGGAACTACTATGGCTTGTCAAAAAATCTTGCGGGAGCGATTGTCTTTTTTGGTCTTTTGTCTTTCATTACGAAATCCTAATGTATAAAATGGGTTAAAACTAAAATTCTCCTTAATATTGCTCAATAAATATAGTTTATGAAACGAATATTGGGTCTTTATTTTCTGACCAGCATTTCTATACTGTTAACAGGGCAGAATTTAATCACTAATCCGGATTTTGAGATCTGTCAAAATTGCAATTCATCCGGATATGTCGAATTTAGTTATACCAATGGAGCTAATAAACCTATTGATTGGTTTGGTGCAAGTCCGGGATCATCTGATATTAGATCAACTAACCCAAGAACTGGAAGGCGTCATGGAGGATTCTTTAGTTTTGGAAAATATGAATATTTGGCTAATACTTTAACCCAAACATTAAAGCCGGGAGCAGTTTACCAAATGAGTTTTTATCTGAAAGCTGATGTAAGTTCCGGGTATGCTTTGGATGAAATTGGGGTAGCATTCCATAGTGGACAACCAAAATATGCTCAATTCGGAGCTTTAAATCAACTCAAATTAGCCTATACAAGTCCAAATAATGAATATACTAATCCCAATCAATATCAAAAGTATACCTTTGAATACACAGCTTGCGGTGATGAAGATCATCTGATCATTGGCTGTTTTAAAGATTTAGGTGTAGGCGATACTTTATTTATTGGAGGAGCAAAAGGGAGACCGGGAATTACATATCCTTATACTTTTATTGATGATGTTGAATTGGTTTTAATTAAGGACGCACCAGAGTTACTTCCGTCAAATATCACCTTATGTCCAGGTAAGTCTAACCAAATAATATTGCCCAATAAGTCGCTCCTAAAAAAAATAACATGGAGCGACGGAAGTACGGGTACTGAATATGATATTAAATCCAATGATGAGACTGTATGGGTTTCCGTTCAATACAATGAATCATGTCCTGTAATAAGGGATACCATTCAAATTATTCGTCCTACTCCTTACGTAGATCTTTTTCCAAAAGATACTTTTATTTGTGAAGGGTCTGAAATTGAGTTAAAAATTGAGGGTCAGTTTACAAGTATTCCAAAATGGAATACACAGGATACTGGAAACCGTATAACTATAAATCAGGCAGGAATTTATTCATTTACCACTTCTGATGTATGTGGTGTTATTGAAGATTCCATTGAAGTTCGTTTGGTCAAAGAATCTGATAATTTGGTATTGGCTGACAGTATATGTTATACAAAAGATTTAACCATTTTCATTGACTCAAGTACCTATAGTCAGGTGTTATGGAGCGATGGGCAATCAGCTTGGGCATTTAGACCAAAGAGCGCAGGGACCTATACGGTAAAAGCCCAAAAATTATGTTCAATCACCGATAAAATAGTACTACTGGATCAGCTTAATTTGGATGAATTAATTCAGGTTCCAAATCTATTTACACCAAACGGAGATATGGTAAATGATGAATTTAAACCAGTGATCATGAAATTGGACCCAAATAAAATTTTGTCCTATGATTTTCAGGTATTCAATCGATGGGGTAAAAAAGTATTTGGTTCAGGAATCGTATCTGAAGTTTGGAAGCCAAATGAACAGGCTCCCATAGACAGTTATATATATAATCTTGAGATGAGGGTTCAAAACTGTACGAATGATGAATTGGTCATTCGCAAAGGTTCGGTGAGTTTAATTCGTTGAGGATTATTTTCTTTTTGGCGAATACATGCCGTTGATGAGTTGTCTTATATCCTCATCATATTCCAAATGATTCATTTGTTCCACAATCCAGGGTTTTCGCAACATGACCCAAGCAGAAATGGGCTTGACTTTATATTTCTTAGGATTGGGTAGACTGGCAGCAATCATTGCAGCTTCATCTCTGGTTAAAAATCTGGCTGATTTCTTAAAGTACTGCCTGGCTGCAGCTTCAATTCCAAAAATACCTTCACCCATTTCCACCGTATTTAAATACATTTCGAGGATACGTTCCTTGGTCCATAACAACTCGATCATAAATGTGAAATAGACTTCTAAGCCTTTTCGAAACCAGCTACGACCTTGCCAAAGGAAAATATTCTTGGCTACTTGTTGGCTAATCGTAGAAGCTCCATGTTTGCGTTTATGTTTTTTCTTATTGTGCTCAATGGCTTTTTCGATACTTTCAAGGTCAATGCCAAAATGATTCATAAAGGTTTGATCTTCTGCTGCCAAGACTGCAAGGGCTGCTTCAGGTGATATTTGGTCGATACACACATAATCCCTATGTAAGGAGTATCCTTCAAACAAACTGTTGATTTGTGTAGTTGTAATGGGTGGAAAAAAAAGGATTAAAAGTATCATATACACCCAATGCAAGGCTATGACTAGAGCAATGATAACAAAAGCCTTGCGCAGCTTAGTCAATTGTTTAAACCAAGATAAAATTCGAAAGAGCAGGTTCTTCATTTGGCTCCAAATTAATATTTTTTTTAATTAAGCCAATAAAATATATATTTGACACCGATTTTAAGGGTTTACATTAGATGGTCCATGACTGAGGTAATATGTATTATTTGAAATTTATTTTATTATTTTTTGTACTTACGTTTTTTGTCCTTCCATTATTCAATTTTGAAGATCCACTAAGGACTATTGCTTTGAGATATTTTTCTTCACAAACAGAGGCAAATCTGGTGGAACATATTTGTAAACCGGATCGAACTTATTGGTATGAATACGACGTGGCCTCTTCACATTACAGACAGCGGTACGATGGTTACGTAGAGCGTTTAGATGCAAAAATTCCTGAAAACTACAGATGTCAGGGTAAACTAACTGAGCCCACCCGTATAGAAATTAAATATTTTGGAGGCTTTTCATATTGGAGTGAACCTGTTGAAAGTATACAAGAAAGTATAGTGATCATTTGGATGTATATCTTAATTAAATTGGGCGGTGTATTTATTTTATTATGGACGTTTTTGAGAAAATAATTCAGATTCCCTAAATCTGGAACAAAAAGCAATAAATTAGGTATAGACTGGTAATCCAAATTAGTGCTTCCCCAAATATAATTAAAATTCCTCTTTGTTGATTCCTTATTTATTTTTCAATTTACCTTTGTGTCTAGGTGAAGATTATTTTTATTGCAATTTTAGTTGATAAAAAATATTTTCCCTTTACAATATGATTATTATGTTTCTATAAAACTGTATGAAATGAATACCTTGAATTTGAATCAAGTTACCCTTAGGCCATGGTCTATTTCTGATTTGGAACAATTGGTAGAATATGCCAACAACCCTAAGATTTCAAGTAATTTGACGAATGCATTTCCGTACCCTTATTTAGAAGAGCACGGGCGGCGATTTATTGAATTTGCAACCAAGGATGATCCCATTCATATTTTTGCAATTGACCTTAATGGTAAAGCCATTGGTGGAATAGGCGTGCACCCTCAATCGGATATTTTTTGTTATAATGCAGAATTAGGATATTGGATTGCTGAACCTTACTGGGGTCAAGGAATTGCAACATATGCTATACAACAGATCATTGAATTTGCTTTTAGTACTTTTGACATCAACAGATTGTTTGCCAGACCTTTTGGAAGTAATCTTGCTTCACAAAAAGTACTTGAAAAAACAGGATTTATTCTTGAAGGAAGATTTGAAAAAACGTTTTTTAAAAATGGTCAATTTGAAGATGAATTGATTTATGCTATTAGAAGAAAGTAGTTAATTTTTTATTTCAATGTCTACCTTTGTTTCGGTTCCTTCATTCCACTGTACGTCTATTTGTGAAGTGCCTTGCCCTTTGATAATTTTTCCACCAGTTACTTTCCAATTGATTTCAGTACAAGGTAAATAATGAGATAAAGTATAAGTAGCCAATTGGTTAGGGCAGTTTTCTTTTGGGCCAATTATGTTTAATATTTTATTTTCCCATGGACAATTGTGTCGACAAAGGGTCAAATGGTTTTGTTTATATCTGATATATGCATTATTCGATAATTCATTTATTTTTGTTGGATAGCCAATGATTGGAATATCATTTAGTTGTTGCCAACAATAAGGATTTGTCTTTAGATACAAGCTTGTATCAGAGATAGTATTGGTATTAGCTGGTAGAATGGTTCCATTTCTGTTATTGGCCAATTGAATATGATTGGTTCCGTTTAATTGATACAAACCATTTGATCCAGTAATTTCATTTCCAATAAAATGTTGCTCATTTCCGGATCCCGAATTCATAAATATTCCATAGAGTTCTGCACGATTTCTATAAAACGTATTGTAGGGACCATTCAATCCATGTGAATTATCAATGACTATATTTTGGCAAATATTACCTTCAAAAAGATTTTGAAAGGTCCAGTTGCCATGAAGGACTAAATCGCCCGCGGAATTTGATGGCAAAAACGTTTCTTGCCAAAAAGGATCGAAAGAATAATTATAAGCAATCACATTTCCGTTGGCACAAGCTTGGAGCAGGACGGAATGTCTTAAATGTTCGAAAATATTATTTTCGATTAAACAATTTCCTGAAGTCATTTCTAATTCTACACCATAGCCGCGCCCACCACCACCATAGCCATAGGATCGTGTAAAATAGTTTCCTTTAATTTCTATATTGCTCGAATTATTCAAACTAATGTGTGCGAAATTCGTGTATCGACTGCTTATTCCATGAATCCATGAGCCTACAGTATAATTGAAAGAAATATTCTTGGATTGTTCTGCAGTACTATCCATTCTTAATAATGAAAAACACTCAAGGCCTATACCGGATTGGGGTTTTAGGATATAGAAATACGGTTTATTTTTTAATGTAAAACTCATACGAAGAGAATCGTCTAAATAAATTTGATGTTGGATAACTTTATTTACCCTTACGATTTGGCCTATGTTGCCATATGCCCATGAAGAAGTAATTCGATCTGAATCGGATTCAATTAATTTTATGAAATCTCCAACTTTAACTTGAGTTAATGAATCAGTTAAAATAATTTTGGAATGCCTATAAAATGAATCTTTTAAAAAATATTTTTTATTGTCGTAATTTCCATTGGAAATAATACAGTCACCAGTACCTTTTAAATTAAAAATGAATCGAGTATTGTCACTCCCATTGCCCTGTATAATGATGCTGTCTTTTAGGCTTATGCTTTTTGAAAAAAAATAGTTTCCCGTAGGAAAAAAGAGTACTCCTGATTTATTGGACAAAGAAAGGATAGCTTGTTGAATAATCGGACTGTTATCAAATATCCCATCACCTCTTGCTCCAAAGCTTTGCATATTGATGATGTCGGCTGGTTCGTGTATTAATGTCCCTGCTTTAGACCACTGGCAAGTTCTGTCGGAAGGTAGTGATTGACTACTTAAATTAGAAATGACGAAAATGCAGGTGAACAGAAAAATGAATCGAAGCATTGAGCTAAGGTAAAAAGATACTTTGTAAAAATTAGTTTTATGTTTATTAGGTAAGCAATTTGATAATTTTTTTTGTTTAATTTAAGGCAGGTATCGTGTAAATATTCAAACAACTGATTTTTGGTATCTATTTGGTATATTAGTAACTTTCTAACAGATTAATTGTTGTACGAATATGATCAAGCTTAAATCGAATCATTAATATGGAATTTGTAGATTATTATAAGATATTGGGTATAGAGAAAAATGCAACAGCAAAAGATATTAAAGATGCCTATCGAAAATTAGCCCGCAAACATCACCCTGATTTGAATCCTAATGACAAAGAAGCCAAAGTGAGATTTCAAAAAATAAATGAGGCCAATGAAGTCTTAAGCGATCCGGAAAAAAGAAAGAAATATGACCAGTATGGTAAAGACTGGCAACATGCTGAAGAGTTTGAAAAAGCAAAACAGCATCAAAGACAATCCTCTGGGTCACGCGGTTCACAGTTTACTGGAGGACAATCTGATGGTGATTTTTCTGATTTTTTTGAATCCATGTTTGGGCGTCAAGGCGGTCAATCGGGTAGTAGGGGACAAGTTAAATTCAGGGGTGAAGATTATCAGGCAGAGGTTCAATTAAATTTGATAGAAGCGTATAAGACCCACCAACAAACCTTAACTGTAAATGGCAAACAAATCAGGATTACCATCCCAGCAGGCATCGAGCATGGCCAAACCATCAAAATACCCGGGCATGGTGGACCAGGAATCAATGGTGGCCCAAATGGGGACTTATATATTTCATTCACCATCATTAATCATCCAATATTTAAACGAATGGGAGACCATATACACTTAGCAGTAGATCTTGATTTATATACAGCAATCCTAGGTGGTGATATCACTATAGATACCTTAGATGGTCAGGTTAAACTTAAAGTAAGTCCTGAAACTCAAAACGGAACGAAAGTAAAATTAAAAGGAAAGGGATTTCCAATCTATAAAAAGGAAGGCCAATTCGGTGATATGTATGTGACTTATAATATCAAAATTCCAACTCATCTCACAGATCAACAAAGAGCATTGTTCACCGAATTATCCAAACTGAAATCTTAAAATCTAAACTTATGTCAACAATAAATTTAGTCTTAATCGATGATTTCTGCACCCATCATCAAATTGAATTTTCATTTATAAATGCTTTGAATGAAAATGGTCTTATTGAAATCATAAGTATCGATCAGTTGGATTATATAGCGATTGAACATCTACCTATCCTAGAGAAATGGTCGCGTATGTATTTTGAATTAGGAATCAATGTGGAAGGTATTGAAACGATTCAACATTTATTGGACCGGATTGGAGATTTACAACACGAAGTTTCTGTTTTAAGGAATCGATTGGGGCAATTTGAGGATTGAGGAATTAATATCCAAAACTAATAATATATGCAGCAAATATTGCAAGTGCAATTTGCACATAAGACATATTATTAATGATATTACAATCTCTTGTTTCTAATTTGGATCGATATTGCAAACCATCATCTGGAATTAATACAATTGAGTACTGAAAAACATAATTAGTAGTGAAAAGTGCTTATGCATGAAAATTGTCTGAACTGTGATTTTTGGGATTCATGGGATTATTATGATTATTATGATTATTATGGTGGTGTATATTTGTCATAAATTAAATAAAGACTTTGAATTTCAAAATTAAATATCATCTAATCATTTCAACACCATCTACCATCTCAACTGATCACCATTCAAACTGATCACCATCCTAAACCTGTCGACTGACGACTGATGACTGACGACTGATATCCCGATCACCATTCAAACCGATCACCATTCAAACCGATTACCATTTCAACCGATCACCGATTACCATTCCATCCAATTACCCGATCACCATTTTAATTAAAAATAATTTTACAATACGCTTTCTTACCTTCCTTATTTATCAAATTAAGATAATACATTCCTGAACACAACTTATTCCTTTCAAGAATAATTTTATTTGTGCATATGTCAAAACTTTGGACCAACTTTCCATCTAAGGACAATACTCGGGCATGGACTACAGCATTATGCCATGATTCTGGTAAAGCAATTTCGGTGACTTGATTGGCTGGATTTGGTATTGCCTTTAATTCTATTATTTTTTCTCCTGCAATGTTTTTTGTTTTCAAAATTGGAGTCAGGGTCAATTTAGCAAAATTTGTTCTTACCGCTTCGTTAAAATCGAAATAAATGTCTGCTACGTTATTGATCAATGTTCCAAAATTAAGACCCGGTTTTGGTTTGATTGAAAACTTGAAATATCCATGGGAATTTGCTTCACTGATATTGCTATCTGCCAACATGATATCTTTAAAATTAACTTCCAACAATCCCTGGTTATTAACTGAATAGGTATAATCGTGACTTGCGGTTAACGCTATTAAACTAGTCCAATCTAAATTATAATCCAACTTATCGGTTATCCTAATATTAAAAGCAGTGTCAGTGCCGGTATTTTGAAAACGAATGAGGTACTCCAGAATGGTATCCTTTTCATATAAAAAATCGGTAGACTTACCATTAACCAAAACAGTCTTATCATTCGGATCAAATGATCCTACATTTTTTTCACAAACAATAGAAGTATCTATTAAACTAGAAAATCCTTTACACTCCTGTTCGTTCACAGTGATATACTTGATACAGTGCTCTTGATTGATTGAAGCCGTACAGGAAACTGTAAATTTAAAATTGATTCGATATGTCTCGCCTGGTCTAATCTCTGATATATTAAAAGTCCAAAGATTTCCACTTACATTCGTTGGACTTAATGAGGGTTGGATTTTTTCAAAATAATCATCCATGAACACGTTTACTATCGTATTATTGGATGAAATGGAACCTTCATTTTTTATTGTCAGGTATGCAAAATTGTTATCAAAACATCTCCTCAATCTACTCAACACAACATTGGTGGACAAATCGGCACAATACTCAATAGGCTTGACTAACAGCTCATTGTATTTACTTTCTATGTTTGCTTGAACATTCACTGATGTTGGAAAATTGCATTGCTCCCAAATGAGTGATTTGCTTTTTAAATTGAGTTTGTAATCTCCTGGTGCAAGATATACTTTAAAATTTCCATCTTCAAGTACCGGCACTTCAAAGGAAGTTCTACTTCCAGAAACTTCCAGCTGGAAGGCTCTGGTATTCACTTCGGTACTAGATTTGGCACAGTCCTGGTTTTCATCAATAAATACTTTTCCTGAGATTATTCCCAGTTCATTTTCGAATTTCTCACTGTACTTATTTAATGGTTTGAAATCCTTTGACGCGTATAAATAACCATTATTGCCTCTTCTAACAATTCCAATACCATCGTTTACAGTTAAGTTTAATCCACTTAAACTGATAGAAGAAATCTGCTTTGTTAGAATATTAGTAACTTT
>JBGAVH010000015.1:0-139730 GCA_044228225.1 Saprospiraceae bacterium | reverse complement strand
TTGGTATATGGTTTTATAAATGCGATTGCTGTTTTAATTATTGCTTGTCCATGTGCATTGGGATTGGCCACTCCAATGTCAGTAATGGTAGGGGTTGGTAAAGGAGCTCAATCGGGAGTATTGATAAAAAATGCCGAAGCTTTGGAAAATATGAACAAAGTAAATGTTTTAATAACCGATAAAACAGGAACAATAACCGAAGGAAAACCATCAGTAGATAAAATTTATTCATCTAACTACGATGAAGATGCATTGTTAAAATATATTGCTTCATTAAATCAATACAGCGAACATCCATTAGCCCAAGCTGTTGTCAATTATGCTAAAACTAAATCTATAGCACTCATAGAAGTCAAGGATTTTGAAGCTATTGCAGGAAAAGGAGTTACTGGAACTGTGACCCATACAAAAGTAGCATTGGGCAATAGAAAACTAATGGAACAAGTCCATGCGACTATTTCTGATGATTTAGAAAACAAAATTATTACCGAACAGAAACTTGGAAAAACCGTTTCATATATTGCTGTTGATGACATTGCAATAGGTTTTGTATCGATATCGGATGCAATAAAAATTTCCAGCAAAGAAGCAGTAAAAGAACTCATGCAACAAGGAGTTGAAGTCATTATGTTAACTGGCGACAATGCGAATACAGCCAAAGCAGTTGCCGAAGAATTAAACTTATCATCTTATAAAGCAAGTTGTTTATCAGAGGACAAATTAAACGAAATAAAACGATTACAATCCGAAGGAAAAATTGTTGCCATGGCAGGCGATGGGATCAATGATGCACCGGCATTAGCCCAGGCGGATATTGGAATTGCTATGGGAACAGGCACTGATGTAGCTATTGAAAGTGCCAAAATCACATTAGTAAAAGGCGACTTACAAGGCATAGTCAAAGCTAAAAAATTAAGTCATGCCGTGATGAGAAACATAAGGCAAAATTTATTCTTTGCTTTTTTCTATAATGTTTTAGGAATTCCAATTGCTGCTGGTGTATTGTATCCATTTTTTGGAATTTTATTGTCACCAATGATTGCCGCATTAGCAATGAGTTTTAGTTCAGTTTCGGTAATTGGAAATGCACTTAGGTTGAGAAATATGCAACTATGAAAAATTAAATTGGGCAACAGCGAAACTGAAGACAGATCAACAGCGGTACTGAAGAACAATAAATATTATATATTATGAAAAATTTTAGATTCGGTTTAACAAAAGCAGTTTCATTACTATTACTGTTTTTAATGGTAAGTTCATTAAGTATTTATGGGCAAGCAAAGAAAAATACTTCAATGATGAAGGATTGTTGTATGATGAAAGACGGAAAGATGATGGTCATGAAAAATGGTAAAACGATGCCTATGGAAAAAGATATGGTAATGAAAAACGGAACTACCTGTATGACAAATGGTGAATGCATGATGAAAGATGGAACAAAAATGATGATGAAAAATGGGGATTGTATGGATATGAATGGAAAAATGTGTACTGATAAAATGAAAAATACTTCAATTATGAAAGATTGTTGTATGATGAAAGACGGAAAGATGTTGGTCATGAAAGACGGTAAAACGATGCCTATGGAAAAAGATATGGTGATGAAAAACGGAACTACCTGTATGAGAAATGGTGAGTGTATGATTAAAGATGGGACAAAAATGATGATGAAGAACGGAGATTGTATGGAAATGAGCGGAAAAATGTGTACTAACAAAATGAAGCAAATGAAAAAAACTAAAACCACCAAAAAAATGGCAGCAATGGATTACAGTTGTCCTATGCACCCTGAAATCACTAGTGACAAACCTAGTAAGTGTACAAAATGCGGAATGGAATTAACTAAGAAAAAATAAGGACTAATTATAATTATTATAATTTTAGAATATTAATTCAAAATAAATTAATGCCACTGTCGGAAATTTATTGAAAATTGTTTTAATAAATTTTTGATAGTGGTATTAATATAATTAAATCGATATGGTAAATCGATTTGAATTATTAAATAGTAGTTTAGTTTTATTTTTACCTTGAAAATTATAAATTAACATAATTAGAATTTGCAGGATATGAAAATATTTAAGATGGTTTTTCAAAAAATTATTCATCAAAAAGTGCTGTCAATAACAATACTTTTTATCCACATGTTTTTATATACTCCCTGTACACTTTCAGCTCAAAACAACGGCAAATCCTTACCTGATGGATCCTTTTTCAGTTGTATTATGGACCCACAAGTGCACAACGATGCACCTGGTACATGCCCAATTTGTGGAATGGATTTAGTGAAAATTAAGGCAAAAAAAGTTAAGACAAAAGTCAAGCCTAAAGTTAATTCACCTAAATCTTTACCGATAGTCAAGGACACAATAAAAATTCCACTTACTGATAAAGTTAAATTAGAAAAGGAACCTCTGGAAGATAATTTACTATTATCAAAAGTTAGCGTTGAAACTGTACATGACAGTATTCAATGGATTAACATCCATTCATCAATTAATTCAGTCGGAGTAATTGCACCGAGAACTGTCCGATATGATTTGTTCGTTCGTGATACTTTAGTTAATTTTACTGGTAAGAGTAAACGAGCAATTGCTGTCAATGGCCAAATTCCAATGCCTACATTAACTTTTACTGAAGGCGATACTGCGGAAATCTATGTTCATAATGAATTGGATGAAGAAACTTCAATGCATTGGCATGGAATATTTTTACCTAATAAATACGATGGCGTACCGAATCTAACTCAAATGCCGATCAAGGCACACACAACGCATTTATATAAGTTTCCAATTGTTCAGCATGGAACCCATTGGTATCACAGTCACACAGGGTTACAAGAGCAAATTGGCATGTATGGATCGATGATTCTGAATAAAAAAATGACCGATCCGAATTTTAGAAAAGGAATTGATGATTTAACAACTATTCCAATAATATTAAGTGAATGGACCAATTTAAATCCTAAACAAGTGCATCGAATGCTTCATAATGCTACGGATTGGTTTGCAATAAAAAAGGGAACAACTCAAAGTTATTCAGAAGCTATTAATCAAGGTTATTTCAAAACAAAAGTCACTAATGAATGGAAACGTATGAATGCTATGGATGTCAGTGATGTTTATTATGGAAATTTTTTAATAAATGGAAAAAGCAATAATCAATTTTCTGCCTTGAAACCGGGAGAGAAAGTTCGATTAAGGATTTCAAATGGGGGAGCATCTACTTATTTTTGGTTGACTTATGGAGGAGGTAAAATTACCGTTGTGGCTAATGATGGAAATGATGTTGAACCTATAGAAGTAGACAGACTGATTATTGCAGTATCAGAGACTTATGATGTGATAGTAACGATTCCTAATGATAGTGTTTCCAGTGAATTTTTGGTTACTGCAGAAGACCGAACGAATTCAGCATCACTGTTTTTAGGAGATGGAGTAAAACAATTATCAATGCCTTTGCCTAAATTGAAATATTTTGAAGGAATGAAGATGATGAATGATATGATGCGGATGAATGGTGATTTAGATGATATGGGAATGCAAATGTCATTAAATGAAATGGATATGAATGTGGTGATGTATCCTGAAATAACTGGTGAAACGAAACATAAAGGGACACATGAAATGTCCGACATGGAAAATGATGCGAAACTAAATGATACCAGCATAACTTCAGACATTATCACATTAAATTATACCATGTTGAAATCAACTATAAATAGCCTGTTACCAAAAACTGTTCCAGTCAAAGAATTTTATTTTCAACTCTCAGGAAACATGAATCGATATGTATGGAGTTTAAATAACAAAGTTGTTTCTGAAGCTGACAAAATTCTAATTAGAAAAGGAGAGAACATTAGGCTTATATTGTACAATGGTTCAATGATGCGACATCCAATGCATTTGCACGGTCATGATTTTAGATTACTCAATGGCCAAGGTGAATTTGCACCACTAAAAAATATTGTTGACATTATGCCTATGGAAACAGATACCTTAGAATTTAATGCTAATGCAGAAGGTGATTGGTTTTTTCATTGCCATATACTCTACCATATGATGAGTGGAATGGGCCGTGTTTTCAGTTACGAAAATCAGGCAGCTAACCCTGAAATTCCTAATCCTAAATTAGCACAACGTAAACTTTTCGCAGACGATAGAAAATTTCATTCGATGGCAAGAATAGGTCTCGAAAGTAATGGAACGGATGGTGAAGCCATGATAGCAAATACACGTTGGAAATTTAGCACACTATGGCATTTGGGATTTCATGCCCGGCATGGATATGAAAGTGAAACCATGATAGGAAGATATTTTGGCAAAATGCAATGGCTTTATGCTTATGCAGGTTTTGATTATCACTTCAAAGAAATGAAACTTTCTGAAAGTAATATTTTTGGTAATGAGAGTAATAATATGTTTGGCCAAAAGAGCAACAAGAATAATCGAAAAACAGCAGTAATTGGTATTTCTTATACATTACCGATGTTATTCATATCCGATGTGAGAATAGACAGTGACAGTAAATTTCGTTTTCAATTAGGGCGAGAAGATATTCCAATTTCGAAACGAGTACGTATGAATATTATGTTTAATTCAGACAAAGAGTATATGATTGGAGGGAGATATATTATAACAAAATACTTTTCATTATCATCACATTATGATAGCGATATGGGAATTGGAATTGGATGCAGGTTGACGTATTGATCCATTTTATTGTAATAGGAATTTGTTCGCATTGAAAAACTATTCGTTCTTTTCCAAATTCATAGTTTTGGCTATCTGAAAAACAAGGGGTTGTTCATATCCTTTTTGTACCAGAGATAATATTGTTTTTTGAAATCTTTTGAAGGGAAGTTCATTATTCAGTGAATCATATTTTTTCTGAATGAGTATTTTTATTTTTTGGATATAGTCTTCGTCATCGATTTCTGTTAAAGCTACATTTATAAGTGAGTCGATGATGTGGTGTTGTTTTAACTGTTGTTTGATTTTTATTTTGCCCCAATCATTCATTCTGAATTTACCACGAACGATCGCTCTGGCAAATCTTTCTTCATTGAGAAAATTCTGCTGAATGAGTTCATATGTGATTTCATCACGCAATTCAGCATCTAGTTGCAATTCATATAGTTTTTTATTAACGTCAGCATGGGAACGCTCCTGATAGGAGCAGTATTTTTTCATTTTTTCTAAAAAGACATCCCGGGTAGAATATATTTTAGCCATTGAACTTAGCCACTATATGTTCAAAAATATCAGCTATATCGTCGTTATAATTATGATGATAGCTATTTATTCCAAGTTTTTGCGCAGCTTCGATATTTTCTATTTTGTCATCGATGAATAGACATTCATGGGGTTGCAATGAAGCATCTTGTAGAACATATTCATAAATTTTTGGATCTGGTTTTCTCAAGTGTAAATCATGAGAAAAATACATTTTATTAAACAGAGCTTCAAAATCAAGTTCAGGATAATTTCGTTTTATCTTATGTTGTACAGATCTTAAATGGGTGATGTTGGTATTACTTAATAAATAAATGTTGTAATCAGATTTAAGTTTTTTTAAAAAATGAATTCGATGTTCCGGTAAATCAAGCAACATAGCATTCCAAATTTTAACATAGACATCACCTTGTAAGACATTAATGGATCTCCGCTGCAGTCTATTGAAAAAACTGTCTTCTGAAATGAGGCCACATTCGAAAGGAAAAAAAACTTGTTCGTTGATATCTCCACAAAGTTTGGGATCTAATATTTCTTCCAGCCCTTGCCAGGTTCTGTGCTCATCTAAATTGAGCAGAACATTTCCAAAATCAAATAGCAGATGTTTAATGTGATTCATAATAGAAATGAGTTTGGCAGAAGCTTATTTTTTCCATTTTATATTGCAACCCATACTTGGGTATTGTATTTCAGAAGGTGCTTCATTGAGTAATAATGCGTCTAATGCATTGCGCATATCAAGACCATTCAGGGGTAAATCATTTCCGGGTCTGGATGCATCCAATCTTCCATGATAGGCAAGTTTTAACTCAGCATTGAACACATAAAAATCCGGTGTGCATGCTGCGTCATATGCTCTTGCTACTTCTTGGCTTTCATCATAACAATATGGAAAAGGATAATTTAATAGTTTAGCTTGAACACGCATGAGTTCGGGTGAATCATCAGGGTAATGCGTTACATTATTTGAACTTATCGCAATAAATTGTACCCCTTTAGGCATATAATCATTAGCTAATCGAATTAATTCCGGATTGACATGAATGACATAAGGACAATGGTTACAGATGAACATAATGACTGTTGCCTTAAATTCATTCTGTTTAGGCAAGCTAATCCATTGATCTGTAACGACATTTTTTAATTGAAATTCAGGAGCAACAGAATGTAATGGAATGGGATTCGAATCCGTTAGGGCCATATTAGTGACAGGTGTTTATTGATAATATAAAGTCATGTAGAAAATTAGTTTTTTTAACCGATTCAGCTCCTTTGAAATTGTTAATATCCCTTAATTCAAATTGAGCAATTTGTTCACGCCAGATCTGATCTGCTATTTTTGCGTAGGACCAATGCCATTTTTCTTCTTTATATCCTTTTGGTCTTAAATGATCTTGTGCGGTATAGGTTTGACAAAATCCAAACCTGCCTGCATTTTTTTGTAACCAATCGAAAACGATATTGCCTTCTTCGCTTTGAAAATATTCGTCTTCAACTGCATTGATATCTATATCAGTACCCCAATGATGTCTGGTAAATCCCGGGGGCGCTGTATATTCCATAATTTTTAAAGCTCGATGGAAAAAGTTCTTATGCGATATCGTTAGTTTTTTTTGTTCGACTAGTGTTTTTCCGGTCCATTTATTTTCCCATAAGCTTTTTTGATAATCGAAATTGCGAGTCGCAGAAATAATTTTTAAATGTACGGAATCTGCTAAAGCAGCCTTGGCCATTTCAACAAATGCCTGATAAGCTTCTTGGAGCATATAGAGTTCACGATAACAATACATCGAGTCAATCTGAACGAAATCAGGATGCATTTTGGGATCAAAATGTCCCAGGAAATACGTTTTGTTAGTCCACATTAAGGTTTTCATTGGATCAATGTTTATTGATTTTTCAGAAAAAACATCCTGACCATATATGCCTATAACATATAAGAAACAAAGACTTAATATGATTTTTCTTTTTATATTATTATTTATTTAATGCTTTGAGTTTTTCTCTACGCTCAGCTTCTTCTTCCTGAATCATCTCTTCCATAGTTTTTTTCTTTTCTACTCCTTTTGAATAGGAACCCTGGTTGTTCAACAGGTAATATATATTGGTCAACCACTTAGAAGTATCTGGTTCTTGTGAAGGACTCGTTACATATTCTTCTATGATGGGTTGTTGTAACACAAATTCCGAACTGCTCATGATATAGTCTAATTTGGAATGTGCTTTTTTGAGGGTATTGTACATTCCAAAATGTTCTAATTTCAAACACGGGATATCAGGTATATCTATGACTTCAAAATCCAATGGGGCTTTAATATTTGCTTCTATAGGAAGTGCTGCCATGATAAATACATTATTAGAGCTTCCCTCCCAATCAAATATCATTCCCACAGGAGGTCCAATATATGGAATATTCAATGAATCCAGTTTTGCATAAATTTTAGGATAGGATTCAGCGTAAAATTTTGGAATGTTTGAATTAAATATAATGGAACGAATTCCGAAATATCTTTTTTTCTTGAAGATCGTTGATTCAATACCAAACTTGGTATTAATCATTCCTTCCAAATATGATTTTAATGAAGTTAAATCATTCGCCAATAGTTTTTTAAGATTATCATTTGCATTAAACCACAGTGCCCTTTTAATAAATGGAATGGGTTCAACTGAACGAGCTTTAGCATATAAGTAAAGTGAATTTTTTCTTTCCGGAATGATCTGGAAAGTAATTTTAACATTAACTGGAGAATGATCATTAATAACCAATGCAGTTAAAACGGAATCTTTAAAGGCTTCGTTTAATTCAACAGATCCATTCCCGAATTTAGGGCCAACGAATGAAAAACTAGCGCCTTGGCTAATTTCCAGTTTTCCGGTGGTATATTTTATCGCAGGATCTTCCTTTGACCAACTAACCCATTTGGGCCATTCCTTGGTATCCGTCATGGTTACAAATAGAAATCCTTTCGTGCAATTTATTTTGATATCTGCAGATGCATTAATCACTTTGGGAGAAAACATACATGCTATGCAGTATAAGATAAATGCGATGAGAGCAATGATGAAAACCCACTTAAACTTGAATATCATTTATTTTGATGTTTTAGGTTCTAGTATACACTAAGTAATAAATTTAACTTAATGTAATACGAAAAATACAATTTATTGAATCGCAAAGATAAGCAATCTTAACTATTCGATGTTACGGCAGCAATATGCAATTCCAAGGATTGGATTAAACTCTTGATAATTAATTGGTTAATAAGCTTTCTGTAAAATGAGATGGAATACTACTTTGAGACTCATCCTGACTGGTTAATCGTATGGTGAAATGGATTGATTTGGAGCTTGGAGGATGGGACTTATTAGAATACCCATCACCCAGAGGCCATTGATAATAATCCAATAAGACTGTATTGGTCGGATCATTGAGTATATCAATTCCATGTCTGTATCCAGTTCCTAGTTTGTTGTAATTAAACGGAAGTACATTCGCATCAAATTCACTTTGCCCCAAAGCCATCAAGTAGAGACCTTCAAAAGTCTTTAGACTTAGCCAACGAACATCTGATTTATTGCCCATTTCCTGAGGTCTTACCGCCGGAATATTAAATTCTGATGCGGTGCTCTTATATAAGCCAATATTTAAACCCAGCTTGCGATCCTGATAGCTTTCCAAAGGACCTCTGCCATACCATTGTACAGTTCCAAAAACCGCGGGCATTTCAAATATCCACCCAATTCTTGGTGGCATGTTTTTAAGTTGGTCCAAATGATCTATTTTCATTTCCAGGACAACATCTGCGGAAGGGTAGAAGCGATACCTTAATTCTATCGGTAATAAACTGGAAGCAGGTAGTGTTGCTTTAACGACGTAACTTATATAATCGGGATGATTGGTTTCCAGAGTTTGAGATACTATAGTCAATTGATCCCCCAATGTTTTCCAAAAATTGATTTCATTAGATTGATTGAGATAAATATCATTATCCGTTGGTGCTCTATAGAAATTTGGTTTAATCGGAGTGACAAGCAGTTCTTTATTTTTACAAATCCAGGATGAAATCAAACCCTTGTTTTTATCGATTTTAATACTGTACAAATTATTACTGATGTGAATTGAATTATTTTCTTCGGTGCTTTTTAATTTTTGGAAAGCGGATTGATTGATGGGTTTACCTACTGATTTCGGCAAAATAAATTGTTGTAATCCCACTACAATAAAACGATACATCCCATTATTCAATGATTTTTTATTGATGGTTATCAAAATGGTATACTCACTACCAGGATTTCTAGTAAAGCTATTGTAATCCACATGGACAGTTTTTTTCTGTCCGGCATCAATCATTAAATTTTCGAATTTACCTTCTTTGATTTTATCACCATTCTCGACCACAGTCCAGAAATAATTAAATACATCACCATGGTTTTCCAAATGATCGTTTTTAATTTCAAAGAGACCTTTATTCAAATCAATGGCACTTACAGTAAAAGGTGAAAATAAATTATTGGCAATTTTGAGCGAAGCTTTAGGTGTTTTATTAGAAGTCATTAGGCCATTTACACACCTGAAAGAATCCGAATTCGTCTCTGAAAAATTTCCACCATAGCCGAAATACAATTTGCCTTTATTGGTTTTCATAAAAAAAGTTTGATCCGCCCAATCTTCAATAAATCCTCCTGCTTTATTGTCATTGTTTTTAATATGATCCCAAACTAATGTCAATCCACCAAGTCCATTACCCGCATTGGAAGACATCCGATAATAAAGTACGGGTTTTGTCCCATTCGAAATATTATCTTCGGAATTGACTAAAGCAAGGTCCCCAAAACTTTTCAAACTGGATTGCACACTGACCGGTCTTTTCGAATCTCTAGATTTAATATATTGGTAGGCTTGTTTTGTATTATCTCCAAGTCCACAATTATATCCTAATGACCAGGTTAAAACGTTGCAATAATTTTTGTTGCGTTCGAACATATTCTTCACTCTTTGGAGATATATTTTTGAAACAGAAGTATCTGCTGACAAATCTATATTTTGAGACAGCAATGAACTTGTATTCAAATTCGCTTCATCCATTAGGTATAATCCATATTGATGAGCTATGGTATACCACATGGGGTCCTGAGGATAATGACTATTGCGAACGGCATTAATATTATTTAACTTCATCAAGTCAGCATCATTAGCCATCCAATCTTTATCGACTACATAACCTGTGATGGGATGAAATTCATGACGAACGACGCCTTTTATTTTTAACAGTTTGTTATTAACTAAAAATGATTTTGATTTATATTGTATGTTATTAAATCCAATTAAATACACCGTTGCTTCCTGGGTTGCTCCCTGAGCATTTTTGAGTTGAATAAATAAATAATATGCATCTGGATGTTCATCAGACCATGTTTCTACATTTTTAATTTGAGCGACAATATTTTTTTTAATTTCTGATTGTTGATTAATATCGAATGTAATGGTCTTATTAAAAACTTCTTTCGTAGTATCTTGAAATAATTGGACTTGGAGTTGATACCCGGAATAATTTTCGGCGGCATTATTTTTTACTTGTACATCAAGATCTAAAATACCTTGATTACCTTGTACATCTGTTTTAGCATAAAAATCTTTGATTCTACATTTGGGACGAGCCAAAAGGTAGGAATTCCGATATATCCCTGTCATAGACCACATATTGTGGGATTCAAAATAAGAAGCATCACTCCAACGAAAAATAATCAAACTAATCATGTTGTTTTCATCTTTCAGAAATGGGCTAATATTAAATTCTGAAACTGCTTTTGAATCTTCGTTATATCCGGCTAATTGTCCATTTACATAAACAAAATAGGCCGAACTAATACCTTCGAAAACTGCAAAAACATCGCGGGACTTCCATTGGGTAGAAATATCTAACGGTTTTTGGAGTACCAAAACGGTATTCGAATCCAAAGGCACTTGTGGATAGTTAGATTCAAAGGGCAATCCATAATTTTTAAAAATGGGTTTACCGATACCACCCAATTCAATACATGATGGAAATGACTTTTCAAGCCAATTGATATTGATGGGTGATTTTTCTATTTCTCCTGGAACATAATCAGGACCGGTAAAATATTGGTATCTCCAAAATCCGTTGAGACTGCGATGGTAAGAACTACTTTGAAAGGATTGCGATTGGGCTTTTTCCGTAGTTTCGAAGGGTTTAAAATCTGACCGAGGCGCTTCACGTCCAAATTCCATTACATTAGGATCTTTCCAATAATTAGGAAGGGTGATGGGGTTTTTCGGTTTACTTTCGACTATTTTTTCAATGGTTTGTTTGGGTACATCTTGTTTGCAATGGGTTGTTAGTAAGCATATGATGCCAAACAAATAAATGAACGGATTACCTTTTTTTTCCATAATTTTGAAGCTCTAATTAACATTGACCCTTTGAGTGGTCAAATCGTTTCCTTGGAATACTTAATTCACAATAATTGAATGAATATGAATCATAAATCACTGGCAAAACTACTATTTATCATCTGTTTTCCTATTATAATTGGGGCCCAAGATGTTCAGCAAATTCATGTTGATGTCGTTTATTTGGCTTCTGACGACTTAGAAGGTCGATCTACAGGGTCATCAGGCGAGCAACTAGCGGCAGCCTATATCGCATCCAGGATGGATGCATTAGGGTTAAAAGCCAAAGGTACGACCGGGTGGTATCAAGAATTTTCATTCTCTTCTGATCCACACGATAAAACTAAAAAGGATATTACCGGACGAAATGTTTTGGGATATTTGGATCGCAAGGCAAAAAAAACAATTATCATCGGTGCTCATTATGATCACTTAGGTCATGGAGATGCTGGGTCCCTTGCGGCTAATGATAAATCTATCCATAACGGAGCTGACGATAATGCTAGTGGTGTAGCATCATTATTGTGGCTAGCAGAGCAACTTGTAAATGATAAAAAATTGGCATGTAATGTACTATTTATTGCATTTTCCGGTGAAGAGCATGGCTTATTTGGATCCAAGGCGTTTGCGGAACAACCCACAGTAAATACGGCAGATTGGATAGCTATGATTAATATGGATATGGTCGGACGACTGAATGCTGAACATGTTATCGCTATAAGTGGAACCGGGACGGCCAAGGAATGGCCCAGTATACTCGATAAAGTAAAACCTGAAGGATTTACTTTTAATTACTCTGAAAGCGGTGTGGGTCCATCAGATCATACTTCATTTTATTTGAAGGGTTTACCTGTTTTGCATTTTTTTACGGGTCAGCATAAAGACTATCACAAACCATCTGATGACAGTCCGTTGGTTAATTACAAAGGAATTTATCAGGTTTCTGAAATTATACTAAATGTCATTCAGCGAATATCAAAAGATGGAACCCTAACATTTCAAAAAACCAAAGATGAAAACAATGAAAAGGCTGCAAGCTTTAAGGTGACTTTGGGGATTATGCCAGATTATGTTTATAGCGGCAAAGGGGTAAGAATTGATGCCGTATTAGATGATAGACCAGCCATGAAATCAGGGATGAAAGACGGTGATATTATTTTGAAAGTTGGAGATCTTGAAATCAAGGATATTTATGATTATATGAAATCACTTGGTATGTATAAAAAGGGTGATAAAACTAAAGTGCACATACTCAGAAAGGATCAGGAATTGGATGTTGAAGTGGAGTTTTAGTTTTTATTAGAAATCTGTAGATTTAGAACTCCGTGCCCTACGCTAACTAGAAAAGCGGTTGAAAAATTATTTTGGTTGTTTGATATTTTTCTAAATATTAATTGACGTTTTAATTAACAACTTTTTGTTCTTTTTTCTTGAAAAAAAAGAACCAAAAATTCAAGACTTTAAGGTCTAAGCCTAAAATGATTCCATGAAACCTAAATTCAAAAAACTCGCCATTGGACTTCTTTCATTTGTTTAGCTTAACACTTGCCCAGCTCGCAATATTGTTCTTTTTAAAGCATTATGTTAGGCTCATACAGTTTTGAATTTTTAACGGTTTCATTACATCATTTTTTTACGGCTTACCCCTTAAGGTCGATCCAAATTTATACGACTAATTAATATTATATATTTTTCCTCGATTTTAATTTGCGAAGTTGCCCAATGGATGATCATATTTTCTTGAATAGGGCAAGGAGTTCTGATATTAATAACTAACCATTTCCATTTTCTTAGTGTCTATTTTATTCCCATTGATAATTAGACTATAAAAATATGTTCCGCACTCGAATTGATTCCAGGAATAATTGTAGAATAATTCATTAACACCTTCTGTTAAATCAAGTTTGATCTGTTTTATAATTCTTCCATCTTCAGAAGTTACGATCATACTTGCTTCCTTAATAAACGAAAGATCATTTACGATAATCGGAATGAGTGTGAGTTCGTCAAATGGATTCGGTCTATTCTGCAGCAGTTCAATAGGTTTAGTTGGTTCTACTTGTTTAATACTATTGAGGACTCGTGCACTATATTCCAATCCAAACATACTGATCCATTGTTCTTGATTTACGCCACAAGCAGTAACATAATATAGGGTAGGCGAAAGTCCATCAACGAGTATCTGAGTTTGATCCGTAATGATGATGGTATCAAAATAAGTGTTGTTTATTTTTCTAATTCCATAAATGTATTTTGTGGCATTTTGTGGGTTATCTATTTTAATATCTAAACTATTAGTTTTTGGTGTGACTTGAAGTACAAAAGGACTAAGTGTCGTGGAACTTGCATTAGATATCGATAGCGCATTAACAATAGCATTGTTTTTTAGATAATTAAAATTGACATACAAACTATCTAATATACCATCGCCATCAATATCCTTCCCAAGGATATCGCGACTGCTGTGTTGCCGATCTACATATCCAGCCTGGCTTGGATTTCCATCACCGTGTTCGTACGAAGAAGTGAAGCGAATAGCAGTGTAACCTTGTTCTCTAAATGGAATGTGATCACTGCCACGCCCTGTTCGATCCTCACCATACATCACATCAATTTGGGGTGCATTAACCATCACTTTACTTAGATTTTGTTCCACTAAAATTCTTGTCATGCGCGCCAAATTTTTAGACATACTATTTGTAGTCCCTGAAGAAAAAATTCGGAGTCTCAAACTGTCGAATTGATTTGGTCCGGGACAACTAGGAGGGGATGAAGTAACACCACATTCGATACCTCCAACAATATCATTATTGAATACTGCTTTTAGGACTAAATTATTTGCTTTGCAAAATGCAGCAAATGAACGGGATCCTCCAAGGCCTTGTTCTTCACCAGTAATCCAAATGATGGCCAATGTTCTGTTGAGTTGAACTTTACTCAACACTCTCGCCATTTCCATCAATAGTGCTGAACCACTTCCATTATCATCAGCTCCTTCAGCAAGACAAAGACTATCACAAACATCTTCGCATCGACTATCTAAGTGTGCTTCTACGATGACGAGTTCATTTTTTAAAGAGCCGGTACCAGGAATTAAAGTGAATAATTCGGTGTGTCGAACTTTGGTACACATGAGATAATCAAAATCTAATTCACAGGGTATCAACACAGAATTAGCTTGTTGAGCCCATCGATCTAAGTGAGATTTAATCCAGGCTCTTGCTCCTCTGATACCCTCATTGGGTTTAGAAGGATCGTCACTTATGGTATTTCTATTTCTAAAAGAAATTAAACCTTTGAGATATTGATGCAGAGAATCTGCATTGATTTGTTGTACTAAATAGTTCCTCAGTTGAGCATCCGGAAGTACAATCCTTTTCGAAAATGAATCCGAATTGAAATTGCCTTTCATCAGGTCAAGACAAACAGGATTGGATAAACTAAAATTGGTTTGACTTAATAGAAAACCATGGAAGTTTACCAAAAAGAGTATACTGAATATCAATTGTTTCATGAACGCTAAATTAATCAATATCCAGAAGAATTAGATTAATTTCTAAAGGAAGTTTGTGCTCAGCATGATTTTAATATTATGAATCATACAACATTTATAAAAGTGAATTTTGTAAAAATAGTTATCTTGGTCTAAATTTTCACTGTGCCAGAAGTATCTCGGTTTTTTGGAATCATTATCAAAATGTTTTATAACGAACATAATCCACCACACTTTCACGTAGAGTATCAGGAATATACAGCTATAATTAGTATTGAAAATGGTATCGTTAAAGGAGAAATGCCCAGGAAACAGCTCAATTTAATATTTAAATGGCTTGATTTACACAAAGCTGAACTTCTAGAAAATTGGGAACTTTCTTTATCAAGACAACAGTTAAATAAGATAAATCCTTTAAATATAGACCTATGAAATTAATAAGAGTTATTGAAGCAAAATATCTTGAAGGATATAAAATATATTTAAAATTTTCCGACGGAACAAGTGGAAAAGTTGACCTTGAGAATGAAATTTATGGAAAAATATTTGAGCCATTAAAAGACCTTGAATATTTTAAGAATTTTGTTTTGGATACGTGGACATTATGTTGGCCGAATGGAGCTGATCTATCACCTGAATTTCTGTATGAACTTGCATTAAAAAGTCAAACAGAACTCGTTAAAAAATAATTGTGACCAAATAATGTATTTGCAATCACACCGCTATCTGAAAATAGATTTCATTTTAAAATAATAATAGAATACTAGACTTTGCTTTTTTTTTCTAACAAAACCAGACAAGTCTCCAAACTATAGAATTAATTTGAGAGTACTTATTATTCAGTGCCGAATTATCGAATGATTATTTTTTGATTACAAACAGATTGGTTAATTGTGTTTTGAAGTTGAATAAAATATAATCCGTGTGTGTATTGATCGCTTTGGAATTCAGTTGATGTAACGATTGAAGAAAAAGTTTGAGTGTTTACATTTCGTCCATAAATATCAAACATTTTTATTTTAGAAATGCCGTAATTTTTTGGCCATGATAAGGATATGGCATGATCTAACTGAATCACATTTATTAAGCTACATGAATGGATAGGTTGAATGTTTTTGGTATTTGTGATCTCCTGTTCTCTACCACACCAAATACCACCTCCCATGGTAGTGAGCCAAATTTTTTGTTTGTCATATGGATCAAAAAATACTCTCTTTGGTCTTGGAAAATAAAAGGATTCCAATCTTTTGAATGAAGGAATTTCTGAATTAATATTCTCACTATAATACAAGCCTCCAAATTCAACAGTAACATACATGCTGTTTGTTTTTGAAGGGTGAATAGTCATGCTTTCTGCCATTTCATTTTGGAAAATTCGATTCCACGTTCTACCTCTATCTATAGTTTTATAGATACCACCATTCCCTTCATTATTGGGCCCTTCGAATGTTGTAAATCTTCCCCAAGCCGAAGCATACAAAGTGTTTTCAAGTGGATCATGTGGATCAATAATTATATCTTTAGTATAAAACATCATTTCCGCAGGTGTCAAATCTTCCCAGGATAAGCCTTGGTTCCGACTATAAAAAATTCCACTACTTGTAGTTAATGTAACTCGATCTTCCAGAGTACGAGCAGAATAACTGACTAACAGGTCTCCATTTTTTAAAACCAATATATTATATGGATGCCCCTCTGTGCGCGGGGGTGCCAATAATTTTTTCCATGTTTTGCCTTTGTCCTCAGTCTTATAAATTCCACCGTTTTGATAATCGACCACACTTATATACAATCTACTATTATTCGTTGGATCCATGGCTAACCAAACGATAGGATAATTCATCTCAATTAAAGTATCCCATGTGATACCATAATTATTGCTTTTTAAAACTAGTGAACCACCACTAATGTCATCATCATTTAATCGATAGCCTAAATACATATCATTAAGTTCAGTAGCAACGGCATAAATAGTATGATCCATAGGATCTTCTACCATGCGATACCAATTATTTTTTGCAACAGTGCCCCAGGGATAAAATACATTTCTGGAGAACGTATAAGTATTTCCGCAGTCTTGAGTAAACTGATTACCAATGTCAGTCATACAAGAGAAAAAAGAGTCTTTCCCGACCCAAAATAATTGATGCCCGGTGGTAACATCTAAACCAGAACTTTTAAAATACTGTTGTGTATTGGAATAGGTACCTTCTTTGTTTAAATAGGCTGAATCAATGGATACCTGACGCCAGGACGTTCCCCCATTGTAGCTCATATGAGAATATCCTTCCGTACTGATAATGATATTAGAATTGTAATCACAAACATCAAAACCTAAAGCTGCGCCACCCCACAAGTATGAAAAAGGACCACCATCTCCACCGTAACCTGTTCTGATATTTTGATTGTCAATAGCATTAAAAATATTATTCCAGGATTTTCCCTGGTCGGTAGTTTTTAGTATTACAGGCAAATCATTTTCATGACCTGCAAGGTAAATTGTATCTTTTTGATTGATGGCCATATCCACCCATTGGATTTTAATAGAAGATGGAATGGTAATTGAAAAATCAATCCACTTTTTAGTGTTATAATCCAAAGTAAAAATTCCTGTAATGTGATGTCTTAATTCAATGATATCTTCCCAGGGATATAATGAATTAGAAGTTGCTGTTATTAGATAAAATTGTATTTGATTATTAATTTTTCGTCCAACCATTTGAAAAATTCCATCATTGGTATTGGCGCCAACAAAATGTTCTAAACTAAATTGTAATCCTCCATCATGAGAAACCAAAAGTCCTTTTCCAGTTCCGACAAAAATTTGATCCTGATCCCAAAACACACCACCAATCCAACATAATTCATCTTGAGGCCTCCAAATTTCTTTCCAATGTTTTCCCTGGTCTATAGATAAAAACAATCGATTGTATTCAGATACCAATAAACGATTATAATTATTGGGGTCAGCAAATAATCTATGGATTCCGGTTTCAGTCGGATCGTTGATTTCATTCCATGTTAAGCCTCCATCAATACTTTGAGCAGGCACACCTCTTTGGAGTGGGGATTGAAGATTAGTCAGAGATCTTTTTACAGTATATAATATTTTTGGATCATTGGTAAATTGCATTACAGCTTTTGTTGTACTAACTAATTGTTGATAAGGTAATAAAGTCCAATGATGACCACCATCTTTGGTTTCATAAACTCCTGCCATATCGCAATTAAGGAAGACATGATTTGGGTTTCTGGGGTCTATCGATGGAGCAAACATATATCCACCACCGCCAACACCTTTGCGCTCAAAATCAACTACTTGAGCATAGGAGGTAAGAACATTCATTAGAAAAATAAATGCATAAAAACATCGATTCGATAAAAAGGATAGATAATGATTCATTCGCAAACTTACTAAAATAATGTATGATGTAAGTCATGGTCTAAGGGAAGAGCTTTAGTGCACATCTTGATATACTTAAAGAATATCCAATTTATTTAATTATCATGCTATTTTATTTCATTTGTTTTATCAAAAAAAAAGCAGCGTAATGAAGTTAAAAGTAGTCTTACCAATTAACTACCAATATTGTTATAATTTTACAAATCCATCATTACCTATTAAATGAAATTATTATGAACATTAAATATTATTTTTTATGCCTATTTATTGGTTTTAGTTGGCTATCCTATGGTCAAACAAACATAAACATAGATCCAAATAAAAAACTTCAGGTCATAGATGGATTTGGTGCCCATCAAGGTGGTGATGTAGTCAATCAAGCCTGGTGGTTGAATTTATATTACGATGACATGGGATGTAGTATATATCGCTTAGACCTTACTCCTAAATTAAAAGCACCGGTTTCTGATTTAAGTTATTTTTCACCATGGTTTATGGGATCTGCTACGAAGAGTGTATTTAATTTTGAAGATCCGGCCAATCCTAATGGACCAGAGAATAATCGGGTAAGAACCTATACCGGACCCAATGATTATTCCAGAACTTTTGGTGGACGCCAAGCGCCAATCGCAGTTATGGGACCAGATATCGAAAAAAACATAAATCTATTCAGCTTTCCCAATGATGCTGCAGTCGTGGAAGGATTTAAGAAAAAAGCGCAATTGGGTGACTTTAAATTAATGGGTTCTATTTGGTCACCAGTCCCTTGGGTAAAAGTGTCATCGGGGAATCGTTATCCAGAAAATTGGTGGCCGGGACCCGTAGTCAATACGCCATGGCCTTTTATTTGGGGTGGTAATTTTTCAGGGGGAAGACTGGACGTATCTGGGACACCCTTAGCTGTTTTTAATGATGCATCTGTGGGCGGGACAGGACCAACTTCATCGTTAACCCAGTTTGTTAGAAGTACCGCAGCTTATGTATTGGGATTGCAGCGTCTTTATAAAGTTCCTTTTTATTCCATTAGTATCCAGAATGAATTGAATTTTGAAGTATTTTATAGTTGCGCTACTTATCCGTTGTCTTCACAATACATAACCGCGGTAAAAGCAATTCGTGCAGAATTTGATAAATACCCTGAGCTGAAAAACATCCGAATCATGGGACCCGAAGATCTATTAGGTGGTGATTCGTATGGTATGTGGGAATACGGAGGTCCGACTCATAAAAATCTTCAATATCTCAAGAATATAGAAGCAGATCCAGTGGCCTCTAAAGCAGTTGATTTTTATTGCATTCATGGTTATGCTAATGATGGTGTAAGTTCTGCGGGTGCAAATCCCAGACAATGGGATTGGTGGGTTAATGGATGGACTACGAGTCCTGCACAAGGAATACCAGCAAATGTTAAAGGATTTGCAAGTTTTAATAAAAAATCCTGGATGACTGAAACTTCGGGTGAGAATAAAGATTGGTTGTATCCTAAGACAGGATTCCCGGGTGACGGAGGACTTGGTGTTGCTATTCGAATTCATCAAGCGTTAACGGCAGGAAGACAAAGTGCATGGGTATATTGGACATTTACAGATAGTGATGATGCTGGCAATGTAAGTGCATCCGGTTTATCTAATCAATCGTCAGGCGCTGTATCTCCAAAATATGTTGGAGCAAAACATTTTTTTAAATATATCCGCCCAAATTCTAACAGAGTTGAAGTTGTTTCAACAGGTAACAATGCTATATTATCGAGTGCTTACTTCAATGATTCCAGTAAGACTATAACGGCTGTATTATTAAATACCAGTTCAACATCACAAACTGTGCAAATAAAATTGGCTTTAGCTGATATGAGATTTAATGTGTACAGTTCAAATGAAAATAATTATTGGAAAACTTCATCAGTGGATTTAAAATCAGGTACGATTAGTTTAACTATGAATCCATATAGTGTTACAACATTGAATGGATCTTTACCAACAACTCAAGTTAGCAGTCCAACTAGTGAAGTGATAACAGAAATGACTTTAAGTCCTAATCCATGGTATCATCATGCAAATATTCATTTTAATTTAAAACACTCAGGACTTGTCCATATTGATGTGTTAAATCTATATGGACAAGTGGTAGAAAATATATGGAATGAACCATTGTCTTCCGGGAATCATAATATTCCAATGAAACAAGATCTTCTAACTCCTGGTATTTATTATATCAAAGTACAAATGGCAAATGATATGAATATTGTACGTATGATCAAATTAAATGAATAATGTTTCAATTAAAAGAGCATAAAACAAACCTTGTAATTAATACCCGACAATTACATTAGCATTCCCAAGCCAAATACATTCAATTGCAGTATTGACTATTTTTACTTTAGTTTGAATATTAAGGTCTTGTGCTTGATCAATAGTAATCGTTTCGCTGAATGGAAAAACAGAAACCGTTTTTTGAAAAAGTATGGTTGATGCATTAGAAATAATAATTTCTATGCCGCTGCTTTTGCATAAACTTTCTGAGGTAACTTCAATATTAAGTCTGGTGTTTGCTGGAACAGTCATGGTTTTATTAACCGAATCAATGTCTGCGCCTACAACCCATTCTTGTTTAGTTTGGTAACTGAATCTTGTACTTAAAGTATCTTCATGACAAGATATAAGGGAACTGATGAACAATGCAAATAGAATCATTTTCATAATATTTTATAATGTTTATATAATTATTGCAGTCATTAATCAACATTAATTAATCATATGCAATGTTACAAAATGAAAACGATGATACAAATAAAAAGTTGTTGGATATAGGGATCTATTATTTGTATAATTACAAGAAATATTTGTATAAATACAAGTATTTCATTAATAATATTAAATTTTTATCTGCCGTATAACTTTTACTTTATTATTCATTTCCAATTTGATAAAATATAATCCATTTGGAATGTTTAAATCATCGAGATTGATTTGTTCAATGTATTTGCCATAAGTTCTGGATTCATTTTGAATCATTTTTTTGATTAAATTTCCCTGCGCATTGAGCACTGAAAGGTTGATTGTTGTTTTATGTCTGACTTTGAATGAAACGTAGGTAAGATTTTTTGAAGGGTTGGGATAATTCTCAAAACTTAGGTCATTATCATTGGAAATTATTTCATGGTCAGATGTCAACAATTCATTCAACGTAGTCAGGTGAGTCCATACGCTCAATTGTCCCATATTGAGTCGGGTCCAAATGGGTCTAATGATTCCATTGTGTGCTGTAATGTTGGTATAATCTCCGAAAAAAACATTTTTTGTGGGTACAAATGGGGAGGCACTGATTCTATGATTTGTGAATGTTTCTCCTCCATCAACAGATACGGCTAGATAAACATCTGTTTGATCATCGGTATAATTCCGTCTATCATAAAATACAAAATACAAATAACCTGTGGTTTGATCTATGGTCATCCATGTAAAAAATTGATGGGTTGTAGTATTATCTATATTAACTTTTTTAGGAGAGGCCCAACTGATTCCACCATCCTTGGATTTTGTAAGCCAAATGTCTGTATTACTTGAACCATTTCTTTGATCAGCCCAATTAATGTATATAGTTCCCCTATGGGGACCACTGCTCACATCACAAGCTGTTACCGGAAGTCCATTCGCTCTGTATATCCCCGGCACATCAAAATCCCAACCACCGGGAATTGTACCTATTACAGATTCATAATATAACCAAGTATTGCCTTCGTCTAAGGATTTATTAAACATTAAACCTAAGGGCCCAGCCCAGGAAATATATATTTCCCCATTGGGTCCAATCGCGGGGACAGCCCCTTCTACTGTATTATCGCTATCAATACAATCGCCGGCAAATTTGTTGATTTTTTGTGGAGTAGACCACGTCGTACCGGCATCCGTTGATTTTGAAAATAGGATGTTACTACTATCTTTTGGGTTTGAAGATCCGTAAGTGTCAAATTGAGTCCAGGAAACATAAAGATTGTTATTTCTTCTATCAACAGCACTCCAATGTTTATCCTGATCTTTTTGTCCATTGAGTCCAGTGAAGGATCCATCGTTCCACGTAATACCGTTATCGGTTGTTTTTTGACAGACAATACGGTCGATCCAACTACCTTGTGGTGGATTGGATAAATGGAAAAAATAAAAATGACCAGCTGTATCAACAATAATGTTGGGATCACCCCATACGCCATAAGATGAAGTCAATAATTGACTTTTCCAGGTTCTTCCAGTATCAAGGCTTACATAACAATTATTAATGTTGGCGCCAGCAATTAGTACATTTGGTGATTTAGGATTGATAGCTATCGAAGGTTCGTTTGGATTATTTTGGATCCCTATGAGAACGTTTTGTGCATTAATGGTAAAAAAATGCATTAACAATAAGCAGCTACCAACAATGTATTTCATCAGATATTAAAATTTATCTTATATTTATTGATACCATTACATGATTCAAATGCAAGATATCATTTATTAAACAAATATATTCTTAAAAAGATTAGGACTGAATGAGTTACATAAAAATAAATTCCATTCGTCCATTCTTGGCATTTTTTTTTTGACAATATCCTCCCCATTTTTTATCCATTATTATACATTGTATTTTTCCAATTCCACCATTTCAATTTTTCTGGATCATGGTGATCTTCTGTTGCATAGTAAACTGCGCAACGAAAAGTATACAACATACAAATGTCATGTGTGACCCCGCTTATACTATTTAGTTTATGATAGAGTTCGAGAGGATTCTTATTTTTTAATTCAGAAATATCTCGGAGTCCAATATTCCATAGATCCAATGCACAAGCTTTACCTACGCTAGGGATTGTTTGAAATTGTTTGAGTACTTTATTTTTATAAATTGATGGATCTGGCATTTATTTTAATCAAGAATTATTTTTCAAGCTGAAGTATAATTTATTTTTTTCTTTTGTTCTTTGAATCAGACCCTTCGACTCGAGATCAAGTTTGACCCATTCGATATGCCAACCTAAATTTCCTTCAAAATCTATTTTATTTTTTATTATTTCCTCGCTTGTTTTGGTGATGAGTTCGGTATGTGTTATAGCACCATGAGTTGTTAAAACATCCAATATTGCAGACTTCAAAACATTAAATTTATTAACACTCATATTTATGCCTTTCTTGCCTTCTGGATGGACTAAGAGTATTTTGTCTTCCATAATTATTTTAATTTTATATATTCAATATTATAATAGAATACGTATCAAAATTTATAATTTAAACCAAATCGAATGATACGGGAATAACATTCATTGATTCCGCCAACATAGCCAGATTGGTAATTTACTAATCCATTTGAATAAGCTGCGTATAAGCCATATTTTTTATAGTTGAAGGTAGCTTGAATTCTGGGTCTAAAATCAAAACGAATGGTGCTTCTATCTTTTGAATTGCTATCTTTAATTCCATTTTTGGTTTCTATTGACGATTTTTCATGAGCTAAAAAACAATATCCAAGATCAAATCCGGTATTGAAGTCTAATGAATATTTATTTAGAATTATTCTATAACCTACATATGGATTTAAATTAATAAAAGAATGAGAAAAAATTGTTTCCCCAGAAACAGTGATGATTTTATCATTAACATCATCACTGTAGAAAACTTTATCAATTAATATTTTACTTCGTAGATTTTCATAACCGAAGTCAGTGCCAAAAATGATATTTTTCTTAGTTATTAGCTGTACATTAATAGAAAGGCCATATAGAAGGGCATTTTTAGATCCATACGGGTTGTTAGTATAATATACTGTTGTTTCTGGTGATTGACTTACATTTAAAAACGTTACTTTTTCGGCCGAAGGACCTTGAAATGAAAATAATCCAGAATTCAAGGATATCCCAAATTCGGTATGTTGACCAAATGCATTGTAGCTATACAATAATACTAAAAAGATGATAGCATTAATTCTCATAGTGTTTATTTGTTTCAATGTCCTTAACTTTATTTGAATTAAAAAAATGAATCAAATATAACTTTAATTGGTGAAATAGTATCAAATAGGTATTTATGTTTTTTAGGAAACTTAAATCGATTTGAATCATTTTTTTAATATTGTTTTTATTCTTTTGACTTTTTATATAGACTGGCTATTTAATTTAGATTTGGCTGCTTGTCCATTCATTTATTTAAATTTAAAATAGTGATACTTTTTTAAGTACAAACGCCTGATTATTTACTTTCTTTATTAAAATCGGAGAATAGTAATATCTTCGAATTTGTTTTTGAAGTCATTTGATCATATAAGTAAATAATTTAATATGTATATTAAAGCCTCTGAATTTGTTGTTTTTACGCTAAGTTTTATCTTTATATGGATGCCAAATCAGCATTTGCGGGCACAGAATAGTGACTTTTATAGTTTGGATCAGGTACAGGAAATCAAGCTGAATTTCGATTATCAGGATTGGGATTACCGCTTAGACACTGCTAAAGCTGGAAAAGAAGATTATATATTGGCTACATCTTGTTATATCAATGGCGTAAAATATGACAGTGTAGGCGTAAAGTATAAGGGGAATAGTTCTTATAAAAACAATCAGGTAAAAAATCCACTTCACATTAAATTAGATTGGATATTAGGTAGTCAGGATTATCAGAAATACTCCAGTATAAAGTTGGGTAATAATTTTTCTGACCCTTCTGCTGTTCGAGAAGTTCTATCCTATGAGATCCTTTCTAATTACATGGATTGTTCTCAAGCAAATTTCTCAAAATTATATATCAATGATAAATATATTGGATTGTACACCAATGTAGAGGCGGTCAATAAGAAATTTTGTAGTGATCATTTTGGATCATCGGATCATGTGTTTGTTAAAGGGAACCCAGATAAACCCGGGAATAATTCTACAAGTAACTTGGTATTTAATGGATACGATAGTTCTAAGTATTATATCTATTATGGGATGGAAAATGTGGTCGGTTGGTACAAACTTATAGCACTTATGGATACTTTAAAAAATAATGCTTCCGCTATTCCAAAAATACTGGATGTAGATCGAGCCCTATGGATGCATGCTTTTAATAGCGTCTTTTCCAATTATGATAGCTATACAGGTTCCTTCTCACAGAACTATTATCTTTATGAAGATGATTTCGGACGATTTTTGCCGGTGATTTGGGACCTGAATATGAGTATAGGAGGATTTCCGGGAAGTTTCGGTGGTGGCGGTGGCACGACTGTTGATAAGATAACTTTTTTTAATGGTGAATCAACCACGAACAGACCTTTGTTGCAAAAATTATTACAAAATCCAAGTTACAAAAAAATGTATACTGCACATGTGAGAACCTTTTGTAAAGAATTTATTGCAAACAAAGTATATGAGAGTATGGCCATTCAACTTCAATCTAAAGTGGATAGTTTAGTCAAAACAGATCCCAATAGTTTGACCACATATACATCTTTTAAAACTTCATTAACGGCTGCAATATCCTCTGGTGGCGGATTTGGAACTGCTCCCGGTATTTCTACACTTATGAATGCTCGATTAGCCTATTTTAATACGGTGAACGAATTTATTGCCTTGCCACCTGGAATTTCCAATATAATATGGTTAAAACAAGAACCGAAAGTAGGAGATACCCTTTGGGTTAATTTATCAATTACTAATGGCACTACAGCATTTCTTGCATATCGAAAAAATAAATCTTATCCATTTGAAAAACAACCATTGTTTGACGATGGATTACATCACGATGCTGCAGCTAATGATGGAATTTATGGAACCTATATGATTGCAGAAACTAAGAAAACCCAATATTATATTTATGCTGAAAATAATCTGGCTGGGATTTTTTCTCCAGAGCGGGCAGAATATGAATTTTATACATTAGAAGCAACTGAAGCTTTTGCAGATATTAATAAGGGAGATGTAGTAGTTAATGAGTTTATGACGAGCAATAAAACTACCATAATTGATCCTAGCGACAATAAATATGAAGATTGGGCAGAATTATATAATAACACTAATCAATCAATAGATTTGAGCGGAATCTATTTATCTGATGATTATGAGAAAAAAGATAAATGGGAATTTCCAAAAGGTACTTTGATTCCGGCAAAAAACAGAATCGTTCTTTGGTTGGATGAAGATAGTAGTGATAGTAGTAGTCTTCATACTAATTTTAAACTTTCTGCTACTGGAGAAGCACTCATTTTGTCAAGACCTGATGGATTAGTTATTGATAGTTTAAGTTTCGGGGCAATTCCTACAGACAATTCTTATGAACGATGTCCTGATGGTGTGGGTACTTTTAAAATAACAAGTTCTCCAAGTTACAATAAGGCCAACTGTAATGGAGCAACTAGTACTTCAGAGACTGAAGGTGCTCAGGTATTGGTTTATCCAAATCCTACTGATCAAATGGTTCATGTACAATTTGGAAAATCAGCTTCCGGTCAAGTACAAATTGCTGATGTCCATGGTAAATTACATGAATCCATACCATTTAATGGAAGGGAAGTATTAAACATATCGGTCAATTATTTAGAACCTGGTATGTATGTCCTATTTTTTAAATTTGATAATGGATTTCGATTAACTAAAAAAATAAATATAGTGGGTCGATCTTAATTGATTTTAGTTTTGTCGATTATTGGTCTTATTCTCAAGCTTTTGAAGACATTTTAATTTTGAAATTTAGAAGGAGAACATCCATAGTGTTTTTTAAACGTTTTGCTAAATGCTGAGATATCAGAAAATCCGGATAACAAGGCTGCTTCTGAAATATCAGCACCTTGTTGCTTAATCAATTCTAATGCGTAATTTAGTTTTTTCGAAATTATGTATTGTTGTGGGCTCATGTCAAATACCAATCTGAACATTCTATAAAAATGAAATTCAGAAAGGCAACATTCTGAAGCCACAGTTGAGATTACTAAGGGATGGGTAAAATGTTGATTAATATAATCTAATGCTTGGTTGAGTTTTCTAAACAGAACTTTTTTAGTTTCGGATTTTATTGCTGGAATTTGTTGAAGTTGTTTATAAATGGGTATGTGATCCTGAACTATATTTTCTGCTAGTTTAAGATAAAATTCTGAACTGAATTCATGTTGACCATATGGATTTTTGGAAAGTACCTGATCCAGGGAACGAAGCAACGTGCCTGTTTTGGTAAACGTTGAGGAATACTGATTTTCTAAAAAATGTGGTGAATTAAAAAAAGTATCTTCAGGAATGTCTTCTGCAGGAATTTCAGGTGAAATATAACTTGAGATTACTTCTGAAATGAGCCTTGGTGAAACATCAATACAAATACCTTTTACCAAATGGTGGCTGTCTATTTCTACAAATCCTTCTGAAAAATGATTCGCTAATAAATATTCGCCTTGATTTACAAAATACGGATTGCCGTTTACAGTGTATTTTTCACAACCTTCAATGACATACTTTATTGAAAAACTTCTAAAATGTATCGGACTTAGTAATTCATTAAAAGCAGAATAATTGATTAAATTACTTTTATAAGGTAATGTTTGGGTATTCAGACTATTCCCATTAAAAACATTGTACATTCAAACTTATTTAATTAGCGATAAAGTTAAATGAAAATTCAGACCTATAGTAAATTGAGGTCTAAAAATTTCAGACTTTAACTAAAATGAAAAGTTAAATGTATGGTTAGGCAGATTTTAAATGTAATGCCGATTATGAGTATCTTAATACTCCATCAAGAATACTATTTGAAAATTTTAATGGTGGATGATTCTTTTGAATCTATGATAACATTCAAATAATAGAAACCCTCAGAGAGTAAAGATAAATCCTTAAAGTTCCATTGATGTGTTCCTGCAAGAACTTGACCATCCTGAATGGATGAAATTTTTTCTCCTAAACTGTTGCATAAAACTAAATCAATTTGATTCACCGGAGAAGATAAATGGATTGATATATTCAATTTATCTACAATAGGATTAGGATAAGTATGGATTTCGAAATCTGGCTTCGAAACCGAATTGGTACTAACTGCTGACTTCCAGTTATTGTAGGTCTTTAATAAAGCAGATACAACAGGAAGTAAAGTCCAGGAATTATTTTTTGAATCATTGGTCAATACAGATATACTCATATCTTTTTCAGGGAAATACCAGGAACTTGCAGCATAAGCAAGGTCTCCACCATGGCCATAAGCGAGAAAACCATTGAAACTATTTTTCATAAGTCCTAAGCCATACGCACCACCTTGACTACCAGAAGCTGGAACTGTTTTTTTTGCTTCATCTAATGTAGAACTTGATAGAAAATCTCCGCGCATATAGGTTCTCATCCATTTCGTAATATCTGATGCGGTGGAAAAATATCCGCCTGCTGATCCGGCAACAGAATTTAATGATAAATAATTGATATAGAAATCGTGGGCATCGTCTGCAATTCCGTCACCTGTGATATCAAGCCATACATGAGCTACATTATTATTCAAAGTTTCGTAGGCAGGAATTGAAATTGATTTTAAATCTAATGGGTCATAAATTAGTTTTCGCAGCTCTTTATAATATTCGTTGCCGGTTACTTTTTTGATGATCATGCCCAAGAGAAAATAGTTGGTATTAGAATAGGACCATCTGGATCCTGCTTTAAAAAGTGGTGCTTTAATAAAGTTTTTAATAAGCAATTCATAGTTCCAGATGGAATCCAAATTATTAACTAATATGGGTTGCAACTCTGGATTAGAAAGTACATCATAGATTCCACTGGTATGTTGTAACAATTGTCGGATCGTTATTTTTGGATCTATGAATAGTATAGTATCCAAATAATTAGATATAGGATCATCAATATTTAGTAATTTTTGTTCATGAAGTTTTAATATACAAGCAGAAGTTATGGTCTTGGTTACACTACCAATGAGATAAACATCATTTACCTCAACGTTTACATTTGGGTTCTCAGAAGAAATGCCTTTAGCACCTGCCCAAATGGCTTCATCAGGGCATTGTATGGCTGCACTAAGGGATTTAATTTGCAGTACAAGTCTCATGCTATCGAGCGTTTTATTAAGTACCGAATCTAATCCTGCCGGAATATTTTGTGCTTGAATCGATGAAACGAATAATGCAATAGTGAACACACGTTTTATCAAATGAATCATAGATTTCTTTTTAATTTGTTTTTAAAATCACGCAAATTTCAAATAGTTATCGTTCTTATGTTTGTCAAATCCTGCTTATTTAGAAATATAGAATTCATTAAGATTTAAAGTAAATAGTTTCAGTACAGTCGTTTAACAAAAGTAAGATGGTTATCCTTTTCTAAGCTTTCCAATAAGCTATTCAATAAAACAGATTATAGTTTGTAGTGAAGTAATATAAAATATTTTTTAGAAGTATAGGAGTAACTTATTTTTCAAAAAATGTAACTTTTCCAGTTTCCACATCATAAACACCACCGACGATTTTCAATTGGCCTTGTTCTAAAAGTTCACGAATAATATCGCTGTCATCTTGTATTTTTTGCATGATTAGATGAACATTGATTTCAGTTACATTATTGACAAATTGTTCATTATTTCCATTGCGATTCGAAGTGGTTTTAGATTCGAGTGCAATGGCGGGTTGTACTTTGTCTAATAGTGTTGTTAATTTTCCGAATTTAATATTATCACAGGCACCGACGATAGCTCCACAACGAGTATGTCCTAACACAAGAATAATTTTGGTCCCCATGATTTTGGTAGCAAACTCCATACTGCCTAAGATGTCATCATTTAATATGTTGCCTGCGATTCTAATACTAAAAATATCTCCCAGTCCCTGATCAAAAATTAACTCTGCAGAAGTTCTCGAATCTATACAGCTTAATATGGTTGCTATTGGGAATTGACCTTCTTTGGTTTCATTAACCTGCTCTAATAAATTTCGGTGTGCCTTTAGATTATTTACAAATCGATCATTACCATCAATCAATATCTGGAATGCCAGATCAGGCGTAATGCTTTCCTGAGTATCTTTTGAATGAGTTCGCATATTTGTATTTTATATGGAGGCGAAAATAACATTTTATTGAAACTAAAGCGAAGAATTGATTCGTAAATCCAATTATTTGTCCCAATAATAATAATTATGATCCTCATCCAATATAAAATCGGTTCTTGGATACAATTGATTACCAATATCATTGGATTTTGCTGTTTCTAAGATCAAACCTACGGCATCTGTATCTATAGCCAATTTTTTAGCCTCATTAATGAGTAAAACAGAAATATGCTGGCCACGAAATTCTGTCAATACAAATAAATCGTTAAGCAACCATAAACGACATAACCGGGTTGAGGAAAAGAGTGGATATAATTGAACGAATCCAGTAAGTTTTTGATGGACTGATTCAGCAACATAAATGACTGATTCATTCTTTGCTATTCGCTCCGTTAAAAATAAGGCAGATTTTTCTAAATCAGCTTGCTTTTTGTAGAACAATCTGTATTCATTAAATAGTTCGTTGAGTTGTGGAACATCTGCTAATTGTGCTTTTCTAATATTCATCGTCAAAATATGATTTCTATTTTAAAAATTTATTGCATAAGTTTAGTGAAGCATTTTGGTATAATAATTAGATGGATTAAATGGAATTTGATAGAGTCTACTTTGGCCATTTTCATATTGATTGATTTCCCTAATTATCGCTTGAATATTTTGTGGTTTGTTGAATTGTTTTGTTACACTACTTCTCTTACTTGTAAAATAAAGTGTTTTAGATTTTGCATTATAATATGGACAATAATCCATCAAAGATGAATTGATTTCTTTACCTAAGTGAATGCTTTTAGACCAGATATTATTTTTTTTATTAAAGCTCATGTACAAATCTCCGCTACCCAATCCATCGCTTCTATTGTAAGCTGTATATAAAAGAAAGGATTCATCTGGAGCAATAAATGCATTGAATTCAAAACCTGTGCTGTTAATCGAATCACTAAGTGAAATGGGTTCACTGTAAATTCCATGATCCCATGAACTCATGAAGATATCATCCTTACCTTTTGAATTTGTTCCATCACTTGTAAAATATAAATTGTTATTTGAGCTTAGTGATGGATAGAATTCATTATTATTCGTATTAATTGGTGAACCTATATTGATAGGCTTTGACCATTTGGTAGACTTATTGGTTCGCTCAATATACCATATGTCGAAATCTTTAGATTCAGTTGTAGTATCTTTCAAAGGACGATTTGAGACAAAAAAAAGTTTCAATCCATCAGGAGTAAAGAAAGGTTCCATATCCTGATATTGACCTGAAAAAGCAGCTATTTCAGGTTTGGTCCAGTTTCCATTTTTCAATTGGCAATAGGCAATACTTGAACATTCCTCAAGTCTGCTTTGAATGGTAAAATACATTTCATTTTCAAAAGGAGATATAGCTAAGTCTCTTACATTAGGAAACAAAGTTACGATGTCAGGAATGTATGGTTTAATCTTTGTTGACTTAGATTGACCTATGATTGGACTGATCCAAAGCCATTGAAGGATAAATAACATTAAATAATTACTTTTAGTAGACATCGAAGGAATAAGGGATTTATGAATGGAGGAAATTTTTTTTTTCTTTACAAATCATGTGTTTTCTTGTTTCTTAAAAAATAGGCAGTTAATGCACTAAGTAAAGTTCCCATCCCTATAGTTCCTAACATCATTTGGATCAAATAACTCTTTAAATTAAAATAAGCTTCTGCGCCTGTTTGTGTCATATAGCCCTTTTCAACAGAATATTTAATCATATTAGAGAAATATTCAGGTGAAATCCAATTCGTGATGATGAATTGTATCAGGGGTGTCATGATCAGTATAATAAAGGTCATGATGAGTCCGCTAATGAATCCTTCCTTAAAAGTCATCATGTCATGATAAGCTATTTTGTTTTTATTTTTTAAAGCCAAAACATATATAATAATCGTTGGGAGCAGCATCAAATTGGTATAAATCGGATGTTTATCAATATGAGTACTATGAAGACCAATTAATTTTTCTAAGAACATCCAGACTATGGTCATTAATGAAAAAATCAAAGCCCATTTTATTTCAATACGGTAAGGATACATTATATAAAATTTCTGTAAATTTAACTCAATTGCGGCTATAAAAAATTGATATTTTCATTTTTTTTTGGAGGAAATTAATTTTACGTTAAACTTTTTTTTAATTGCGAAGTCTTAGTGTTATGAAAAATCGCTATACTATTATTTTCGTTGCTTTATTATTTGGTTTTAGCCAAATACTGCTTGGACAAAAAGATTGCTCAGCCTTGCCATCTGGATTAATTCCATTGACAGATTTTAGTCCGGGAATTTTATACAGAGGATATACGGGTGGTTTATTTGGTAATGATTTGAATCTGAAGACTGGAAAACACCGTGAAGATGCTATTACATTTTCTAAAAACATTGTTCCACGAAGTGCTAATGGTCTGCCGGACGATCATGGTCTGATTGGGTTTATTGGTATTGGTGCAAGCAATCCCCGAACTGAGTTTAATGCTTTCGTTGACATGGCTAAACAAAACATAAGATTAAATTCAAAGTTGGTTTTTGCAAATACCTGTATTGGCGGTCAAGGTATTCAGAAAATGAAAAATATTGATGATAATTATTGGAAGTCTGCTTTGAAAGTACTTGATAGTTTGAAATTATCACAAGAGCAAGTTCAAGTGGCTTGGATAGAGACGGATAATACCGCTCAAGGAGATACTAGTTTCCCCAATGCTCCGATGAATCTTGCAGCAGAATATCAACAATTATTGGTCACCGTAAAACACTATTTTCCAAATATAAAAATTTGTTATCTGGCTGCTCGCGGATATTCTGGATTCGCTATGCCTACTCCCGGTGGTGTCGGTAAAGGATTGTTACACCCAAGGGATTATTTAAATGGTTGGGCGGTTCGTTTTGTTGTAGAACATCTTATCCAACAAAAACCCGGCTATGAATATGAAGGAGCACAAGCAACTATTCCGTTTACTACCTGGGGAAATTATAGCTGGAATGATGGTAATTTAGCAAGAAAGGATGGTTTTTATCTCGATTGCAATACTGATATTGGTTCTGATGGATTGCATCTTACCGCTTTAGGTGAACAAAAGATTGGAAACCTAATGTACACTTTTTTTTCAACTGATGAATCATGTGTGTCTTGGTTTTTTAATACTACAACTGCTACTAAAGAAACTAATAAATCAGGTAATCAAAGTATTTTGTTATCTAATTTAATTCCAACGGGTAATCAGGAATTGTCCATTAACCCAAGGGTAGAAATTATAGACATTCAAATATTTGATGCACAAGGAAAATTAATGTCATCAAATTTCCAGGAAAAGTTAAACTCAATTTCAATATCTGCATTCAATAAAGGCATTTATTTAATTCAAGTTAAAACGAAAGAAGATCAGGTGCCCAGAAATGAAAAATTTGTAATATACTAAAGCAGTTATTTTTTATTTGTTGAGATAGTAGTTTCTTTAATATTCAACAATCTGATACTAATATAATCTATAGTATTTAACTTGTCACGCGATTACCTGATTACCATTCAAACCGATTACCATTCAAACCGATTACCATTCAAACTGATTACCCCATTACCCCTCAAACCGATTACCATTCGAAACAATACCATCCTCGACTGACGACTGAAATCTGATGACTTTTTACATTACATTACTGCACCCGTCCTGCTTCCACTTCCAGTCCGGTTTCGCGTTTGCGTGATTTTACATTTTGGTTTCCAAATTGGTATCCCAGACTTAGGCTGATTCTTCGACTATCATATCTTCCAAAACCTTCAGCTCTTAGGCCGTTAAAATCAGATTTGCCATCCCATCCAGACTGATAAAATAAATCACTGCCACTCAACTTGACATTCAGGCGATCCTTAAGAAATTTCTTTTGAATGCCCAGGTCTATACTCCAACTTGGTTCAAAAACAAATACACCACCCCAAACACCCGGACCAGAATAATATCCTGATAATTCAACTTTAATACCTTTCGGTAAATTAAATGTATTTTGTTCATAAATCGAATAATTAAAAGCCTGAACATCTACTGTAGCACCATCACCATAGTCCGCCTGATTATCTGTATACGTTGAACTTAAATTGATATAGGCGTTCCAAAAAGAATTGATATCAATGGGCGCACTTAAATTGCCACTCCAAATTTTTTGAGTAGCTAAATTTTCCCAGTTGATATAACTCGCTCTTAGGTCCGATGTATCAGGTCCAATAAGTCTTGTGATTTGATCATTGGTTAAACTGTATCCAAATTTTAAATTATATCTTGAGGCAAGTGTATATCCTAATTCTATATTATTGACAATTTCCGGATTTAGAAATGGATTGCCTCTTTCGAAGGACAATTGACTTAACTGGTTATTAAAAGGATTTAAAACATTATAGTCAGGTCGGTTTATTCTACGCCCATAATTTAGTGCAAAATTATGTTTTGGCGATAATTGCCAACTGATTCCTGCGCTTGGAAACCAACTCAAATAATTTAATTGAACCGGAGGTTCTTGTAATTCGGGTAAGAATGCTTTTAGATCTCCTGTTGCATCTGTTTGTTCTAATCTAAGTCCACCGGAAACCTGCCACTTACTATTTAAATTTCTATTATAATTGATATATCCTGCATAGACATTTTCTTCATATTTAAATCGGTTGGAGCGTTTGTCATTTCTTACAGGAGTATGGTTGATTTCATCATAGACTAAATAAGTATTATCAGAAATAACACGACTTAATTTGCTTCCAATACTGATTTTGCCGGTCCACAAATCTTGATCATAATCTAATTTTAAAGTATAAATATCAATATCTGTTGGTGTACTAAATTGGTTGATGGATTCACTTAAAACTTGGGTTTGATCGGCATTGAAATATTGGTTTGGTTGATTTCGGTCTGACGCATTATTAAATCGCCCAAAATCTAAATCCACATTGAGACTTTTTCCTTTTTGAGCGACATACCTGTAATTGAGATTATAAGTATTTTGTCTTCTAATATTGTGAGTCTCTGTGTGAGCTATTAAAATACTATCAAAAACGTAAGGGATGATATCATTCGCTAATTTAATACGATTGAAACCCAAAGGATCACCTTTATGATATCCATTGGTTACTAAAACACCAATCGTATGATGCGGATTAATAAAATAATCACCGCCCAATCTGATATTTGTAAAACGACCATTGTATAAAGTTTCGTTGAGTTCCTCTATATACAATCCGTTTTGAAAACTGATAAAATCTAAAGTATTGAATCCTTTCTGCTGACCCAGTCCTGCATTGCCAAAAATATTGAATTTAGTGTTTCTATAATTTGCAGTGGTGCTTATATTGTATCTTCCATATTTGCCTTGACTTAATGAGCTGTTTACGGAACCATTCGTTCCAAAATTTTTATTTCTTTTCAATCGAATATCTATAATTCCTGCATTGCCTTCTGCTTCATATCGGGAACCCGGATTCGTAATGATATCAATTCTATCGATTTGATCTGCGGGTAGATTTTGGAGGTAATTGGTTAAATCAGCACCGTTAATTGGAAGTCGTTTACCATCGACATAGATTAAAGCTCCAGAGCGTCCCAAGACTGTAATATTGTCATTATTGTCTACGGTGACACTGGGTGCCTTGCGCAACAAGGTGAGAGCATCTGAACCAGCGCTATTTATGGTTCCTTCAACATTGAAAACCAGACGGTCCGGCTTAACTTCAATTAAAGTTCTGTCTGCCTTAACAGTAGCTTCAAGTAATTGAATGCCTGAAGATTTAAGTTTTATGGTTCCAAGATCTATAGGTGCATTGGATTTGACCTGAATGTTTTCAATGGTGTAATCTTCCATGCCTAAGTATCTGACTAAAATATTATAACTTCCTTCAGGCATATCATTGAAACTGAATTGTCCGGTTTCAGTACTTAAATTAGCTTTTGCCAAACTGCTGTCTGACGATTGGAACAGCAAGGTATTTGCGAAGGGTAATGCTGATCCATCTTCTTCCAACAATAGGCCTTTTATTAAGGTGTTTTGGGCACTTATAGATAATGCGAAGGATAGTGATATAAGATTGAAAAATAGTTTCATAAATAGTAGACTATAGTATTAAATATTAATGAATGTGCAACTTGTCTAAAAGTGCTAAGTCAAAAGTAGGTATTATTTATATAATCTACGAAACAATTCGTAATTTAAGAAATAATTAACAACTTTGGGTTTATGCTGAGTAATGAAGAAGCAAATAGAGTAGAAAACAGTATGCAGATCGAAAACATATAGTTTTGGCTACTTACAACTTGTTAAAAAGATGACTTTAATGCAGAATAAGCAGTATATTACGATTCCTAATGCAATGCGATATAAATAAATTACTATGAACCAAATTTCAAATGCGCTTACACGCCAGATTTTTTTCATTCTGGTTATTTTAGCTTTAGTAATACTTATATTCTGGAACTTAAAAACATTTGTTCCTTCCTTTCTAGGTGCATACACCCTTTATATATTATTTCGAAAACCCATGTCATATCTAACCATAAAAAAGAAATGGCCAAAAGCAATTGCAGCTATCATATTAATGATCGTTTCCATGATTTTGTTTTTATACCCAATAAATGCATTGATACAAATATTAGGAAAGCAACTTTTACCTTATTTGCAAAATTCAAAAGAAATATACATATATGTTCAAAAGTTCATTCATGATTTAGAACTCAAATATGGAATTGAAATTATGACCCAGGATAATATCGGAACCGTTAGTGATTGGCTCGTTCAAGAAGGCCGTATGATTCTGAGTGCTACCTTAAACAGTCTAGGTTTGGTCGTCATATTGTATTTCGTGTTATATTTTTTGTTGACAAATGGCACCAATATGGAACGCAAGCTATTATCCTTTCTCCCACTAAATGATTCGAATACCAAATATTTTAGAAAAAACCTCCAGTCTCTGGTTTTTAGTAATGCCATCGGGGTTCCACTGGTTTCCTTATTTCAGAGTTTAGTGGCTTTACTTGGGTATTGGATAGCTGGTGTGGATGAACCTTTTTTATGGTTTGTTGTGACGTTTCTTGTTTCATTTATTCCATTTCTTGGTGCCATGATCGTATATATACCACTTGCCTTAGTTTTAATATATAATGGTCATGTGCCTTGGGGTATTTTTTTATTTCTATACGGATTTTTAATTGTTGGATCTGTAGATAATATTTTTAGATTTTGGTTGCTTAAAAAAATTGGAGACACTCATCCATTGATTACCATATTCGGAGTCATTGTAGGACTAAAATTATTTGGATTTTTGGGATTGATATTCGGGCCCATACTCATTTCATTACTGGTCTTACTTATTGATTTGTACAATCAGGAGTATAGTAGAACGGAAGAGCATTAGAGGAAATAAAAGAGATGATGAATCAAGGTATGAATCTATTTTTTTATTCGGAACACTTTGTGCAAGGAAAATTTTTTTAAGAAAATTGTTCGTAGATAATGGTTCATCTCATTAGGTGAGAGGACCACACATGGGCTTGTTTTTTTTTATCCTACTCCAAATGGTATGATCTAGGTTAACAATTACTATTTTGTATTGGTTGGTTTTCATTCCCAAGTAGACTCTTCTTCAAAAAAATCATTCATCAACAATTCATCATCACCATTTTTTCGCATTTCTTTGTAAGATTTGGCCCAATTATTTCTTGGCTTTTTTATAGGTTCAATGATAATACAATGTTCTTCCAATCTTAAGTTTACAAGCTCCCCTATTCCATACTTTTCAAGAATGACTTTGCTTAAACGAAGTCCTTTAGAATTGCCAATTTGTATAACTTTTGCTTCCATTTTTAGATTTAATGAAATAAAGTTATTACATTGTAATAACATTTCCTAATAATTTTTATAATTATTGTCACTCTTAGTTGGCATTCTTTGTTATCGTCCGTATTAGTTGGTCTTTTTGTACAATAACCTATTTTGTTCATCTTTTATCAGAGTTCTAGATCTTCAAGTATTTTATTCCATTTGGCGTTCCAATATTAAACTGAATTTTAGTTACGGTTTTTCTTTTCGTTTAGAAAGTCAAGTATAGCACTTATTACTTTTTCGGGTTGTTCTTCTTGCGGAAAGTGTCCGCTTGTTTCCAACTTTAATGTCTCTGAATTGGTAAAAGCACTTTGAAATTTTTCAAGGTTATGGGGCTTGATAACTGCGTCTTTCATTCCCCAAACAAACAATGTAGGCTTGGCTGAAATGGATTGACGTTTGTTCCAAATATCATCAAACCAATCCTGATCGTTAAGCAAGGATTTGGCAAATGCCAATGCCCCATTTCGTTGGGCTTTGTTGGCAAATGGTTTGGTGTATTGATTTAATAAATGTTTCGGAAGTTTGTTGTCGCCAAACGATTTAGGTAAAATAAACTTTGGTGAAAAGTTAAGATAGCGATACAAAAAAGGTAGCAAGGGGCTTTTTAAAATCTTGCTTAACTTAATAAAGTCAGGATCATTTGTACTGCTCCACAACCATGTGTTGAGAATAACGAAACGTTTTATTTTTGCAGGGTATTGCATAGCAAAGTTTAATCCTATAGGTCCACCAAAATCGTGTAAAACAAGCGTAATGTTGTCCAACTGTTTTTCAAGTACAAATTTTTCTAATGTTTTGCTATGGTTTTGTGTTGTGTAATCGTAATGTTCGGGCTTGTCTGAAAGTCCAAATCCAATATGGTCAATAGCTATGCATCTATAATTTATTTTCAGTTTTTTAATGATGTTGCGATAATCAAAACTCCAAGAAGGCGTTCCGTGAACAAACAATATAGGTTCGCCTTTTCCTTCATCAATATAGTGCAATTTTTGTCCGTTGATATTAAAATAGTTTGATGTAAACGGGTACTCTGATTTGTCAAGCCAATGATTTACCATGTTAAAAATGATTGTTGTGAAAAACTATGGCAAAGTTCGGTATTGATTGGTACACAAATGTTGGTCTATACCAACATCAGAACTTAACGCTATTAAAAAGCTTGCTGAAATTAGTCGGGTCAATACCTAAATAGGACGCAATGTATTTGTGTGGGACAATTTGAAGTAAATGCGGACTGCGCTGGCAAAAAGTTTTGTATCGCTCAGCAATCGCCATACTGTGAAGTTCAATATGTCGGTTAATCATACCTGCCAAAACGGCTTCCGTAATTCGTCTGAAAAGCCGCTCTATTTGTTGCGATTGGTCAAACAGATTTTGAAGGTCGTCAAAAGTAATGTATTCTAATTCGCTATCAGTAAGGCAAGTCAGAAAGTATTTTGAAGGAATTTGAAATGAAAAAGATTCAGGAATGGCGCATAGATTTGGAGCGAATGTAAAAGCGATGACATGTGTTTTGTTTTCTGAGTCAAAGTAAGACATTTGAACTCCGCTTTTTACAAAATAAAGTTCTCGTTGTGTTTGTCCTGGGACTGTTATAAAGTCACCTTTCTTAAAGGTTTTAGCTTTCAGATTTTGGGTCAATAGATCATAATCAGAAGTACCGAAGTTATAAAATAGTTTGAAGTATTCTAGTCGTTCCATAAAAGCACAATTTACACAAAGTAAAGCTGATTCCTTCGATTAATAAATAATGATAGGATAGATCAACTTTTGTTGATAACGCTTTATTTTTTGATTGGACAAATTTTTGATATCCAGTCTCATTTGAAAGTCTTGTAAACTGGGAAATGAAAATGATTCAGAAGGGAGGACTTTCATATTTTAGTTTCAATTGAGTATTATTTTTAAAGTAATATTCTATGAGTAGCCTAAAAATACTACTTAACTTTATAATTTTCAATATTTATTTTGAAAAATATTGATTGTAAAATTTTTTAAGTTAGTAGGCTTAAAATAGAATATTTCCATTTAATATATTGGCATTCACTGAATGTACAATTTGAGATTGAATGAAACAGTTTTTATTCTCAATTTACTAATGTTCTGGGCATATCAAAACTTGTCTTAATGCACGGAAGAAAATCCAATAAAGCATTGCGATAAAAACTATTATTCCTGTCCATAAAACGGCTCCAAACAACCAAAGGAAAAGTCCGATTAAAATTGTCACCACAACCCAAAGAACAATAGTCAAAACTATTCCTTCAATTCCGTCACCAACATGAATGAAGTCTGCTTCTTGTCCAGCCTCTGCAAGGTTTGGAATTTTTGATGGCTTTAACTTGTCAGTCAGTTTACCAATGTCGTCTTTGAGTTTAATTCCTTTATAAAGTCCAATGGTCAAGAAAAGGAAAAATGCAACTGATAATATACTTGTCGAGAGAATTGAATTTTCAAATATTGTTCGATGTTGTCCAAGTCCGAAAAGCCAAATGCTCAAAATTGTCAATACGGTAACAACTATTGTCACGGTAAAAACTGTCTTGCTTGTAACAAGTTTTTTGTCAGTCGGTTTTATGTCGTTTTGTTGTTGCACTGTCGTCTTTTAAGCTTACTGGTAACGTTTTGTATTGACGACGTGCCACCATTTGATTAAAACCAAGAGTGAAAAACAATATTCATTTATACCAATCCTGAAAAAGTAAGTAATTTGGTGGCATGATCGTCAATACTGTGTTAATTCCAGTTTCATTTTTTCTTACGCCTAATTTTATTTTTCGGACTCTAATTTTAATCATTAACGTATAATACCATCATTTAACTTTAATAAATTGTGCATTATATATTTTATTGTCGTCGATAAACTTAATGTGATATTTGCCATCAACTAATTCACTTACATTGTAATTATAATTCTTAACATCATATAAATCTTTAGAACTAATCAAATGACCAATTTCATTATAAATTTGTAGCTTTCCTGAAGTTACATTATCAAATTCTATTGTCAAAATATCAGAAGTTGGATTGGGAGATATTTTTAATATACTTTCACTACTTAAACTTACATCTTTATTTGTAGTCAAAATACCAATATCTTCACCCTTAATCATAATCCAACTAGACCAAAGTGGAGACTCATTTAAACCTGTACGATTTTCCCTATAAATAAAATTGAGCAATAAATTATTTCCTACTATATCTAATTTATTTATTAAAATTTCAGTCTTAGCTCCAGGATCAATAAAAAATGTATTTGTTTTATTTATGTTCCCTAAGCCATCTGATATGTAGGTTTCTACGATATTTTTTGTTACTGAATGAACACAAATTAATATCCTAGGGCCTTTTGAAGTATTTAAAAATGTAGCTAGTGTGAATCTTGCCTTTCTTGAATCACTTTCCAAAGGCCTAAGATCTATTTTTTCTATAGGATTCCCCAATCGATCAAAAAGGATAAAACCCAAAGATTGGAAATAGTAAGGATTATCCTGATAAAAACCTGAGCTAAATATGAAATGATCTTCTGAAATATATGATGGTCCAAATTGATTTGCATCAGCTGTTTTTAAGATATTCAGATTGCCCGAATTCAGAATATTTAAGTTTTTGTCCATGTAATAATACCCAATATCAAAGTCTTGTTGCACCACTGAATCAGGATGAGTTTCTGAAGTATATGTACAAAATGTACTATTGCTATTATCATAATTGTATAATCCATCAACCAATTTATGGTACTTAGTTGGAACGTAGAGTTCAGTATTGCCTATTTCTTTATTACTAAGGTCAAGTACTATTCGATTATACCAGATGCTGCTTTTTCCAGAAACTGTGTCTGTCAAGACCAAATGATTTATGACAATAAAGTTTGTATCAATATAGTAAAGATGTGTAGGACCATAGGGAAAGGGAACAGGAATTCTTCTTGCATGTGGATCTTTTGGAATTGAAAAGCTTGAGTCCAGTATTTCCCCATTGTTTTTGTTTAAAATCAACCTTCTAGCAGACGCAACAAACCATATTGGTTTAAATAATGTATCAAACTTACTATATTCTTCGTGGATCAATAATTCCAGTGTATCTCCATTAACAATTGGTCTATTCGCATAACGCCTCTCTCCGACAGTTTCACTATAATATATTTGATCCCATAACAACATTCCATTTGTGATATCAATTGCCTCAACATAGTAACCACCTATCCATGCAGGACCAAAAACTACATTATACACATTATATAAGACATTTTTGTCAATTACTGCCGGGGCTCTATAAAAGTTTTGTTCCAGAAAAATCCAATTACCACTTTTTATTGGAATTTTTTCTGTATTATGCAGATGATACCATAAAGGTGAATAATTTTTGAATTGTAAAGGTGTAAATTGCTGGGATACAATAATATTTAAACCACCAAAATTTATCGTCAAATAAAGGAGTAGAATTTTTTTCACTGTTATCTTTTTTAATTGCAATTAAAGTTAAGCTTTAAAACATATTCTTTTATAACCTTAAATTATGGAAATAATGAGCGACTGTTAATGAGTCGCTCATTATTAGTTAATAAATAAAACAATACTATGGAATAATTCCACAAGGCCTATCATCACATGGTAATTGCAAGCCATTACATGTTAGTGTTACAATACCACAGTTTGAAGCTCCTATAGTTTGAAATACAGGTGGAGAGATCCTAATCGTACCATCAGGAGCAGGAAGAGGCTCCCAGCAAAAAGTTCTTGTCCGCTGACAACATTTATCGCCACAAGTAATTTGGCTTATTTCAAAATTACTTAAATTAATACACCAGCGGTAGCAAGTCTGACGTATAAAATCGGATGAATAATATGAATTATTTACACAAGGAGGATGCCATGTGTTAACCCAAGGACTCACATATTCGCTCTCAACAATTAAAGAAGCCTGATAAGACATTTGATCTAATACCACATCTCCTCCATGACCTGGAAGATTAAAAATGCATGTTTCGCAATCTGGTGATAGTCCTGCAAGTCCAAAATTCCAAAATGTAAATGAATACGTTGGAACTCCCCCATTAAATACATAACAAACTCTTACATCATAACCTACTGTAGCAGTGGTGCATATAGGACAGGTTGGATTTGGAGGTAAAGTAACCGTCTGGACTATATGAGCTGTTGCACAAGTCAAACCAGTAGCAGGTGGTTGTGGTTGACATGCAGATGAAAATTGTGGAGGAATAATACCACGTGTAGATAAAGCATTGCCAATTTTAAATTGAGCATTGACTTTCTGAAAAAATTCTTTAAATTGATCAGAGCTAAAAGCTTGGTCTTTTGTTGGTAATTCGGACTTATCAGACTCATTCTGACATGAAATAGTGAAAAATGAGATTAAGATTAATAATCCTAATCCTCGAAAAAATAAATGTTTCATTTTTAAATTTTTTTAATGATGAATAAAAATTGTTAACGAAACAGCTAAAAAGCAATTATAAAAACCTATTTTTGCGGCCTTATTTCCTATAAGAGGGCCTGCGTTACCTATTTCGATTTCGATAGGTGGTCGTGGGCTTTTTTTATTGTCTTTTGACTGTTTATATCTTTAACTTAACGTTTTCATAACTGTTTTAGTTCTTGAAATTGGAATTAACGTATTTGAGATTAATGCAGGCAGAGCATTTTCGATAACTGCCAAAGGCAAAAACCTTAAGCCAAATTTACTATATTTTCTGGAATGAAAAATGAATTGCTCTGCTTGCATTAATCTCATGTTATGCCCAGTCAATAAGATTTTCCTTAATCTTTGCGAATATTTTTTTGCTTTGTTTCATTTCTTCCTCAAGATCATAATCATTTTGGAGTCCAAGCCAAAATTTAGGCGAATTGTTGAAATAAATCGATAATCTAACTGCTGTATCTGCTGTGATACTTCTATTACCTTTAATTATTTCGGATAATCTGGTTTGAGGAACTTGAATAGCTTTGGCCAATCTATAAGCAGTTGTTCCCATAGGTATGAGAAACTCTTCGTTTAATACTTCTCCAGGATGAATATTCTTTAATTTTGACATAATTAATGGTAATTTATAATTTTTACAAATTCGGAATTTGAGTTTTCCCATTTAAAGATTATTCGCCAGGTATCATTAATCCTAATAGAATAATAATCTTTTAATTCTCCTTTTAGTTTTTCTAGATGATTAGATGGCGGAATTCTTAAATCATTGATATTTTGTGAGTTGTTCAACATTCTTAGCTTTCGTCTTGCTACTTGTTGGATGCCTTGGGGAACACCTTTAACTAGAGTCCCTCCCCAAATTTCCTCAGTATATTTATCTCCAAAACTTAAAATCATGCTATCCCATAACGTTACTAACGCATAAAGATATTAAGATGTTTCAAATTAAGTTGTTTTTTATTGATTGAGCATAACACTTGGGTTCCCGAAACTTGATCTCAGAGTTTCGTGAATATCGCTTACAAGTATAGGTGCTTATATCCTTCATTTTCATGTATTTAATAGGTATTTGTGGTTATATATTTTTTATATTCAAAATAGAATTACATTTCTAAATCAAATAGAAAATTAGTTACTTAGTCTTTACAACCACTAAAATTCTTTTCCTAATTGTGGCACCAATTTAATTTTAAATCCATAAATTTTTAAATAGCTCTAAATTAAATTCAATACCAAAACGCCAATTCATTCATTCATTTCAATCCAATCTCCTACATGACAAATATATCCAAATTGTTTTGAATGAACGAGAAATCTTACAGAATAGATTTTTGTATAACAGATATGAAGATAATTTATCTTCTGTCCTAATACAATATTTCGTTTCACAGCAAATTCATTGATTGTTTTAAATATTCGCTTATTGGCTTGAATATCTTTCTATTAGACTTAGTGGTTTAAAATATAATTTGGTATTACTCTAACAAATCAAGCCTTAAAGTTTTAAACCTTCATTATAGTGTGTTTATATAATTCTACAATTTTGGGTTTATGGCTTGTGCTTGTTATTTTATATAATGGATCCTCTTTTATTCTTATCAAAGCATAATTCACCAGGCATTATCCACGTATATTCCACGACTTATCCTCGTATAATCCTCATATTTTCTAAAGCTGGGATCTCTCCAGTCTTGTCCGTGATTGATATTAGGAAACAAGACGAGATACTTTGAACCAAATCAACATCCATACAATTATCTTGAATCTAAAAATCACATAGTATTAAATGGAAATAATTCAAAAAACACACCTCTTACTCAGTTGAGATAACTAAAAGTATGGAGCTAAATCAATATGAATCCTTTGGAACAGTCCAAAAAGGCTTATAACAAAAAAACAAGACGATGTTTATCTCACTAATAATTCATCTCGCCCTGGGCCCGTTGATAAAAAACTAATTGGAGCCGGACAGACGGATTCTATATGTGCTAAATAGGTTTTGATAGCATCAGGTAACTCATCAAAATGTTTGAAAGTTGCAAGAGATTGATTCCATCCTTTAAAATCAAGCGTATTAACTTGATCTATCATTCTCATATCGAAAGGGACTTCTTCAGTATGCGTTCCATCTTTTAATTGATAGCCGTTGGAAACAGATATTTGGTCGAAATTATTGAGTACATCGATTTTGGTTAGACATAAATCCGTCACCCCATTGACCATCATGCTGTATTTTAATTGTACTAAATCAAGCCATCCACAACGTCGCGCTCGACCTGTTGTAGCTCCAAATTCTCCACCTTCCTTGCGTAAGCGTTCTCCGATCTCATTATCTAATTCTGAAGGAAACGGACCTGACCCAACTCTGGTACAATAAGCCTTGGCAATTCCTATAACCTTGCGAATGGAATTGGGGGGAACTCCTAAGCCAGTGCTTACGCCAGCAGTAATTGTATTCGATGAAGTAACGAATGGATAAGTTCCAAAATCTACATCCAGCATCGTTCCTTGAGCACCTTCAGCAAGAATGGATACATTTTTTTGTAATAAATCGCCCAGCCAATATTCGGCATTGATGGTTTTTAAGGATCTTAGTTTTTTAATACTTTCTAGCCATTGTTGCTCTAAGGATTCTATTTCAAATTCTACGGCCGGATATTGTCGGATAAATTGTAGATGTTTTTCTTTTAATTGTTGATACTTGGTTTCAAAACCTGCAAGATGAATATCGCCTACGCGAAGCCCATTCCGACCTGTTTTATCCATATAACAAGGTCCAATGCCCCTAAGCGTGGAACCAATTTTTTCTTTTCCTTTGGATGCTTCAGAAGCGAGATCTATCCACCTGTGGCTTGGTAGTATTAAATGGGTCTTCAAAGAGACCAACAATCGTTCTTTCAAATCAGGAACCTGAGCATGAATTTGATCGATTTCTTTGGCTAAAGTTATAGGATCTAATACAACGCCATTACCGATAACATTTAAAGTATTTTTTCTAAATATGCCGGAAGGAATGGTATGTAGGACATACTTTACGCTATCGACATAAAGGGTGTGACCTGCATTAGGTCCTCCTTGGAATCTACAAACTACTTGATATTGATCAGCTAAATAATCTACGATTTTTCCTTTTCCTTCATCCCCCCATTGGAGGCCGAGTATTACATCTACAGGCATGATGTGAGCGAGATTGGTAAGGGGCGAAGGTAAATAAAAGATTAGACTTTAGCTTCAGCTATTATTAAAATTAAACATATATCGGATTTTAATTCCTGTTATATTGTTTTGGACTGAACTAAAGGAATGTAAATGTTAAATCCAAAAAATGCATTACATGCTTACATCATTTAAACAACCCTATCTGCCAAAATTTGTAAGGATAAGGGATATAAGTCAATGGCCCCGGGGTCAAGGATTCATCAGTAAACAATATACCCCATCTGATCAATTCTAAACTGGACCGAACGCCATCATAATTTTTTACTTCATTCCATGCCCGGTACATGGCCTTGGACCAATGGATATCATCCATGAGAATGATACCCTTTGGGTTTAATAATTTTAAAAGTTGTTGGACATACTGACAGGTTGATTCAAATGTATGATCACCATCCAAGAATATGAAATCATACCGCTCATTTTTGTGATCTTCTAAGAATTCATTGAATTTAGCATGTTTTATAGTAGCGTATTTCAGCTTATGACTTTGTAATAATTGTAATATGTTTTTTGCAAAATATGGGTTGCCTTCCACTCCGGTTAAAGAAGCCTTGCGATCTACAATACCTATCGTTAAAGTACTGACCCCCAGGCATGAACCCAATTCCAGCATACGTTTAGGCTTTATGTAATAGACGAGCCGATACAATTCAAAAAGTCTGGGCAAGGGTGATAAGGCCTTTTTGGCAAACTTTCCTAAATTTTGACCTGCTTGTTGTCGCTCCACACCAAATGGATTGGATGGGATCACATCATTTGAAGAAATCGTCTGGTGATAAGCCTGATGAATGGTTCTAAAATCATAGTAACTGCTATCCTGGTCAAAAACGGATTGGATTAAATCATAAATATAGGGACTGTGTATTCGGTATATCGTTTCAGCCCGCCAGTAATAGCGGGCGAAAATCCAGATTTTTACGAATAATTGATTTAAATGCCTCATTGAGAAGGCGAATATATTAAAATAAATTATATTTGTAAATTATTACTATATCATGTATATGAAGAACAACACTATATTTCAAATAAAATTTTTTGTAAGTATTTTTTTCATTAGCGTCTGTGTTTCCGGGTTTAGTCAATTTGAGTTTAAGGAAGCCATATTTCAAAAAACTTTTTTTTCTGGAATACCCATTTCTATAACAGATATCAATGGGGATTACACGGATGATCTGATCGTATTAGACCAGGGAAAACGCTTATGGATAGGCTTAAACTCTGGGCAAGGACACTATTTTTGGAATAACCTAAATGCTGAATCCAATTCAGTACTATGGTCTGTTAATATTGCTGATTTAGACCGCAATGGTTATCAGGATATCATACTAGGCGGTAGCAACGATGGCATAAAGGTTTATTACCAATACCAGCAAGGATTTCAGAAAGTGGGTCTGGATCAATCCTTGTTTTTTTCACAATCCGCCACTGTTTATGATATCAATAGAGATGGGTGGATGGACTATACCATCTGTGATGATAATGCTAAATCAAAAGTATATATCAATCGAAAAGGGATTTTGGAATTGGATACCAATTTGATTCAATTAGGTTTAACGCCATCTAGTGTGGAGGCAGGTAATTATGGAATACTTTGGTCTGATTTTGACCAGGATGGTGATGGCGATCTTTATATTTCAAAATGCCGTGCTGGTGTAGATAATCCATCAGACAAAAGAAGGATTAATTTATACTATCGCAATGATCATGGTGTCTTTACAGAACAAGGTGAAGCCTATGGAATAGCTTGCAATGATCAAAGTTGGACGAGTTTAAATGGAGATATAAATGGAGATGGCACTCTGGATTTGATTGTTTTAAATCACTATTCTCCGAATAAAATTTATATCCAAAAGTCAAATGGATTATTTGATGATGTCACCGTTTCATCAGGTCTGAATTATCAGGGTACACCATTGGAAGGAGCTTTAAAAGACTGGGACAACGATAGTGATTTAGATTTATTGATTGCAGGAACCCAGGTAGAATTATGGCTGAATGACGGCTTAGGGCATTTCACTAAAACCTATACGAATTTCGGCGCCAAACCATTTTCTTCCTTTGCAGTAGGTGACATAAACAAGGATGGATATCTCGATATTTATGCCTCATACGCTGATTTATTGAATTACCCCACCAATCAAAAAGACCAACTTTGGTTGCACCCAGGAGGTCAGAACCATTGGGTAAGTTTGAGTTTCAAAGGCACCATATCCAATTTAAACGGTATTGGTTGTATGGTCTATTATTATCTGGGTGGGCAGAAGTTCGTTCGGGAATTACAAGGTGGCGAGTCCTTTGGAATTCAAAATAGCTTGAATATGTATCTTGGGCTTAAGGAACATACTATAATTGATAGTTTGCTGGTTATTTGGCCAAGTGGAATAAGGGATAGCTATTATCAATTAGATGTGGATCGACCCTATTTAATCGAAGAAAATGGCTGTTGCACGTCTCATAGGGACATCAATCCAAATCTTGATATCGTGAAATGCAAGGGTGAAGAAAGTAAGCTCCAATGTTCTTCCGGATTGACCCAATGGATATGGAATACAAGTGCAACCACTGAAGCAATAAACATTAAACAACCCGGCATTTATTTTTATCAAGCCAAAGATTCCAATCATTGTCTGGTTCAATCTAAATCCATAGGACTCATTTTAGATCCCATTGAAACACCAAGACTTAGTTATAATTATGAAAAATTAATTTGTGATGGTGTTTATTTGCCCTTAAATGTTGTAGGATACAAGCATATTAAGTGGTGGAATGGCGATACGAATACCGTTCAAAAAATAGATCAGTCCGGAATCTATTTTGCCACCGTTCAGGGACTTTGTCAGGAATTCAATACCGATACACTTCATCTGACTAAAATAGATCCATTAACGACTCCTAAGGTTCAAGTCGATACCTTATTTGGTCCGGGAAAAGCATTATTAAAAGGGGATCGGGATGAGCTGAATTGGTATGAAAATGAATCTGACCATACACCTATATTTGTGGGTAAAAATTTTGAAAGTCCGGAATTAAATGCATCGCGGCAATATTGGGTCGAAGGTTTTACAAATACCCAATATCAGGGCATTCACGGAGGAATGTCAAAGCCTGTATTTGAGTCTGGCGCCTATCATGCTTCTTTTTTAAATCCTGAAATGTTCTTTAATGCTTATCAAGATTTTATTTTAGATTCTGTTACCGTTTTTACAGATCGTGCAGGAGTAAGAATTATAGAATTGAGAGATGGAAATAAGAAGGTATTGCTATCATCAAAACAGGATCTTGTTATAGGAAAGAATCAAATCTATTTAGGATTTAGCGTGCCACAATCTAAAGGTTTGTACAGTATTTCAACCAATGAGGACAACAATAAAACAGCCTTGGGAACCTCTAGTCCAAGATTAGAGCGAAGCAACATTGGTTTTTACTATCCTTTTTTTATTCAGGATAAATGCCGTATTCTAACTTCCAGCGTAAGTGATGCCTATTATTATGCATTTTTTGATTGGGTCATTAGGCCTCTTGATGAAATTTGTACCAGTGATCGTATTGCAGTTCCAGTCGTCATAAGTCCCGTAAATAATGAGGATTTTAAACATCAAACAAATAAAATTCGGGTACACCAGAATAAAGAGGAACTTATTATTTCAAGTCATCTTGGTGTTATGAGTCAAGTTCAAATTGTGGACGTCCAAGGGCACATATTATATGATTCGAAAAAGGAATTAAGTACTTACGTGATTCCAACAAACAAATGGTTAAAGGGAATTTATTTTATTATAACAATGGATGATTCAAACAAACCCTATTACCATAAGGTGGTGATCGATTAAAGGAAATAAAACATCATTATTTACCTATTTATTAAAATTGTATGTATTAATTCAAAGCAAAATAAATAAAAGAGGCCTTGAATAATTATCCAAGACCTCTTTAAGGGTGGTAGACCGGGCTCGAACCGGCGACCCTCGGTACCACAAACCGATGCTCTAACCAACTGAGCTACAACCACCATGTTACCCGCTAGTCGGCATGAAGTATGCCGAATGGGAGCGCAAATATATAAAAAATAATTTTATTGTTGTTGTGGTTCGGATTGAAGTGTAAATTTTCGTTCGACAGGATTTAGAGGGACATTCACCAAAGCACCTAAAGAGTCGATTAGACTCAGTTTAATGGTGTTTTCACCCATTGGAAGCCCTTCTAAATAGTAAGGTTGCCACGTATCGATCGTAAATTCTTTTCCGTTAATATCAGCTTTTACCTTATAATTTGGTCCAAGGGTACAATTCGCTAAATAAAAATCCAACATGATTTTTTTAGTGTCAGCACCTATATAAATTCCTTTAGGACGGCTGTAAAAGATCATGGGTTGGGTAACAGGACTCACCTTGGTAAACGTATTCTGGGCAATATTAGCCAATACCAATGCACTTGCTGCTTTGGTTTTAATACTTTCATGGTAAGATCTGGAAAGAAAAGCTAGTATATAATGCTCCCCACTGTCGATTGGAAAGTCAAATGAAGGCGTGTATTTTGCCTCATAAGGTTTATTATCGACGATAAGGTGAATATGCTGACCTTTATCTGAATTCGCGCACATCTTTTGTGGTGCGTCGGGCGTTTGCATGCCCAATTGATAATTACCACTAATCCCAAATTCGAATGTTCCATTCAGATAGGTCATTGAACTTAAACTAACATCCGGAAATTCTTGAGAAGGTGTGAATGGCGTCAGTACTACCTCACTATGAGATGGATCATTGGTTTTTTGAGAAGGGCTGTTTTGTTTGCAAGAAAAGAAGAATAAAGTGCTCATAAACAAGCTTAAACACAATAATTTTTTCATATTTTAAATTTTTATATATATTTTCCATAAAATTATGCAAATTTGTGACATCTTTTCATTTTAATATTTACTATCTGTGGAATTACCCTCTGACGAGCACATTTTTAACTTAATTAAGGATGGTAAGGAAGAGGGAATCAATCAATTGTTTCATAAGTATTACAAGTCCATAGTTATTAAAATTCATAGAATGTTAATGGATCAGCAAATAGCTGAGGATTTAGCGCAAGAACTTTTCATGGATTTTTGGACTAAAAGAGATCAAATTGCAATTCAACAGTCCATTGGGTCTTATTTGAATCGAGCGGCATACAATCGGGCATTAAACTTTATTAAATCCAAAAAATTAAGCTTTAATGATATCGATTCAGTTAATGAAATAGAATTTATGAATCCAGACGAATATGAGGAGGAGTCTGATTATGATCTCCAACTAGCTCAGGTGTATAAATCAATTGAAAGTTTGCCGGAGAAGTGCAGGATCGTCTTTTCAATGAGCCGATTTGAAGAGATGACCTATGCGATGATTGCCAAAGAATTGGGAATTTCGATTAAAACTGTTGAAAATCAAATATCAAAGGCACTTAAATATTTGAGAAATCATATAAAAAAAGAGTAATATTGTAGGGGGAAAGAGGAATTTAGTTGTCATATTGAAGTAAAGCTTGTTTATGAATGCATTAAATTATATACACAAAAGACTTTCCGGAGCGCTAAACTCTCAGGAAGTGGAGGTATTTAATGCATGGTTGGATGCAGATTCAAGGAATAGAACCTTATATGAACAACAAAAACGTCTTTGGGATCAATCTGCCAATTTTGGCTCAGACTTGAATGTGGATGTGGACAAAGCCCTAAATTTGTTCAAATCTAAAATTGCTACAGTAGATCAGGTTCCTAAAGAAGCTAAAAAGGTAAAACTTTTCTCAAATCCATTTTTAAGAATTGCAGCATCCATTTTGTTTATTTTTGGATCTGTAGCCATCTGGTATGTAATGTCAGATAATGTTGTTACACATGACCAATTGGTTCAAACGGATGGAGATTTAAAAAAATTGACATTAGCTGATAACTCTCAAATAACGTTGAATGAGAAGTCTTCGCTTAGCTATCCTGAATCATTCCCAGGTAGGGAAAGACGTGTAGCATTAAAGGGAGAAGCATTTTTCGCTATTGCTAAGAATCCGGAGAAGCCTTTTATTATTAGTACCGAATCTGGAGAAATTAAAGTACTGGGTACACGATTTAATGTAAAAGAAACCACAAATCCTTCAGGAATTGAAGTTTTGGTTGAAGAAGGTCGCGTTTCATTCCAGAGTAAATCGAATGATGCGGTCCATATATTAATTGCAGGTGATAAATTAATTTTGAATAATACTACCAGCCAAATACTCATTCAGCACAAATCGAATATGAATGATTTGGTTTGGTTTACCCACTCATTGGACTATGTGAATGCGAAGCTTGGAACAGTTGTTGACGACCTGAGTAAATATTTTAAAGTGCCTATTCATCTAGAACAACCATGTCTTGAAAACCTTCGATTTACTTCACCTATGGATCTTAGCAAAAATCAAGATGTAAAAAGAATAGTAGAAATTCTTACAGAAAGTTTAAATCTTAAAGTAATACCAAGTCAGACGGATACCATTATTCTAGATGGTGTATGCCAGTAAATTTGTAACTTCACCGCTTGTAAAATCAAGCTTTTTTGAAGAAACGATTCACAACATGTTGCTTCTTGTTCATTTTTTATTATTGTTCTGCACAAGAACAATTTACACATAATATATACTTTAAATCTGAAGCTCAATCCCTCGATCAAACATTAATCCAACTCAGTAAGGTATCGCAAATCAATATTTCATTTGACCATACTTTGGTTTCAGGATTTAAGGCAGCCCCTATAAACCAATCGAGTACCTTTAGGGAAATCTTAGAAGAATTATTAGCTCCGACTAAATTGAAGTATAAAATTCTGGAAGACCAACAAATAGTTATTCAAGGAAAAAAGGAAAGCAATTCAAAATATTATTTATCCGGCAGGATTTCTGATAGTATTACTGGTGAATTTTTAATTGGTGCTATCGTTTATGATCAATTATCTGGAAAGCATATTGAAACTAATGATTATGGATTTTACAGTATCCATACTACGAATGAAATAGTGCAATTGGAATGTTATTATCTGGGCTATGCCAAATGGAAACAAAGAATCATTTTAAAGAATCAAAATACAACAAGAAATATTTTTTTGTCACCCGCTATCTCACTTCCTGAAGTAGTAGTAACGCAGAAAACGCCACATGCCAATAACCTGAATGAACATCCTGACATTAATCTAACAGATTTAAAAAATAACCCCAAAGTGCTAGGCCAACAAGATATCGTTAGAGGCTTAATGTTGGAACCAGGAATAACCAGTGGAGCCGATGGTTTCGGTGGATTGAATTGCAGAGGAGGAAGCTATGATCAGAATCTTTTTTTATTAGATGATGTTCCGGTCTATTATCCAAGTCACGGTCTGGGGCTGATGAGTATATTTAATGCAGATGCTATTCGTAATATTCGTTTTTTCAAATCAAATATTCCAGCAGCGTATAACGGCAGGTTATCTAGTATTATTGATGTGCATACCAAGGATGGTAATTTGAATCAATGGTCTTCTGATATTAGCATTGGCTTACTTAACGGGAACGCATTAATTGAAGGACCAATTATTAAAAATAAACTTTCGATATTAGTAGCAGGTAGACGAACCGTACTTGATCCATTTATTAAAGAAACGACTAAGTTTTTTAAAGATAAAGAAGGAAAAGAAGGATATTCAAATTATTATTTTTATGATTTGAATGCAAAAATTAATTTAAAAATTTCCAATAAACAACGATTTTATTTAAGTTATTATCAAGGGAAGGATTTATTCACTGATGAAGAATTATTATTTGATATTCAAGATCAGGAAGCAACGACTTACAAGAAATTTTATCATTTGAGCTGGCGTAACGAATTACTTTCTGCGCGTTATAATGTACAACTAGCTAAGAATTTATTCTCAAATGTGGTTGTTTATAGTAGTAAATTTCAAAGTACATCCGAACAATATAATTCGTATGTTTCCCAAGTGTCAAATATTCGAAATGATTCAGCATTACTGGGTAGATCATTTTATTCTAACATATTAGAAAAAGGATTATTATGGAGATTGGATTATTCACTAAGTACGCATCATCGAATAATAATGGGAATAAAATTATCTGATCAGATTTTTAAACCAACAATATATAGTTACAACCAAAAGAATTTTTTGAATACAGATTTAATTCAATTTATTCCTGAACCAAATGACAGCATTGGCACTGTTAATCGTAAAAAAAATCAGGAATATAATTTTTATATTGAAGATCAATATACGTTTAGAAATATATTGGAATTGACAGCAGGATTTAGATCTGCAGTTTTTACTTATGATCACATCAATCAAGGCTCCATTTTTCCAAGAATTGCCATTCAATCTAAAGCGTGGAACAATGTGGTCATCGGAGGAGCCTGGGATCAACAAATACAATCTTTGCATCTGTTGAATTCAAATTCTATCGGATTGCCAACGGATTTATGGGTTCCATCAACACAACAATTCAAGCCTCAACATATGGAGTCTTTTACTCTATTTATGAATCTCAACGTTCTTAAACATCAATGGCGTTTTGAAACCTACGATAAAGCATTAAAAGGATTAATTCATATCAAAGAAGGGGCGAGTTTTGATTTAGGAAGTTTGAATACCTGGCAAGACCAGGTTGTATTGGGTAAAGGACATTCAAAGGGATTTGAAGCAAGTGTTGAGGGTAAAATGGAATCCCTGAAGTATCGATTAAATTATACAAGATCTCATTCTACCAGACATTTTGCAGAAATCAACAATGGGCAGACGTTTGACTATTTGTTTGACCGGCCACATCAACTTAATATAAGTCTGTATTGGAATGTACTGCCACATTTAGTTATATCATCGTTGTTTGAATATAGTTCCGGAAGTCCGATCAGTTTACCTATTGGGAAATATGAGTACTTATCCAGGGATTTAGATGCAACTAAAACCATAGTATTTGTCAATGATGAAATCAATGGATTGCGCTTACCCAATTATATGAGATTGGATTTGGGTTTAAATTATACTATACGCAACACAAAGAATATTCAGGAAATCAGTTTTGGAATTTATAATATTTTAAATCGAAGAAATCCTGTTTTTATTGAATTGGCATCAGATCCTAAGAATCCAACACAGGATATATTTAACCAAGTTAGCCTGATGCCATTTCTACCTTCATTAAGTTATCGTATCAAATGGAACTAATGGACAAATATCGTTATCAAAATACGTTTACAAGAATACCCTTTGTGATGAGGTTTAGCAAATTATTTTATGTAGTTTTTTTATTGACTGGTATGCAATGCAGGAGTCCATATAACATAGATATTGGAGATCAGAATGTATTGTATCAGGTATCTGCTTATGTAGTTCCATCAAAACCCATACTTTTTTATGTATCCAAAGTTGGTCAGCCAGTCGAGGAAGCTAATTATCAACTCAAGGATACTGCCAAAATCTATTTTACAAACGGCAGTAATGAATATCTCATTGAACCTAAATATTTTCCAAATCAATTAAATCCTGTTTATCAATTGTCTAATTGGAATGCAACTTCTGACGAAAGTGAAATTAAAGTAATATTTAATTCAGGTCACCAATTAAGTTCCAAGGTTAGTATTCCAAAAGATTCGATTTCATGTAGTATTGATTATACCGAGACCAGTTTTATTGATAATGCAGTCCAAAGTGTAAAACTTCAAATGCATTGGCCTGATCAAACACAGACATTTCATTATTACCATTTGATTATTAAAAAAGTGGACTGGAATTATGACGGACAGGGTGGATATAAGTCTGAGGGTCTTTCTAATGTAGAAATAACACCTTCAGACAGCAGAAATCTAAAGGGAGTTACCCTATTGAGTCATGAACCAGGTCTCTTATTAACAGATGCATTACTAATGGAAAACAACATGAATTTGGATTTATTAGTTAAAACTCTAGGGCCAATTAGTAGGAATAAGGAAAGATTTAAGGAATTACAGATAGAATTAAGGACGGTTTCTGAAGAATATTATAAGTTTCACAAGTCTGTAGCGCTACAATTGTCGTCAAGTCAATCGGGTTTTCCCGTTTTGGAACCCATACGAACTTATACTAATATCATTGGTGGGCAAGGCATTTTTGCCTCCTATAGGAGTACATTTAGTACTAAATTGATTCAATAATAATTATTTCAATAGTTTTTTGTAGAAATTGCTGTGGTTGTCTATCTTTGCGCCCACTCGGAGGAATGGCAGAGCGGTCGAACGCGGCGGTCTTGAAAACCGTTGACTGTAACAGGTCCGGGGGTTCGAATCCCTCTTCCTCCGCTTCTTTAAGAATGATCCCTATAATGAGTACATATGTCATACTATGTGTACATTCTCTATTCTGAAGTTCAAGATAAATATTATATCGGCAGTACACAAGATGTTAGTGAACGCCTCAATCGCCATAATTCGGGAAAAGAAAATTATACCAGCAAGTATATTCCATGGAATCTAGTGCTAAGTCTTAAAAAGGAAACAAGATCTGAGGCATATCAACTTGAGATTAAGATAAAAAATCTTAACAGAGAAAAGCTTTTAAAATTTATTGAAAAATATAAATAAGAATTCGAATGCAGACGCACTCTCCGAGTGGTCTGCATGCCGACCGAAGCGTAAGCATGCAGACGCACTCTCCGAGTGGTCTGCATGCCGACCGAAGCGTAAGCATGCAGACGCACTCTCCGATTGGTCTGCATGCCGACCGAAGCGTCGGCATCCCTCTTCCTCCGCTTCTTTAAGAATGACCCCTATAATGAGTACATATGTCATACTATGTGTACATTCTTTATTCTGAAGTTCAAGATAAATATTACATAGGCAGTACACAAGATGTTACTGAACGACTCGATCGCCATAATTCGGGAAAAGAAAATTATACCAGCAAGTATATTCCATGGAATCTAGAGCTAAGTCTTAAAAAGGAAACAAGATCTGAGGCATATCAACTTGAGATTAAGATAAAAAATCTTAACAGAGAAAAGCTTTTAAAATTTATAGAAAAATATAAATAATAATTCGAATGCAGACGCACTCTCCGAGTGGTCTGCATGCCGACCGAAGCGTCGGCATGCCGAATGAAAAACAAATTTATTTTTCAACTTTGGATACTAATTTGTTTTTCACTTCGGGATTAGTCCTCTATAGCTTCAATTCCTTGTTCTTTAAGTTTTGCTAATGCTTCTTGCATAGCTTTGACTTTTTCCGGAGCGTGACCTTTCCAAATAGTAACTTCACCAACTATCTTAAATGGATATTTTGAGCGGTAGGATTTTGTTGGATTGCCGGGAAATTTTTTGTCTGTTACATTGGGATCATCTTCAAGTGGACCAGTGGGTTCTACTAAATATATTCTTTCACGACCTTCGCCTAAAGCTAACTCAGCTCCCCAAATCGCAGCATCCAAAGTTGCAGTGAGATAGATGTATTTCGCAATATGCTGTTGCCCATAATTCGAGTTAATACCAATTTCAATAGCATCTCCAATCTTAAGGTCAGCCTTTGTACCGTGAAAGAAGGTTTGAGCAAATGGGCTTGGAGTAGAATCGTTCGATTTGTTCATTCGGTTGTTTTTTTATTTCAATATTTTGATGTTTTGACTTTTTGTGTTTTGTTGAATCCTGAATTCAAACAACAAATTCATTTTTAATTTAATCAATTGAATATTTCAAATTAAGTTTAGCACCGCAATTTTTTTGAAGTCTCTGATTAAATTTAGATTCAATTTTTGAAAGCTGGTTTTAGTGATGACATCAAAGTTATACTTTTTTTAAATTTTTTTGAATTATAATCTATTATTATTTTTTCAAAGATACTTTAGTCAATTGCAATGTGATACTGTACGATATAATGATATTTTTAAATGCATATTAAATCAGATCTTGAGTATCTATTTCATTTACATTGTGCGAAATTTTTTGTATTATTTATCATTCCCATTTATGCCGTTTTTGAATTATAGTTTTTGTTGGATCTTTTAATTTCAGTGGTATTGTTAATGTTCCTAAATTAGCGATCAGTTATACACAGAATAAATCTCATATGATTTTATTATGATAGCGATTTTCAATTTTATACTACTTCATATCATATCAAAAACGGCGAGCACATTTTTTTTTCAATTTATTTGAAATTTCGCAGCTCATATTAGAATAAATAATTTTTGTTCATCATCGCAATTTATAACCGAGAATGTCAAATCTCATCTTATCGTTGAATAATTGATGAAAAATAATTGAGTATTCTGCAAAGTAAAAAGTATAAATTTGATTGAAAATCATTATAATACATATGATAATAATCTATAGAAGTATTTCATAAAAGATTACTATATTAGCACCTAGTTATTTTTTACTTTTAATATTATAGTGTGGGTACATTCAATAAATGTTTGATCTTGATAATGATGATAATGATTTGCATAGATTATAAAGTCATTTCACAAGGCAATACAACTAGCTTATTTTATGAGCCAATACTATTAAAAATGGGTTGGACAGAAATTCAATTGCCAAATTATATTAGAGAACCTTTTTTATTAAATGTTTCCATTGGATTAGAAGTTAAACAAGATTCTTCAAAACATATTTGGGTCAGGCCATTGGAGACATCTAAAAGTATTTTTTATGTAGACATCGATACGAAGGATAATCCAATATCTCTTATGTTTTTTGCAAATAGTAATGAAATTAAGAAACCAATTGATCCATCAGTGAGCAATGATTCAAATCAGATCATTCTTGAAAAGTATGTTGATCGAAGGTTCTATATATCCGTGGACCCGCGGTCAGAAGAGCTATTTATATTATGGAATAATACCATTCTTCCATATAGAAAAACGGGCAAAACGCTAGTTGTTTCATTGCCAAAATATGCGGATAAAATCGATTCTTCCTATTTAAGAGTTTACACTGCAATACCTCATCAAGTCATTCAAGAACTCATTATCCCTATAGAATTTGGAAAGCCTACTCCTAACTTATTACCTACTTTAGGATTAGATTGGAATATGATGAATCAACAAAGCATGGATACTTCATCAAACCCTGAAATCAATGAACTAAGTGCAGCTCAATTAAATAATAATAATACAACACAAGATATGTTGCCTAAATGGCTTGGTTTGTATTGCGATATCTATTATGCTCACTATACAGATTCTGTGGGCGACAATACCTATCAACAGTTTCCTGGAATTTCTCCAAGAAACAATGCTATAGGATTGAATACCCTTCAAATCAATTTGCAATATGAAATAAAAAAAATACGGGGAACTTTCGTTTTTCATATTGGTGATTATGCTAAAACGACTTGGTCGAATACTTTTAATCAAGTCATGGAAGCGAATATTGGAATTAGACTTCATAAATTATTATGGTTGGATGCGGGATTTTTTAGGTCTTACATTGGAACAGAAGGTTTATTGCCGAGAGAAAATATTTGTAGTTCAGAATCCATTTATGCGTGGCACGAACCATCACATGTCAGTGGTGTCCGATTGAATTATACACCTACCAATAAGTTGACCCTGAATATTTATCTGTTGAATGCATATAATGGTTTTGAAGATTTCAATGAAAAAAAATCCGTTGGATTTGCTTGCAATTATATATTGAATGAAAAAGGAAGTGTCGGTTATACTAATTATCTTGGAGATGATTCGGTTAAAGATTCAATGAGTATATCGCATCTCCGATTTTATCAGAATATTTATTTTAATTATCAACTTAAAAAACTTAAGTTACAAGTAGGAGCTGATTACGCAATCCAACAACACGCTGATTTGAACAATGTATCACGTGGAGCAAATTTATTTACTGGTGTTGCAAGTGCGTATTATGCTATTCATTCTAAGTTTGGAGCATACGGAAGATTGGAATATTTTAACGATCCTAACGCGATTCTTTCAGCTCAAATTATGGATACTAAAGGGCAACTAACGGGATATTCTGTATGGGGCATTACCGCCGGCCTTGAATATAGGCCTTACAATAAATCCTATATACGTCTTGAAGGCAGGAGATTGGAACTGGATGCAGACCAACAAATTTTCAGATGGAATGGTAAGTTTAGAAATGTCAGAACTGAGTTGATGATTCATATGGGAGTGAGTTTCTAGGTAAGCTGGATTGGATGGTAATCGGTTTGGAGGGTGATCGGTTTAAATGGTAATCGGTTTGAATGGTAATCGGTTTGAATGGTGATCAGTTTGAAAGGTGGACAGTTTGAATGGTGATTAGTATTGGTTGAAAGGTGATTTAATTAAAGTTACTAAAAAGGATTGAAAAGCATTCCCTAATTAAGTTTTAGATCTTAATGTGGAATAGTTTGAATAAAAATTTTTTTTTTGGAAAAAATCGAATATTACTATCATCAATATTGAGTTCACATTGTATTTGAATATATATTTCAAATGCATGACATATTACCATTGGGATAATATCAAGGTTTTAATTGATTGATTTGAAACAGTTGAATATTCAGGGTAATTTTTTTTATTATGGGGGCACGATAATGTTGCAAAGTGAGGAAAGTTGGTGAATATGCGAGAACCCATCCCCGACCCTTCCCTTGGAAAGGGAAGGGAGAAATATACTGATATTTTTAAGTTGAGAAATGACTTTGGGATTCTTTTAATGGAACATTGGAGAATGTCGTTAAGGATTTTCTAATAATAATTTTTTGCAATAAGTTTCTAATTTTTGCACTATATCAATAGATTTTACCTCCTCATTTTTAATTCTATATACATTATATCCCATCTGGGTTAATATGTCTTCTCTTTCCTGATCATATTCTTTTTGTAATAGGTGAATTTCTCCATCAACCTCAATAATTAACTTTAGTTCATGGCAATAAAAATCAACAAAAAAATAATTTTTTATGCTCATGATATTGGAATGTTCAATTCGATATTGCCTTAGAAAACGCAGTCCAAGTAATCTTTTTTTTCTAATCAATTTCCAAAGGAATATTTCTGAAGTAGTTTGATCTTTTCTAAGCTCTCTTGCAAAATACAATGCATCATTTTGTTTCATAGTATTAATATTTTTACTTGAAAATATTCATCAAAATACTAAATTTTTATTTTTAATGTAACTAGCTCCCTTCCCTTTTCAAGGGAAGGGCCGGGGATGGGTTTTCTCTTTTATTCATAATACCTTTATCCACTTCTCAAACTCCATCTTCTCAATAAACTAATTTATTCTAAAAATCAAACCATTCAATTTGTAAATAGCGCTTCGGATAGTCCCTTGTAAGTCAGAAATAAATTCATGCATAAAAATAGGGTTTGTCAAATGAATACTTTTTTGGATACCCTTTGTCTTCCAATTCCCTAAAACTTTTTACATATTCCATAATACATTTTTATTTATTATTTAAATCCACTTACCTGATCACCCGATCACCCGATTCCCGATCACCCGATTCCCGATCACCCGATTACCGATTACCTGATCACCCGATCACCCGATTACCGAATCTACCTAATACCTTTCATCCTTAATAAAAGGCAACTTCACCATACTATAAACCTCTACACTCGGAAAATCAAAATCAACAGTTACCTTACCTACAATCTTATAGCATCCACGTCCCTGAAAAGGACTTCGTTCCAGACTCGGTGGAAAGTGTGTGGTGTCAAAGAAGTGGCCGGCGGAATCTACCCAGGTTCCGAAAGCCATCAGACTGCCTTTAATCGTGGTGACGTGTTTACGGGTGACATAATATCCTATCATCGTTACTGAGCGTCCTATAGAGGTCTGGAGGTCTTTCGCCTGATCGTGGTCTTGTGGTTGTTGGGCCAATAAGTCAAAGGGGCTGCACAAGGGGAATCCAAGCAGCTCCATTTCATCAAAAGCTTGATCGTAACGGCCTTCTTCGAGCGTCGGGAGCACATAGACGTCTTCTTCATGGGCAAACATGGGCTTAGTGCCATACCAGTGGGTTCTGGGTTCGTGTACGACATTCTTGTCCCACATGAGTTCACATTTGGTCTTGCCCGTAAAGCGAAAGGCACCAATGCGGACCAGTAAGTGCAGTTGTTCACGGCCTATTTTGATCCTTTGAGTGAAATCATCTAAGCCGGTATAAAGACCGTGTTGTTCGCGTTCACGGACGATTCGTCTGCCGAGGTCTTGTTCAAGGGATTGGATGTGAATGAATCCGATCCAGATGTTATGACCTTGGAGATCAGTCAAATAGTTGCTATTATTGATACATGGTGCTTCGATGTGCGCTCCTTGCATTCGCGCCTCGTGGACATAGAGTTCGGTATTATAGAATCCACCAAAATTATTGATCACAGCCACCATAAATTCGAGTGGATAATGGGATTTCAAATACAAGCTTTGAAACGATTCTACGGCATATGATGCGGAGTGTGCTTTGCAGAAAGAATAACCGCTAAAACTCTCGATTTGGCGCCAAACCTCGTGTGTTAATTCGTCGGAATAGCCACGCTCCTTACAATTCCGAAAATACTTTTCCATGAGATTGCGAAAAGTGTCGGAAGATTTCTTTTTGCCGGTCATGATGCGGCGCAAAACATCAGATTCATCGAGATCCAATCCCGCAAAATGATGGACGATCTTCATTACATCCTCCTGATAGACCATGACACCAAAAGTCTCCTGAAGGTTTTCCTTGAATACGGGATGCAGATACTTGACTTTATCAGGAGCATGAAATCGTTCTATGTATTCGCGCATCATGCCCGACTTCGCAACACCGGGCCGAATGATGGAACTGGCAGCTACTAAGTGAACGTAATTATCACAATGAAGTTTGGTCAAGAGGCCGCGCATAGCCGGAGATTCGATATAAAAACATCCGATACAGTTTCCCGAAAAAAGTTGTGCTTTGACCTTTGCATTTTCCTTGATCGATGCGATGTTGTGAATTTCGACGCTCTTGCCTTGATTACGTCGGACCAGATCTACTGCGTCTTTGATGTGTCCGAGACCCCGTTGGCTGAGGATATCGTATTTGTGGAAGTGAAGATCTTCCGCTCCATACATGTCGAAATGGGTGACCGGAAATCCCTTGGGCATCTGCAACAAGGCGGTGTGGTAGTTCAGCGGTCGTTCCGAAATGATGACCCCGCCGGCATGGATAGACAAGTAATTCGGGAAGCCCTCCATTTTTTTACCATAATGGAAGATGTGTTTTGCATAGGGATGATGTTTGTCAGTAGCTAATGCCTGATCTACGATGATGTCGATATCTGCTTTTGGGAGACCGAATACTTTACCCAGTTCGCGAACAATGGATTTACCCTTGAAGGTATTGTAAGTGGCGAGTAATGCGGTATAATCCCGACCATAGCGTTCGAAAATGTATTCGGTCACATCATCCCGGTCGCTCCATGAAAAATCAATATCAAAATCCGGTGGTGAGGTCCGGTGTGGATTGATGAATCGTTCGAAATACAGATCCAGTTCTAAGGGATCGACGTCCGTAATATACAGGCAAAAAGCGACTATACTATTAGCTCCGCTGCCACGTCCGACATGATAATATCCCGCACTCTGACCGTATCGAACGATATCCCAGGTAATCAAAAAGTAAGCTGAAAAATGCATTCTGTAGATCACTTGCAGCTCTCGTTTTACGCGTTCTTTGGCCTTCTCATTGTGATCCCCATATCGTCTTCGACAACCTTGGAAAGCCAGTTTGGAAAGGAGTTTATAATCACTCTCTTTTTGTCCGGTAAAGGTCCTGCGGTTATTATCATCGTGGGAAGGCATATCGGTATGGCAATCCGCCAATAATCGATGCGTGTTTTCTAAAATAATAGGATAAGGTTCAAAGGCCTGTTCCAGAGCTTCAGGGGTATAAAAGACCTCGTCTTTAGGCGCACAGGAATGCGGATCCAGCTTGCCAATAATCGTATTGCGGTCTATGCAGCGAAGCAATTTGTGGACTTTCCATCCATCCTCATCTAGAAAGGTCACCGGAGCAAAGACGACCAATTTGTTGTGATGTTTCTTTAAGGGTCCGTTGTAGAGCGTGTGTAATTCAGCGGGTTTTATTCCCAGATACTCATGGTCCAGGTAGGAGTCGATGGGTCGATCAAGGTCCCGATAGATGACATAACAATGTTCCCATGAGGGAGCGTGAGGCGGTATCGGTTCTTTAGAAAAAGAATAGTTGCTCAGGTGGCTTGTAAGCTCGCGAATGCCCTCATTGTTTTTCGCTATGCCGATATAGAGCAGCTGGTCTTCATTGCGAAATTCGATGCCAAACACTGCTTTAATCCCGTATTTCTGGCACATTACGGCAAACTGGTAGTAGGTAGAGGTATTGTTGATATCAGTCAGGGCTAATTCCCGAACACCAAGGCGATGGGCTTCAGCTGCCAGTTGTTCTGGAGATAGGGTCCCATAGCGGAGTGAATAATAGGAATGGCAATTGAGATACATGACGAATTATTCGACAAATGTAATCAATAATTATTATATGTCGAATTATTCGGCATATAATAATTACAAAATATCATTTATAAAAGGATCAAAAATTTCGTCGTAAAGAATTGGATTTGGCTTTTTTAATTAAGGATTTTAAAATTCAAATAACCGATAAATTAGTTACTAATTTACTTCAAAAATAATTTCACCATCACCTCCCCATCACGATCATTTTATCCGCTGCAATGAATTTTCCTTTTCCATATGCTTGGATAAAATATAATCCATTATTGATATCGTTTAGATGGAGTAGTTTGGTGTCTTGGATTTCAATGGTTCTTATTTCGTCTCCGCTTGCTGAAGTTATCAGTAATTTATCGATGGATGGATCTACTGTTATATTTAAATCTCCATTTGAAGGATTTGGTGTTATGGTCATGATGGAGATATGATTTTTATTGGCATCTTTAGTTTCAACTAACCGATCACAGTCCACAACCCATATGGTTTGAGTGGCATTAGTTATAGAACCATTCGGACCATTTACTGAAATCAAGCGTTGAATTTCTCCAAGTCCATTGATTCGCAAATCTTTTATTACAATGTTAATATTTTTTACTTCACAAGACGATAATGCATATCCATCAAAACCCCAAACTAATTCGTACTTACGGTTGAAATGAGCCGTGTCAAACAATTGATTGTAAAAAATACATGCTTGATTTGGTGCAGGTACCGGGATTTGATTTGTTTGTACATATCCAGGATAACCGGTTTTAATATTTGGGTCACAGTACCGATGACAAACATAGTCAATTGTAAATACTTTTCGTCTGTCAGAAAGGGTAGTTACTATTCGTCCAAAAGTTGGATCATCAGCTTGTGTCAATTTATTGATATCAAAGGTAAACGTACTGCTAACGACCATATTGGGTGGAGCAACTAAGGTCGGTACAGATTTATCCTGAACTTCCACAATGGTAATACAGTCGCTAAAGTTTCCATATAAAGGACTGGAAGGATTAGACATTAATTCGGGATCTATAGGGCCATCACCCGGATTAATGTTAAATGCTCTAAGTACTATTTGAATTTTTTTACCAATATCATTGCAACAAAAAATAGCAAAGTCATCAAAGTACATTTGTTGTCCGATGCGAATACTATCATCATCGATATCAAATCCATCGCAACTAATCATTTGGTCAGTATGGCTTCCATCTTTAGTCCCGAGTAGGGATTCGAGTCTTATTACTTTGTACCATAATTGTGCTTGACAACTATCAACAGTTTTATCTATCGAATCTGCAACTATTTTTGCAATATTAAACCCTGGAGTCAGCGTACCATTTAGACTTAAAATTGTAGAATCACAAATGGGCATTGGTGTGCTTTGTTTTACATTTACAATAATTTCCTTGATGGTTTTGTTGCCGGCAAGGTCCGTGGCAATGATGTGAGCGATATTTGTGCCTCCGGGAATATTAATAACTTTGAAACCAATAAATTCATCACCTAAAATAGTGCCGTGATTTATGTCCAGGGTATATCGAATATCTTGAAAACAATTATCTGTGATTTTAGGAATAGGAACTTCCCATATACCTTGGCATGTACCTACTTCCGGAATCAATGATATGGTATCCGGAAAAATAATGCGAGGTGAAATAGTATCTTTAATAATTCCATGACTCCAACATGAATTTCCGGTTATTGGATCCCGAACCGTAAATTTAAATTCCTTGGATAAATCAACAAAACCTAGTTGCACACCTTTTTTCATAGTGTCTCTATCAATCAGTCCTCCTGAACCAGTTGTCGTCCAGTATCTTGCTTCAACAATATATTGTTGCCAACATCCATAAGTTTGTCCTTCAAGAAACATATCAGCAGTAAGCGTTACCATACAATTTGAATCTAATGAAATCTCTACGTTATCAATGCATTCCAATATTCCTGTTGAATTGGAACTATATTCGCAATCCACTACCCAAATGGTTTGGGTATCTTTAAGCGTGAGATTATTATGATCCAATATTTGTATAACCCTTAAAATGGGTCCATGAAGATTATTTGTAAACTTATTTAGAATTCTGTTATCTAATACAGTTATAGTTGGTGGATTACCATTCTTATTTATTACATAGCCATCTTTACCCCAAATTAACTTATAAACGCTATTTTTACGAGCTGTATCAAATAAATTATTATAATACCTACAAGCTAATTCCCAAGTAGGATTAAGTTGGCCTCTTTCAAAATATCCAGTGCAGGGATTATAAGCACAGTAATTATAACAGACGAAGTCTCTGGTAATGATATCTTTTCTTTCAGCAATACTGTTTGCAATCTTTCCAAATGTTGTATCTAATGGGTCTTTTAGTTGAGTTAAATCAACTTTAAATTTATGACTTATAACGACATCTGCAGGCGCGACTAACGTGTCATTTTGGGAATAGATCTGATGCATGTTGAATATCATCAGACAAGTAAGTAAAAGAGTGACTTGATTTTTCATAGTAAAATAATTTATTTGCTTAACATTTTAATTCCTCAACATTAATATACTTAAGCTCAAAGTGCTTCTAGTAAAATCAATTTGCAATTCAAATAGGTTATTAGTCTGAAGATTTTTAAAATAGAAATCCTATTAAAAAAACTACTGCCTATTTTTCACAATTGAGTTTAAAATATGAAATGTTTAGATTTATGGAGATTTATACAAAAAAGAATGCCCAAGTTTAGTTAGGACTAATTAAGATAAATTTATGTGTTTAGTTGACTATTGAGATTAATATGTAAACTAATTATAGAAAAATTTAGTCTCACTTATTAAGTATAACAAAGTTATAGAGACTTTGCAACAATTCCAAATTTATTTTTGGAATTGTGTTTTATTAATGATTAGAAACTATGATAAGTTAATTTAAACTCACCATATCATTTATTCAGATATCCCTTCCAGCATCAAATAAAAAGCATACTTCAAAGCAATTTCTTCAAGATACTTATAGCGCCCAGACTTGCCACCATGTCCGGCTTCCATATTGGTTTTTAGTAAAAGCACATTTTGATCCGTCTTGAGTGTGCGAATTTTCGCGACCCATTTGGCAGGTTCGAAATATTGAACCTGACTGTCGTGAAGTCCTGTTGTGACGAGCATATGTGGATAATCCTGAACCTTTAGATTATCATAAGGTGCATATTTCTTCATATAGAAATAGTCTTCCTCATTAGCAGGATTTCCCCATTCATCATATTCATTAGTGGTCAATGGAATTGTAGGATCACTCATCGTAGTCAGTACATCAACAAAAGGTACATCAGCAATGATGCCATGATATAAATCGGGACGCAAGTTGACTATTGCGCCCATCAATAATCCTCCCGCACTACCACCGTTTGCATATAGATGAGGTGCTGAGGTATATTGTTGATTAATTAAGTATTCAGCGCAATCATTGAAGTCCGTGAACGTATTCATTTTATGGTGCATTTTTCCTGATTCATACCAATGACGACCCATTTCCTGTCCTCCGCGTATGTGTGCAATGGCATAAACAAATCCGCGATTCAATAGACTTAATCTATTCGAATTAAAGGTAGCATCAACGCTTAAACCATAAGATCCATAAGCATAAAGCAGACAAGGTGCGTGACCGTTTTTCTCGAAGCCTTTTTTGTAGACCAATGAAATGGGAACTAGCGTGCCATCAGTTACTTTTACGAAATGACGTTCAGAAATATATTCCGTTTTATCATATCCACCAATAACTTCTTGTTGTTTCATAATGGTTTTTTCTTTAGTAACCATATGAAAATCATACACGGTTGCTGGTGTAATGAGGGAATTATAATTGAATCTCAATAATGCATAATCATATTCCGCATTGCCATATGTGTCAGCATCATAGGTGGTTTCATCAAATTCAATATGGTAATCTTGTGCATCTATTAGATTGCGAACATGAAGTTGGACCAAACCATTTTTTCTTTCTGTTAGCACCCAGAAATTTCGAAACACATCTATGCCTTCTATGAGTACATCAGCGCGATGTGGAATGACTTCTGTCCAGTTATTCACTTGGGTATGTATTAATGGACAAGACATGAGTTTGAAGTTCTGAGCTTGCAGATTTGTAATTATTAAAAATTGATCTTGTTGGTGATAAACATCGTACAAGACTTCTTTCATTCTTTCTTGAAATAAAATAAATGTCCCTTGTGGATCATTCGCTGATAAATATCTTACTTCTGATGATAGCGTTGATGAAGAATTTATAAAAATATATTGACCTGATTTACTTCGCTCCACACTGATGTAATTACTTTGATCCATCTCTCGATATACGATGACATCCTGATCACTTTCTGTACCAATAATGTGTTTTTTTATTTCTTCAGATAAAAGTGTTACAGGATGTTTTGAAGTATAAAAAAATGTTGCGTTGTCATTTGCCCATACGCCATAACCTTCGGTATTGTGTATGACATCCTTTAGTAATTCTCCTGTCTCCAGATTTTTAATGTAAAGGTCATATTGTCTTCGAGAGACCGTGTCTACAGCATACAGTAAAAAACGATTATCCGGACTTATACTAAAACCACTGGCAGAATAATAATCAAAACCTTTGGCCATTTCATTAACATCCAAGAGAATTTCCTCGGGAGCTGACAACGTTGCTTTTTTACGACAATATAAGAAATAGTCCGTTCCTTCTACCGTGCGTGTGTAGTAATAGTAACCGTTTTTATACATTGGCACAGTCTCGTCTTCATCTTTAATTCTTGATTTGAGTTCGTGATACAATGCTCTTTGTAATGTTTGTGTATGATGCATCATCGTATCCAAATAGGCATTTTCCTGATTTAAATATTCGATGACGTGATCACTATCAGGACCTTTTAGCCAGAAATCATTCAACCAATAATAGGGATCTGAACGCAAATCTCCATGCGCTATCATTTGGTGTTCCTTAATGGGACAAACTGGAGGCTTAATTCCTTGGGGCAGACTTTTCAATGATTTCATGCAAAACGATTACAAAAATTAAATAAACAACAAACTGAGCTAGAATAATTAATAAAAGAGGTCGATTGTTCAAATAGTTCTCAATGGAACTTGTTTTTGTGAAAATCGAAGATTGAAACTTTTATTCAGATTTATTTGTTTCTTTTGTTTCATTGTGAATAAAATAAAATTAATATGAGTGTATTGAAAGTGATTGAAGTTATGGCAAGTTCTTCTAAAAGTTGGGAGGACGCTACAAGCAAAGCTGTTGAAAAAGCATCTAAATCTGTTAAAAATATACGATCTGCCTGGGTTCAAGATCAAAGTGTCTCTGTAGAAAAAGGTAAAATCAAGGAATATAGAGTTACTTTGAAACTCAGTTTTGAAGTAGTTTAGGCTAAGGAGTTCTCCAACCTTTATTTTTGCAAGACAATTATATTAACTTTGCGCTTGTAAAGAGATTTTTATATGATAAATATTACTTTTCCAGATGGTAGGGTTCAAGAATATTCCTCTGGAGTAACCGCTTTTCAAATTGCGCAATCCATAAGTGAAGGATTGGCCCGCAATGTATTATCAGCTAAAGTTAATGGCGAAGTTATTGATGCATCGAGGCCTATTACCCAAGATTCTACCTTGCAATTATTGACCTGGAATGATTTGGAGGGCAAAGCAACGTATTGGCATTCTTCAGCCCATCTTATGGCAGAGGCTTTAGAGAGTCTTTACCCAGATACCAAATTTGGTATCGGACCTGCTATAGAGAATGGTTTTTATTATGATATTGACACGAATGGTGTTGCGCTCTCTTCCCACGAATTAGGGCAGATTGAAGCCAAAATGATAGAATTGGCGCGACAAAATAACGTTTATACCCGACGGGAAGTCTCTAAAACGGAAGCTATTGCTTACTTTACTGAAAAGAATGATCCCTATAAATTAGAATTATTACAAGATCTTGAAGATGGTAAAATTACCTTTTATACCCAAGGTCAATTTACAGATTTATGCAAGGGGCCGCACATTCCTAACACAGGTTTTATTAAAGCTGCAAAATTATTAAATGTGGCCGGTGCATATTGGCGCGGAGATGAATCCAGACCACAAATGACCCGAATTTATGGGATTACTTTTCCAAAAGCTAAAGAACTTGAGGATTACTTATTTATGCTTGAAGAAGCTAAAAAACGAGACCATAGGAAATTAGGTGTCGAATTAGAATTATTCATGTTTTCAGAACGCGTTGGGGCTGGATTACCTATTTGGTTACCAAAGGGAACAGCACTGCGCCAAAGACTTGAAGATTTTCTGAAAGCAGAGCAATTAAAGCGGGGATACACTCCGGTTATTACCCCACATATTGGACATAAAAATCTATACATAACAAGCGGACACTGGGAAAAATACGGCGAAGACTCTTTTCAGCCTATTCGCACACCACGTGAAGGTGAAGAATTTCTCCTTAAACCTATGAATTGTCCGCATCATTGTGAAATCTACGGACATAAACCCAGGTCTTATCGGGATTTACCATTAAGGATCGCAGAATTTGGAACCGTTTATCGATATGAACAGAGTGGTGAATTACATGGATTAACTCGAGTTCGGTGTTTTACACAAGACGATGCGCATATATTCTGTACACCAGATCAGGTTAAAGGAGAGTTCTTAAATGTTTTAGATCTTACCATGCATGTTATTAAGAAATTGGGTTTTGATCATTTTACAGCCCAAATTTCCTTAAGAGATCCTTTGAACAAGGCTAAATATATTGGTTCTGATGAAAATTGGGAAAAGGCAGAACAAGCTATTATTGATGCTACGAAAGAGGTAGCATTGACTACAACTACAGTTTTAGGTGAAGCAGCTTTTTATGGACCTAAACTGGACTTTATGGTAAAAGATGCACTGGGCCGAAGCTGGCAATTGGGTACGATTCAGGTAGATTATAATTTACCGGAACGATTTGAATTAGAGTATATCGGTGCAGATAATTCTAAGCACAGACCAGTTATGATACATCGAGCACCTTTCGGTTCTATGGAGCGTTTCATAGGCGTGCTTACAGAGCACTGTGCAGGTAAATTTCCATTGTGGTTGACTCCTGATCAGTTTGCGATTTTGCCGATTAGTGATAAATATATAGACTATGCGAAATCCGTTTTGGACACTTTGAATCAAGCAGGATTAAGAGGATATATAGACGATCGTGTGGAATCTATTGGAAAGAAAATACGCGATAACGAATTAAAGAAAATACCTTTCATGCTCATCGTTGGAGAAAAGGAACAAAACGAAAAAAATATATCCGTTAGGCGACAAGGTTCCGGAGATCAAGGAGCTGAAGATATACAACAGTTTATTAGTCAATTATTAGAAATGATGTAAGCTTTTGGATCAAGACTTATATTTTCAAAAGATCTTAATTTATTATCGTCAAATCAAGGATCATATACCCATTTTACCTAAGGGAATAGCGATATTGAATCCTTATGATGCTCCGGAAGTCCAAGCTTTAATGTATTCATTCTACAGCAAATATTATGCTGATGAAAAAATCAGAAAATTAATCATTGGAATTAATCCAGGCCGTCTTGGAGCAGGAACAACGGGAATTCCATTTACTGATCCTGTAAGATTGGTAAAGGATTGTAACATCCCTTGTGAACTCAAAAGTTATGAACCATCTTCTTCCTTTGTGTATCAAATGATTCATGCTTTTGGAGGAGTAGCGTCCTTTTACAATACATTTTTAATATCCTCGGTGTCACCCATAGGTTTTACAAAAGAAGGTAAGAATTTCAATTATTATGACGACCCTCAAGTTTTTAAAAAATTAAAACCCTATATCGTTCATCAAATAGAGTCTTTGATTCAATTACCTCTGGACACCGATAAGATCTACTGTTGGGGTGAAGGTAAAAACTACAAATATATATCACTATTAAACAAAGAATTCAAGTGGTTCAAAACCATAATCCCTATGGCACACCCCAGGTATATCATGCAATATAAACAGAAGCAAATTGAAGTTTATATAGATCAATATTTAGAAATATTTGCAAACAAGCATTAACTAAGTATTGACGAAAAGTTAATCACTGTTAACAGCCGCAACTTTGGAATAGGATATCTTTGCACAAAATTAAAAAACAAATAAAATGAAAAAATTAATTCTTCTTATCGCTCCTGTATTATTTATTGTTGCTTGCAAGAATGTAGAACAATTTCGTGCTCCTATCGAAGCTTTGACTGCTGATTGGGCTAAGGCTGGTGCTTCTGTAACTGAAGTAGGTAGTTTATTAAATACAACTCAAGTAATGATGGCATCAATGTCTGATAGTTTAGTAGTTGCTCCAACTGCAAAATTAAAACCAGGTGTAATGGCTTCTTTGGACAGCATCAAAACTATTTATACTAACCAACTTGCTGGATTAGGTACTTTGGGTAATGACTTAAAAGCTTTTTCTTCTAGCTGGCAAGAAATGTCAACTAAAGTTGATGCTTTAAGCGCTGGTTTAAAATCAGGTAAATTAGACGGAGATGTAATGGCTCAAATCAATGAATTAAAAACTGCAAGCACTGACGCAATGTCTAAAGCTGATGGTTGGAAATCAGCTATTGAAGCTGCTAAAACAGCTGCAATGGGTGCTTATGATTTATACAAAACAACTTCAATGTCTAAATAAGACTTTGAACATATTATAAGGATGAATACTCCTAAAAGATGAAGGGACTTCGATTTGAGGTCCCTTTTTCTTTTTATCCAATACATTGATTAGCTTAGTATCATTTGTATTCCTTTCACGCTTATCTTTACTCATCAAAAGAAGAATTGATTTCATTCTAAATTTAACTTTTAGTATTTAATTGTATGCAGGAAAGACATTTCAATCGTAAGCAATATTTTGATGAGCAAGGTATTACAACCGCAGCTTACGTTATACCCTATATTAATGACATTAAACCAATAACTTCAACATTAAAAATATTAGAAGTCGGTTGCGGAGAAGGAGGGAATATGAAACCTTTTTTGGACATGGGGTGTGAAGTTTATGGTATCGATATATTAGCCCACCAAATTGCTATAGCAGAAGGTTTTTATGCAGATCATTTGAACAAAAAAAACCTACATTTAATAGCAAGCGATATTTATAAAGTTGATTCTTCGAACTTGCCATTGTTTGATGTGATCATGCTGAGAGATGTAATTGAACACATTCCTAATCAAATACAATTTTTGGAATTCATTAAAACATTTATGGCTCCTGGTGGCATTATTTTTTTTGGTTTTCCACCTTGGTGTATGCCATTTGGTGGTCACCAACAAGTATGTAAATCTAAGGTCACTGCTTTAATGCCTTATTACCACATTTTACCAAAGCCCTTATACAATGGCATCTTAAAATTATTTGGCGAACTTCCTGAAACAATTATTGGACTTAATGAAGTTAAAGATACTGGCTTAAGTATTCCAGCATTTCATAGGATGATTAATAAATTAAATTACAAGATAGTCAAAGAGACGCACTATCTGATTAATCCAAATTATGAGACTAAGTTTAAACTTAAGAAAAGAGAATTACCCAAGGTATTTCAAATACCATATCTGAGTGATTTCTATACTACTGCTGTATATTGTATTATATCTTTATAATATCTGATTTTGGTATTCTCTATTTAAAATGTTATGATATAATAGTAGGTCGTGACTAATACTTTGGAGCCGAGAAACACAGCTTCAAACATTGTACGATAAGTTTAAGCAGTTATTTAATATCCACCAAGTAATTACACTTATGGTTTTATACTCTGACATAATTCAATAAGTACACCATGAGCGGATTTGGGATGTACAAAACAAACTAATTTTTGATCTGCGCCTTTTTTGGGAATTTCATTGATTAATCTAAAACCAGCATTTTTTAGTCGTTCCATTTCTTCAACAATATTCTCAACTTCAAAGGCGATATGATGAATGCCTTCTCCTTTTTTTTCAATGAATTGATGAATAGAACTGATCGGATCTGTGGCTTCAAGAAGTTCAATTTTGTTGATTCCTACTTTGAAAAAAGAGGTATTTACGTGTTCAGAATCGACAAGTTCTTCTTTGTAAGGGCCTACACCAAGAAGTGATGTATACAAAGAATTGGCATCGGTTAAATTTTTGACTGCAATACCAATATGATCAATATGTAACATAGATTTTAATTGAGTAAAGGGAAATAAAACCGATCAACCAAAAAGTTCATATTTGATTTGGGTACGATCTATTTTTAAAGTATTTACCAAATGTGCTACCGCTTCATCTATCATCCCTGACCATCCACAAATCATAAATACTACATTCTTTTTATCTGGATATTTTTTATTGAGATACACTTGATGAACGTGTCCTTCAAAAAAATCCATATTATTTTTAGGTTTAGGTAATTTGGTTTCTTTGGACAAGCAAATACTGGTTGTAAAATGGTCTATGAAGTGGGACCAATCTTCCAGCTCTTCATAAAAAAGTATGGTTTTCTCTTTTCTGGCGCCAAAAATGAGGTGTACCGATTTGTATTTCAATTTTTCTTGTTCAATTTGTTGAATCATTGCTCTGAAGGGAACCAAACCAGCACCGGTGGCAATGAACACTAAAGATTTCGATGTGTCTTCAGGAAGTATAAAATTTCCTTCAGGGCCTTTGCATTTTACAACATCACCTTTATTGATATCATTAAACAAATATTGACTTGCGACGCCACCCTTTTCATAGGTGATGCATAATTCCAGGATATTCGAGCCATCATAAATATTTGCTATGCTATAACTTCGCCAGCGGTCGGCTCTTTTTTCTCCAGAAGGAAGATCAAATACAAAAAACTGTCCAGACTTATAAGCAACAGGGGAATCTGACTTCAACTTGAACCAAAACCGATTGGTTCCTGCGACTTCTACTTTTTGTCCTATAAACTCAGCATCGTACCACACTGTTGACATGTTTTATACATTTTGTTGGTATAAAAAATTGTTTCAAACTTAGCTAATATTGTAAAACAAGAAATTACAATATTAGTTCTTTGTACGGGATTAATACACCAAATCCTTTGGATTTGAAATATTCTTCAGTATCGCTTTTAGATTGATTACTTGTAACTAAAACGAGGTCCCCTCCCCATGCTCCAAGGGATTTGACAGCTCCCCAATAATCTGCAAACCGAGTATCCTTGACTTTTTTTTCAGATATATATGATGATATGATATTCTCATGTTCTACTATCCAATCTTCGAATGCATTCAGAGTTTTAAGCTCCAATACTTTTTCTGCTAGATCAGATATTTTATTGATTAATGATTTTTCGGGTACCTTTTTCTTAGCAATTTTGACGGCCTCTCTACTATCCGTTTTCTGATTTAGAGGCAAGAAATAGATCTGATCTTGAAAAGATGGTTTGAATTCTACTTGTTCAAGATCGATACTACCATCGCCCAAAGTATATAATATGGGCCCTTTGGCTCCAGCACAAGCAATGTCATATCCTGATCCATCCTCAATATCAAAATACAAGTGATATGGATTTACATCAGCCCAAAGTGCCATGTTATAAATCAATGTGGATGAAGAACCCAAGCCCCAGCTAATTGGGAATTCCAAATAATGATCAATCTTATATTTTTTCCAATGGGAAAGAAATTCAGAATTGTTATTACAACAAGCTCTAAATAATTTTTTAATGAATTTAGCTGTATCGGGATCTGAACTTTCGACTACATCAAGACCCATGAGGTCGATTTCAGCTTCAAACCATTTTTTACCCTGGTGGTCAAAACTATTCCATAACACTTCGGACCCAGATAACTCTTGAATTTTCATTCGCTGACCCATTTTAGTAGGCAAAGCCAATGCAGTGGCACCTTGTACAACCAGGTATTCTGAGCTTAACAATACCTTCCCCCGGGCGAAATATTCAGCTTTTATATATATAAAATTTAAAAATTCATGCGAAGATACATTGAAGATTTTGATTATATATCTTTTTTCAATAAAATATAGTATAAATGGAAAATAAGTGGTTAGAAATGTAAAAAATGGTATCAAATAACTTTCAAATTTGAATTCTTAAACCATTTGAATAGATAAAATGGAATTTTTAGTACATCAAATATTCATGATATTTAGCTAAATAACGAAATGCAAATAAATTCTGGTCACCATATTCGTTAAATGAATTTGAATTCAACAAACGGATCTGGTAAAAATCCATTATTTAAATAATAAATATACTTAAATCAGGTGGTTAAAAGTTGAATTCTTCAGATATGATATCAAGGTATTAAATTCAATAATTGACTTGATTTTTGCCCAGAACCCGATTGATAATTAAATAGATATATTCCGCTTTTTAATTTTAGTTGTTCCGCATCAATATAAATGTGATGTTCTGTGCCAAGGGTTTTCATACTGAAAACGGTTTGTCCTAATTCGTTATACAAATTTAATATGCCTTCTTGATGATTGTTGTTGAACAAAACATAAAATCCATGTTTGGCAGGATTAGGGATAACCTGGAAATCGTGCTTAGAATTATCAATCGTTGAGGTTGAGAAATCAACTATCCCCGGAGTGCCGTTTAGATGATTGCTTTCTTTCCAGCTCGTACCAAAATGGTTATCTAATTGATCTGAAACAATTTCAATAGATTTTCCTTGAAGATTACTGGACTTAGGCCATGGGGATTTATTATTGTAATTTACAAAATCTACCAATATGCCATCAGCATCAAATAAATTTATAACCTCACCTTCATTTCGTAATTTTCCATTGGTCCATTCAAATACTTGATAATTCTGACCAATAAATTTTGATTTATCTAATGTTACAATAACAGCTTCATGTGGAGCTATTTTCGCTCCGGAAGGAAAACTAAAATCTATAGCAAGACTTATGGTATAATTGCTTATGTTGATTTCTTTATTTCCAGGGTTATATATTTCTATAAATTCAGCAAGGGAACTTAATGAATCATCATAAAATATTTCTGAAATCATTAATTGCGGTTCTTGTAAATATTTGGGCAAGCTTAATGCTCCAAGGTCTTTGCCATCAGTTGCAATATTCTTAGCAGGCGAATTGGATTTTAAATTAAAATTGTATAAGGTAGGTTGTTCAAAGGTCGGATTTGCAATGATTGTTCCTTGTGAGGTACCTGACGAATCTAAATCGGAAAGACAAGATTTTAGATTTAATGTTGAATAGGAATCAGATAAATAGGCATCTGAAGATTCATTACTAACTATACAATTTTCAATATTACCATGGCCACCTAAATACCCGGCATTTTTTTCATATGCAGAGATACCAACTTGATTGCCGAATAAGGTACAATGATTGATGGTTACTAAACTTTCATCTTTAAGTGCAATACCAATAGCTGTATAGGCTATGGTATTATCTATAATATGAGCAGAAGATTGTTGGCCTACAGATATTCCTTTATCAAAGCAATGATAAATAAAATTATTTTCAATGATCAAATTTTCACACTGTTCGCCTATATCTAATCCATCGCAATTATCTCCACGAAAATCGTGAATAATATTATTTCGAATAATACCACCTTTCACTCCATCAAAGTCTATCCCATCCATATCAGCTTCTCTACCACCAACAAATTCACAATGTTCGACGACTCCGGATCCTTGTTTTATATTTATACAATCGCCGGTAACGTTGGATTTTAAAATCGAATGGGTAAGTTCTACATTAGAGTATCTTGCAAATATGGGATTATCGGTTACCTTAGTTAAATCTAAATGATCCATCTTAAGATTTGCATGATAAGCACTAATGGCTGCTGGAAAATAGGTACGATCAATACCAGCACTTGCATTTTCGATTTTAGTATAATGCAAATTTGATAAGGCAGTCGTATTTCTTAAAAAAATTCCACCCCAGGCTTGTTGATTATCTGTTCCTTTTATTATTACCGGATTACTTTCTGTACCATTTATTTGAAGATCTCCATCAATAAACAAATTTGCATGAGCCGGAAATAATAGTTCAACTCCCTTCTCAATAGTTAATGTCACATTGGGTTTAACATAAACATTGCCAGGTGCAACATAAGGCGAACATTGTGAAGTTAATGTCAAAGGAGTAAGTACAGAATCGGGAAGTATACCACAAGATCCAATAGATTCAAAAACTGCTTGTAAAGAAGTGGGTGTAGAATCTAACATAGTCGTATATATGTTATTCATGCTAACTATAGTAGAGGCGCCGATTGCATTCATTATAACTTCCCCGTCAAAACTTATATCAGAACTATTTCTGGCATTTTGATGTACTTCAACGGCAATTTTATTTTTTCCATTGACTAGAGCATTGGATAATATATTTATTTCATTCCAATCATTTTCTGCAGTGCCACTTATAGCAGAGAGAGCCAAAGAGTCAAAGGAAATAGTTACTGGAAATGGCGCCATATTGATACGCCAAATTTCTTTGCCATTTAGGAAAACAACGGCTCCATCGTCGACTTTCAATCTTAAGATCACGCTGGCTGTTTTTGTTAGGTCGGCGATATTAAATTCAGTTCTGAAATAGTAGCTAGGTGTTTTGTTGTTTTGATCTGTTCCATAATTAAGGATGGTGGTTTCATCTCCATCACCATATCCAAACTCTCCATTTCCGGTTGACCAGGATAAGTCATTATAAGTAGCAGAAAACCAATTTGATGGTGGCGCAACTGCGGCATCACGATATTTCCATTTTGATTTTGTTGGAATTAAGGTAGTTTGAACATAAGTCATTTTGGTCCAATGGGAAAACTGAAACCCAGGTTTAGCTTCTGCAGTTAAGGTAACATTCCGATGTTGGAAGTAAGTACCAGTCCATGGATAATTGGGTATTTTTATTTCATGAAGTCGGATGGTTCCATGATTATTATCACTTACGTTCAGACTTAATGATGTCAAGCCATTTAAATTAAAAAAAGAATTTAAATCGTTCCACATATGGGCATTTCGTTGGACACCAAACTGTTTTAATTTTTCAACCTCTGATTCCCAGTAAGCAAATGAAGGTATGGCATCGCCGTAACTCGACATAGTACCTTTCCATCTATCAATTTGGTAAGGCATTTCATTTACGATTAGTTGCTTGTGATCATTAACTTTTTTATTTATCGTTTGAGGATGGTAAGTCACATATAAATGTTCTGCAAATCGGTCAATAAATCGTTGTTTAAAATTTTCATTTTCTAGCATTCTTCTCAAAAATAAAGTAGCCCATGCAGGATTTTCAGATGGTTGACCATTGGTTGCCGTAGCCCAACTCATATCAATGGAACTTACATTGGATAAATTAAAACCCCTGTCATAATCATGTAAAAGCCAACGCCAGCGTCCGTTTTGGCTTCGATTGCGAAAGCAAGAAATATTATGACCCCAACTTGTGTTGGCGGAAAAAATTTGAGATATAATATAGTCAGTATAATTTTTAGTATCAGCAATCTGATCAAAAGCGGTAAATGCAACATCTGATTTTATACCTGAATTTAATTGATTCAGCATTTCTTTATAGGCCAAATCATTGCCTTCATTTATGATTGTATTATTTTCTATGTAATCTAAACTATCAGGATCAATGTTATGATAATATTCGCAATAATCAGCATCTTGTTTTTCACGAATGTTTTGCATGCCTAAATAGGCTCCATTAAAATAGACAGCGCAGGGTCTGAAATCCTGTCCATCTAAATCTGCATAATCTTTGATGAGACTTTGCATCATGCCATCTCTAAAAAATGTGTTGGACCAATCATTTCCCGAACATCGTAGAGCAAAATCGCTGTTAGTTTTTCTTGAATTATTTGGAAATAATTGAAAGTCAAAATGACCTGCACCATAAATTTTTCTGGAATAAATATTTAATAATTTTTGTGGAAGTATCCAGGCATTTTCACCACCCACGGCCATTCCTGCGTCATGATGGAATCCCAACAATCCATCTGGCTGATAAAATTCAAGATGCACGGGATATTCCCAAGGTGGTTTAAAATTTTGTACATAGAGACCACTATCCTTATTATAAAAATATTCTGGAAGAGTAGATAAAGAGATGACTGGTAATTTTCGTTGATCAAAATGCTCATTGATAAAATATGTGTTTGTAACTACCGGGCCAGGTATTTGATTGGGATAAAACATTCTTGCCTTAACAACGGTAGTTTTTGATAATGTTAAAGCTTGACCAAATTGAGGACTTTTTTCATTGGGTTCGGAGCCATCAATGGTATATCGGATGATTCCTTTTTTATAAAGATCTTGAATATTTACGATAACATTGGAAGTAAAAAAGCCTCCAGAGATTGAAAAAACTGGAACCTGTTCTACATAGTTGGTATAGAAAGTTCCTTTATTGTTAGAGCTTCCTGGAGTAGTGATAGTAAAAAAGCCCAACACAGCATCTCCATCCGTTTTTCTTCCATAAGAAATATCGGTCTGCTGGCTTGAAAATTGAATTAGATCCATTTGATTGCCGGATGGATCCAATAATATAATTTCTTCGCCACCAGCGCTTAGTTTAAAATTAGTATGCAGTTTTTGATCCATTCCATCTGCCCAGAATATTAAGTATCCTTTAGCAGGGATTATGGTTCCATTTGGAATTTTCCAATTTAAAGTAGCATTGGATTGATCATTGAGATACCACCCACTGATATCCACTGGACTATTTTTTGCATTATACAGTTCTATCCAGTCCGAATAACTATTAAAATCGGGATCAATAATGTTGTTACTATTGGAAGCTAAGAATTCATTAATAAATATTTGTGCATGAAGATATTGTGTACAAACTATTGGTAAAATAAAGTAAATAAAATATTTTTTCATAAGAATTAATGCTTCAAAAGGTTAACGACAAGGCATGTTCGGAGTAGTATACGTTAGTTGGTTTGCATCCAAGGCCAAGATAGAAAATTTAGACTTAATTCCATTCCAAGTGTCTACACAAAATAAACACGACCCTTTGATTGTTCGTTCATAAAAAAGAAAAGAATTCATTATATATTGTAAATTAACACTTTATACATTTTAATAAAATATATATTAAATGATTATAAACACGAAGAAATTAAATCAATTTGGAAGTTAGTATAATTACTCCTATCAGAAATACATTGAATGTTGAACAAATAAATTTCTGACAATATTTATTTTTTGGTCAAGGAATATTGAGACTTTGCAGGAATCAATTCAAAAAATATTCAATGTGCAAGGAAGTATTAATAGCTTCCAAATAGTCCTTTGTTTCTAAACCAAAAATAAAATATACACAAGAAACCACCAGTAAAAAAGATTAATGCAATGTTGCTGGAGTTAACGTGTAAATAAAATTCTCCGATCATCCATATAGCATTAGCGATTATCCAAAAAACAGTTGCTAAATTATACCAGAAATCTGAAGTGTTCTGTTTGCATTTATAAGTAATCCAAATAGAAAGAAGAATGGTTGGAATAGCTAAAAAAGCACCAATATATTTCCATCCCAGCATCCAACTCATATCTTTCATAAGCCATAACAATACAAGTATCATATCGAACTCTCTAATGCTTAATGTTTTCATTTTTGAAATAATTTTCAAAGCTAGTAAAATATAGAAGGTAAATATTAATGAAATGAATAATTGTAGAAATTGTTGAATAATTTAATACTTTCAAAAAATGACATACCTGAGATACCAGATTATAAAGTTAGTTGGAAAATGGTAAATGAGTGTGCAATAAGTTTTAAACAATTATATATTCTTTTTAAAAGTAAAATGATCTCAAATTCGAAATTAAATAAAACATATTAAAAAAAGTCTGATTAGTATTAACCATGTAATAAGAGATCCTTCCTAATTATGAAATTTTGATCAAAAAAAAACTCCGACCTTTGTCGGAGTATAGAATTTTTTTAGAAAATTCTCGGATAAACCACATAAATCAAAACAAAAAATATAAATACATCTTTATTTGATATCTACAATATATGATATCAAAAATTATTTTTTATATAAATCCTAATGTTGTAAAAATTTATTACCTGGCTACTTACGAATGCAAGTCTGGTTTGGATATGCATATATGGCCAAGCGATTGGATGTTCGCTTAGTGAATTTGGTTTTAGATGCATAAAATAAATCATTCGGTTTCGCCAAGTAATAAAAATGGTAGCGATAGTAAAATAAATATTATTTATTGTAAAAATACAAGTTTCAGTTTTCATTAATTTGATCGTATATTTATTAAAATGGATCGGCATGATTACATTTTTATCAATTTTCCTGAAGAAATAATATGCTCATCAGTATATATTTTAAATAAATAAGTTTCTTTAATCAATTCATGGTCTAATTGAATATTCAATTTTGATCCACTACCTTTCACTCTCTGAATACAACGACCTTGAAGATCTAACAATTCAAAATAATATGGAGTATTGATAGATTGATTTAAATCGATTGAAAAGTGATTGATAAATGGGTTTGGAGATATTGTAACTTTTAATTTGTCTCTGTCATGATCAATAACAGCTGTATATAGAATTCGACCAATAGTATGAAAATAAGTATTTGTTGAAACTGGTGGATTAATATCAAAATAAATATCTGCCTTATTTGGAATAACGGATTGTAACGGAATATTTTTAATTGGTTTAATGGAGAAATGAATATATCCGTGTGAATTCACCTGATCCGTTGTACTATCTGGCAATTCAATATTTTGAAATCTGAAAGTTAATTTTCTATCAGCATTTAATGTCCATGTAAATGGGTGACTTGCTCCAAGTATTTGTAATGTCGAAAGATCAAGTAATGGGTCTATAGCATCTTCTATGGACACTAGAAATGCGGTATCATTTCCAGTATTTTGAAATCTAATCAGATAAGGAATACGATCATTGGGTTCGATAATGTGAGCTATTCCGGAACCTTCCAATACTGCAATTTTATCATTTGGGTCGTAGGCAGCTTTTACTTCTCCACAATAAGTGGAAATATAAGGGGCCTGATCACCTAGTGCAAAGTTATTAAGATATCCGGTTGTAAATCCTCCAGAAGGCAAGGTCCCACATGCTTCTATTGCCGATGATGCTTTAACTTGAAATGGATTTAATGGAATAGTATCAAAAATAATTCTTAAAGAATGACCATTGGCAGGGTAAATGAAATCTTTGCTTTCATTCATTTTAAGATTAATTTTCCCAGAGAATCCCGGCATCACATCATCTTCTACTGTTGCAAAATTTAAGTCTTGCTGCAAGTCACCAGACCCAATATTTTTAACAGAAAAAACAATAGTTCCATTATCACATTTTGGCGTGATGAATAATTCAGCTTTTGAAAAATTAATATTGGCATTACAAATACTATCCGGATAAATGTGAGCAGAAGCACATAAGGTGCGTTTGAGCCAACTGATATCACAAGTTGATTGGGTAATAACTGTAAATTGTCCTGCTTCTAAAGCCTTAATAGTACCTAAAATAAACCTAAAAACATTACCAGTTAATGGTTGATAAGGGACATTTGCAGATTTCAATTGTAAACTATCATCCAAAGTAATATCTACATATGCATTAAGCGCATCTTTCGAACCGTTGTTACTGTAGTTAATTTTAAAAATTTGTTCAGAACATATTCTAATAAATGGAGTAGAAATATTTACAGACAAAAATGGACAATCAAAATTCGGTTTTGCAGTTTCATTGACATTAATTACTTGTTTTGTCGATGTAAAATTTATTATAGGGGTTGTATTGCATGATGTCCAAAGGTTATCATTGTTATAAATTGAAACATTATATGTTGCTAAAGGAAGGAACGTGTAGAAGGAGCCATCAGCCTTGGATTGAGTAAAGTATTCTATGGGTCCATTTTTAAAGCGAATTTGCATTTCAGGTATGCCTTTAAAAGTAGATTGCGCATTGCAATTATTATCCTCATCTCTTCGCACAAAACCTTGAGCAATTACATAATTGAAATTGCCACAACCTGAAATTCCGCGTGAAGGTAAGGTTTGAAGTTGGGATGAAACAAATTCAACCTGAGCTGAGGCAACTTGTGAATAAACAAAACAAAAATTTGTTGCATTGCTCAGTATTTTAAATTTTACTTTAATTAAAGTTGAGAAATCTGGTAAGTTTTCGGGTTTTGAATTAGGTGAAACCCATGAATATCTGATGGTGGTATCCACTGCTACTTGCGCGTCATTGGTAAAAACTGGGAATTCACTAGAAATATAACTTAAATCAAACTTCGAAACTGTAATTGCAAATTTTCCAGAAATAATATCATTGGCGTTAATGGCATTGATGGATAAAGTTAGGGTATCATTGCTTACTTGATAATCATTTAATAGATAGATGGAATCCTTGCCCTGAGCAAAAATATGGAAGGTGCTAAGTAGGAAGAAGATCAAGAATATTACAGATTTCATAATCTAGGGTTTAAATCCGATGTAAAAGTCCAAAGAATGTCTATTGAAGTCAAAGACAATTATTTGCATTTGTACATGAATATTTAAAAAAAATTAATATATTATACTGTTTATCAATAATTTATAATTATTTTTATACTTGATATTATGTAAAAATTAATATGAAGCTCATAAAATTATTGCAAACATTTGATAATCAGCAAATTAAATCCTTTAGCAGGTACTTAAAGTCGCCTTATTTTTGTACGGACACACTCATGGAACAATTATTTTCTGTGTTAATTAGCACACAGTTGAAAAAAAACACAGAATTAGATAAAGAAATGACCTTCAAATCATTGTTCGGCAAGATCCCTTATAATGACACCAGAATGCGGTTATTGTTGAGCAGGTTGTTTAAATATGCAGAATCATTTCTTGTCCAGGAACAACAAATGCTTCAATCTAAAACCGATTTATTGTTAAAATCATACCGTCATAAATCGTTGGATAAGTTATTTCAGGAAACCATGGCTTCCATTGATGAAGAGCAAAAAAGCCAATATCCAAAAAATGAATCATTTTATGATGATCAATACTTAATAGCTATTGAACATTATGAATATTTAGTGAGTAAAAAGCGTCAGGGAGAATTTAACTTAAAGGATATTTCGGATGCCATGGAAACGGCATATATCATAAAAAAATTAAGACATTGTTGCCGGGTTATGCATGTACATTCCGTTTATAAACTAGAAACTCCATTTCCATTTATTGATCAGATTTTAAGTTTTGTATCGGAAAATAAGTTGTATGAAATACCAGTATTGGGATTTTATTATTATAATTATTTGTCGATCCTTTTTGGAGCAAAGGATGAATATTTTCAAAAATGTTTATCCTTGCATCAATTGTATGAAAACCATTTTGAACAAGATGAACGAAGGGAAATTTATTTAAATTTATTAAACTATTGCATACGAAAAGTAAACGAAGGTCAAAGTCAATATAATGCAACAGTTTTTGAATTATACATGAAAGGATTGGAAAAGGATTTTTTATTAGATCAAGGAAAATTATCCAGATTCACTTATCGAAATATTGCAGAAATCGGGATTAATCTCAAAGAGTATGATTGGGTTAATTCTTTTCTGGAGAGATATCAATCTAAATTGGAAAAAAATCATCAAAATTCATTTTACCTGTTAGAAAAGGCAAGGGTTCTTAGCGATCAACGTAATTATCATCAGGCTGTAGCATTGCTCGCTAATTTAAGTTTTGATGACCATATTATCGAATTATCAACAAGATTAGAACGTATTCGTATTTTTTATGAAATGGAAGAATTGGAACTTTCTCAATATCATATTGAATCCATGGAAATCTATTTGCGGAGAAAAAGTAATTTTGGATATCACTCGGAACATTACAAGGCATTTATTCATTTTATGCGTAAAATTTTGAAGCAAATGAACCCTAATAAACTTCAATGGACGGCGCTAAGAAAACAAATTGAACAAGAAGAAAAATTGACAGGAAGGAAATGGTTGTTGGAAAAAGTAGATCAAAAAATACTGAAATAAATTAAAATGATTAATGTTTTTTATCTAATCGCTTCAATCGATCAATCTCATATTTCTGTAACAGGTATGTTAATTTGATATTCTGTAAATAGCATTTGAATGGTTCCCGTATTCGCACCTGAAGTCTTTTTTGTTTTTTTCTTTCCATTCAGATCTACAGCAAGCGCTTTTGGAATTTTGAATTTATTCATTTCTATTTCATAAATTGTTTTGTCAGGTAATCCTGATTTAATATTTGAACCATAATAATAATCTGCCAATATGGTTCCATTCGATTTAGTGGTTAATTGAATTTTATAAATTAATTGATTCCGATCCTCTATCCATAATTTACAAAGGATAATATCTTCTTGTTTTGTAGGAACTACTAAGATGATTTTACATTTTTTTTGTTGGACTATTTCTTCATTAACTAAAACAGCAGTATATGCATTGGTATCTCTAAGCAAGTCAAAACTTTCATATGGATTTTGCTTAGGCAAAAAAAGTATTCCTTGGGACTTAATTTTGAATTTATTGGGCTTTTTATAATAGACTTTTGCGTCTCTCGATTTCATATTGATATCAGGTAAATCAAAATCCAGATGAACCTTAGCCTTATAAGAATTAATTAATTCAAATTTTTTTACGCAGGAATGTACGATTTGTTTTGGTGATTGGGCATCGACAGAGAACGCAATGCATAAGAGTATAAATCCTATATAATATTTCATCTTCATTAATTCAATATATCTTTATGTTTAAAATGGTACCATCCCACCCAATAGAATACGATAATATGAATAATCAAAACAATAGATGATTTCCAAATGAGTAAAAAATCTAATTGTTGATCAAACATATTTTTCCAAATAATCATGTGGGTAGTGAATAGATATGGGCGTATTAAATCGAATAGGGGCACATCCATAGTGCCAATAATGGTAAAAAGTATAATGATAGCCATAGTTAGAATGATTGGACTTATGGAATTATCCACATAAGCCGATATCATCATGGAAAGTGTCGCAACAACACTTAGTCCCAATATAGCGAAACAAAATGAAAGTCCAAATCGCCAAATAAGATCTTGAGATTGAATAATTTCTACGCCATCACTTTTTAACACCATGAGATCTCCTATACCAAATAAGAGGATACCACATAACAAAGATATGATTCCTAATATCATTACAATACTAGCAGTATATAATTCACCACTGATCCATTTTGAAAAAAAGATGGCTGAGCGAGAGTTGGGCTTTGTTAAGAGAATTTTTATTGTTCCACTGGAAGCTTCACCTGAAATTAGATCTCCGGTAACTAATGCAACCAACAATGGCATTTGGATGATTAGTGTTTGTAAGATGATGAATGATACCATATATCCATTGAGAATATTACCTTCTAAAACAAAACTATCCTTAAATGTATTGAGTATAAAATCAAGATATTCCTCGCCACTAGCCTTAAGAGCGAACTCAATGAGAAAGATGATAATTAATATAGATCCGTAGGCAATATAAGTCCGTGGTTTGGAAAATATTTTATACAATTCAAAAGTGATAAGTTTCATTAGATGTTCGTGGTTATATTTAAATACAATTCTTCTAATCCTCTTTTTGAATCTAAACGAAATATTTTAATTTGGTGCTGTACCAAAGTATTTACAAGAGAAGGTATATTATTTTTATTTAATTTAAACTGAATAAATAGATCATCAGGATTCACGTTAATGCCAAAGGTTTCTTGAATAATTGCTTTACATCTTGATACATCATCTACTTCAAGGTGGATGATCATATCTTCCTCATTTAATAATTGCATGATATTGCCTTGGGAAATTAATTTGCCTTTATTGATAATGATAATATGATCGGCGACTAATTCTATTTCACTCAAAATGTGGCTGCTTAACAATATAGTTTTCTTGAATTCATCGCGAAGTCGTATGATCAATTGTCTGAATTCAATAATACCCTCCGGATCAAGACCTGTTGTTGGTTCATCAAGTATAATAATTTCAGGATCATGGATTAGACATTGTGCAATTCCTAATCTTTGTTTCATTCCATGTGAGAAGGTCTTTACTTTATCTTTTTCTCTGCCTGTCAATCCAACTAAGTCAATACATTTTTGAATATTTGATAAAGCCTGATCACTTTTGCTTATCATGGCCAATAATTCAAGATTTTTTTTAGCTGTTAAATAAGTATAGAAATCTGGTTTTTCAATAATGCAACCTATATCTTTAAAAATGTTGTGTTTGTTTCCATCCAAAGATTGATTCAAAATATTTATATAGCCTTTTGTCGGTTTGATTAATCCTAAGATACACCTCATCAAAGTACTTTTACCAGCTCCATTGGGGCCTAATAAGCCAGTGATTTTTCCTTTTGGTACCTCAACGCTCAGATCATGCAAGGCTTCAAAGGGGCCATAACTTTTATATAGATTTTTGACAGAAATAGCTGAAGTATGCATGATCAAAAGTTAACAGTAATGCTTGATTTTTGTTTATGTTTTATACCGAATTAACAAATATTTCTTAGGCCATAATTGTATAAAATATTAGATTCTTATTTGATTCTTGGCTAAAACAGTTTTTCTAAAAATTTAATGTGTATCTTTGTGTAAATATGTCTAATTTAATACAAGAGAAAGTACTTTTATCCAATTTAGGAATTGAGGCTTTTAATGAAATGCAAACTAAATCATTTCAAACGATCCAAGATCAAAATGAAGTGGTATTATTAGCACCAACAGGATCCGGAAAAACTTTAGCTTTTTTGTGGCCTATCATCAACCAATTGAACCCGGAGATTAAACAAATCCAATGCTTGATATTAACCCCAACCAGGGAGTTGGCATTACAAATAGAACAAGTGTGGAAAAAACTAGGAACAGGGTATAAAGTAAATGTTTGTTATGGTGGCCACTCCATGCAAACCGAAATTCAAAATCTTACTACGCCTCCAGCTTTACTTATTGGAACTCCCGGGCGAATTGAAGATCATTTGGTTAGAGATTCTTTCAGGACTCAAGATATTAAGTTATTAATATTGGATGAATTCGATAAATCATTGCAGTTGGGATTTCATGAACAAATGGCTACTATTATTCAGCGTTTGAGTCATTTGAAGAAAAAAATTCTTGTTTCTGCAACACCTTGTCCTGATGTACCTGACTTTGTTAAATTGAAACATCCGGTAACTTTGGACTATATAGTAAATGACCAACACAATAATAAATTACAATTGCACTGGGTCCGAAGTACAGATTCCAATCGCAATAAAATTGTTGTCCAACTCTTAAGTACATTTAAAGATGAGACAGCCTTGATTTTTTGTAATCAAAGAGAGACCGCCGAAAGTTTATGTAATTATATTTTATCACATAACATTGCAGCAACATTTTATCATGGAAAATTAGAACAAGAAGATCGTGAATTAGCTTTAATCAGATTTAGAAATGGTAGTGTGCATTTTTTAATTTCAACTGATTTGGCATCCAGGGGTTTGGATATTCCGGAAATGAAACATGTTATTCATTATGACTTGCCTGGCAAATTGGATGAATTTACACATCGCAATGGTCGAACAGCCCGTATGTATGAATCAGGATCAGTATATGTTTTGGCAAGTCATGTTGATCATTTACCAAAATACATAGATCCGAATATTCCTGAATTTGTATTACCAACAGGCACTTCAATTCCTCTGGCTCCTCAATTTACAACAGTTTATATTAGTGGGGGGAAAAAAGATAAAATTAATAAAGTTGATATCGTCGGTTTTTTCTTACAGAAAGGGAAATTAGCCAAAGAAGATCTTGGATTAATTGATATTAAGGACCACTATTCTTTTGCTGCAATCAAAAACAACAAGGTGAATAGTTTATTAAAAAATGTGTACGAAGAAAAAATGAAGGGTAAAAAATATCGGATTCAAGTTGCAAAATAGTAGACAAATGATTTTTTGAATTGATTAGATACGTTTTATGGAACCAAAATTACCTAATAAAAAAGATCCATTGCATGGTGTGACATTGGAAGTTATCGTAAATCATTTAGTCAACACGTATGGTTGGAAAGAACTAGGCCAACGAATTACCATTAATTGTTTTATTCATGATCAAAGCATTTCTTCTAGTTTAAAATTCTTAAGAAAAATGCCCTGGGCTAGAAAGAAAGTTGAAGATTTTTATTTGTACACCTTGCGTCAAGATAGAAAGATTCAAAACCATCCTAATGGAAAATAAAATTTAAATAAAAAGGTTTTGTGAATCCGAAAGTTGTTATTGTTACTCCTCCTTTTACTCAGTTAAATACGCCTTATCCTGCTTCTGCATATCTTAAAGGTTTTTTAAATACTAAAGGTATTGCTTCAGTGCAATGGGACTTGGGAATTGAAGTTATATTAGAATTGTTTTCATCGAAGGGATTGTCGGATTTGTTTGAAAATGTTTATCGAACAGGCTACACCATGGAATCCGAAAACGCAGTGAGAATAATTCAATTGAGATCTGAATATATTCAAACTATAGATCACGTAATACGCTTTCTTCAAGGTAAACTTCCAGAATTAGCACATCGAATCGTTCAAGGTCATTTTTTACCGGAAGCATCTCGTTTTAGCCAATTGGATGATCTTGATTGGGCATTTGGTCGAATGGGTATTCAGGATAAAGCTAAACATTTAGCCACCCTTTATTTAGAGGATTTGTCAGATTTTATTCAATTGTGTGTTGATTCCCATTTTGGTTTTAGTAGGTATGCTGAACATCTTGGCAGATCTGCACATTCTTTTGATGATATTTATGACCAGTTAAATAGTCCAACATCTTATATTGACCAGATTTTACTAAAATTATTGGCTGATAAATTAAATCTAATATCACCAAAATTAATTGCCATCTCAGTTCCTTTTCCGGGTAATTTACTTTCAGCTTTTAGAATTGCACAATGGATAAAAATTCATCGACCAGAAATAAAATTAGCTATGGGTGGTGGCTTCCCCAATACAGAGTTAAGATCTGTTTCTGATGTTAGAGTATTTGAATTTTTTGATTTCATATCATTAGATGATGGAGAGGCACCAATAGAACATATCATAGAGTATTTAGATGAAAAAAGACCTATAGAATTATTGAAACGAACTTTTGTTATACAAGATAAAAAAGTGAGTTATTCCAATTTGAGTTTAAATAAGGATTATTCGCAAGCAGATACTGGGACTCCGGATTATAGTGATCTATTAATGGATCAATACATTTCTGTTATTGAAATGGCTAATCCTATGCATAGTCTTTGGAGTGATGGCACCTGGAATAAATTGACGATGGCACACGGGTGTTATTGGGGTAAATGTACTTTTTGTGATATCTCATTAGATTATATTAAGGTGTATGAACCGATTACAGCGAGTTTATTATGTGATCGTATGGAAGTCTTAATCAAACAGAATGGCATTCGGGGATTTCATTTTGTAGATGAAGCAGCACCACCTGCTTTAATGCGAGCCTTAGCATTGGAAATCATTAGACGTAAATTAGTTGTGAGTTGGTGGACTAATATACGGTTTGAAAAAAATTTTTCAAGAGATTTATGTTTATTATTAAGTGCTTCTGGTTGTATAGCAGTTTCTGGAGGATTGGAAGTAGCATCAGATCGTTTGCTCGATTTAATTAAAAAGGGGGTCACCGTATCGCAAGTAGCACAGGTAACAAGAAATTTTTCAGAAGCCAATATTATGGTGCATGCTTACCTGATGTATGGATTTCCGACACAAACAAAGCAAGAAATAATTGATTCACTTGAAATGGTAAGGCAACTCTTTGAACTCAATGTTTTACAATCAGCTTTTTGGCATCAATTCGCAATGACAGCACATAGTCCTGTTGGAATGCAACCTGCAACATTTGGTATTAATAAATATCAAAATGTTATAGGAACTTTTGCAAATAATGATATGGAATATTCAGATCCTCTAGGTATAGATTATAGCCAATTTAGTTTTGGATTAAAGAAATCATTGTTGAATTATATGCATGGGATTGGCTTTGAGTTTCCTTTACAGGATTGGTTTGATATGAAGGTTCCGAAAACGAAAGTGGATCGTGATTTTATATTGAACGCTATTCAGGAAAGTCCATTTGTTGAGATTAAATCCAGTGCAAAAATAATTTTTTTAGGTGGCGCTCCTTTGCTTAAATCAGTGCATAAAATGAGGAAGGGTCAATCTATAGAATATACGGAATTTACTTTTCATACTAAAGTAAGTTCTATTGTATTCTTAATAGAATCCAATGAGGCCAGTTGGCTTATACAAATATTAGAAAAACTTTCAGTAAGTCCGTCTGAAGTATTAACTTTTGAAGATGTAAAGAATGATTATATTTCCTATGGATTGGGAGCGTTTGATGTTTTATGGTTTGGTAAGGAAATGGATCAATTGAGAGAAGCTGGCTTGTTATTAACTTTATGAAAGGAAACTTTTCCTTTTTGAATGTATTATGAATCAAAAAACAATTAAACCATTTCTCGATTTCTATTCTGATAAGTATAATCATCGGGCATTTATTGAACATGATCCTATCTCTATTCCACATCGATTTTCGAAAAATCAGGATATTGAGATTATAGGCTTTTGGGTGGCCATGCTTTCATGGGGTAATCGGAAGACTATTATTAATAAAGGGCTTGAATTATGTGAGCGGATGGACCACGCTCCGTATGATTTTGTAGTGAATCATCAGGAAGAAGACCGTCGAAAGTTTGAGACTTTTGTTCAGCGAACATTTAATTATACGGATAGCTTGTATTTTTTAAGTTTTTTTCAATCATGGTATAAAACCCATGACAGCCTGGAAGCGGCTTTCGTTGGATCCGAAGATTATCCATTCATGAATTTAGAGGCGGGCTTAGAATCATTGAATCAACATTTTTTTAGTGGAGATGAGGTCCCTCAGAGAACTCGAAAACATGTCTCTAAGCCTTCCTCCGGTTCGAGGTGCAAACGGATCCTTATGTTTTTAAGATGGATGGTTCGAAAGGATGACAGGGGTGTGGACTTTGGTATTTGGAAAAAGTTGCAACCTTCGCAACTAATGCTGCCTCTAGACGTTCATGTAGAGCGGACAGCTAGATTGTTGGGGCTATTGAAGCGCAACATTTTAGACTGGAAGGCTGTGATTGAAATATCTGAGGCTTGTAGAGCTATGAGACCCGAAGATCCTGCCTTTTATGACTATGGATTGTTTGGAATCAGTCTAGCCATGAAACAAGAAGAACCCGATATTTTAAAGTTTCTACGAAATAATTCGTAGATTTCTTGACAATCTGAGTTTGTTGATATTATCTTGCAAAAAAATTGTTGAAATCTTAAAATTTATAAACATGCGAAATCAGTTTTTAATTCTTTTGGCCTTGCTATTCTTGTGTCCAAATATTGGTGAGACCCAAGCTAATGCAGGTTCAGGTAAAAAATCAAACAAATCTGGTTCCAAGCCAATGGAGCAGAAAACGAAAGTTGGAACTAACACCTCATCGGTGGTAGCCACTAAACTATCGACAGTAGAAGGTATTACAGAATACTCATTACCCAATGGTATGAGTTTTTTATTGTTTCCCGACCAATCCAAACAAACCATTACAGTGAATATTACCTACAAAGTAGGATCCAGACACGAAGGATATGGAGAGACTGGAATGGCTCATTTATTAGAACACATGGTCTTCAAAGGGACGCCTAGGCATCCAGATATCCCTAACGAATTATCGAGTCATGGTGCTAGACCCAACGGTACTACCTGGCTCGACCGGACCAATTATTTTGAAACATTTTCAGCTACTGAAGAAAACTTAAAATGGGCATTGGATTTAGAATCAGATCGGATGATCAATTCCTATATAGCTAAAAAAGACCTTGATAAGGAAATGAGTGTAGTGCGCAATGAATTTGAGATGGGCGAAAATGATCCCGGAAGCATACTTTCAGAACGGGTTATGTCAACAGCCTTTTTATGGCATAATTATGGAAAATCAACCATCGGAGCTCGATCAGATATTGAAAAAGTACCTATTGAGCGATTACAAGCATTCTATCACAAATATTATCAACCGGATAATGCTGTGTTAATGGTAGCCGGCAAGTTTGATGAAAAGAAAGTAGTAGAATTAGTTACTTCCTATTTCGGAAAGATTCCAAGACCAACCAGACAATTAATTCCTACTTATACAGAAGAGCCAATTCAAGATGGAGAAAGAAATGTAGTTTTAAAACGAGTTGGGGATGTACAAGTTGCTACTTGTCTATATCACATTCCAGCCGGGTCACATCCTGATGCGGCAGCTGTAGACTTATTAACAGATATCATGACGATTGAACCGTCTGGAAGATTATATAAATCATTAATTGAAACAAAAAAAGCTTCCAGTCAATACGGATGGTGTGCTACAATGAATGAACCAGGTTTTGTAATTTTTTCAACACAGGTTAGGAAGGAAAATAATTTAGAGGAGGCTAAGAATATCCTTTTAAATACCTTGGATGATTTAAATAAAAATCCAGTTACGAAGGAAGAAGTAGAGCGTGCTAAAGCGAAACAACTTAAAGATTTTGATATGTTGTTTAACAATACAGAAGCATTAGGTCGAATGATAAGTGAATATATTGGAATGGGAGATTGGAGATTATTATTCATCTATAGAGATAATATTCGTAAAGCAACAGTTGAAGATGTTCAAAGAGTAGCATACAGTTATTTTAAACCATCCAACAGGACAACAGGCGTTTTTATTCCTGAGGAAAAACCAGATAGATCCGAAATTCCAAAACCATTAGATATTGCATCTATGGTAAAAGATTATAAAGGGGATGCGCCAAAGGCAGAGGGTGAAGAATTTGACCCAAGCCCAATGAACATAGAAAAAAGAACCCATCGAGGACAAGAAGCGAATTCATTCAAGTGGTCATTTTTGCCAAAATTAACCAAAGGAAATGTAGTTAATGCAACATTGACACTAAGAATGGGCGATGAAAATAGTTTAAATGGTATGGCAACTGCGAGTTCATTTGCAGCATCTTTATTGAATCGCGGAACTAAAACGATGACCCGTCAGCAAATTAAAGATGAATTAGATCAATTGAAAGCTAGAGTAACTTTTAATGGAAGCGGTGGTACCGTAACGGCAAGTATTCAATCCACTAAAGAGAATTTACCTGCAGTCATCAAAATGGTTACTGATATGTTGAAAAATCCAGTTTTTCCAGAAAAAGAATTTGAGGAATTGAAAAATGAACAATTGGCTGGGATAGAAGAACAAAAATCAGATCCACAAGCAATGGTTGGAAATGCATTTAGCAGACATCTTAATCCGTATCCAAAAAATGATATTCGGTACGTCATGACTCCGGATGAAGAAATAGCAGCAGTTAAGAATTTGAAATTGGATGAGGTTAAGAAATTTCACAGTGAATTCTATGGAGCGAATAATGCAACCGTTTCAGTAGTAGGAGATTTCAATGAAGTAGAAATTAAGCATTTAGTTAAGTCTGAATTAGGACAATGGAAGAGTCAAAAACCTTATGCAAGAGTTGAAGATAAATTCATTGACGTTCCAAAAACGGATCAAAATATTGAAGCTCCAGATAAAGCTAATGCAATGTTCTTAGCAGGATGTAATTTGAAAATTAGAGATGATGATCCAGATTATGCTGCTATGGTAATGGGGAATTATATTCTTGGAGGTGGCTTTTTAAATAGTCGTCTTGCAACACGCATTCGTCAAAAAGAAGGATTAAGTTATGGTGTAGGATCGCAGTTTAATGCTGATGCTTTAGATCAATCTGGAGGATTCACTGTATATGCTATTTATGCTCCTGAAAACAGAGATAAATTGGAAGCAGCATTTAAAGAAGAAATAGCGAGAATGCTTAAAGATGGTTTTACTGATAAAGAATTGGTAGATGCCAAAACAGGATTATTACAATCCAGAAAAGTAACACGATCTCAGGATAACAATCTGGCTAATATGTTGGGAGGATTTAGTTATCTTAATAGAACGATGCAGTTTACTGAAGATTTTGAGAAAAAGTTAAATGCACTTACAGTCGATCAAGTGAATCAAGCAATGAGAAAGCACATTAGCTTAGATAAGATAAGTACATTTAAGGGTGGAGATTTTGCAAACAAATTGAAAAAGCCATAAAGCAATTATTGATTTAAAAAGTTTGAGCGGCAATGAGTTGAACTTATTGCCGCTTTTTATTTTATTGAGTGAAAGATTCAGCTATAAAATTCAATTGATTATAACATTCGTTTATTTAGAAAAATAAATTTAAAATCAATGATCAGTTGTTTATTTTCTTAAATCCTGTCTGAATGAAATGATTTGGTTAAAATCAAAATGTGGATCTTCACTGAATTGAATTTGTTTATGAATTTTGCCCAATTGTTTTGAATTGGGATTAATTTTGTAGGGTATTTTTTCAAAAAAGACTTCAAGATTATATTCCTTGACCAATCGTTTGTATTCTGAAAAAGAGAGTATTCTAAGTAACAAATCGTCTGACCAAAAATGTTTTTCAACGCGTATAAATTTTAGAAAAGCTTCAAGGTCTATATCGCCTTTATTGGTTTTAATCCAATATATGGCTAATTGATTGAACGTCTCGTAATTTAATAGTTCCGAAATTTTTTCTACAGGAATTAGTTCTGTAAATAATTTTTGATCAATCAGAAATTTAGCAAAATCAAGAGCACACAGTTCGTCTTGATATCGCGATAGACAATCTATGAATTCTGTAATCCAGCCAAATTTTAAAAGTTGATTATACACTTCAATTTTTCGAGTACTGGTTCTATACCAGGAAGGGGGAATAATTCCTAATATTTTTTTAAATTCCAAAGGTTTTTTTGATTTTTTGATTGTCGGAACTTCAATGGTTTCTATTTTGTTTGTATGGAATTTTTGATCAAATTCGGATTTAAATTTTTGTGTTATTTCATGATCTGGGAATTGAAATACCAACCGTAATAAATGCATACCAGAAGTAGTATTCAAGTTCTGTAAGGCATTCATAATTAAGGGTTCATGTTCAGATTGAATATTTTTTAATATTATTGAACAAGACAGACCGAGTTCTTTTTCAGTCCATGATGTTATATTTTTAAAGAAATACAAAATGGCTTCCCCTTTGTTTTGTTTAACATACATTTCAAAAGCGAACATTCTATGGAGTGAAGCTTTAAAGGAACACGCATCTTTCCAATAATCTGGATGCAACCAATGCCATTCTTTATTTTTATTGCAAATAAAATATCCGGTTTCTCCCAGAACGGGAACAATATAAGCCGCTAATTGAGGATGATGAAGACAACATTCTATGGCTTCAATAAGTAAGTTTACCGGTAGACTGGAATTTCTGCGCACGAGAATCGCGCAATATTCAAAGATGAGATCATACTGAAGATTATGAAAAATATGATGCAGTAAACCTGCCCATTCTTTTACAATATATCCTTTTGGGATGAATTCAGTATGGGTGGTACTTAGTTTTTTATAAGTTCCTGCTTTTCTGATCAAATTTAAGTAAGCCAGTTGATGAGCTGATTGAATTGGATCTAAACTAGGTAAATGAAGTTGATTTATTATCTTGGACCAATCATCAAAAGGGTTATCAGCAGAATCTATAAGTTTAATCATTATTAACAAAATTAAGCCTTTTTCCTCATATTTTTATTTGGTATTAGCTGTGTTGCGGTCTATCTTTGCGGCGTTTTTGAAGATAAACTGAATAAAATTTTAATTATGGCAAATATCGGTCGCGTAAGTCAAATCATTGGTCCAGTAGTAGATGTTTCTTTTTCTGAAGAAGGTTCTGTCCTTCCTGAAATTTATAATGCATTATGTATCAAACGTCCGGGAAAGGATGATTTGATCCTTGAAGTTCAGCTTCATTTAGGTGAAGACAGTGTTCGTGCTATAGCAATGGATTCAACAGATGGTTTGACTCGTGGTGCAGAAGTTATAGATATGAATGAGACCATCGCAATGCCTGTGGGAGATGAGATTAAAGGTCGCTTATTCAATGTTGTGGGCCAAGCGATAGATGGTTTAGGTGAAGTGTCAAGAAAAAATACCTATTCGATTCATCAAAAACCACCAACGTATGAAGATTTATCAACTGAAACAGAGGTTTTGTATACTGGTATCAAGGTTATTGATCTAATTGAGCCTTATTCTAAAGGGGGTAAGATTGGACTTTTCGGAGGAGCAGGTGTTGGTAAAACAGTATTAATTCAAGAGTTGATTAATAATATTGCTAAAGGATATGGAGGTTTGTCAGTATTTGCCGGGGTAGGTGAGCGTACACGTGAAGGTAATGACTTACTTCGTGAGATGATTGAAGCAGGTATTATAAACTATGGAGATAAATTCAAGCACAGTATGGAAGAAGGAGGATGGGATCTTTCTGCTGTTGATAAAAAAGGATTGGAAGATTCAAAAGCCACCTTTATTTTTGGTCAGATGAACGAACCTCCTGGTGCACGTGCGCGAGTTGCATTATCTGGACTTACTGTTGCTGAATATTTTAGAGATGGAGATCTTAATGATCCTGCAGGAGGAAAAGATATTTTATTTTTTATCGACAATATCTTCCGTTTTACACAAGCGGGTTCCGAGGTATCAGCACTACTTGGAAGGATGCCGTCAGCGGTAGGGTATCAACCAACATTAGCTACTGAAATGGGTCTAATGCAAGAGCGTATTACTTCAACTAAACGAGGATCTATTACTTCGGTTCAGGCGGTTTATGTACCTGCGGATGACCTTACCGATCCAGCACCGGCAACTACATTTGCTCACTTAGATGCTACCACAGTATTGAGCCGTAAAATTGCTTCATTGGGTATTTATCCAGCGGTGGATCCTTTGGATTCAACATCCAGAATTTTGGATCCGCTTATTATTGGAGAACATCATTATAATACTGCACAAAGAGTTAAAAATACATTACAGAGATATAACGAATTACTTGACATCATTGCGATATTGGGTATGGAAGAATTATCTGAAGAAGATAAATTAATCGTACACCGTGCACGTAGGGTTCAAAGATTTTTATCACAACCTTTCCATGTTGCTGAACAATTTACCGGTATGAAAGGAGTGCTTGTTCCAATTGAAGAAACCATTAGAGGGTTTAATATGATTATGGATGGTGAAGTAGATCAATATCCTGAAGCGGCATTCAACTTAGTTGGAACCATTGATGATGCTATTGAAAAAGGTAAGAAAATATTAGCAGAAGGTTCAAACTAATACCTATGAAAGTTACGATACTTACACCAGAAGCCCAGTTATATGAAGGACACGCAAAGGCCATCATATTGCCTGGTTTAGATGGTCAATTTGAAATATTGGATAGACATGCCCCTTTAATTTCTGCGCTGGATAACGGGACTGTTAACCTTACCGATGAGAAGGGTCAAAAACACTTATTTCCAATTGTGAATGGCTTTGTGGAGGTGCTGAGAAATGAAGTTAATATTTTGGTTCAGAAGAAATAGTTCTACAGTTATTTCTAAACCTTTTTTATAGAACAGATGAATCTTTGCCTTAATTTAGGCATAGAAAAAACCAAATAATTAAATATTATTTTAATATTGGTCAAATCGTGTTTTAGAAATTAAATCTTCAATACTCCGATAGAATTCCTATTAGTATTACACCGTCATGATTTCCTTTTCTTTCGACTCTACGATTTTATCTATTTTTGAAGAATACTCTGTAACCTTTGCTTGAATTTCAGTTTCTCTTCGCTTGGCGATATCTTCAGCAAGACCATTTTTTTGTTCTTTCTTGATGAATTCCAGCACTTTATGTCTGCTGGATCGAACACTTACCTTAGCTTCTTCGCCGTAATGTTTTATATGTTTGACGAATTCCTTACGTCGTTCTTCGGTTAAAGGTGGTATCGTAATTCGAATCATTTCACCATCATTCTGAGGAGTTATTCCCAAATTGGATTCAAAAATGGCTTTTTCAATATCCCCGATTACTTTTTTCTCGAAAGGCTGAATGGCTATGGTTCGTGAATCAGATAAGCTGATATTGGCCACCTGATTAATTGGAACATTGGAGCCATAGTAATTAACTAATATGCCATCAACGATGTTTGTGGATGCTTTGCCCGTTCTGACTTTTTGTAATTCCTTTTGTAAATGATCTATTGCGCGGTCAAATTCCGTTAAACTATGTTTTATAAATGCATCCAGTTCAGCTGACATATTAAATAATTTAGATATATGATTGAATTAATCTCTATTTCCTGTTGTATAGCGCAAAATTAAGAAAATTAACATTACCAGAGAAGATAAAGCCGCAACTACATAAGTCATAGCCGCCCATTTTAATGCATCTTTTGCGCCTTCATGTTCTGCACCCTGGGTTGATCCAGTGCTATCCAACCAAACCAAGGCCCGTCTACTCGCATCAAATTCCACAGGAAGTGTGATCAAACTGAATATCGTTGTGATCATAAAAGCAATGATCGTAATCAGTAACAATGATGGAAAGGTGTTTGCCAACATAAAGGCCAACATCAATAAGAACTGCTGGGCCATAGATGCTACCTTGACTACGGGTACGATTTTAGAACGCAATTGGAGCATAGCATAGGCTGTGTCATGTTGGACCGCGTGACCACATTCATGAGAGGCTACCGCTGCTGAAGCTACAGATCTTCCATGGTAGACATCAGAACTTAAATTAACCGTTTTATCTAAAGGGTTATAGTGGTCTGATAAAAATCCTTGGGATTCCAGAACCCGTACATCGTGAATACCATAGTACTTAAGCATGTTTTCCGCAATCTCTTTACCTGAGGAATTAGAACGCAGGCCAACCTGGCTATAATGTTGGAATTTAGACTTGAGCTTATTACTTATGATCCAACCAACTCCTGACATGGCTAAAGCCAAAATGTTGAATATCATATAATCCGCATTCATTATCATAATGTAAATTTTTGTGATTTAAAATTCAAGCATATTAACAAGCAGATCTTGAAAAGATTTCAAAAAAAGATTATTTTTTTCTTAAAATTTAAAAATTTAAGAAATCATTTCTTTACCAAAATAGGACTGAAGTGCTAAAGGTATTCTTATACCATCGGGTGTTTGATGGTTTTCAAGAATGGACGCTACAATTCTGGCAAGGGCTAAAGCGCTACCATTTAAGGTATGAGCATAACGCATTTCTCCTTTATCTGTTTTGAATCGCAATTTCATTCTATTGCTTTGAAAGGTTTCAAAATTAGAAACAGAACTCACTTCAAGCCATCGTTGCTGAGCGGCAGAAAATACTTCGAAGTCATAGGTTATTGCTGATGCAAATCCCATATCTCCCCCACACAATCTTAAAATCCGATAAGGCAGTTCTAATTTGATTAATAATCCTTCCACATGTGCGATCATGCCCTCAAGTGCTTTTTCAGATTGGTCTGGATGCTCTATTCTGACGATTTCAACTTTATCAAATTGATGAACCCGATTAAGTCCTTTAACATGAGCGCCATAGGAGCCTGCTTCTCTTCGAAAGCATGGTGAATAACCGGTCATAGTGATCGGAAAATCCTGTTCTTTGAGAATCACATCTCTGTAAATATTGGTTACCGGTACTTCAGCAGTCGGAATCATGTATAAGTCATCCTTTTCCATATAATACATTTGTGCTTCTTTGTCCGGGAGTTGACCTGTCGCTCTGGCACTTTCTGCATTTACCATATAGGGGGTCTGAACTTCTTCATAGCCAGCTTTAGTTGCTTCATCCAGAAAGAAATTAATCAACGCCCGCTGGAGTTTTGCACCTTGATTTCGATATAAAATAAACCCGGAGCCGGTTATTTTAACGCCCAACTCCATGTCAAAAAGATTGTATTTTTTAGCTAATTCCCAGTGCATCAGTGGATTGGGAGGCAAGTCAGGCATGGGTTTATCCCATGCTTTAAATATAAAATTATCCTCTGGCGTAAGTCCTTCCGGAACCAATTTATGAGGAACATTTGGAAGTTGGAGTAATTTGGACTCAATAATGGATTCTATTTCCTGAAGTTTTGATTCCATGGCTTTAGTTTCTTCTTTGAGAGAAGCCACTTCAGCCTTAAGGGATATGGTTTGGTCCTGAGCTCCGGATTTCATCAATGAACCAATTTCTCGGGAGACTTCATTTATTCTGGCAAGACGTTGATCTAGTGTGGCTTGTGTTGTTTTTCTTAAATCGTCCAGAACGATAATTTCTGGTACTAGAGCCAGTTGGTCCTCTTTTAGATTTCGTTTTTTATAGCCATCAAGAACGCGTTCTTGTTCATTTCTAATAATTCTTACTTCTACCATACCTGTATATTTAGGGCAATTTTACGAGAATATAATGATTTTTTTGTAAAAAACGAATATTTGGAAATATTTATTCTTATATTTGCATCGTCAGAGTAAATCCACTCTTACCGTTATCACTTCCATAGAATTTTACATTTATTTTAGATTGTTATCTTGATAATTATTAATAAAATTTCTATTGGAAGGTTTTGATAAAAACCTTTTTTCCATTTTAATTTCATTTTTTTTTATAAAATACACATATAGTATCCTATGTACGACATTTTGCAACTTAATGATATGCTCGTTCCTGAGCTGAAAGAAATTGCTGAAAAATTATCTATAGCCAATGCCAAAAAACTGACCAAGCAAGATCTTATTTACAAGATTTTGGATCAGCAGGCCCTACAAGTCTCTGCAAAATCTGAATTCCCTTCTACAGATCAGTCTTCAAGCCAGGTTGATACAACGCCGAGTTATGAAATCCTGGAGGATGAAAATAACTTGCGAAACAAACGTAAAAGGGTCATCAAGCCTGTAGAAGTACCAGCCTCTGAAGCTATTGTTGAAGAACCAAAGCCTGAATTAGTCCAAGAAGCAAAACCACAGGAAGAAGTGCAGGAACAACCGATAGTTAGCCCAAGAGTAGGTAAAAGACCAACCGCTGAGGAAATTATTGAAAAAATATTTGGTGAAGATCCCAAAAAGGAAGATAAGAATAAGACAAATAATGAAAATGGAACTGTAGAAGAAGCCAATCAAAATAATGGACAACAAGATAAAGTTCCAGCTCATAAACCAAGAAAAGAACCTGTACATCAGAACAGACACCAAAATAAACATCCAAAAAATGCCCCACAGGACCGTAATGAATCAACTGAGTCCAATAATGAATCGGGATCTAGTGAATTTACTGCAGATACCATTCCGGCGCCACCAGTACAACCTGCAGAACCCGTTTTTGTAGTTGAATTAGAAGGCGTTATCGAAGGGCAAGGGGTACTTGAAATGATGCCAGATGGATATGGATTTTTGAGAAGTTCAGATTATAATTACCTATCATCACCAGATGATATTTATGTTTCTCCATCCCAAATCAAGCTTTTTGGAGTGAAGACTGGAGATACTATGGTGGGCGCAATACGTCCGCCAAAAGAAGGTGAGAAATATTTTGCATTATTAAAAGTATCCAGGATTAATGGTTTGGAACCTAAGTTGATCAGAGATCGGGTACCATTCGATTACTTAACACCCTTATTTCCAAATGAAAAATTCAAATTAACGACTTCTCCTACGGGAAAAGATTACGGAAACAGAATGATTGACCTGTTTACGCCAATAGGTAAAGGACAACGTGGACTTATTGTAGCACAGCCTAAGACCGGTAAAACATTTTTACTTAAGGATATTGCCAATGCCATATCTGCGAACCACCCGGAGTGTTATCTGATCATATTATTAGTGGATGAGCGTCCTGAAGAGGTAACAGACATGAAGCGAAGTGTTAATGCTGAGGTTATTTCTTCAACATTCGATGAACCGGCAGACAACCATACCCGTGTGGCCAATATTGTATTGGAAAAAGCGAAAAGATTGGTAGAATGTGGGCATGATGTCGTTATACTTTTGGATTCCATCACGCGTTTGGCCCGGGCATATAATACCGTAGCGCCATCATCAGGTAAGGTATTATCGGGAGGGGTGGAAGCGAATGCACTCCAAAAGCCTAAGAAATTCTTTGGTGCTGCCCGTAAGATTGAGAATGGCGGTTCATTAACCATATTAGCTACAGCCTTGATCGATACTGGATCCAAGATGGATAGTGTGATCTTTGAGGAGTTCAAAGGTACAGGTAATATGGAGTTGCAGTTGGATAGAGCATTGGCTAACAAGCGAATCTATCCTTCAATAGACCTGACCAAATCGAGCACACGTCGGGAAGACTTGTTACTGGATGATGCCATTGTACAGAGAATGTTCGTCCTTCGTAACCATCTTGCAGATATGAAGCCTGAAGAAGCAGTGGACTTCATCAAAAAGCACATGGTTGGTACGGTGAAAAACGAAGACTTCTTGATTTCGATGAATAGTTAGAAAAAAATAGTTTGTAGTATAATAAATTTATTTACCTTTGCAATCCCTTAGACTAAGGGGTATTCAAAATATGATTTTAAGCCATGAAACGTACATTTCAGCCATCTAGAAGAAAAAGAGCCAATAAACATGGATTCAGAACCCGTATGAAGTCCAAAAATGGCCGTAGAATCCTTGCTCGACGTAGATCTAGAGGTCGTCTTAAGCTTACCGTGTCTGACGAAAGCAAGGCAAAATAATTAAATAAATGGCCGATGTGAGCCATCGTCACAAATTTCCAGCCACTTTAAGACTTAAATCTAAAAAGCAAATAGCTAGCTTATTTACCAATAAGACAAGCGTCTTCAATCATCCACTTTTATTAAAATACAACATTGAACCTACAGAAGGCCTGCCTCAGGTAGCTTTTTCAGTTTCCAAAAAATTATTTAAATCTGCGGTCATTCGCAATCATATTAAGCGCAAGATGCTAGAAGCTTACCGCTTGGAATGGCGTGAACATTTGATTAATAATGATGCTCAGAAACTGGTATTGATGTGGATTTATATTGGTAAGGCAGATCTGGATTATCGTGAGATTCATTCAGGTATGGTAAAAGCGATGAAGGAATTGAGTCGAATTATTCTTAATTTTCCAATTAATAAAAGATAAGTTTGGAAAAGGCTTATTTTTGAATGGCACTTAGATAAACATTAAAAATTTGTTTATTCTATTTTATATAGCTGTTTATTATTTGGTAAATTTCAAATATTAATTTGGGTTCCTACAAGTTTTAAAGTATATTTGTGATGTTGACTTAAAATATCAATATTATGAACACTTTCCTCTTAACTAGATTAATTGAGAACCGGCTTGTCTTTTTATTCCAATTTAGTTTGATCTTGATAACTTTCCAGTTGGGGAATCTACGAATACTCCGTACGAACCTCTATAAACATCTCCTTTTATAAAAAGTATAATACGATGAGGTTTATCTTATATTTTAATTTTTTATTCATACTAATTGCATTTTGTTATTGTAAAGATGATGAAATACAAAAGAAAAAATCAGAATGTGTGCCCAATGAAGCGATTATTTCAAAAGATAGTACATTCGAAATATATAGTCCAGGAAAAATGGAATATGGATATGCTACTGCAATTAAACTAAATAAACAATGGAAAGCCAGTAGTACTGCATTCTTAAGCAAAGATACTTTCTACATTTATTTTAGAACTTTTTGGGATGTTCCCAATGAGCCAACTTTAGAATATGATACTGAATTTTTAATAATTCAAATTGCGAATTTGAATGAAAAATGTATGAAATTGTCAAGAGCGACGACAAATAAATCATGTGAAATGCACTTTTCAGCCCTAAATGATGATGTAACTGAGGATAGATATTATATTCTAGAATCTGACCCAAATAATTATATTCAATTTGATACACTAAATCTAGAAACAGGAAGAGTGGCGGGTAAATTTATGGTGTCATTCGAAAGGGATAAAAATCGAGTTAAAAAACCTTGGAATCCTGACTTTGTTAGATTTTTTAATGGGGAATTTCATTGTAGGATTAAGAATTGAATTGGAGCATATTTTAAACTTTAATAAGAAATGTTAAATAAAATAGTAAATATGTTTATATCATCTAGATAATGGTAGACCGTAATTTGGTAAAAGCCATTTTAAATATAAAAATGAACAGAATTTTAAAGATTAAAAGAAACAAGGTTTATTTATTATTCATTTTAATTGCATTTTGTTATTGTAAAGATGATGAAATACAAAAGAAAACATCAGAATGTGTACCCAATGAAGCGATTATTTCAAAAGATAGTACATTCGAAATATATAGTCCAGGAAAGATGGAATATGGATACGCTAATGCGATAAAATTAAATAAACCATGGCAAGCTAGTGCTAATGCTTTATTTTATAAAGATACTTTCTATTTAAATTTTAATACTTATTTAGATTTTCCAAATGATCCTGACTTAGAATATGACACAGAGCATATATCCATTCAAATTGCAAATCTGCAAGAGTCGTGTATGAAATTATCTAGAATGACTTCGAATAATTCATGTAAAATGTTTTATAAAGAATTAGAAGATGATTCAACAAACGATAGGTATTATATTCTAGAAACTGATCCAAATAATTACATACAATTTGATACACTTAATTTAGAAACAGGCAGAGTTGCGGGTAAATTTATGGTGTCTTTTGAACGTGATACTAGCCGAGCAAAGAAGCCATGGAATCCTGACTTTGTTAGATTTTTTAATGGAGAATTTCATTGTAGGATTAAAAATTGAAGGGCGTTGATTTTCTTTTGAATGAAAAAAAATTAAGCGTTTCATTAATTACTTTCAAATTCTAGAAATATTTTTTATGTTTCTAATCGAGATATTGAATTATTTTTTCATTAGGAATATGAATTATTTTACACTGCGCATACAAATCCAGACCATTCAAAATTTAACTAATTCGTAGTAAATATTCAATCGGGGAATACCCTGAATTTTATATCTATTTACTAAGGGTTTACACTGAATTTTTAGTTAAATGTTGTATTTTATTTGCATTTTATTATGGTTAGTAATATCTTTGGAAAGTAATGAGCTTAGATTCAGTTATTTGTTAACTGAGTCTAAGGCTAATAATACAATATATTGTAGTATTATATACAATCAGAAATGCGCAATGACGAAGGAAGCTGATCCTTCAACAACATACCGATAAGGCTGTAATAGCCGAAATGAAGAATTCTTTTAGCTCATTTGATATGAGCACATTTTCTTTTATACCTTAAATTTAATTTTATGAAAACTCATCATATTTTTCAAAAAATAATACTTATTTTCAAAATTTTTAGTCCTAGAAATTATCAGTATTTGATTTTTTGTGCAATTCTAATAAATTTTAATCTAAAACTCCAAAGTCAAATTATATTAGAAGAAGGTTTTGAAAATTGTACATGTTATTCATCTACTGCTTTTTTTGATGGATGCATTCCGCAATGGATAAACACTCATGGCACATCCGATAATATTTTAAATGAGTTTTTTACTGGGTCTCATTCGGGACACGTTTTTAGCTATTACAAGGTAGATTGTCTTCCAAAACGCCTTGGAGAAGGATTTGCATTAAATTATAATTTTCTTGCTTTGAAAGAATATAAAATAACATACTACATAAAAGTAATCAATCAAACTACTACTGTAGGTATTTTTAATCATAATTGGATACTTCCAAATACTTCTTTTTCTAATATGAATGGAGGAAATTGGTCTCTATGTGAACAAAATTACTGGGTTCCAGATATACCCCCTCAAAGTGATATATTAATTTCGCCATCAGTAAATTTTGATGTCTGGACAAAAATTGAAATTCCATTCACACCTACTAAGAACTATACTCAATTATGGCTTCGATGTATTACAGAACCAAATGTCTCTGATCCAAATAATAATGTTATTCAACATGTATTTATAGATGATATTAAAATTGAATGTGTAAATCCTCATTGCAGTTTATGTCAACCAAATCAAGTACAAATTAATTTAACTAACCCAAATTTAACTAAGTTGAGTGAATATGGAATTAATTCAATTCCTGCGGGATCTTGTGTGTCAATCGCTGGAAGATTAGAAATCGATATAAATAATATTATATTTGATCATTGCAATGTTTGGTTAGAACCTGGCGCTGAAATCTACCTGAACCCTGGATTGAGTTTAAGTTCCATTAGTTCTACCTTCAGAGGATGTTCCCAAATGTGGAAAAGCATTACCATACCAAATGGCTCTAGCTTTAATTGTGAATCATCATATATTTATGATGCTCGCAAGGGTATCCATTCCATTGGTAACACCACTTTAAATTTATTGGGCAATCATTTTTACAATGATGAAATAGGTATTTATGCAGAAGGAGGGATTGTGAATTCACCTTTTTCTTTTGCTGTTTACATGGAGGAAAATGTATTTGAGTCCATTAGTCCAGGGTTTTTACCCAATTATGGCGGTGCTCCCACTCCTGGAATAGGTAAGTCTGGAATTGAAACAATGAATGTAACTTGGCATATTGGAAGTGATTATCCTGGAGGACCGAAAAATAGTTTCAAAAATTTAACAAATGGACTATATGCAACTTCCAGCAACATTTCTATCTATAATGCTGAATTCATGGACATGATACCCATGCCACCTGGAGCAGGTTTTGTCCCATCAGGAATTGCAATATTTGGGCAAAATTCATACATCACAGCTAACAGAAATTACGTTGATTATGCTGATGCAGGAATTTATTTATTTGATTCAAAAAGTGCAACAACTAACTTTAATGAAATCTATCATGTTAGATTAGGGATAAGTGAATGGCGAGGTAATCGAAAAATAATTGCCAACAATAATAAAATTAGTTATTCACTTCAAGGCATTGGCATACAAAATCCAAGTAAAGTTACAGATTTGGAGATTGAAGGAAATGATCAACTGATTAATATTGGCAATTCTGGAACTGGTATTTATATTAGCGGTTTGAAGAAAACCTTTACATCTAAACTAAAATTAGCCAAGATTAAAGACAATACAATATTTCATCCCAAAGGTGGTGACGGGATAGAGCTTGTAGATTGCGAATATGTCGGCATGCAACATAATATTTTTAATAATACAGATGTTGATATGACCTTCGATTATAATTATACAGGATTTTCCCTAGATAACGTTTCTAATAGTGTGGTCTATAATAATTATGCATTTGGAAAAGAATCAAGCACACCAAATAATATTCTTACTTATTCTTTTGACATAAACGGTTCTTCAAGTAATACATATTGTATGAATTACAGTACAAAATCAAAATATGGGTTTAGTTTTAGAGGAACTTGTACATCTTCAGGTAGATTTAAAAGTAATGAAATTGTTGACCATTCCAGAGGACTGATTATACAGACTAGTTCCGTATTGGGTACACAACCATATACAGGAAACAATTGGAGTGGAGCCTATGTATATGATGCAGCTGCAAATTTTGAACAATTTGAACAAATTAGATTACGTTCTCAATTCACAATTAATACATGTAATTCACCACTATGGCCTGTAAGTATATCACCAATTGAAGTTTGTGAAAATCGAAATTCAAAAGATTGGTTTTATAGATTTGATGGGGTTAATAATTCAGTCTGCGCTGCACCATTTCCAATACCAATTAACCCTGTTCCACCAGATGATAATACTTTAAGTAATAATGATGAGTGGACAGCACAAGGAATATTTGGAAGTTATTCTCCTTTGGTATTTGAAATGCCATTAGATCTATACACTAAGCTTAAGGTTAATCCAAATTTATTGGGTGAGAATAGCAGCATTGATTCATTTTATGTCGCGAATTCTAATACGAACATTTATAAATTCTATAGGTTAGATAGTGCGATTAATGAATTCCTTACATTGAAGGGAATACAATATGAAATGATATATTCAATGGATTCTACAATTTCAGTAATACAGAATTTTATTTGTCAATTAGATAGCTTATCCAAAGTAGCTAATACTGAATTAGAAAGAGCTAGTATAGCTACACAAAAGTATTACTTGACCCTTCAACAATTAAGTTTAATCAATCAATCTGATAGTGTATTGACTCTAATTAATGTTGAAAAATCACAATTATTATTAAGTATACAATTATGGAATAATGAAATCATTCCTATAGGTGTTGTTGAGCAAAATAGACGAACTGCTCATGAGGTCTACATAGCAACAATTCTTCATGGAATATATACTTTAAATCCAGTTCAGATTAGTCAAGTAGGACCTATCGCTAATCAATGCTTTCTAACAGGAGGAAGGGGTGTATTGATGGCTAGAGAATTAATGCGGATGATAGGAAATTATCAATATTATGATGACATATTATGTTCACCTCCACCACCCATAGTGGCTGCAGTAGATGATATTCCAGAAAATGGCTATATCATTAGCCCTAATCCTTCAAATGGTAATTTTGTTGTACATTGTCCTGTAGATCAAAAAGGGAATATAAATTCAATCAAATTGACTGATTTAAAAGGGCGTCAGGTATTGAGTCAGAATGTTCAAGTTAATACTGAATTACAGATTGAATTAAATCTTTATAATTCAATCCCTCCAGGAATATATTTGATTCAAATATATGATCATAAAAAGAAATTATATTGTGATAAGATTATCGTTCTTGACTTAAAGTAATTAAATTTAAGGCTCCATCAATAATTTGATGGAGCCATTTTAAATATATAATTATTATGAAACATACTATAATATTGTTATTTGTAGTTAGCACTAACTTACTATATTCCCAAAAACATGATTACAATTGGTTGTTAGGTTATGGATATGCTTTGAATCCTGGAGATACATTTGGAATATCTGTTATGGATTTCAATACACCCAGTTTGAATCCAAGAATATTTTTTGATTCAACCAAGAGAATAGACTTCGATGGAGCTAGTTCTTGTATGTCTGATAAAACTGGTAAATTTATTTTTGCTACAAATAGTACTGCAATCATTGACGCTTCTGGAAAGACAATGTCAAATGGATTTGATATTGATCCGGATCAAAATGATTGGGCAGCTTTGTTTCCTACGAGTTGTGTTATTTTGCCTTCCTATTATGATTCAAATAAATATTTTATAATCCATGAGACAAATATATTTACTGGAATGGATGCTGCTGCACTACCACTCTTTTTGAGGGTTGTGAATATTCCTTCTAATATAAAATATGGCATCGCTGAAAAAAAATCTAAAATATTTTACAACGATACAGTTCAAATGAGCGCCATGAACCCAGTTCATCATGCTAATGGGCGAGACTGGTGGTTAGTTAAACCTTCATTTAATAGAAATGAGATGATTAATTTTCTTATTAGGGATACAACGATATCTCTATTTAATATTGAAAGAATTGATACTGCTTTATATAATGGTTACACACAAGCATGTTTTTCGAGCAATGGAAAATATTATGCTAAAGTTACTACAAGCCATGATAGTGTTGGAACCATAATCGATTTATTACAATTCGATCGGTGTTCTGGTAAATTTACCTATCTCAAGAAATATGAAATCCCTAATTCTGCTGTTGCAATCGGTGGATGCTTTTCACCGAATTCACGATTCCTATATGTATCAGGTGATGAATCATTCTATCAGATAGACTTATTCAGTAAAGAAAAAGAAATTATTAAAATTGACAGTATAGATTCATTTATTGAAGATCTAGGTGGAGGATTTAAAGGACATGTTTTTTTTGGTCCAATGGAACGTGGCCCTGATGGTCGCATTTATAATGTATCAGGGATTTTTAGTAGAATGATTAGTGTAATTGATAAACCCAATCTCTTAGGTAATGCTTGTGTTGTAAAACAACATTACATTCGATTGGCTAGTTTGCAAATGACCATTCCCAATCATCCTAATTATCGACTTGGACCTTTGGATGGATCACCTTGTGATACACTTGGCATTAATAATATCCCTGTAGCAGAATTCCGTTATGATCAGGATACTAGTGAATACAAGAAGATAGAATTCACTAATCTCAGTTGGTACGAACCGGATGAATACTGGTGGGATTGGGGTGATGGAAGTGCCTTCTATTATACTACCGTTTGGGATACATCGATTATTCACACTTATGCCAAAGATGGCGTGTATCAAGTATGTCTTCGTGCTAAAAATATGAATGGAGAGCATACCGTCTGTAAAGAAATCAAATTAGGAACTACAGGAATAAATTCCTTTGATTCCATTATTGATATTCAGATACAACCTAATCCTGCTCACGATATTATAATAATCAATGTAGAGGATTACCTTCCTTCAAAAATGCTCATGACAATTTATGACATACAAGGCAAAGAAGTGCTTCACAAGAGATTGTATCAAGGAAGTAATGTGATTGACTTGGAGCTTATGAATGCAGGGGTATATATTGTGGAGATTAAGGAGCGAGAGATAGTGGTGAAGAGTGAGAAGTTGGTGAAGATGTAGATGTCTGAACTGTGATTTTTGGGATGTATTTGACATTAGGCCATTGCTTGTGGTTTTGTTGGCTAAAGCCAAGTTACCAAACCGAGCATTTTCAAAAGTGCCATTGGTTATATACGCTAGTTTATTTGGATATTAGATAAATTAGAATTTATATGTATCTTTAATTCTCAACTCATAGTTTATGCTTAAGTACAGGGTCTTAGTAATAGCTTTTTTATTGAGTCATTATTCTTTATCTGCGCAATTACCCAATGGAAGTACCGCGCCTGATTTTACAGTGAATGATATAAATGGGAATGGGTTCAGCTTATACAGTGCTATGGCGGGTGGTAAGTCAACCTGTGTGGAATTTTTTAAAACCTCGTGTACTTTCTGTTGGCATTTTCATAACAGTGGTGTGCTTCATGATGTACAAAGCAATCTAGGGTATACTACAGCTGTAGTCATGCTGGAAGCTGATTTGAATACAAATGTAGAATGTTTTTATGGACCTAATAATTGCAATGATTACACTTTTGGAAATTGGGTGGCTGGAGCCAACTATCAACAAGTTAATTTAGAACCCGGCAATGGCGAGCAAATTCCAGGGGAATATAACTTTGCTTATTATCCTACGCTTTATGTTATTTCTCCTGATTACAGAACGTGGCTCATTGATGCACGTACGTATCAAAACTATTACAATTGGATCATACATAGCTTCTCTTTAGATGCGACAAGTACCGTATCCAATTCAGATTGTGGAGATAATGGAAAAATCATACTGAATGTTACTGGCGGGTACAGTTTATTAAAATATAAATGGAGCAATGGGGCTAAAACAAAAGATATCACAAATATTCCCGGTGGAACTTATTCCGTAACGGTAACAGACGCCAATGGTTATTTTAAGTCCTTTGGTCCCTGGGTGGTCAATGGACCAGTAAAACGAACAACAATTATCAATCAAAATGTAACACACAACAAATGTTATGGCGAACAGCAAGGAAAAATAGCTATAAACCTTGATTATGGTACTGCACCCTATTCATACAATTGGAGTAATTTCGAAAAAACAAATCCATTGCTCAATCTAACAGCAGGGGATTATAAAGTGACGATTACGGATGCAAATAATTGCAATATAGTTCAAACATATGTTATCACTGAGCCCAATCCAATAACAGCCACTTTAGTAAAAAAAGATGAGACCTGTGATGAACAGAATGGAAGTATAAGCATTCAAGCGAAAGGTGGTGTGCAACCCTATGAATATGTATTGGGAACAAAAAGACAAACCACAGATCAATTTATAAATTTGACTGGTGGAACTTATGATGTTAGCATCATTGATAAAAATTTATGTGAAAAAAAACAAAGTATAACACTGAGTGCTACTCATAGTCCAACTATAAAATTAAATACCAGAGATCGTATAAATTGTGTAAAAGATACTGCGCTTTTAAATACTTCCAATGGATCATCAAAAGGATCTGAATTCAGTTATCATTGGTCGACAAAAAATGGAATAATAATCGGAAAAATAAATTCATTGGAAGTGCAAGCAGTGCGTGGTGGAACATATTATTTTAAAATCACCAATACAGTGAATCATTGTGAAAGTAATGATAGTGTTATCGTTGACGATATCCGTTATTTTCCAAAGATCAGTGCTTTAAATGATGCTTCTTTAGATTGTAATCATATCGTTAAGACATTAATTGGAAATACGAGTGATACAGGTGTGCAATATTATTGGACAAAATTAGATGATCCATTTCTGGATACATCCAGAATGATTCAAGTATCAGAAGCAGGAAAGTATGTTTTTAATGTGAAGGATACTTTCTCGCAGTGTATTTCGAAGGACACTGTAGATATTGTAGCGTATTCGGAATTGTTATTAGCAGGACATCATATTGTCAATATTAATTCAAGTACACCTTCGGGAAGTATAGACATAGACATACAAGGAGGACGTTCGCCTTATCGTTTCGAATGGAGCCATGGAGCTACAAGTCAACAAGTCAAAGATCTTAAAGCAGGAATTTATTTTGTAAAAGTTATAGATGCCAATGATTGTGAAAATACTTTCGGGCCTTTTGAAGTTGGTGCACTTACCTCTACGAATTCAACAGAAAAAACAGAACCATTTAAATTGTTGCCAAATCCGGCTTCAAGTGAAATTGAAATAACTAACAAGACTTCTGTTTCGGGACATTACCTGGCCGGTATATATTCTTTAGAACAAAAATTAATCAAAGAATTTATCATTCATACTACAAGAAAAAATAAAGTTGATCTCACAGGTATTCCAAATGGTATATATTTAATACGAATTCTCAAAGATGGTGCTACTGTTCAAATACAAAAATTGATCATTCATAAATAGTTTAAGAAATACCTTCAGTTAGCCTATTCGATGTTAAAGGGTGTGTTTCTGTAAAACACACCTGTGGATGTTTGTAAATCAACAAATCTTTTGTAAAAATGAAACTACCTTGGATTGTCTTTTTTATTTTGATTTATTAAATTTTAAAACCTGATTGTATTGATCCTGTGAAATACTTAGGTAATACATTCCTGAAACTAATGTTTGAACCGGAATTGATAATGCTGAATGATTTAGTGATTCGTATTTTTGTTCTAAAATACTTTTTCCAAAAGCATCCATAATGACCATTTTATATGGTTTTTGTTTTAAGTCAGGACACGAAATGTTTAAAATGTTTTGAACAGGATTTTGTTGGATGTAGCAATGACATGGTTGATTGATTTGGTCTGTATGAACAGGTTTTTGGTAGAGTACAACATGGTATGCAGATAAAGGGCGAACCTGAATATTGAGTTCATTTTGTTGTATATTTCCTTTTGGTCCGGCAATTAAATCTTTTTGTCCATTCCAGAATCCAAAGGACTCATACCTATCATAATCGATACTACCATCAAGGTTTAAATTGATTTCCAAAGAATCATCTTGGTTTTTATTCAATATGATAAGGTGGATGTTTTTTAATTCATCTTGTGCGGCATATAAACTGCCGTTTTTATAATCTTTATAATGTACTTTAAGACCCTTGTTAGGAAATTTTAATCCTTTACCATTAGCATCAAGATACAAGTCATAAGCAGATACTAAGTAATCAGAAATGTCATACCATTTAGAAGCGAAAAACACTTTTTCTCTTCCAAAAATTCCTAAAGCATCCGCTTGTGCAATGCCTCCTGATATATGATTGGCACCACCGTAACTATATTCCGTAACTGCTAATTTAGTATCGGGAAAATAAGTATCGATGGATTTATGAATGGATCTTAATATTTCTACACCGCCATAATATTGACCAATCCATGTAGGTTCTTTGTAACTACTATCCCAAAGTGTTCGAGGCAATTGCATTCTGATAAATGATTGTGACTTGCTCGTATCAGTTGCCATTCCCGGGACATCAGGATACCAATGGGTATCGAAAACATCAAGTAATCTTTTGCCAGCGGATTTACTTGCTGTATTCATTTTATCCAAATAAACATCAGTGAATCTTGGATACGAATTTTTGAATTGGTCCCAATCCGGTGCATCTAATAAATTTAGTAAAGCCGGAAATCCGAAAACTGCGGGTCCAAAAATGAGAGCATCAGGATCTACTTGTTTAACGGCACTGCTGGTGCGTATTGATTTATCTATTAATTCTTGAATACGTGTAGGCGTTGGATGAATTCTAGGATGTGTGCTCGTCCATAATGAAGGCTCATTATCCAATGAATACGCTTTAATTCCTTTTGTTGATAAACTGTTTCCAAATTTTTGTACCAAAAAATTTACGGATTCGTCAACATAGATTTTTCCATCGGTGAGGTTTGGCGTTAACGAAAATGCGGATGGTTTTTTTTCGATAACCTGATCCCATCTTTCGGATGGTGCCGTTTCAGTTAGTGATACATTTCCATTTTTATCATGTGATACAAAACCAGCCATTGGAAGTGTGATTAATGACATCACAGACCGATCTATAGCTTGTTGGTGGAAATGGGAAAGAACGGCACCGACTTTATTATAGTCCGCTGTAGGCAATCCAACAGCATAAGGCATGAAGTCATCACTTGAATGAAAATAATCCTGGCCTGCATTGCTTGCATTATTTTCCCAATTGTAACCGGTCATTCTGTTGCCTCCTAAACGAAGTGCAGTACTTTTTTTATAATCAGTGGTGTTAGCACCATAAATAAAGGGACTTATTGTAAAGGAATCTGTTAGATTGATATGGGCTGTTAGGGGTATTATTTTTGGGACATGAATAATAGAGATACTTCGTTTATTTGAAGTTGTTGCTTTAAATTCATTATCGATTGCAATTGCATACACTTCATAGGTTCCTTCTTCCCATGGTGAAGCTGACCATGTGTACGGACTTGATAAATCACTGCCCAATAATTCGTTGTATCGATAGAACAATACTTCCTGAATACTGCCGTCAGGATCTGATGCAGTTGCTTCGAAGTTAATCATTTGATCATCTGTAAATTGAGCTCCTAGAGATGGATTAATTAACTTAACTATTGGAGCTTTATTATTGGGATTTGATGGTATTAATTCAATAGCGTCAATGCGAAGTGTTCCCAATCCTGTTTCTACATTTCCAATACCAATTTGGATAACAGAGATTTGGCTTAGGTCGATGTTGCTGCTTCCTTTCAAATTTTGGATGGGAATGGTCAGGTATTCGTATGATTGATTTTTTTTGCCAAGAGCAAATGGATTGGTCGAATTATTTTTTTTATCTACTAATACCATATAAACTTCTTGATCATCAGCTAATCCTTGGTAAGCAATTCCTAAATGTGTGTAGGGTAAAAAATTCAGAGGTGTACCATTACCCCAGTCATCTAAATTAAGTCCAAAGCCCGCCCAAAAATTATTGACTTTGTAATCAAACAAATAATGTTCATTTCCTTCAAAAGCCCCAGTACCCAATACTTCTGTAAGCGTACCCTGATCATTCCATGTACCTGTAATTTGTGAAATTCCATTTTTGTATATGGGATTATTCTGAGCCTGAATTTCAAGGGAAGAAAATATTGTGATCAAAATGGTAATGAATCTTATATACATATTTTAGTATTTAGACCTATAAAAATAAATCAACTGGTATTTAAAAAATAGGATTCGGTTATTTATTTTATTAAAATTAAAGATATGCATTAATACTGTCCTGTAGATAACATGACCAGAGTGCATGCTTCAATGGTTTCAATGCCATGAGCATTGGCTAATTTTTCAAAGGATTCATTTTCAGTACCGGGATTAAAAATGATTCTGCGTGGATGCAAGGACAAAATATAATCATACCATTTCTCTTGAAGTGTTGGATTGATATACATGGTTACGGTATCAACGTTCTTAAAATAATCTGGTTGGGTTATTATTTCAAGGCCATTTACCATGCCTTTTTTGATCCCAACAGGGATGACATTATGGTGGTGGGAATGCAACATATGGATTGCTTTATTGGAATAGCGATCTGGATTTTCACTAGCGCCTAAGACAAGGGTAGTTTTATTCATAATGATCTAAGATAAAAACAAATAAAAAGTTCAATAAAAATCGAATTTTTACTTTAAAAAAGATTTTTAGGATCGATTAAGCAAATGCAGTTTATGGTATTTTAAAAATTGGCCATAAGCGGATAGTAATGCTATGGTAAATCCAGTTTTTCCATCTAAAATACCTAATTTGTAAATAAATATTTCAAGAAATTTAATTACATAAGACCATTGAGCCTGGAAGAGGAATGATTTTTTTCCCTGGTCAAAATATTTTTTGGCAGCTATGGTGCTAAATCGATCCAATTGGTTGAGGTGATCTTGGGTTGTTTTGTAACTATAATGAAGGATGTTTCCCTTTAATAATTGAGTTGGTGCATGAGGATTATTGGGTAATACGGTCTCATGGAGTTTGTCCAATGACCAATTGGCATGGATTCGATTCCATAAGCGTAATTTTTTATCAGGATACCAACCACAATATTTAACCCAATGACCACAATAAAATGTTTTTCTTTTAATTAAATACAATTCATCAAAACCATTGCGTTTTAAATTTTGTATTTCTGCAATGGCTTCTTCATCTAAACTTTCATCTGCATCAAGTGAAAGAATCATATCATGAGTTGCTAAATTTGCTGCATAACTTTTTTGCTGACCATACCCTTCGAAGGCATGAGTAAATACTTTAGCTCCGGCAGCTTTACAAAGTTCTCTGGTACGATCTGTACTGTATGAATCTACTACAATAATTTCATCCGCAATACGATTTAGGGAATTAAGGCAAGAAGAGATATTTATTTCTTCATTGTAAGTAATAATAATAGCAGATAACGAATTCATGTATCATTTAAAATGGATGCTGCAAAGAAACGCATCATTTGTCAATTGATCACTATATCCTAAAGGTATTTAGTGTGTTGTTTTTTGTTAAAATAATTCTGTTTTAGACAGCTATAGGAATTGATACAGTCCATTTATTGTTTCATCCATTTAAAGATAAATCTTTTCCCTTGATGATTCATTTCTAAGTAATACATGCCTGGAGGTAAATTTTTGATATCGAATATCCATTGATCATCATTTTGATGATAAGCCAGCGGAACATGTATTCCATAAATATTTATGCATTGAGTGAAAATTGATTCATGTGGAAAATTCAAAGCTAAAAATTCTGAAGCAGGATTAGGATAAAGTAAATATTCGACGTTGGGCACAATATTGGTATTGACTTTTATATCACAATAAACATTGAAGACATATAATTTAGGGGCTTTACCACCAATACTAACTTTAACATAATCTTGACCTTGATATCCTTTATTTGGAATATAAAGAACACCGGCGCCATCTGTGGGTTCTAGAATTATTTTGGCAAATCCATGAAGTGGGTTAGTTATAATTTGAGGCTGCCAGAATGCATTTAAGTTATTTATATAAATAGAATCCATACAATCTACTTCATGTGTAGTAAAATCAGGAGTAGCCGAAGAGCATGAGATCTCAAAAATATAGATACCAGTATCGCAAGTGATTTGAGTGGCATTGGCACAAAGCACCATAATGGTATCATTTCCGATCAGACAGGGCGGGGCAGTGTATTTCATGGTGTTTTCAAAGGATTTATCGCCAATTAATATAGCATGTCCAAGCCTAGGTCTCTGAATGATCTTGGGTGGATTCCAGCTGGGATATCCGAGTCCAGAGATTTTAATGGAATCACCACATGGGATTGATTTTACAATGGTAAATGTTTGGGCCATTAAACCATGCAACAAGAAAATACTGAGCAGGGTTAATTTTAATATTATCATATTACAAATTTACACTTTAATGGACACTTTAGAATATCTAAATGGTTGGGTAATCGATACCTTAAAATTTTTTGATTCCAAGAAATGTCCATTTAATTTGAGAAGGATTCCAATTGTTGCATTTACATATTTAAAATACTTTTCATATTCACTTTATTCAATTTTTTTTTGACCACTATATTTTTAATTTATTGATATGTTAAATATGCTATGTGTTCTTTAATTATTTGTTTAATATTTATAAAATGTGCAACATTACACATTATTTATTTTGATAAATTAAATAATTTTTAAATACTAAATAATTTACATATAAAATGTCTGATATTTTTTTATGATTTATTGGTTATAATTTTGGAAAATACTTAATTACCTTTACATCGACAAGAACACCAATCCTCAATTCCTCATAGTCTTTTATATCACTTCCAACAAAGTAATTTATTGGAACAAACTAAATATTTATGAAGAAAAATTGGACACTCATTGCTGGATTTCTAATTTTGGAATTCTTAAATTTTGAACAAGCATTTTGTCAAACTACAATGCCTACTGAAGCTAAGGTTTTCAAGGCATTGGTTGATTGCGACAACCCACCGAATATAATTTGTGCACATGATTTTCATGGTTGTCCTGGAGGCCCAGAAGATCCAAATGCAACTGGTTATGCCAAGGCTTCACCAGGTGGACCAAATTGTTCAACACCTTTGGTCAGTTTTAGCGATAGAACAATTTCTACAGGACCATGTGCAGGACAAAAAACGATACAGCGAATCTGGGTAGCTGAGGATCCTGAAAAACCTAATTTAAGAAATTTCTGTATTCAATATTTATATTTTCAAGATAGTATTGCTCCTGTTTTTACACATTGTCCAAAAGATACCGTAGTCAATTCGAATGAACATTGTGTTGCATTGGTGAGATGGGAATCTCCTTTTGTTAGTGATGCTTGCGGCAAGGTTTGTGTAGAGAGTTCATTGGCAAGTGGTAGTTCATTTACAGAGGGTAAGCACATTGTAACTTATACAGCAACGGATGCTTGTGGAAATAAATCCACATGCTCATTTTCAATAACTGTAGTTGCAACCTGTTGTACTGCACCACCGGTGATTCATTGTCCAAATGATTTTAACGGTTGTCCACAAGGCACAGAGCCTGGTATTACAGGAAATGCAACAGCAAGTCCGGGTAGTCCATTCTGTGCAACACCAATTTTGACTTTTAGGGATTCAATTATTGAAGCTAGTGGCTGCACTTTGAAATTAATCAGAATATGGACTGCTACAGATCCTGATCATCCATTTTTAACGACTACTTGTTTACAAAAAATAGCTCAAAGTGATACTCAAAAACCATCTATAACCTGTCCACCAAATCTTACTTTACAATCAGATCCGGATTGTAAAGCAGTTGCTACCTGGGTTGATCCTGTTGTATCGGATAATTGTAGTAATACTACCTTAGCTGGTTCACATGTTTCAGGCAATAGATTTAATTCAGGAATTACTACAGTTACTTATACTGCGACAGATGATTGTGGAAATTCGGCAAGTTGTAGTTTTACTATTACAGTTATCGCTAATTGTTGTAATAACAATCCTATTATAGTTTGTCCATCCGACTTCAATGGATGCCCCCAAGGAATCGAGCCGGCCATAACGGGTACTGCCATTGGTAAACCATTCCAACCAGGATGCCCTGATCCGGTCATTTCTTTTACAGATCAAATCTTATATCAACAAGGATGTTCATTAAGAGTAATGCGAACATGGATTGCTCAAGATCCGACAAACAGTAACTTAAGCGCATCATGCAATCAAGTTATTGACCTCCACGATATAGAATCACCAAATATTATTTGCCCTGCTCATATTACTGTAGCATCTAATCTGAACTGCAAAGCGATAGTACAATGGAATGAGCCAGCTACATCCGACAATTGCAGTCGGGTTACATTGAGTGGTTCATTAATTTCTGGAAGTGAGTTTAGTATAGGAACTACATCAGTTGCTTATACAGCTTCAGATGCTTGTGGAAATACTGCCACCTGTCGATTTTACATCACTGTTGAAGATAGTTGTTGTAATAACAATCCAATTATAATATGTCCTCCTGATTTCAATGGATGTCCGCAAGGAATTGAACCGGCTATTACAGGCAATGCTAATGGAAAACCATATAGAGTGGGATGTCCAGAGCCAGTAATATCATTTACAGATCTAATTACATACCAACAAGGATGCTCGTTGCGAATAGTGCGTACTTGGCTGGCTCAAGACCCAACAAATATTAATTTAAGCACTTCATGTGATCAAGTGATCGACCTTCACGATAATGAATCACCAAATATTATTTGTCCGGCTAATATTACTGTTCAATCTAATTTGAATTGTAAGGCCATTGTGCAATGGTCGGAGCCAACTACTTCTGATAACTGCAGTCGAGTTAATTTGACCAGTTCAATTCTTTCAGGTAGTGAATTGAATTTGGGTAATACCGATGTAATATATACCGCAACTGATGCTTGCGGAAATTCGGCTACTTGTCAATTTACTGTTACCGTAGAGGAAAATTGTTGTAATCAAAATCCTACAATTGTGTGTCCGCCTGATTTCTTTGGATGTCCTCAAGGGATAGAACCTGCGATTACAGGATCCGCTACTTCGACCAGATTAAATCCAAATTGTCAACCAGCAATTATAACATTTAAGGATGAAATCATGTATCAGCAGGGTTGTTCATTGCGAGTGGAAAGAACATGGACCGCAGCAGATTCAATTCATCCTAATTTATTGGCTTCATGTGTTCAAACGATTGATTTAAAAGATATAGAATCACCAAATATTATTTGCCCTGCTAATATTACAGCTCAGCCTGACCTGCAATGTAATGCTATTGTCAGCTGGAATAATCCAGGCACTTCTGATAATTGTAGTAGGGTAACTTTAAATAGTACTCATGTGAACGGAGGTATCTTTACTGTAGGTATTACAGATGTTATTTATACAGCAACAGATGCATGTGGTAATTCTGCTACTTGTACATTTAGAGTGACTGTGACAGATGATTGTTGTAATAAACGACCAATAATTGTTTGCCCTAGAGATTATAATGGATGTCCGCAAAGTACTGATCCTTCAAATACGGGTATTGCAACTGGTCGAGCTGCCAAAGTGGGATGTCCGGATCCAATTATTAGCTATACGGATGAAATTATTTATCAACAACCATGCTCATTGCGTTTAGCTAGAACATGGAGAGCTACAGATCCAAATGATGCCCAATTATTTGAAGTTTGTGCTCAAGTCATTGATATGTATGACAAAGACGGACCAAATATTACTTGCCCATCTGAGATTTTCGTTATGTCAGATTTAAATTGTTCTGCAAGAATATTTTGGAGTGAACCATTAGTTACGGACGAGTGTAGTATTTTTACAATCAGCAGTACACATCAACCGGGAGATTCTTTTGGTTTGAATACAACCGTTGTAACTTATACCGCAACAGATGCATGTGGAAATTTAAGTTCTTGTAGTTTTAATGTGAATGTCATAGAAAATTGTTGTTATAAACCACCTGTAATAACATGTGTACCGGATTATTTTTCATGTCCGGGTTCGACAGATCCAATTCGTACAGGAACTCCTGTAGTGACTAAAGGAAATAATTCTTGTGGAACGCCGCTTCTAACTTACCGTGATGATACTTTACAAATATCCTCATGCATACTCATACTATCAAGAACATGGACAGCAAAGGATTCTGCAAATAGCAATTTATTTTCAACATGCATTCAGAATATTGCATTGGTTGATACTATTGCTCCGGTGATGACTAATTGCCCTATGAATTTTAGTATCAATCCAAATTATAATTGTGATGCATTTCCAACTTGGACACCACCTATTTTTATAGATCAATGCAGTAGCACTTCAATAACTACAAACCATGAAATCGGTAGCGCATTTAGTATTGGAAATACAGAAGTTATTTATACAGCGACAGATGCATGTGGAAATAGTTCTACCTGTTCGTTTGTGGTTACAGTTACGGATAGTTGTTGTAATAAGCCTCCAACATTAGTTTGTCCAAGTAATTATCAGGCATGTCCTAGTTTGTCCATTCAACCGGAAGCTACTGGTTTTGCAATTGCTGTACCGGGTTCTGATTTTTGTGGTTCGATTGTACTTAGTTATAGAGATAGTGTAATCACAACAGGGCCTTGTGCAGGAGCACTTAAAATAGCTAGAACATGGATTGCTAAAGATTCCATATTGTCTCAATTATCGAGTCAATGCAAACAAATTATTGAATTAAGTGATCAACAAGTGCCAAGATTTACGAGTACTCCAAGAAATATTACAGTTGATGCGAATGGAAATTGCGAAGCAGTAGCACATTGGACCATTCCAGTGGCATTAGATAACTGTGGAATTGCATCACTAACCAGTAATTATAGTTCAGGATCCACTTTTACAGCAGGAAATTGGAATATTATTTATACGGTAACGGACTATTGTGGTAATTCTGCGACAACTGGTTTTACAGTAAGTGTACAAAATACAGAAATTGGAATTTCTTGTCCTAATGATACTGTAGTATACCGTCTTAATCCACAAATAAATGGTGCTGTTGTAGATTGGCAATTACCGAGTGTCAAACATTGTAATCCATGTATTGAAACATTACCAGGGTTCATTTATATGGGCGAGCATAACGGGCACCGATATTTTTGTTCTAAAGGACCTGAATCATGGGTCAATGCACAAATCATATGTGATATCAATGGAGGTAAATTGGCAGTTATAGAAGATGCTGATGAAAATCAATTTATCGCCAGTAAATTAAACGGTCAGACAGCATGGATAGGTGGTACGGATAGAAGAATTGAAGGTTTATTTGAATGGCATGATGGCACATTATTTAAATATCAAAACTGGATGCCTGGTCAACCGAATCATGTTCGTGCGAATGATGATTTCATAGAACTATTTCCTGATGGTACTTGGAATGATCAGGATGGAAATGAATCTCGTGAATTTGTTTGTGAATTTACTTGTTTTGATTTAAAACAAATTGCAGGACCAGCGAGAGGAACAGTGGCGCCATGTGGACATTCCACCATAAGCTATGTTGCTTCAAAAGATGGTAAAAAAGATACCTGTAGTTTTGATATAAAAGTGGACTGTGATTCTATTACTAAGTACTGTAATGTTAAAGCAGAAAATAGTAAATTAATGTGGATCGATCGTTTGGTATTTGCAAATATTGATAATCGATCTGGAGACAACGGAGGGTATCATTATTTTAATACCCAATGCGGTGAATTGACTTCAGGACAGAATTATAATCTCTGTGTAACACCTGGATTCTTAAATACCATTTATAATGTTTATTGGAAAATATGGATTGACTATAATGCGGATGGGTTCTTTAGCAATAATGAACAAATCGTGTATGGATATGGTAATACAACGATGTGTGCTAATATACAAATGCCTCCAACATTTGCACCACATCTTGTGAGAATGCGAATTGCTATGTCATATGGTTCCTATCCAAAAGATGCGTGCAGTAATATATTGTTTGGAGAAATTGAAGACTATTGTATTTCTTTAAATGGGGGTACAGAATTAAAAGTTGATGGATCATTTAATGAAGGTGCTGTAGCATTAAAATGTTTAGGTATTTGTGATCAGACGGATGATTTAGAAAACATTAACTCATTTGATCCTCTTGAATTGATTTCAAGGCCTGTTGATGTTCGTGTAATTCCAAATCCAGCTAATGAAGAAATACAGATTAAAATAAGTAAAGGTCAATTTAGTACCATGTCTATTTTTAATTCGGACGGGAAAATGGTATTAAAAAAATTAAATGAACAAGAATTTATTGAACCAATCAATACGTATGATTGGAATAACGGAATGTATTTTTTATTGCTGGAAACAGAGCAAAAAGAACAAATCTTAAAGCGATTTGTGATACAACATTGAAATCATTTTAAATAGATATGAAAAGCGAGACCACTCCATTTTGAGTGGTTTTTTTTTTAGCTTATTTTTAAAAAATATTGTTCATTTCTTGGGCCTAATAACACTCAGTAAATTCGATTTAAAAATTACAATTTAGGGTAAAAAAGTGCCTCCTGAATCAACCCAAGAATGCATTGATTCTAATCATGAAAATTAGAAAAAAATACATAACAATTATTCATCATTTGAGATCAATTTTCATTCATATTAATGATTTATATAAAGGATAAAAATTACAATTATAGTATACTATATAATTTTTTTTATTCATATAACATTTTTAAAAAAAAATCATACAATAGTTGTAATTTTCGAACTGGAATTGAAACTTCCACCCATTTAATCAAGCAAAATATAGTTTTAAAATGAAAGTTAAATTAGCATTAACCGGCCTGTTATTCTGTTGCTTACTTTTTGTTATACTTCAAGCTAGACAAGAATTTTTTAAATTACCTGTAGGTAGTCAGTCTAGCATCCAAAAAGTGTTTTCCTCTGCAACTTTAGATTTAAACAGTTCCAACCAACATTTCCACGCAGCTCCAGGGAATGAAATCGATTTTATAAATCCTGTATTACCAAAGGTCGTTGCATGCGGCGAAACAGCGTTGGCGGTGATCGATGTTGTAAAATTAAATACTGGAAAAACCAGTTCAAGCATGCAGCTATCCATTGCATTAGATAAAGGATTAAGGTTTTCAGGCCAATTTTTTGCTGTAGGGTGTACTGGCATTCAATCCAATGTAAAATTCAGAAATGATCTTTCAACAGCACAAAATATTGTATTCGACTTTCCTGATATGCAAACAGGTGTTTGTTCTATGATCAAATTTAGTTTTGGACTCAAGGTAGATTGTGAAGTCATTCAAATAATAAATACCAACCCTAATGAAGTTTTCAATTGGTCCTACAAAATGAATTACACTGGTGGATTCGATACTAAGGAAGAAAGTCCAATACCTATCAATAAACCTAAACTTACCATAACAGATCCTGGTTCTGCAATAGCATCACCGGGTTCTATATTGACAAGAAGTTTTACAATTTGCCAAACGGGAGTGGATGCCTATTTATTAGATTCTCTTATCATTAATGATTTTGGCGCTTCTGATATCAATATTAAAGGTGTGAAAATTAATGGAGGAGTAGAAAAAAGTCAATATGTTTCCGGCTTACCCGGAAATCAAACCATTACAATTCCTGCATCCGAATTTATTAATGCAACACTTTCAGGAACGAATAATTTAGGAAATTCTAATACTAAATTTGATGGACCTGAGGGAGGTAATCCGAACTCAAAGGCGGAGTGTTTAGTTATAACAGAGGTTATAGAAATTAATGGCTGTAAGAGCAATAGTTTATCATCTCAGGTTGTAGCAGGTTGGGGTTGTGGTGGTAATATTTGTCAATATTCTGATCCGGTAAATCCTAATATCTCCATAGAAATTTCTGGAGGACCTAAATTAACTATTTCTGAAGAGGTTGGATCTGAATTGTGTTTAGGTAGAAGTTACCAACACTCAGTAACCGTACAAAATGAAGGAACCAGCATTGCAACCAATATAGATTTTGATGTCTATTTATGGTCGAATACTATAGATCAATTAGCAGATTGTAATGGTGGATCTTTAGATTCTAATGCATTCCAAATAAGTATTAACAATGGTAATTTTCAATCCATAAAACCAATAAAAAACCAAACCAAAAATTGTAATGGATTTCTTTCTTGTTATACCCAAGATATTGTATTGGGTTCAACATTAAGATTACCTGAGATGAGGCCCAATGATCGTATAGAAATCAGGTACACCAAAAAATTATGTTGCCCTTCCTCAACTGGATATTACAATGCAAGTGGAGATGCTATAAAGGCTGATTATATGGACCGTTGTGGCAATCTAAATAATATTTTACCTACTCTGGTAACCGATCAAATATTTTTTACTAAAGGAGAAATTTCAAATGAAACTCCTGGAGCTTTTCGGGATGGAGTACTTTCAGAACTAACACTCATATATAGAGAATTAATTATCAGTAATTATAATGCGAATTCTTTGATTGAATTGGAGATCACTTTACCTCCAGGATTTAGTTGGTCGGGAAATATTTCTGATATCATGTGGACTGATGCTGCAAGAAGAGTTTGGCCAACAAAATCATTGAACATCAATAATGGTATCATTAGAGCGCGATTCAATGTTCAAGAATTACAAACGATGTTATTTTCAAAAGTTAATTCAGAAATCAAATTGAAGAATTTAATATTGGATTGTAATCAACTGGGATCAGCAAATCCATTGTTTACTGAATTTGGAGTTGAAGTTAAATTTTTTCCTGATCCGAATAATTGCGATTGTGAAATTCCATTAGCATCGAATAAAGTAATCAATGAAATATTCTGCCCTATAATTAATAATGACCAATGTAGGGGAGTATTTTTCTATGATTTTGATGTTAAAAGAACTACCTATGGCTTGCAGGATAGTAATGATGATGAACTTCCGGATAATAATAATATTGCAGATCCAAATATCGACCCAATAAAAACCATTCGCGCAATGGCAGGGGATGAAATTACAGCTCGTTATAGTGGGGTAATAGAGGATACTGTAGATGTATTTCCAATGCATCAATATTTATATGCCGAAAGTAATTTTCCAAGTGCTTCTGAAATGATTGTTGCTAATGCATCTGCTGAAATTTATGATGCAAGTCGTAATGTTGTTATCCATTGTCAGGATATTAAATCAGAATATTTGGGAAATGATGTATGGAAATTTGATTTAAGTAGACCAGCCATTTTAGCTGCGGGTTGTGCAGATCCCAATTTAGCCGGCTTTGGTGGTTATGAAAAAAATGATACTGTCAAATTAAAAGTGATTTACAGAATCAATAAAAATATACCGAACGTAGTAGTCGAAAATTTAATGTTAAACCGATTATATGTTTCGAGTATTCCGGATCCTGTGAATGATATAGATAAGAAGCAATGTTATAATCGGTTTGGAAGATTTATTTACATTGGTTATTATTTAACGAATAATGGGATACCGGCTGTATTCGAAGGTTGTGAGAATGATTTCGTTGCTGTGAATTTCGAATATCACAATATTCCGACAAGTACTTCTACAGGTTCTAATTTATTTCCATTTGAATATCGTCCTCAAATAGTATTGGATCAAATGGAGGTTAAATTGCCTGCAGGATATTCTTATGTAAGTTCAGAAGCTGTTCTTTCTGTGGGGAGGGGTTCCGGAATTCCTGTTAACCTTAGAGCAAATGTAGCTCCTGTTAATCCTAATGTTTCAAATCTGGTTTTTGATTTAAGACCATTATTTAAATCAAATAATCCAAATGGTCCTTGGGATGATCCTGATGATGCATTTATTGTTGAAATTCGGGTATTTATTAATCCGGATTGTCAAGTCCCTAAGATATCAAAATTCTCTGGTCGAACGATTGCTAGTCGAAGAGGATTTTTACTCAACATTCCAGCCAATGGAAATAATACGGAACCTATCGATAATGAAGACCAAGTGTTGGATCCTTCAAACACCGCTTTCAATTTGACTTTTGTAAGGCCTCATCTTGCTTTGCAATCGAGTAACCAAACCGTTAATGGGATTACTTCTAATTTTAATTGGCCTTTAAATATATATAACACTGCAGCTAATACTCAAGCTAGAAATGTTTGGTTGTATTTTAAGAATCCATCTGGACAAATTGCTATTAATGAATTAAAAATTGGAAATACAAAAATCAATGCTTCAGCAGGTGGCTTTTTCCAATTGGGAAATTTAACTTCTCAAGGTGGACAATTAAATTTGGAAATTAATGGAAGCAGTAATTTCTTATGCAATTTAGATAGTGTGATCGTTTATGCTGGATGGAATTGTGTAGGTTATCCAACACAATTTGAAGCAGATCTCTGCGATAAAGCTGAATATACTTTGTACATTAAACCATTTAGTACAAACATGAGTATTACCAGTCTATTGCCCATTGAAAATGCTTCTAAAATATACAAATTATGTGAAAACATTGAATTTGTTGTACAAGTCGATAATATTGGACAATCCAATGCTTCAAACATTGATTTTGACTTTATAGCTCCACCGGGATTCGAATACATACCGGATAGTACTTATATTGAATATCGGATAAAATCTGTAATTCCACCTAGCCCTAATGTTAGAAGTGGAAATTGGAGAAAAATTGGCAACCCTGTTATTGTAGGAAATGATCCGTTAGGTGTTATTCATAGATTTGATATAACTAAACAGTGGAATGCTGCCACAGGACAAAACACACTTGGTGGTGTTAATGGTTCGCTGCCATATACGGTAATTAATCCGGACTCTAGTAAATTCTATATTCGGTTTATGGCCAAAGCAAGATGTGGTTTTAATCCTGGAACACGAATACCATATCGGGTTTCAGCTCAGTCAACTTGTCAGTTGGGATCCAATCAAAAAGAAATTTCAATTACTGAATTTTCTGTTCCTATTAACAGTACAAATCTTAAAGATCCAAATTATTCCAACATTACCTGTCCACCCAATATAACGATTGCATCAGGACCTGATTGCAGTGTTAATGTCAATTGGATTGAACCAGCTCCAAAAGATTTATGTAATCCGGTAACTGTTAAAGGAACGCATAAGCCTGGTGATCGATTTAATATTGGAACAACTACCGTTAGTTATACAGGTACCGATGCATGTGGAAATCAAAATACATGTAGTTTCACCATTACAGTGACTGAGAATTGTTGTAACAACAAACCTATTATAACATGTCCTGCAAATATTTCGGGATGTCCAGGAGGATCTATTCATCCTGATATTACAGGATATGCAACGGCTAGACCGCTCATTTCAACTTGTCTTCCTCCGATTATGACTTATACAGATAAAACGATTTATGCGGGACCTTGTAAAGGTGCAATAAAAATTGAAAGAACATGGAGAGCAGCAGTTCCTGGCATACCTACTACATTTAGTGAGTGTATCCAAACGATAGAATATAAAGATGACATAGCTCCTGTATTTACTAGTATTCCGAAGAACATTACCATTCAGGTTTTTGGTGCTTGTGATGGAATTGCAACTTGGGTAGATCCCATTGCGACTGATAAATGTGGTGGTGTTACGATCACAAGTAATAGATCATCAGGAAGTAAGTTTTTAGTAGGTGTAACTAAAGTTGTATTTACTGCGACAGATTTATGTGGTAATACAAGTACTGCTAGTATGTTAGTAAATGTAGATGGAAATGAAATAGAAGTATTTTGTCCAAGCGATACAACAGTATTTAGAACAAATGTTTATTTGAATGGAACATATTATACCTGGCCTTTGCCAACAGTGAAGTATTGTACTCCTTGTATTGATAGTATGGCTGGATTTATTTATATGGGCGAATACAATGGTCATCGATATTTTTGTTCAAAGGCAGCAGAGACTTGGAATACTGCAAAATTAATTTGTGAATTAAATGGTGGAAAATTAGCTATCATGAATGATGCACAAGAAAATCAATTTCTATCAAAAAAATTAATGGGACAAACAGCTTGGATCGGTGGATCAGATGCTAGAATTGAGGGTGTGTTTGAATGGCATGATCGAACACCTTTCGTATACACCAATTGGAAAAAAGGAGAACCTAATAAATTAACTTCTAATGATGATTATATTGAAATGTTTCCAGATGGAACATGGAATGATCAAGACGGAAAAGTATCACGTGAATTTGTTTGCGAATTTACTTGTTTTGATTTAACTCAAATAGCAGGGCCAAAAAGAGGAACATTAATACCTTGTGGAAATTCTATTATAAAATATGAAGCATTAAAAAATGGAAAGCGGGATACCTGTGAATTCAATGTCAATATAGATTGCGATTCGATCAGTAAGTATTGCAACACAAGAGCAGAAAACAGTCATCTGATGTGGATCCAAAATGTTACAATCGCAAATATTAACAATACCTCAGGGGATAACAATGGCTACAAATATTTTAATACGAATTGTGGACAATTGTCCAATGGACAAAAAACATCCATTTGGTTGACACCTGGATTTCAAAGTACACAATATAATGTATATTGGAAAGCATGGATCGATTATAATGCTGATGGATTTTTTAGTAATAATGAACTTATTATTACAGGATCAGGGAAAAATACAATAAACGCAAATGTAACTGTTCCAAATAAATTACTCCCAAGACTGGTTAGAATGCGAGTCATGATGTCATACGGAACTTACCCAGCTGGGGAATGTAGTAAAATATTATATGGTGAAGTGGAAGATTACTGTATATCGATCAATGGCGGAACAAGTTTCAACAATTTCTTGAATGAGGAATTGGAATCATTTTTAGCGCCTCTTGATACCAAGGAAGTTGAGTCCCAAGAAGATTATTCAGTAAGTACAGAATTACAAACTTATCAACCTATCAACCCATTGTTTTTAGTTGATATATTGCCTAATCCTGCGAGTAGTGAAATCACATTACATGTAAATCAAGGTGATGTGCAGTCAGTATTTATTTATGATATCTACGGGAATGAAGTCATTAAAATGCAAGATCAACAACATGTTTCCTATTTGTTTGATGTTTCTAATTGGAATAATGGGGTCTATGTATTCGTCATAAGAAACACCAAGGGAGAGCAGTTGGTCAAGAGAATAGTGGTTCAGCACTAAGAATAAATGAGGAGCGTCAATACAGGTAAATGATATTTTGATTTACTTGTATTGATTCTATTTTTTATAAAATTATTGTATGAACTTAATGCGAGGCAGTATTATTTTTATTACAACTTAAGGGAATATTATATTGGATTATTTGGGGGTCTGATCAGACAAGTACAAAAAAGCATGATGAGAATTAGGCTTCGATTATAAAATCTCATGCAAGAAATGGGTTTATTGTAGTTTGATGTTATGAGTTTTAAATAACATAAATTAATCTTGCTGCCAATGTCCAATTTAGTCCTTCAATTCTAATAGGTAAGGAAGCCTTAAGGTTTAGCCCAATATTTTTTGTAAAATTATAGCTTGTTCCGAACTGTAATAGAATAGCTTGCTTTTTTTCGTAAATGATAAGATCATTGACATTTACTTTGTCACTGTTTTCAATATTATAATTAAGTAAACGTGTATAGGCTACACCAATATTTAAATTCCAGTCGTAAAATTTGTCCCTTTGAAATATACCAATAAGCCAGTCGAAATGAATGGGCACCTCAATATGATTTAACCATATTTGTCCATATTGAAGTGCAGGATAAGACTTTGGTAAAATATATTCACCATTTTGGCTAAATAAAATTTCCATTCCACATTGAGTGTGTTTTGAAAGTCTTGCAGTACCAATCAATCCTACATTAAATCCAAGGTCATCTGTAATTTCATCACCCTCCAATTCCGAAAAATTCAACCCAGCAACAACCCCAGTTTTAAATCTTGAAGATTGAGCAAAACAATCGCAAGAATACAAGCTTATAAATATGTAGCTTATTAATAATAATTTTGTTTGACTTTTCATGTCATTGTCCTTTATAATGAATAGAAAAACGGATCAAAAATTTAAATATTGTGATTCAATTATATTTTGATGTTTACATTGTTGATTTTTTAATAACAAATACCTAGATAGAATATTTGCCTTGTTCTGTACTACGTTGTATTTGAAAAGTATATTATATGACATCTATTTTTGATCATTTATTAATATTGATGTAATGCTTTTTATTTTCTCTAAGTTTAAAATTTAATTTCAAAAAAATTATCATTTTTTAGCCTTTTACAACATGCCTTAAGATCTAATTTTCCCAATATTACTTTATTCTGATCGCTGTGAGGACATCAAACTTTTAAGGATGAATTTTTATTATTTTATAATTTGGTTTTAATACTATAATTCATGCTTTATATTATATAGATACAATTCAAGCGAATCATTATTTGCAAGATTAAGAGATAGAAATCAGGAATTTATTATATTTGTAATCAAACGTATAGACCATGCCAGATATTCATGCTATAATTTCCGATGCTGACCGATATAATATAGTAGTAACAATCGTTGTGCGCGACCCTGAAGGCGTCCGGAAAATCCGATTAATTGACCGTTTCGGAGCTGATATAGGTTCCAGAGATGGAGATTGTACAGATACTTTGATTTATGTGACGGATGCAATTCCTCGTGGAAGATGTCCATTTCAAGTAGAAGTAACAACTTGTAATTCTGGGATGGTTACCATATCTAATCCTTATTTTTCACCTGAACCCGGAGCTTCATCTCCAATGCCATGCAGTCCAGTCATGTGTGAAGAACGATCTACGTGCAGAGATAAACAGAATGAATTAATTAGGCAGAGGAACTTAATTATATCCATGTGTGATCTAGTGAGCAGGTATCGGTCCAAAATTAGAGAATTGCTTACTTTGATGCTTACTTTTTATACCATTGCATTTGTATTAGCTGCTGCAGCGATTGCAGTTGCATTTATTCCATATGCGGGGCCAATTATTGCTGCTGGATTAGCTGTATTGGCAGCAACCGCATTAGGTTTGGCCATCCTCTTCAATTATCATTTAAATAATGTTCGAAAATTCCTTGATGAGCAACTCCGCGAAATGGATGAAGCAAAAATTAGGTTTACAGATATAGTAGACGAAATTATTGCAAATTGTTGTTCAGGGTGCATTGATGTGGATTTGGAACTTCCCAGGTGTCCTTCGAGTTGAAGTTTTTACTTAATAATCTTGGAGCATTGGATTTGTTAAAATTTAATGTTTTATTAATGATTCAAATAAATTCAATAATCTGAATTGTATGCTTTTGGTGTCAATGGTTGAATTGATGATTACATTCAACAATCTTTAGGCTTTGTGGTATCCTTGTTTGAGATTATAGATCAAAGGAAATGATTATTGGTGTGTGATCACTATGTTGAATCCAATTTTCGAAAGATCCAATTTGAATATTTGTGACTTTATCGTAAAGATCTTTTGATGCAAAGCAATAGTCCAGATGATATGGTTTGTTTTTGTTGCGTTGTAAGAAAAAGGTAGGATGATCTTCCTTTCCTTGTACTTGATTAAAGTATCTATGGTATGCACTATAAATATTTTTGAGTGCTAGTTTATCAACAACAGCAGAATGGTTAGCCATTCTATTTTTTCTATCCCAAATGGTATTGCTGTTGAAATCACCTGTTAATATGATTCGTTCGTTATTTAATAGATGATCATATTGATGAATGGCTTTCCATACCTGCTCAACGTATTGTCCATCTGGATCATTGGGATTGTGTGCCCAAATGGCAAACAGTGTAAAATTAATGCGTTCCCCTAAAACGGAAATGGGTGAAATGATTTTAATCTCCGGATTGTGATCGTCTAATAATTCTAATTTGTAATCACCGTATGAAAAAACTCCAAGGCCTTTGTGCTTGTTGTCTCCAAACCATAGAAAGTCCTTTGGTTTTGGAGTTGATGAATTGAAAATCAATAGATCAGGATGTTCACATTCCTGGACAATCAATAAATCTGGTTGTTGAAGTAATATGGTATCGACTTTTTTTCTAAACGCTCCTTGGCAATTCCAGCTTATGAGTTTCATTTTAAGAAAATGGGTTTGATGTGTGGCTCATTCAATGATTTTAAACTTTGGTATCTGTTTATTATATTGTATGATTATTTGTTTTCAAATTTTAATTTTGCTTCTTTCCAGCTAGTCAAGTCCTCAGTATGAATTCGTAGAGAATGAATGTTTGATGAAAATGTTTTAGAATGTTTCATTGCTTCTAAATGAGTTCCGTTTTGATAAAATTCATTGATCTCATTTACATTTTCCCATAAAGTCATAGTATACCAAATTTTCAAATTCCAATTGGGTGTCAATTTATATTTTATGCACTTTGATTGTTTCAACTCTTTAATAATTTGACCATTAAATTTTAGAAAGGCAAGCAATTTAGAATAGGAGTTGAGTTCAATTTTTGTTATAGATACGATCATAAGATGTAATATTATGGCTGTGATTTTACTAATAACGAAAAAGTAGATAAAAAGTTAATGTAAACAACATGCTGATTCTGTTATACCCCGAATGAGTTTGATTGAAATTTTTGACAATGAGTTTGTTTTGTTGATATCAAAGTAATAACAAAGGTTTTGTTTAAATATTTAAAATTGTAAGATTTAAAAAATTCAGAATGACATTTTACAATTTCATATTTAAATGTATGAATTATCCAAGAAGGTTATTTTGTTTGAACTGGTGGCCACAATTATTTTGAATCCATTGTACTTTACTGGAAAGGGTGTTTTTTTTTAAACTCGTAACAAATTTAAAAGCTTAAATGTAAGAGCATTTCTGGATCAAATAAAATTGAATTTTTTGAATTTCATCCCATAATCATTATTTGAAGTTATAAGCCTAATTTTATTGAATTTCCATCAAAAATAACATTTATTATCGATATAAATTGTTCTAGCTTTCATTGTTTAGTTTGTATTCCATATTCCAAATTCTGTAGGTAAAATAAACAAAACTGGCCAGCATTAAACCATATATTACGTATAATGGTCTCCCGACTAGTTCTCGAAAAGTATTGTAAATGGATACATTGTTATATTGACATAGATTATGAAAGGTGGCCAGAAAACTTGCAACAATGACCACCCTTATTAGAATATATCCAGCATGAGCTAATAATATTTTTTTATTTTTTGGAGTTTTGTAAAAGACATCAAAAAATCTTCCGTGCTCATTGAAATACAATACGGAAACAAAATCAATTATCCCATGTTGTTTAGATTTAATTATTGTTCTATTATATCTGAAGGTGTAATAGTAAAATGCATATATGATCAATCCAACAATTACAATATTGACTATAATTAAACCGTTCCACCCTATACCAAAAAGTCTAAACAAAGGATTGGTTTCACCTGTAGGGTTGTCAAAAAACCATAGACTAGTTGAATAGAAATCACAGCCTCTGGAAAAAAGTAATAAGAATGTTATTAGGAAAAATTTTACTTTCATAATATATAGTATTGAGTCACTTGTTAGGAATCAACTTGATTTTTTTATTTTGTTCTTGATAATACACTCCTATTTCAGAGCTATATTTTTTGATTCATTTAATTTATGAAATTGAAACACTTACTTGCCTTATTTTTTTTCGCATATCCAAATATCATTATCATAACGAAAATTGGGATGATTTGGTGTTCCGCCATATTTCCCACCGGTCATCAGTATTTTGTCTTTATAAAACGTTGCTGCGACGCCGCCCCGTGGCAGCCATGGAGCATTTTGGGATTGCCAATTTTTTCCATCGGAACTAAACAATACCTGACTTGAAAATTGACCATTTCTATTACAGCCTATTAACCAAATTTTATGATCAAATATTAGAGCTGAATATCCAAATAGTTGTTCGCCTTTTACAATTTCCTCTGATAACAATTCCCAATTTAGGGCATCACTAGAAATCCATACATCATGGTCAAGTAGATACAGTTTATCATTTAAAATAACAATTTGGCTTCCGCTTCTTTTTCCGAAAGGAAGGTTTTCACTTTGCTTTATCCAAAATATGCCATCAGTTGAATTCCAAATATCCGAATATTTCATGTCTTTGTCTTCTCCACCTATGATCCAGATTTTATTCTCAAAAACAAAAGGATGATAGAAAAAACGTTTCGGTAAATTAGAATTTTCTGAAATTACGGTCCAATCTATAAAGTTGGATGTCTTGGTGATTATTGGTTTAAAGATATATTCTTCAATGTTGCCTTCAAAATATCCGAGCCCATACACTGAGGATTTAAAATAAACATAATCAAGGAAGGCAAGATTATGAATTGAGTTGGGTAAGGGTGATTTCATCCAATTAATGCCATCGATTGAATACCAGTTTCCATCGGGATGTAAAGTCCATAGGGTATCATGGATGTTGAGCATTTGGAAATTGTAGTTTTTCTTCCATTCAGTGCTATCTGATAATTTAGTCCATATATAAGAATTGGGGAAAGTATCATTGTGTGTAACCAGGATATTTTTTTTAGACTCGACCGAGTTTAAACAAGAAACAAACATTCCCATACATATGTAAAACATTAGTCTTGTCATTTTATTTGAAAGGTATTTGACATGCGATCTATTTTGTAGGATTAGACCTCCTCAAAAAAGTGGACATAAAGATAAGTTAGAAATAATATTATATTCACATATTAAAAGCTTATTAGAT
>JBGAVH010000014.1:0-141414 GCA_044228225.1 Saprospiraceae bacterium | reverse complement strand
GAAGTTTTTTATGAAAAAGTTCATATATTAGCAGCATAATACCTATTCACTTTGTCCACTATAATGAGGAAGTCCATTCGCCATATGGTTTTAAATCTAATTGATGTTCGTATTTTTTGAAATATTTCAATTTTAATTCATCAATAATTAGTTTCCTTTTGATTTCGTTTTCTTCAGTTATGAGATTTATTTCAGATTGTAAACTACTTTTCAAATCTGATATTACATTCTGAGGTAGCGAGTCTGCTAATCTAAATGTGATAAAAAAACAGTGATGCCCATTATACCAATGAGGAAGAAGTGAGGTTTTCATATTAGTTATTAAACAAAAATAGAAAATGTTTTAGAATTTAGGAGGCTAACGGTAAACAATCTAAACCTTGGGTTGGAATTTAGGAGGCTGAAGGCTCATTACCTAATCCGGGAGGCTAAAGCCATGTTACCAAAATACATGAGGCTGAAACCTCGTTACCAAGTATACAGGAGGCTGAAGCCTCGTTACCAAGTATACAGGAGGCTGAAGAGCTTCGTTACCAAAATATAGTAGGCTGAAGGCTCGATATCAAAATACTGGAGGCTAAAGCCTCGTTACCAATGTGATGCCTCACAACCTATCCTCTTGTCTTCATTGGCCTTTCACCAAATTCCTCCAAATATGCATCTGAAAAATTATTCACAGCAGAATAACCAACTTGATATGCAATCTCCGAAACACTAAGCTGTGTAGTTAATAATAGATTTTTCCCATGATGCAATCTAATAGAACGGATCAACAAACTTGGTGACTTATCTGTCAGCGCTTTGATCTTTCGATAGATTTGACTACGACTCATGGATAGTGCGCGTTCTAATTGTGGCATTTCAAAATCGGTATCTGATAAATTCTTTTCTACGACAGCTCTGAATTTCTGTATAAAAACATCTTCGATATCTTCACTGATTATTTCTTTTACTTCAGATTTGAGCCAGTTGTTTTGCTGGAATTTAGCTTGCAAAAGTCGTCTTGAAGCAAGAAGGTTTTCTACAGTAACAATGAGTTCTTCTTGGTGAAAAGGCTTTGAGAGATAAGCATCAGCACCTTTTCTAAGTCCAGTTAATCTACTTTGAATATCTGCTTTGGCAGTTAGAAGTATTATTGGAATATGGCTGGTTTTTTCATCTACCTTTAATTTTTCCAATACATCAAAACCATCTTTTATCGGCATCATAACATCACTAATAATGATGTCGGGAATAGTTTCTAATGCTTTGTCAATTCCTGCCTGGCCATTGAATGCAAAATCAAGTTGAAATTTTATCTGCAAACAAGCTGTAAGATATTCAACCACATCAGGGTTGTCTTCGATTAATAAGATTTGAGAAAATAAAGATTTATCAGAATCATTATCTGAATCATTAATATTTTTATTAGCTAATTCTAAATTAGGATGTAAAACTTTATTCAAATCCAATGTTTGAATTACTATACTAGAATCTTTGTTGACCTTATTCGTAACTGGAAGTCTTATGCTAAACTTTGAACCAACTCCAATTTTACTTTCTACATTAATAAAGCCACCCATAGCTTTTACTAATTCACTGACGAGGGATAAGCCAATTCCTGATCCACCTGATTTTGTGTGTTCCTGATTTTTAGCCTGAAAAAAACGTTCGAATAAAAAAGGAATTTCATCTTCAGGAATTCCAACACCTGTATCTGAAATAGATAAGTGAAACCAAGATCCATTCAGATCAGCTTTCAATATTATTTTTCCGCCTGATGGGGTAAATTTTATTGCATTGGAAAGTAAGTTAAAGGTAATTTGCAATATTCGTTCAGGGTCGTAATCCATTTCGATTTTAACTTGGTCACTTTCAACTCGCAATAATAAATTTTGAGCATTAGCTAATGAATGCAAACTCTCCACTATATATTTTAAATAAGCCAGAACATCGCCATGGATATAATTAAGTTTCAATGTATTTGATTCTAATTTAGATAAATCCAGAATTTGATTGATCAGGCGTAATAAATTGTCTCCATTCCGTTTGATTAAACCAATTTTCTTGATCTGATTTTGATCTTTCACATCATTGACTAACTGTTCGCTCATTCCTAATATTACCGTAAGTGGTGTTCTAAATTCGTGGGTGATGTTGGTAAAAAATCGACTTTTAAATTCATCCATTTCTTTCAATCGTAGTGTTTCCTGTAGTTTTAGTCGTTGGCGAAAACGAAAACGATAATACAACACCACAGCTCCTGCGCCTAATGCGATATAAACCAAGTATGCCCAAAAAGAAGCAAACCATGGAGGGCGAATGATAAACTTAAGTTCGGCGGGATGTGAACTCCATGTACCATCATTATTGCTGCCGTCTACTTTGAAGTTATAAGTGCCTGGAGCGAGATTGGCAAATTGCACACTATTTTTATTTCCAAGCGAAACCCATTCATTGTCCACACCAACCAATTGGTAACGATACTGGTTTTGTTCAGGATTGGTGAATTCCAATGCAGCAAATTCAAAACTAATTAAGTTTTGATCGTGAGCAAGCGAAATGGACGATTTATCTGAAATGACATAATTCTTATTGTTAACTTGAAAACCGACGATATGGATAAGAGGTACATGATCATTAAAACGGAGACTGTCAGGATGGAACACTGTTAATCCATTCACACCACCGAAAATCATGGTACCGTTATGGGTTTTCAAATAACTCGGACTGTTAAATTCATTGGCTTGCAAACCATCTGCCACTGTGAAGTTTTTAGTGGTTTTTGATCGAACATCGAATCGGCAAAGACCTTTATTAGTACTCAACCAAATAAAGGGCTTACCCTTGTCTTCTGTTAAAATACCATACACTACATTATCGGGAAGCCCTTGTCCCTTGTTAAATTGTCTAAACTCGCCTGTATGTTTGTCCAGACAGTTCAAACCACCATTTTTAGTACCCACCCAAAGGTATCGATTGGGTTCACATGGATCATCAGCAACACTCAGCACAGTATTGATTGAAAGTGAATTACGGTCCGAGGGATTATTCAGGTATTGTTTGTATTCATATCCGGACTGGTTTGGGGTCGCCCTAGTTAGACCTTCAAAACCGAAAATCCATACAATACCGTCGTGGTCTTCGTACATAAAATGGGAATTTTCGGATAGCTGTTTTTGGGGCTTGTCAAAAGGAAAATAATCGCTCATTTCCTTGTCGCAATCAAAGCGCTCTAATCCTTTTTCATTGACAATTAATAATTTTCCATTCCGATCAAATAGTAGCGCAATGCCCTTACAAGGATATGACTTTACTTTTTTAGTCAAGGCATCTTTCCGAAACACGATGGATTTGGATTTGTTAAGCTGCCAAATATTTCCTGCGGTATCAAAAGCAAAATCTTCATACTTATTATCACTAGCTATAGACACATCGTTATTTGGCAGGCTTTGATCAAAAGCTGTTGAAAGAAATTTTTTTTCAGGAACGCCTGAAATGTACAGATATCCCTGCGGGTCTTCTTTCAACATACGATGGGCTGTTCCTGGCAACACGGTTTTGAATTTATTACCTTTTTCATTGATTTTCAATATACCATAGCCGCTGGTACCTATCCAAATCAGATTGCTTTTGTCTTTTAAGAAATCATTGAAAGCAAATGCAAAATTGTTTTGGTGGTACGGAAATTCCAAGTCAGGTATGCCATTTGCAATGAACTCTGATGGCTTCCATTTTTGAATGATTTTATCACGGTTTGTCCAGAAACAACCTGTGTCATCAAATACAAAGTCAGGTGATTCAATCCCAGTTAATTGATCTTCACGGTAACTCACTTTATCAGCTGTCTTCCATATCCAAACCGGTTTTCCATTGAATCTGCTACCTTGCAACAACCAATCTCCATCTTTATTTTCAGCCATCCTATAAATACTGAACCCAGCCAATGGTAATTCTGGATATGACTTCTGAGACACAGGGTCAAAGTGCAAAAGCCCTTGTGATGAACATAGGAGCAATTTTTTTCCTTGAGATAAAAAAAGTGAATGAACAACTAGTTTTTCGTCTGATTCGCTGTTTACATTTTCAATTGGAATAAGCATGAAATTTGGTTCAATATGGGCCTCCCCTTGTTCTATTGCCTTTGAAAGTAAATCATTATGAATATTAATCTTCCACAACCGATATTGGTCAGAAAACCAAATGGATCCATCCACTGTCTCAACGATGCTATTTATATGATCGTAATAAATATTTTCACCTTTGTGATTTACATGAAAAAAAAGTCCTCTTTTAGGGTCTAATACATCCATACCATCCTGAAACACTACCCATATTAATCCACGGCTGTCTTCAAAAAGCAATCTTATTTCTTTTTCATCAATAGCATACGGATTGAAGGGGTCTGGTGTATAGACTTCGAAACGGATACCGTCATAGCGATTCAATCCATCCTTGGTCCCTATCCATATGAAGCCATCTCGGCTTTGTATGATATCTAAGATCAATCCTTGAGAAAGGCCATTATTTACTGATATTTGATCAATTTTAATATTGGATTGTCCAGTTGAAAACAAATAATTGAAAAATAAAAAAAAGACTAATAGTACTTCTTTAAAAATCGTCTTCCATTCTTTATAAAAAACTATAGATCTACCCTTATCAGAGTATATAGGAATCGTCTGTTTTAGTATTCTTTTCAAAAAAATGATTTGTTCAATTTTAATTTCCAAATGCAGTATTTAGAACTTAAATATTAGTTTATAAAACAAACTGTAGTTATTTACCAACTGCTCTGATTTAATTCAAATGTGAGTCGTAAATTTTGACAAAAGTACAAAACTATGGCTTTAAGGACGTTTTAAAATTGTTTTGCAAATCATTGTATAATAGTTTGCCCCAGATTAAAAACAATGAATCATTAATAAAATTTGTTGTGGATTATAAAACAAATTTTTGGATTATTCTATCTTGACCTCAGGATAAAATCGTTCAAACATTTTGTTTAATACCATTTGCGCAGCAGAAGTGATAGGAGTACCTGGACCAAAAATAGCGGCAGTTCCTGATTCATATAAAAAGTTATAATCCTTCTCTGGGATTACCCCACCGACTACTACTAAAATATCGGGCCTACCCAGAGCTTTTAACGCATTGATAGCTTGTGGAACCAAGGTCTTATGCCCAGCAGCTAAAGATGAAATACCTAAGACGTGAACATCATTGTCACAAGCTTGCAGAGCAGCTTCTTCAGGCGTTTGGAATAAAGGAGCGATGTCCACATCAAATCCTAAATCTGCAAATCCAGTGGCAATTATCCTTGCTCCCCGATCATGACCATCCTGACCTAACTTGGCAACTATAATTCTAGGACGTCTTCCATCCAATTGTGCAAATCGGTCTGATAACTTACGAATATCTTCTATTGCACTCTGATTTTTTGAAAAATGACTATACACTCCGGTAACTAATTTTGAATCTGCAATATAACGACCAAAACTTAATTCTAAAGCATAGCTGATCTCTCCTAATGTAGCTCGTTGCCTTGCAGCTTCAATAGCTAATGCTAAAATATTTGAAGAAGGATCTGAACAAGCATCAGTTATTTGTTTTAAAATATCAGCAACTTTTTCATGGTTTCGAGTAGACTTGATCTCCCTTATTTTTTGAATTTGTTCTTCACGTACCAATGAATTATCAATGTCTAAAATATCGAATTGATATTTGTCTGTTGACTGAAATATATTCACCCCGATAATAAGATCTTCTCCTGAATCAATTTTTGCTTGTTTCCGTGCAGCAGCTTCTTCGATTTTAAATTTAGGCAATCCAATTTCAATAGAACGTGCCATGCCACCATGCGCTTCAATTTCAGCCATATGAATTCTGGCCTTATGTATTAATTCCTGTGTTAGTGATTCGATATAATAAGATCCACCAAATGGATCTACCGTTCTTGTAACCTGTGATTCCCGCTGAATAAATAATTGTGTGTCGCGGGCAATTTTTGCGGAGAAATCAGTTGGCAATGCAATAGCTTCATCTAAAGAATTGGTATGTAATGACTGTGTTCCACCCAGTACCGCAGCCATGGCTTCAATCATAGTCCGGGTTACGTTATTATAAGGATCTTGTTCTGTTAAACTCCAACCTGATGTCTGACAATGTGTTCTCAGTGCTTGTGATTTTGGATTTTTTGGGTTGAATTGTGCCACTATTTCTGACCATAAAACTCTTGCTGCCCGCAACTTGGCGACTTCCATAAAAAAATTCATTCCAATGCCCCAGAAGAATGAAATACGTGGGGCAAATTCATCGATATTTAATCCACCTTTAATACCCGTTCGCAAGTACTCTAAACCATCAGCTAAGGTATATGCCAATTCTAAATCAGCAGGTGCGCCCGCTTCATGAATATGATATCCTGACACACTGATCGAATTGAATTTAGGCATGTTTTTAGAACAATAACTAAATATATCTGAAACCAATCTCATCGAATGTGAAGGTGGATAGATATACGTATTACGCACCATAAATTCTTTCAAAATATCATTTTGGATGGTGCCGGAAAGTTTTTCCATTGGCACACCTTGCTCTTCAGCCGCAACAATATAGAAAGCTAATATAGGAATTACAGCACCATTCATCGTCATGGAAACCGATATTTGATCCAATGGTATCAGATCAAATAAAATCTTCATATCTTCTACGGAATCAATTGCAACACCTGCTTTTCCAACATCACCAACTACACGAGGATGATCCGAATCATATCCCCGATGCGTCGCCAGATCAAATGCAACAGAAAGTCCCTTCTGCCCTTGGGCTAAATTTCTACGATAAAAAGCATTGCTGTCTTTTGCATTGGAAAAACCTGCATATTGACGAATAGTCCAAGGTTGAGTAACATACATAGAACCATAAGGACCTCGTAAAAAAGGCGCCAAGCCAGAAACATATTTTAACAAATCACCAGAATTCTTGTGATTTTCGTAATGCGCCTGAACTTCTATGAGTTCTGAAGTCATCCATTTTTTTTCTGATTTATTTTCCATCATCTTATTTCCTGATCATCCACTATTTAGAAATTAGTTGGTCGTGTTCCCCCATTGATTTCCAGTTACTTTTACACTTCTAGTAATTTGAAGTTCATCTAAATAGGCTTTTAGTGCAATGATTGAGGCTGCCTCAGATTCAATAGCATTTGGATATAAAGATTTGAATTCATCATAATATAAACTAACAAAACGTGTGTCAAACTGTCCACTTATGAAATCTTTATGGGATAATACAAAATCACAAAATGGCAATATGGTTTCAACACCCGTAATTTTAAATTCTGATATGGCTGCTTTCATTTTTTGAATGGCATCCATCCTATCCCTTCCATGCACAATAAATTTACCAATCATAGGATCGTATTCTATAGGAATTTCCATGCCTGCCTGATAACTATCATCTACGCGTATATGATCGCCTTCAGGTATTTGATACGTTTCGATGGTTCCGATACTTGGTAAAAAATCATTAAAAGGATCTTCGGCACATACTCTAATTTCTATAGCATGTCCATTGATTTTTAAATCATTTTGAAGTATTGAAAGTGGATGACCTTCAGCAATTCGGATTTGCATCTCCACCAAATCCAAACCTGTTATCATTTCTGTAACCGGATGTTCTACCTGAAGTCTGGTATTCATTTCCAGAAAATAATAATTCATTTGTTCATCTACTAAAAATTCAATGGTACCTGCTCCTACATAGTTACAACCTAAAGCTAATTTTACAGCATCGCTTCCCATTTGCTTTCGAATTTCTGGAGTCAAACAAGATGAAGGCGCTTCTTCCACAATTTTTTGGTGACGTCGCTGAATACTACATTCCCGTTCGAACAAATAAATACCATTACCATGTTGATCACAGAAAACTTGTATCTCTATGTGTCTTGGTTTGGTAACAAATTTTTCAATAAAAACAGCACCATCTCCAAAAGCAGCCAATGCTTCATTAGATGCCATCTTCATTTGCTCTTCGAGTTCTTCTTCTCGATGCACAAGACGCATGCCTTTTCCACCTCCACCAGCAGAAGCTTTTATTAATAAGGGAAAACCTGTTTCTCTGGCGATATTTAACGCAAACTCATAACTTGTAATAGCTTCATCGGTCCCCGGAACCAATGGAACCTGATTAGCTCTTGCCGTTTTTTTTGCTGCAATTTTACTTCCCATTTGTATCATTGCTGAAGCTGGAGGACCAATAAAAATGAGTCCTGCTGTTTCTACAGCCGTTGCGAATAAAGGATTCTCACTTAGAAATCCATATCCAGGATGAATGGCATCTGCTTTCGTTTCCTTAGCTGCTGCCAATATTTTACCCATATTCAAATAAGATTCACGAGAGGGAGATGCACCGATGTAGACTGCTTCATCCGCAAATAAAACATGGGGTGCCTTGCGATCTGCATCGCTATAAACTGCGACTGTGCTAATTCCCAGCCTCTTGGCTGTACGCATAATTCTTAATGCAATTTCACCACGATTTGCTATTAGAATTTTATTTATTTTTTTCATGATTTCTTGGTTATAAATAGGTTGCCCATCTTGGGCAAAGACGTGAATGTGCTACATTTAATGTCAGTTGGCTCAATAGCCTTGCCCATGCAGAGCAGAGATTTGAAGAATTAATACAATTCATATAATTTCAAAAATATTTTTTCAGTCAAATCTTCAAAATAGTAAGACCCTGCTCCTGGATCAATGACTCTATTTAAAAAAGATTCATTTTTTAATATATGCTGAACGTGCAATAGATTTCTAATCTTGGATAGATCCGCATTCAAAGTAAGAAATCGAGCTCCTGAACACCATATTGTTGAGACTCCGGCAATACTTGATGCCAAAGAACTCAAACTGCTTATCATTAAATGAGTATGATGATCTTGATTCCAAAAAACTTCATCCAATCTCGTTTGAATTCTAAAAGAAATGTTTGTGAATTTGGATTGGAGGAATTTATTTAATGCACGTATAGATGCTATTGTTGTAAGAAAATCATTTCCAAGTATCAAGTCAATCCACACCGTTTCGTGTTTCTCTAATGGATAAAGATTTAAGTCATCGGATAAATTTTTCAAGACAAGTTTCCATTCCAAAATATTAAATAAAGGAAATGTGTATGTGCGATTAAAAGACTGAAACATGCTATTATCTTTTCGCTGCATCATTACCTGATGAAAATGATTTTGAGTTCGGTTTATGGGAAAATACACATGATCCAATGTAGCATTCCGAGATTCAAATTTTTGAATCAATTCGTCCCAGGTCTGAATATCTAATTGTTCAAAATTCCAACTCGTTTGGATCATACTCAGATGCACTTCGTCTATCACATCTAAATAGTTAATGATCTGACTTGAATTTTTAAAAAAAAATTCAAGATGTTCAGCACCATGTTCGAGCGCATAGTAAATAGGTTCTGATGAAGTATCCTGTTGTTCGATTTGAAACTGAATTCCAATATTCCATTCATTCGATTCCTGTTTACCAGAAAATCCAATGTTTAATCCTTCAATATCTTCCTGATGCGCAAAGGCCAGATCGTTAATTTGACCATCAATGGTATGATTAAACTGGTCTAAGTCTTTACCTGGATTTTCTTTACTAATTTGGGACAACCATTCCTTTTTACTTGACATGGATATTATGAATTAGCACTACCAAATAAAATGAGCAATTGCCCCTTATTTACTTTTTCTCCCTGTGCAGAATGCACCGACTTAATGCAACCATCCGCATTGGCTTTTAAAATATTCTCCATTTTCATGGCTTCTAGTGTAACTAAATTATCTCCTTTTTTTACAATATCTCCTGGACCAACCCATACTTTCAATACCAGACCAGGCATTGGTGCATTAAGTGATACGTCCGTATTATTTTTTATTTTATTCAAGCCCATTGAGGCTATGGTTTGATCCAATTGATCTTGAATGATTACTTCATGTAATTTTTGATGAATGGATACGATAACTTTCTTTTCATTTAAATCAATACTCACTACTTCTCCTAAAATCCCTCGGTTATGATGGAGGTGGTGATAATGACGATCGTCCAATTGGACAATATTCATTTTATCCAAATTTTCAGCACTCATTTCAAGTGCTTTATTATTATTTAATAAAATATATTTTTCCATAATTTATTTCAATTCATATTTATAGTACTATTCTTTATATCATTTTGATATTTTGTTTCTATCATTTACTTTTTCAAAAATGTTGTCTAAAAACTTGCTTTCAATTGTATTTCTTATTTACTTTAAACTTCACAATAAACAAATAGTATATACTAAAAAAGATCTACATAAATAATTATACGGCCAACAAAATATTTCAATTTTATATTCAATGAGATCATTATCCATTCATTGAATAAACGGGTAAATTTAGGAAATCTGAACTAATTAATGGTATCTAAAGTTGATTATATATGCCTACAATGTGCTTCGCTATTGCCATACTTGCTGTAGCAGCAGGGGACGGGGCATTGCAGACATGTATCATATTCTTCTTTTGAAGAATTAGAAAATCATCAATTTGGGTCCCCTTTTTATCCAATACTTGCGCCCTGATACCACTTGGATAAGGTTTTAAATCTTGGGTCTTGATATTTGGGGTCATCATTGACGCTTTTCTGGCGAAATAATGCATGTTGTTGTTTTTATACATTTCTGAGAGTCCAGTTCGCCAATACTTCCACAACAGTTTCCATAAACCAATAAAGCTTAGACTATCCCAAGCGTCTCGCAAGTTAAAATCTCCGTTACTATAACCTTCCCGGTCCAGGGCCAATAAAGCGTTAGGGCCCAAAGTTTGATCCCCATTTATCATTTTTGTATAATGAATTCCAAGAAAGGGAAATCTGGCATCCGGGACCGGATAGATCAAATGCTTAACGATATCTTTTTTCTCATCATTTAGTTTGAAATAATTACCTTTAAATGGAACGATTTTGAAATCTAAATCGAAATTGGCCATTTTCGCAATCCGGTCGGATTGTAAACCACCACAACCTATTAAAAATCGCGTTTTAAGGTCTTGTTTAGTATTTATTCGAACCTTGATCTCATCTACACTTTGATGCAGTGAAGTCACTTCAGCATTGTACTTTATTTGGCCACCCATGGATACTATATCCAACAAAAAACGTTTGCAGACTTCTTTATAATTGACTATCCCCGTATAAGGCACCCAAATCGCTTCCAAACATGTTAGATTCGGCTCCATCTGTTTTGCTTCCTCTCCTGATATCAGTTTAATTTCTGTAAGGCCATGTTCCAGTCCTTTTTGGTACAATGTTTTTAAAGGATCCAATTCTTTGGCCTCAGTTGCCACTATAAGCTTACCACATAATTCGTACGGAATATTCTTTTCTTTTACATAATCCAACAACAATTGATAACCTTCTAAACAAGTGAGCGCCTTTAGACTTTTAGGTTTATAATAAATACCTGAATGTATAACGCCACTGTTTCTTCCAGTTTGGTGTAGCGCAATGTCTGATTCTTTTTCTAGAATTAATAATTTTAAATTTGGATGTTGAATCAACAAGGTTCTGGCTGTAGCTAGACCAATAATGCCAGCACCAATAATGATGATGTCATAGGTTAAATTATCATTAGATGAATGTTTCATATCTATATATATTATAGCATAAGATGCGCCAACTAATTTGAATTCATCGAATCCACATACCTCCAAGAAATGTCTTTAATGCTCATTAATATTCTACCTCTGGCCAAATCTATTTGTATCACTTTAGCATAAATTTTTTCACGCAAGGCCAATACTTCACTAGGATCATTAATAAACTTAGAACTCATTTCAGAAACATGTATGAGACCTGTAGTCTTAATACCCAAATCAACAAATGCACCAAACTTAGTAAGATTGGTCACTATTGCAGGCAGTACCATTCCTTCATTTAGATCTTCGATTTTTTTAATTGAAGGATCAAATGCAAAAACGCTAAATCCGCCTCTGGGATCCAAACCAGGTTTTTCTAATTCCTTGATGATATCCGTTAGCGTTTCAACACCAATGTCATTAGAGATGTATTGATCCAGTTTAATTTGTTTATTTAGATTTTTAGATCTTATTAATTCTTCTTTTGAAAGACCCAAATCTTTTGAAATTTTCTCAATTAATTCGTAGCGTTCAGGGTGAATTCCAGTATTATCTAAGATTTGTTTTCCATTTCTAATTCTTAAAAATCCTGCACACTGTTCAAATGCTTTAGGCCCTAATCTAGGCACTTGTTTTAATACTTCACGCGATTCAAAGGCGCCATGTTGCATTCTATATTGTACTATTTGTTCAGACAATGCTGCGCTCAAACCACTTACATAGGACAATAAATAGGATGAGGCTGTATTCAAATTTACACCAACAGCATTCACACAAAATAAAACGACATCATCCAAATGTTCTCGCAACAATTTTTGGTTGACATCATGTTGATACTGACCGACACCAATTGATTTAGGATCGATTTTAATCAATTCTGCTAATGGATCCATTAATCGACGACCAATAGAGATGGCGCCCCGAATCGTTACGTCCAGATCAGGAAATTCAGCTCTTGCCAAATCAGATGCGGAATAAATAGAGGCTCCCTGTTCACTAATCGAATGAAGATTGACCTCGGGTAATTGAAGGGATTCTTGCAACCATTCTAAAGTTTCCTTACCTGCTGTTCCATCGCCGATTGCGATATCCGTTACATTAAAATTTTTCACCAATGATCTTATGATCTGAAGGCCTTTTGCCCGTTCATCTACCGGAGGATGAGGATATATAGTCTCATAAGCTAATAAGGAACCGGTGCTGTCTAAACAAACTATTTTACAACCGGATCGGTAACCAGGATCTATAGCCAATACATTTTTTTGTCCGAGGGGAGCTTCAAGTAGTAATTGCTTTAGATTTTTTGCAAACACCTTGATTGCGATATCGTCAGATTGCTCTTTAATGATCTGTCTTACCTGGGCAATTAACAGCGGTTTCAACAAACGATCATAGGATTCTTCAATCGCCAATTTTACTTGCTGCGCTGATTGGGAATTATTTTTTATGTATTGATGAAATATGGTATTCAACATTCGATCATCATCAACTTCTAATGATACCCGCAACATTTTTTCATCCTCACCTCTACATAACGCAAGGTATCTGTGAGAAGGACATTTCTTTAGCAACTCTGAATATTGAAAATAATCTTTAAATTTAACAGCTTCAATTTCTTTACTTTTGATGACTTTACTTGTGATCAATGCTGATTGCATAAACAAATTCCTCATCACATTTCTCAGCGTATCGTTCTGATGCACCATTTCCGCAATGATATCTCTAGCACCCCTTAAAACCAATTCATCATCAAAATATAAATCTGAATAATAATTATTCAATTTAGGATAAAAATCTTCCTTTAATTGCAACAACAATAAATCAGCCAAGGGTTGCAAACCATGTTCTTTAGCAATATCGGCCTTGGTCTTCTTTTTCTTTTTATAAGGTGCGTATAGATCTTCCAAAGCCATTAGGTCAATAGCTTGGAGGATTTTATGCTCCAATTCTTGAGTCAGCTGACCTTGTTCTTCTATGGTTTTGAGGACAAATAATTTGCGTTCCTTCAAATCCAAAAGATCCTGATATGATTTTTGTATATCTCTAATTTGAACTTCATCCAATGAGCCCGTTAATTCCTTTCGGTATCTAGCAATAAAAGGAATGGTAGAACCTTGAGCTAATAATTCTATTACATTTTTGACTTGAGCAAATCTTAAATTTAGTTTCTTTACAACATCACCGATAATTTCTGTTTCCATAAGATGATTTCAAGCTTAGATAATTTTTAAAACAGAAGCATCCATCGACAATTTAACACTTCCAAGATGATCCATTTCAATATTTGAAATCCAATTTAATCCCGGACATTTTCCTACTGCGATACTACCTAATTGATGATCCATGCGCAGTGCTTTTGCTCCATTATAAGTAGCCCATTTTAATAATTCAACCAATGGTATCTGTGAATGGAATTTTTGCAAACACAATAGTTCATCCAAGATCGATAAATTCCAATTAGATGTAAGGCTATCAGTTCCGATACACATTGCAACTTGATGATCTATAAAATATTTATAATCTGGCAATGTATTTTCTATATATAAGTTTGCATTGGGACAAGTAACATAAAATACATTTGGAAGCATGGAATGAATAAAAATCATGTCCTCAGGTTTTGTACATGTGTTGTGAACCAATAAAACATGATTTCCTGAATCTAGTTTTGGAATTGAATAATGAACTGCAGATTGATGAATAGGCTTAAAATGTTCTATTGAAAATCCAAAAGACTCAAAGAATTTCTGGAAACCACCTTCTTTACTTATAAACAATTGATCCTCATCCGGAACTTCCTGATTATGTATACTGATAACATCATTGTGCTGGTTGTTTTCTGCAATGAGATCAAATAATTTATGAGAAACAGAATATGCCGCATGAGGTACAAATGACTTTGATAAGGATCCATAGGCATCATACACTTTTTTGTAATTCTCAAAAAAAGTATCCGTTAATTGTTCTTGCATAAAATCAAACATCTCAATAAACGTGTGATATTTAATCCGACTATTTTGTTTAACTGAGATGGTATCCATTTTATTAGAAATGTCTCCAACAGCCACTATACCGTTCTTCCACATCAATTGATCAGCATCATGAATGGCCTTCATAATGATGTCTTCCGGAATGTCCCGCAACCTTACCACAGAAGAAATAAATGGCAATAATCCGGTACCCGTTGGAACAAAATTTTTTAGATGGGATAACTCTAAATGACAATGAGCATTAATAAAACCAGGTGTAATCAACCCAGGAAAATATTCGAATTCAGAGGGATGGTATTCTTGTTCCTGAACAATCTCCAGAATTGTTCCAGCATCACTAATTACTAGGCCTGCATTTTTAATCAATTGTTGTCCATCAAATAAATAGTCAGAACTTATTTTTCTCATACTCCATTATTATGCAGATAATAGACCCTCTATATGTTGTATAACCAAACCATTTTTAATTCGGGGTTCAAACCAGGTACTTTTTGGAGGTAGTACTTTCCCATCATCCGCGATCTTAATGAATTCACCACGTTTTACCGGATAAAATCCAAATCCAATAAACTCTTTGTTATCCTTAATACTTTTGATAATGGTTTTCGTTCCTTTAACGCCTTCCACATAAGTGATTCTAGGGTTCGAACGAATATCTTCAATACCCATTATTTCTTGTAATATATAATCATTAAAAAGATCAATATCAAAGACTATTCCTTTTGCTTTTTTCACCTTTGCTATTATAGATTTATTCCAAACAATGGAATAGTAGGCATTGGATGTAAAGAGTATGATTTCAAATTTTTTTGATGATTGTCTAGCGTTGGGTATTTTTTTGACCTGAGCTACTTTACTCAATTGTGCAAGAATCACATCTATATCAAATAAATCCAAAATATGGACCAGTCGATTGTATGAAAAAATACTTAATTCATTAAAGTCAAAGAGGGCACATAAAAAATAATTGAGTCCCTGACTTTTCAAATCAGGATTGGCGAGCAATAAATCATTTACGGCTGCCATGCGGTGATGACCATCTGCAATATAAGCTTTTGGGACTTGTGCCTTGAATGCTTTTTGAATATCCTTAATGGCTTGAATTTTAGTTACTGCAAATAATTCATGGATTTGATGTTCCTTTGGAAACTCAATAACGAATTTTGGTTTTTTACCCAGGAAAGATCCTACAATTAAATCCTTTATTTTCTTCTTACTCGGATAAGCCAACAATACAGGTTTAATAATAGCCTGACGGGCTTTCATGAGCTGTATAATATTTTCTTCCTGTTTGATGAGTGTATTCTCGTGTTTTTTTATTTTTCCTTTTATATATTCCTGGATATCTATTCCAGCGATAATTCCATGATATACTTTAGATTTTGTTTTTATTCTGTATATAAAAATGGTTTTTTTTGCTTTATCATTAAATATTCCGGAATTTTTAATTTCAGTAAAGGTATTTTTAATTTGCTCAAAAAATAATGTTTTATCTTTTATTTTTGATAGGATTGGAAAACTATAGTGGATCGGCTTTATTAACACAATATGAGTTTATACAAATTCAAAAAAAGTTTACCAGCCAATATCATTTACTACAAATTAAATTAATTCAATACTTTAAACAAGGTATTAAACAACCAGTGTGAATCCGTTCTAATCAATTGATTTAATAACTTATCCGATTTACTTGCGAACTGAGTAATGTCAAGCACCAATTTATGCATCTCCTTGGATTCCACACTATCACATTTACAGTCTAATAGACATTGCAATTCAGTTTGAATGGGATCCAATTCCTTTTTCTTACGCTGTTCCAAAATCCTTTTAAATATAATTTGCGTATCTTTTTCTGCCACAAAATATTCACATCTTGAACCAGCTACTTGAACTTTATATATCAACCCCCAATCTAATAATAATCTTAAATTGGTATTGGCATTGCCTCCTGAAATATCAAGTTCAGATATGATTTGCTCAGCATTGATTTGTACAGGAGATAGTAACAACAAAGCATGGATTTGAGCCATCGTACGACTGATACCCCATGATAAATCCAACTGTGACCAAGTATCAATAAATTTCTTACGGCACTGACTATATTCCAAGGATACTATATTACTAGCTTAAAATAAGTGAAACCGAAAATAGTTTACTGATTAACTATTAAATTATTATTTTTTTAAAAATGGTATGTTAACTACGTGGGCATCAATGTATTTTGATCCCATATTGATTTTTATTTTTTGGCCTATTTTAGAATGAGATACGGGTAGATAAGCCATTCCTATTGGAATATTTAGGGTTGGTGATTGAGTTCCAGAAGTAATCACACCAATTTCTTGTTCTGATTCATCACACACTGCGTATCCATGCCTTGGTACTCTTCTGTCATCGACTACAATACCACATAATTTTTTCCGAACGCCATTGGCTTTTTGAGCCATCAACCAATCCTTACCTATAAAATCTCCTTTATTTAACTTAGTAATCCAACCTAATCCAGCTTCCAATGGCGAAGTTTGATCATCTATATCATTTCCATATAAACAAAAACCCATTTCTAGTCGCAAGGTATCCCGAGCTCCCAATCCAACAGGAATTAATCCTGATGAACCACCTACACGTAATACTTCGTCCCATAAATGTCCAATATTTTCATTGCCACAATAAAGTTCGAATCCACCTGCACCTGTGTAACCAGTAGCAGAAATTATTACGTTTTCAACACCAGCAAACACACCTTCTCTAAAATGATAATATGGAATTTCAGACAAATTAATATCCGTCAAGGATTGTAACAATTGAGCAACTGCCGGACCTTGTACAGCAATTAAACCGGTTTGATCAGAAATATTAATCATCCGCGCATCGAAATGATGATTTTCCATGATCCAATTCCAATCTTTTTCAATATTTGATGCATTAACGACCAACATATAAGATCGCTCACCATCGGCACAGTGATCTTCGAGTAAGCGATAAACCAAAAGATCATCTACGATTCCACCCGACTTATTCGGTAAGCAGGAATATTGAACATCACCTATATTTAATTTTGAAACATCATTAGATGTAACCCATTGAATTAAGTCCAGTGCTTCTTTACCCTTAACAATAAATTCACCCATATGCGACACATCGAACATACCTCCAACGTTTCTTACCGCATCATGTTCTTCTCTTATTCCTGAATATGAAATCGGCATATTATAACCCGCAAAAGGTGCCATTTTAGCCCCTAAAGCAATATGTCTGTCTGTCAAAGCCGTATTTTTCATGTGTAAACTTTTATGGTAATCAATATTCTAATTAAATGATTGCGAAAGTACTACTTTTTACACAATCCATCAGATGATATAAAGAATAAGTTTGATATAAAAACAAAGATTAAGATTTTGGGCGTGCCCTTTCAGGTCAGGCTATCCATTACAATGGTATCCTCCTGCGTCGGATACTATTTTCATTACTATCCTTCACGCGAAATGCGTATTGTTTATATAAATTCAACTTAGATACAAAAAAATAATCCAGTGTTACATTTCAATTATTAATGTCATATATTACATGTTGTATACTTATATTAGAATATTATATTTTCATACCAACATCAAAATAATTAAAAAAACTGATATGGTAAACTTCAATGCAGAACACTTGGATGTAATGCGAAAATGCTAGAAATTGCCCAACATATTCATTATGAAAAAACCGTCAAAGAAAAATCTTTTGATTGTCCTCGCTTAAATAAATTGATGAACTAACACAGCATTAATAATGAATAAAAAACCACTAATTGGAAACTTTAACATCAATAATTTTGTCCCCTTGATTAATCGCCATTAACACTTCCATTCCCTTAGTCATCTTGCCGAATATGGTGTATTTTCCATCAAGATGTGGTGTCGGTGAATAGGTAATAAAAAACTGACTGCATTCCGTATCCGGACCTGCGCTTGCCATGCCTACTAATCCCTCACCCTGAAAATTAATACTTGAATTTATTTCTGTTCTAATGGTATAATCTAATCCACCATAACCATCACCCCTTGGGCATCCAGCCTGAATAACAAAATTAGGAACAACTCTATGGATGAACTTATCATTAAAAAAAGATTCTTGAATTAGTGTAATAAAATTAGCCACACTACCTGGCGCTAATTTGGGGTATAATTCTAAATTCAAGGCACCTTTATCCGTAGTAATTATGACATTAATCGTATCTTTTAGTTTGGTCAATTTTTGCCAATCTATGGGATGATTGTAAGCCACTTTTTTTGCTTCATATTTGGTATGATTCATTTTGGCAAGTGTGGTTTCAATCTCATTATAAGTCTCAATATCTCTAGGCAATTTCAACACTTTTTTAGCAATGCCAAACATGGAATCTGGTTTAAAATAATATTTTAATAATCCTGTTTCACTTCTAAATAGGGATGCAATTACAGCTATGCTACCAACATTTCCTGAGTTGCATTGCTCATTAAAAAATTCACTAACCATTGAATAAATAGGATTTTTGGATCCCTTATAATAAAGTCCAAAGGTTTTATTTTTTAATATGGACTCAATACATTCAGTAACTATTGTTTTAACTATGAATGGTGCATTTTTTTCACCTAGTGAAATAATATATGGCAATTCCAAAACTTCATTACGTAGGGATTTGATGTATGCTCCTTTTTCATATGGAGATTGTGATTTTTGGATTTGATTTTTGATAGCATTAATTATATCCCGTCTAGTTAATACTTTATATTTTGGAATATGCACCAATAGTGCCTCATACAACAAAGCCTTCGCTTGCCAGGAGAGCCCTCGCTGTAATGCCAATGATGTCATTTCATCCTCATTTAATTCCGTCCCATGATCCACTAAATATTGCGCACCTAACAAAGACACCTGTGCAGATGGATTTTGAACTGCCCTTAAAGCTAAGTGACTGGCTGAGCCTCCTCCAAAATGTTGCAACCCACGAATAATATTGGATTGAATTCTCACATCCAATCCACGAGAATACAAATCTTCCAACAAGGTCAGTGTTGCAGGACTAGCTATTCTGGATGTGGCTAGAATTAAACACATTCTGATGTTTACATTTTTTTCATCTATACAAGCAGACTTTAGTACATCAAAATATTTAGCCAAATCGAAATTTTTAAATCTTTGAAGGCTATGTGCAGCCATTAATCTAGATGATTCCGGATATTGATTATGTGTTGCTATTTCAATTAATAATGCCAGACCTTCTGGACAAAACATGCCTCGAATTCCATACCTGTATAAGGCACACATTTGACCATATAACAATAAAGTGTCTTTTGGTGTATAACCTTTGATTTTACAAATTAAATTCATCGAACTATCCGTACCCGATTTTCCGAGAGCTTCTAGTATCATAGAATTGGTCTTCATAAAGGGACCAGTTGAATCGACTCCAATGAAGGCATTAATGAGATCTCTTTCAGCATTTTTATGTCCAATTTGTCCAAGACTAAAAACAGCAGCTTGCCGAACGAATTCTTGATCATCATGTAATAATCCGATTAAATGTGGAACGGCTAAACTATCCTGGTAACAACCCAAGGCATCTGCTGCTAATTTTCGATATAATGCTTTTTGGTGACTTAAATATGGAATGATTGAATCAGTGAGACGCCGATCTTGAGCATTAATGATAGATTGAACATTGGGATCGGATATCGTATAAAACATGTCACCTTTGTCTTCAATTACCGGAGGAAAACAAGATGTAACGAAAATCAAATTGCCTATCAGAAGCATTACTACCTTCAAATATCGAACAAGTTGTATGTTTTTCAATAAAATTAATTTAAATATTAACCTTGAATTGATGACTCACTGATTTACCATTAGGAGTATTTTCGTAGTACTTTATTTTTAAGATCAATAAAAAAACAGAGGTATAACAACTGCTATTATTTCCCACTTACCCAACTGAAAACTTGTACAAAAAACACATTCTGATGGTCACTAATTTGACTTTACCAGAGCATTTTCATCCTTGTAAGCTTCTGCTTAATGTTAGCTCGATTGATAAGTTCGTCCTAATCCTGAATTACCTATTCTTCAACAGGTATCTCTTCTGTTTCTTCATCCTCAAAAGATCCTGAATTTCTATTTTCATTGGTATGTGCCGGAGCTTCATTTTCTTTTGCTTTAACACTTTTTGTGGTGTGAGGCACCAAAAGTAAGCGTTGTTTGTCTATTAACTCACCAGTAACCGTACAAATTCCGAATGATTTATTTTTAATCCGCACCAATGCCATTTCTAAACCTTGCAGATGTTGACGCTGACGTTCAGCCATCTTACTTAAAAATTCAATTTCAGTATGGATAGAACTATCATCAAACCAGTCCCCACCTTGTTCATCAGACATATTTTCCCGCATTTCCATCGTCTGCTGCTCCGTTTCGGCTAACTCTTGTTTGGCAGCTTCAATCTTGGAATCGATCAATGTCTTGAACTCTGCTAATTCTTCATCTGAATATCTGGTTTTCATGTGCTCCGAATTTAGGCGCAAAATTAAGTAGTTCTATTCTAATTCGCAGAATAATTTATTAAAATATGATAAAAATAACGAATATTATAATTTATACTTTGATGATCAGTCCAATTATATATTACATAATAAAATTATATGAAACCAAATTGAAGTATTTAATCACCTGTACTTTGAATACTATTATTATAAAAAGCCAAATGATATATCTAAAGTCTTAGATGCTCAAACATATCTGCAGTCATTTTCGCAAGATCATATTGCGGCTTCCAATGCCAATCATGTTGAGCTGTTTGGTCATCAATAGATTCTGCCCATGAAGCAGCGATAGCCTGTCTGAAGTCCGGATTATAATTGATTTTAAATTCCGGGAAATGCTTTTTGATCTCTTCATAAATCTCAAAAGGGGTAAAACTCATTCCAACCAGATTGTAACTAGTCCTAACAGTCAATGCATTCGAATCGGCCTCCATTAATGATATGGTAGCCCGAATGGCGTCATCCATATAGATCATTGGTAAACGGGTATTTGCTTCCAAAAAACAAGAGTAAGTTTCGTTTTTAAGGGCCGCGTGAAAGATTTCTACAGCATAATCAGTGGTACCACCTTCAGGTAGGGATTGCCACCCTATTACACCTGGATATCTCAGTGAACGTACATCCAGTCCATAGCGCTTATAATAATATTGGCACCAGTTTTCTCCAGCTAATTTACTCATACCATAGACCGTAGATGGAATAAAACTAGTAAACTGTGGTGTATTGACTTTGGGCGTAGTTGGACCATAAATAGCTATAGAACTTGGAAAGAAAACCCGATCTATCTTATATTCTACTGCTAAATCCAAAACATTGATCAACCCTTCCATATTTATTTTCCAAGTCAGTGAAGGATTTTTTTCTCCGCTTGCAGATAGTATAGCAGCAAGGTGATAAATTTGGGTAATCTCGTGTTGGATGATAGCAGAGCGGATGGCTTCTTTATCCAAAACATCAATGTGCAAAAAAACTCCAATAGGATTCTTTGGAGGACGAATATCTGAGGTGATTACATTTTTTTGATCGTACTTTAACCGTAATGCTTCTGACAATACCGTCCCAATTTGTCCATTAGATCCTAACACTAATATTTTCGTAGCCATATATTTTTTAATATTCGACGCAATATAAGACTTATCACATTTTGATAATGTAAAATTTATGGGTTAAAATTTTAATCCCATTAAGCAATGCACAGAATATATCATATAAACCCATTTTATACAAAAAGTAAAATGTTATCCATATTACTGAACTCTATTAACAAGGAATCAGTATTGCATGCATTAATGACAAATGAAAACCCATATGAGCCATCGACTCAATCTATGTTTATTAACTTACTCCATGATCCTGAATTGAAGGACCAGCCAAAAGTACTCTATCCTATGTGAACAAACTGATCGTTAGTCCCTAAGACAGCTTGTTACTTAAGCTTAACCGTTGAGGTTCCAACTAAGTAGCCCTTATTATAAATTTCAATTTGATAAACACCTTTTTGGAATGTTCCGGGGCTTTCCCATTTTCCGCAAACCTTCTGCTCATCATTTTTATAATTGGCTGTGGCTATAGTAGAATAACGCATTTGTTCACCGGTGGTTTCGTTGTTAAACACTCCGGAACCCTGAGACTCAATGGCTTGGGTCTCGCCTACCGGATTAATAATTCTGATGTAAAATTTTTCATTACCGGCATCTGTATTCGGATTAATGGTAGTTTTAAAACAAACTTCAATAAAATCAACATCCTTGGCTTTCGATTTGCTGGAAGGTTTTTTGCCATCACGGTTTTGATAACCGGTACCATCGATTTTTTCAACTTGTATAACTGAAGTACGGTTAACTTTTTTCGATAAGGCTGCTCTGTCACGGTCTATTTTTTCCTTTTCAGTTAACAAGGTAGATTTGGCTTCAGCAAGCTCTCTGTTTTCTGCATTTTTTTGTTCAACCGTTTTGGTAAGGTTTTCTTTTTCTGAAGCTAAAGTGGTATTGGTGTTAAGCAATTGCTGGTTGTCTTCTTTTAGCTTATTGATTTCAGCTACATATTCCTGAATTTTACCTTTCATTCCTTCCATTTCCTTTCTAGCCGCACTTAGATTCTTACTATCCTTGAGTAATAAGGTAATCTTGTCTTTTTGCAATCTTAATTCTTCTTTTTGAGCATCAATACTCTTATTTAATTCTTCATTGTCTGTTTTCATTGAGTTAAGCTCCACAACTGACTCCTGATATTGCTTTTCAAGTTCTGTTTTAGCCTTATCGAGCTCAACGATTTCACTTTCCTTAGATAAATTGTCTGTTTGTAAACTTCTATTATTAACAAATTGATACACATTTGCTCCAAATAAAGCCAAAATAGCAACGATTACTGCGGCTTTTAAATTTTGATTTGATCTATTATCTGCCATGTTTAAATTTTTATTAGGTGTAAATTTAAGTTTTTTTTAATATAAAGAGCATAAAACTATTCAAATATCAATAAATTTGTATTTTAACACCCTATTCATTCTAATTATGCACCCAAGTCAAATATTGTTTTTAGACATTGAAACAGTCTCTGCTGTTAGCCAATTTAATGAATTAGATCCCCATTGGCAGGGATTGTGGACCCACAAATCTAAATTTCAGATCCAATCCGATCCGGATAAGCCAATTGAAGAGATATATCATGATAGGGCAGCCATTTTCGCAGAATTTGGCAAAATTTGCTGTATTAGTGTAGGAGCCATTAAAGACCATCAATTTCGGGTTAAATCCTTTTACGGGACTTCGGAAATTGAACTTTTGACTGCTTTTCTATCCATGATCGAAACTCATTATAATCACGCTGAAAGGGCAGCCTTTTGTGGACACAATATTAAGGAGTTTGACATTCCATTCATTTGTCGTCGGGCCGCAATACTAGGTCTGGAATTACCAGGTATACTCAAAATAAATGGTAAAAAACCTTGGGAATTAAGCCACATTATTGATACCCTGGAGTTATGGAAATTTGGGGATTATAAACATTACACTTCTCTGGACCTTCTTGCCGCCTGCTTTAACCTGGCCAGTTCCAAGTCGGATATCAGTGGTAAGGATGTAGGTGATGTTTTTTGGGTCGAACGAGACCTCCCTCGAATTGCACGATATTGTTCACAGGATGTCATACTAACAGCCCGGGTTTATTACAAGCTGTTGAATCTTGGAGAAATTCCTGATGATATAATCCAAATTATAGCATAAGACGATTTTAGAAATGCATCTGATTTCCACAGAAAAAAGGCTATAAATATAACTAAATTAATATATTTTAATAATTGTAATTTAATAATTTATACATATTATAAAATAATATATAATATTCTCAATTGATTCTCATAAAAAAGGTGTATTTTTGTTGTATATAATATTTCCTAACCTGATTAAAACTCTAGGTAATGTTTAAAAAACTGATCTTAATCTGTGCTCTTTTCACAGGATTTTATTCCACTAACACTGCCCAAGATTGTATTGGCCCTGCTGATCACACTCTAACGCTCCTAAACAAAACTAATTTTGGTGGATCTGACTGTCTTTTTACAGTTCGATTTTGTGTTAAAAAATTGACTAAAGATGCCAAGACTATAGATTACTATGTAACCCATACTTATGGTACTATGACTAGAACCATAAATGTCTCAAATCTTCAGGTAGGTTCTATCATTTGTGAGAGTTTCACTTTTGTGGGAGATTGTAATTCCACAGCCTCATTTCTTGCTGAAGGTAAAAAATTGAATAATACTGTTTGTGGTGTCGTTTCAGATTTTATCATTTTACCGATCAGACTTGTAAGTTTTAATGCAATAAGTACCAGATCAGGACATTACAATTTGATATGGCAAACTGCTGTGGAACAAAATGCATCCCATTTTGTAGTTCAACAAAGTATTGATAATAGAACTTTTAGAGATATATCTAAAATCAGAGCTGCTGGTAATTCGAACACCCTGAAAGATTATAGTTTCGATGTAGAATTAATTCCTAATAAAACGAATTACTTCAGACTAAAAATGGTTGATCTGGACGGTCGTTTCACTTATAGTAACATTACCAGTATCAATCAAAACGGTCGTAAACTTACCGTATCACCGAATCCAGCATTTGATTTTATTGCTGTTGATCATATACAAGAAGCTGATTTGAGCAAGATAGAAATAACTACCATACACGGTCAAAAAGTAAGTTGTCCATTGAACCATCATCAAATCGATATATCACAATTAATTCCTGGTGTATATATCCTTAAAATGGAAGATGAAAACATCAAGTTTATAAAAAATTAATTTTTAGAATTTAAACATATTAAAAAAACCGTCTACCAAAAATTGACGGTTTTTTTATGCACTACTTTTCATATAAAAAATCAGACCATGTCTATAAAATACTTTCTTGTTCTTATAAACTTTTTACTTAGTATTTCTATCTATAGTCAAGCAAGCAATGACACTGTTACATTCAAAGTACCCACATCACTTCCCGGTTCTATCATCTATGAGGTAAACGTGCGTCAATACACAGCACAGGGTACTTTTGATGCATTTTCAAAACACTTGCCAAGACTTAAAGATATGGGTGTCGACATCATTTGGTTGATGCCTATTTTTCCAATCAGTCAAGTAAAGCGCAAAGGAACACTGGGCAGTTATTATGCTGTTTCAGATTATAATAAAATTAATCCTGAATATGGTAACAAAGATTCATTTAAAAAATTAGTTGATGAAATTCATAAACTAGGCATGAAAGTCATATTAGATTGGGTACCGAATCATACTGGATGGGATCACAGCTGGATTACAAAAAATCCTGAGTGGTACACCCACAACACAACAGCAGATACCATCATTCACACTGAAAATACAGATTGGTACGATGTTGCAGATTTGAATTACGAAAATAAAGAATTGAAATTTCAAATGATTAGGTCTATGTTGTATTGGTTGGATGGATTTGAGGTTGATGGTTTCAGAATGGACGTAGCCGCCATGGTACCTGATGTATTTTGGGCCCAACTCTCAAGAACGTTTAATGCAATGAACAAGAATCCTATCATGCTTGCAGAAGCCGAAGAGCCGGCACACCGCAATAAAGGTTATTTCCAAATGGATTATGGATGGACATTCCAGGGGCTCATACGGGATATTTACAGCGGCAAAAAAAATGTTTTGGATTTTCAGAATTATTATAATGCCGACAAACAAAAATTTATCAATGGCTGGCATATGTATTTTACCAGTAATCATGATGAAAACAGCTGGGCCGGAACTGAATTTGAAAAATTGGGTTCAGGACACCAAATGTTTTCCGTTTTAACTTTCACATTAGATGGCATACCTCTTATCTATTCTGGGCAAGAAGAACCACTTAAAAAGAAATTAGCGTTCTTCGAAAAAGATAATATTGATTTTGATCAATATGCATATGCGCCATTTTATAAAAATCTATGTGCACTCCGCAAAAACAATAAAGCACTTTATTCCGGAACATTTGGGGGTCCGATTGTATGGATCCAAAATGATAAGTCTCAACAAATACTCTCCTTCAAAAGAACCAAAGACGACAATGAAGTTTTAGTGGTCTTGAATATGAGTCCACAGATGATTGAAACGCAATTATCCGATCTTTCAACAGGTAAGTATGTGGAATATTTTAGTTCGAAGAAAATAAAAATCAAGAAAAACATTAAACTATCATTGCAGCCGTGGGCGTACCAGGTTTATATCAAACAAAATGACCATTAACGACTTGTAATTCCTGAAATAATTATTTCTTATTTAAGTACAAATAATCCAAATCCCGAATAATCTTTTCTTCACCAATTAATTCTTGCAGAATAATTAATACCCAAGATTCCTTATTAGATGGGTACAATTCCAAAATGGATCTGATAGATCTTTTGGGATTAGATTTTAAGATTTCGATAATTTGTGAGGTCCACAAAGTTCTTATTTGTGGATCGATGATTGCATTTTTTAATTCAAGACAACGATCACATATACCACAAGGCAATGCATCCTTTTCACCAAAATAATTCATCAAAAACTGTTGGCGACATTGCATCAAATGCAGATAGGAAATCATTAAATCCATTCGCTCCTGATACATTTTTTTACGAAAATCAAACCAGGCCTTGTCTATACCAATAGTATTATTAAACTGTCTTTCAGCAACAAATTGCAACTGAGGTTTTTCTTTGAATGGAAAATAAGAAATGAGTCCTTCACGATTCAATGCATTCAGCCACAATACTACCTGGTCTATATTGGTTTTTATTTGAAACGCAATCTGATTCTCATGGATAGCAACCGGAAAGCTAAAAATACCTTCGTAAGATCTCATCAAATTAGTCAATATCAAAGAAAACTGCTGGAAGGATTGACAAAATTCATTGATTTCATTAGGTTCAACTTTAATTTGAATTCTGCTGGGTTGAAATACGGCGGAAGAGGTCATTAACCAATTCGATTGTTCTAATATTTTTATACCATGAATTACTTTTTCTGAGACTAAATTATTTTTGTTGCAAAAATCTATCAGATCAAAATCACGACTGTCCTCCATAATTGAACCAGCGGCAATTCCAAAGTAAATGGCTAAAGACTTATACAATTGCTGGACTTCCTCCAGACTGGGAAACATATTCTCAAACTGAGATTGTAATCTCAACAAGTCCTTCTGATTATATAACAGAACACCATAAGCTCTTAATCCATCTCTTCCTGCACGTCCCACCTCTTGAAAATATTCTTCAATACTAGAAGGAATATCTCCATGAATAACCCATCGCACATTTGATTTATCGATACCCATTCCAAAGGCATTGGTACAAACCATCACTGGAGTTTTTCCCTGCATCCAATCGGCCAGTTTCTTAACCCTAACATTATGATCTATGCCAGCGTGATAAAAATCACTAACAATCCCTTGTTGATTCAAAACCTGAGCTATTTCCACAGTTTGTTTGCGATTGCGAACATAGATTAATCCTGTGCCCTTAGTTTTGGTTATAATTCTTTGAATCTGATTTAATTTATGTTCTTCGAATTTCACAACAAGACTCAACTGTTCCCTTTTAAAAGACATTTTATGGATGTCTGCTTTTTTGAGTTGTAGTTTATCACATATATCAAGCTGAACTTTGGAAGTTGCCGTAGCAGTTAAAGCTAAAATAGGTGCTGAAGTATTATTTCTGATTTCCTGTATTTTTAAATATGAGGGCCTAAAGTCATAGCCCCATTGTGATATACAGTGGGCTTCATCTACGGCTATGAAACTGATTTTCATCCGATGCAAGCGATCCTGAAAGAAAGCAGTCTGTAATCGTTCCGGAGAAACATAAAGTAATTTAAGATAGCCATTTATTGCATTATCAATGATGCGCTCCATGTCTCGTTTATGTTGGCCTCCATAAATTAAATCTGCTTGAATATTCCGGTCTTTTAATTGCATGACCTGATCTTGCATCAATGCAATTAATGGCGAAATCACAAGACAAAAACCATCCAGCATCAAAGCAGGAACCTGATAACAAAGGGATTTTCCACCACCGGTCGGAATTAAGGCTAGTGCATCTTTTTTATTTAGAACGGATACAATAATATCTTTTTGAATATGTCTAAATTCATTGTGCCCCCAATATTTTTTTAAAATCTCTTCCGGTGAAATAGTGTTCATTTCTAAATACTAAAACTTAGGACAATTGACGCCCCTCTTAGTAAAACGGATACCTTTACCTTTAAATTCTGCGCCAAAATGATAATTTACCACAATACCTAATGTTTGAAACCAATCCCTATCCAATGGATTAGCTTTTTGACTTCCTCCAGGTGCATTTATTTTATTCCCTAAGGCTGCGGCTATAGGACCATTATGTTTAGTTAACAGGTCAACATCAACATAATCACCGGACACATCATCTAAATAATCTGTTTTCGTTTGACGGGTTAGATATTCCAGTCCAACTGAAATGTTAGAAGTTAAGAAATACCGGATCCCTAAGCCCATAGTAAGTGCCAGACTATTCAATTTATAAGGTGCTTTATAACCCGGTATTCCCTGACCTTCTGTACCAAGGGGCTGCAAGTCATACCAGGTACCCAAATAATTAGCTTTTGGATTAAAATGAAAAAAACTTAGTCCTCCGGTGAGGTAAACATTAAACCGTTTAGGGTCAGGATAGAAAAAACCCATTAGGTTAATCTGCCCTAAAAGATCCAGATTATAGATTGTCGACTTAAAATTCAAATTACGTCGTTGCTGCCAATCCTGGGTTGATATCTTATCATCAGCAGCGACAGCAAGTCGCATCCCTTGCAATTTAAAACTAATCATATTGCTAAAATCATAGCGAAGGTGTAGACCAATGGCTAATTTAGTTTGCTGCAAGACATCTTTTGCGGTATAGGTTAAATCACCGCTATAATTCGAACCACCCATAATCAGGCCCAAATCAATAGATTGACTAAAAGATTTGAATTGCACAAACATTAAAAATAACAAAATCACTGATTTCCACGTTAACATGTATTTACATTTAGCCACTGATTATTTATATTAGTAATATGTAAAAGTATTCAAAGATGTGTTTATTTTTGCACAAAATTAACTTACTTACTCATTTTTAACAATTTATCCATTATGTTTTTTTATAATCAATATTCAAAATCAGTAAAATTCTACACTTTAATGGCCTTATTGGTCAGTTTCCTATCAAGTGTTTCAGCCCAAGATGCGGTTCCAAAGAATTGGTTTCATCTGGATAAGTCCAAGGATGGATTTAATGGAGTAAGCTCAGATAGAACTTATAAAGAACTCCTCAAAGGCAGAAAAAGTAAAACAGTAGTTGTAGCCATCTTAGATTCAGGAGTAGATGCAGACCATGAAGATTTAAAATCGGTTATGTGGACGAATCCAAAAGAGATTCCCAATAATGGAAAGGACGATGATTCCAATGGATATATTGATGATATACATGGATGGAATTTTATAGGTGGTGCTAATGGCAATGTTGATCACGACACCTATGAAACGACTCGATTATACGGCAAAATGAAATATAAATATGAAACTGCCGATAGAGACAAATTGACTTCCAAACAAAAAAAGGAATATGATTTATTTTTAAAACTTCGTGATGAGGTAGAAGGAAGAAGAAAATCAGCTGAGGCTAATCTCGCCGGAATTAATGCTTCGGAAAAACAAGTAATGGATGCCGTTAATAAGGTCATTGAGCAATTAGGAACTAAAGAAGTCAATGAAATGAATCTGGATGCTATAGATGAAGGAGATTCTAAAAGCTTATCTCTTGGGATCACTATAGCTAAAAATTTACTTGAGAACGATCCGGGCATCAAATCAGGAGACGATTTAAAAAAGAGTATTGCTAAAGAATTCAAAGAAGGTAAAGAACATTTTTCAAATGAATTGAATTATGCATTCAATCCAGATTTTGATTCCAGAAAAATAGTTGGAGATCATTATGACGATGTCAATGAACGCATTTATGGCAACAATGATGTAAAGGGACCCGATGCACGACATGGCACACACGTAGCAGGACTTGTTGGTGCTGTGCGCAACAATAATATTGGCATGAATGGTATTGCGGACAATGTCAGAATCATGTCCGTTCGATGTGTACCTGATGGTGACGAAAGAGATAAAGATATTGCTAATGCCATACGGTATGCTGTAGATAATGGCGCCAGTATCATTAATATGAGTTTTGGAAAAGGTTATTCTCCAAACAAAGACAAAATAGATGAAGCCGTAAAATACGCTGCAGAACATGATGTTTTATTGGTTCATGCTGCAGGAAACAGTGCAGGTAATAATGACAAGATCACCAACTATCCCAATAGAAAATTTGCAAAGACATCTTTATTTGGAAAAAAGAAAGCATCAAACTGGATAGAAATTGGAGCTCTTGCACCTAACGAATCGCCTAATCTAATTGCCACTTTTTCTAATTATGGAAAAAAAGAAGTAGACTTGTTTTCTCCTGGTGTATTAATATACTCTACAGTTCCGGACAACCAATATGAAAACCTTCAAGGTACATCCATGGCGAGTCCTATCGCAGCAGGTGTAGCAGCCATGTTGCGGTCCTATTTTCCAACTTTGACAGCAAAACAAATTAAAGATATCATCCGAAAATCGACTGTCAAAACCAATGATTTGGTATTGACTCCTGGTACTAATAAAGATGCACAGTTGAAAGAAATCAGTTCAACCGGTGGAATCATAAATGCTTATAATGCCGTTCTTTTGGCTTCAAAAACAAAAGGAAAGAAAAAAGTAAAAAATTGGGTTGAAGAGGGAGCGATTATACCTGATCAATTTGTTAAACCATAGATTTTTTTCAAAAAAAATAGCTCAAAAATTATCATGCAAGGTTCATTAAATGATCGATTTAATGAACCTTGTTTTTTATACCAATATTTTGATGGCGATTTAGAATAAAACCCACCTAAATCCTCCCTTGGAAAGGGAGGACTTTTATGCAGTACTTGGGGTGATAAGAAACCACCTAAATCCTCCCTTGGAAAGGGAGGACTTTTATGTAGTACTTGGGGTGATAAGAAACCATCTAAATCCTCCCTTGGAAAGGGAGAACTTTTATGCTGTACTTGGATGATAAGAACCCACCTAAATCCTCCCTTGGAAAGGGAGGACTTTTATGTAGTACTTGGGGTGATAAGAACCCACCTAAATCCTCCCTTGGAAAGGGAGGACCTTTATGCAGTACTTGGGGTGATAAGAACCGACCTTAATCCTCCCTTGGAAAAGGAGGACTTTTATGCTGTACTTAGGGTGATAAGACCCCCCCTAAATCCTCCCTTGGAAAGGGAGGACTTTTATGTAGTACTTGGGGTGATAAGAAACCACCTAAATCCTCCCTTGGAAAGGGAGGACTTTTATGCAGTACTTAGGGTGATAAGAACCCACCTAAATCCTCCCTTGGAAAGGGAGGACTTTTATGCAGTACTTGGATGATTTATTTTTTAAAATGGATCTTAGTCTTAGTAGTCGATTTTTAAGAATAAATTTAAAATTTCATTCATAAAAAAAGCCTCGAAAAATATTCGAGGCTCATTTTTTAAAATCAGAATTAAATTCTGTTATAATATTTTTTTGACTTCCTCTTCAAGATTATCTCGTGGGTCTATTGCAGCAATTTTTCCATCACGACCTACTAAAAATGTTTTTGGAATGGCTCTTACTCCATATACCGCCGCTGGGTCACTTTCCCATTTTTTCAAATCACTAACATGTGTATCCCATTCCAATCCATCCTTTTCGATGGCTGCAATCCAGGCTGTCTTAGCGTTTTCTGTATATTCCTTGATTTGTGCTTCACTGCTCAATTGCGCCTTTGTTCTACTATCCACACCATCTAAAGACACGCTGTAAACTGTGAATCCTTTGTCTTTATATTGCTTATAAACATCAACAACATGTGGATTGGCTCGTCGGCATGGTCCACACCAACTTGCCCAGAAATCAATCAATACCACTTTGCCTTTAAGATCCGATAATTTATAAGTCTTACCTTTAGGAGAAGTCAGGTTAATATCAGGTGCATCCATCCCTACTTGTATGGATTCCTGAGCTCTTTGTTGGTTAACCGTTTGTTCAGATTGGAGAATAAATGCTTCATATGACTTAGCAAATTCTGACTCTGGATATTTAGCTTTAAGATTAGCGCAAACAGGCTTATGTTTAGCAATAAATTCAGGTCTGAAGCCCAATAATTGAACAGCTAACAATGCAGCTGATAAAGGATTTTTTGCGTTATCAATAATTTTTTGAGCTTCATCAACTGTAAGTTGTTTTGATTTTACAGTTTTAAGAGAATTTAAAACCTCTTCAGCAACCGGAGCACCCTTTATCTCATAAGTTCCAGATGCTAATCCTGCAAGGGTTCCTGATATATCCACCTTTTTTTCAGTTCCATCCAGCACAAAAACAGCCATTTGTTGACCTAATTTAATCCGATACAATCCTGGTTTGATTGGATCTTTTGGTGCAAAAGTAAATTTACCTGCAACCATTTTTTGTTCATCAATTAACACCGTAGAATTATCCAGACCAATTCTGTCTAAGGTCACACTTAGATCTCCGCCATCGGAAAAGTTACCTTTAATCTGAAAACCATTGGTGCATGCACTTAGGAATGCAACACTCATTAACAATAATAAAAAATTAATAATATATCTCATTTTTAAAAAATTTTATTCTTCCATTTTATTTCCTATGGCATTCATGTAGTGCTCTGAATAATAGGATAAATCTCCAAAAGATATTCCATTGATATTTAAATCTAAACCTTCTACTCGACCCAGATAATGGCAGTCTACCTTTTGATTTGCTACAAACGTTTCAAATGCATTTTTGTTCTCAGGGGCTATCGTAATAATTGCTCTTCCCTGTGATTCTCCAAATAAGAAAAGATCATTTCTTATTGAAGATATGGTATTAATTTTAAACCCAAGTTGAGAAGCCATTGCCGATTCGGTAAGCGATACGAAAATACCTCCTTCAGAAACATCATGAGCTGATGCAACCCATCGGTTACCAATACATGCTCTGATGGTATTTTGTAATCTGTATTCTTCTTCCAGATTGAAATAAGGTGCAGGACAATACGCTATTCCATGAATGATATTCACATATTCACTATATCCGATATGATTGTTTTGATGTCCCAATAAATAAATTAAATGACCTTCTTGCTTAAATTCTAAAGTGGTCATTAAAGATGCATCGTCCAAAATTCCAAGCATTCCAATAGTAGGCGTCGGGTAAACAGGTTCTGTCTTACCGTGAGATTGGGTCTGATTATAGAAACTGACATTTCCTCCTGTAACCGGAGTATCAAATTTTAAACATGCTTCCCCCATACCTTTTAATGCATGGACAAATTGCCAATATACTTCAGGGTTATATGGATTCCCAAAATTCAAACAATTGGTAATAGCCACAGGTGTGCCTCCGGAACATGTAATATTTCGGGCGCATTCTGCTACCGCAATCATGCCACCTTCATATGGATCCAAATAAACATATGCTGAATTGCAATCTGTCGTGACAGCAAGCGCTTTTTTGGTTCCTTTAACCCGAACAATGGCAGCATCTGAAGAAGAAACAGAAGTCATGGTTCCAGTCCGAACCATTTTATCATATTGGGTATAAATCCATGATTTGGAGGCAATATTGGGTGATGCTATTAATTTCTTAGCTACAGCAACTAAGTCCACGGGTTCTTGTATATCAACAGGCGCAAAGGCTTCAATTTTTGAAAAGTATAATGGCCTGTGAAACTCTCTTTCATAAACTGGAGCTCCACCACCCAGAACTAATGAATGTGCCGGAACTTTAGCTACTAATTCATTACCTACGAAATACTCAATATTTCCCGTGTCAGTTACCTCTCCAATCTGCACACATTCTAAGTCCCATTTTTCAAATACCTCTAATAATTGTGCTTCACCACCCTTCTTACAAACAATGAGCATTCGCTCTTGCGACTCAGACAATAAAATTTCAAAAGCTTGCATATTGGCCTGTCTGGTTGGAACTTTGTCTAACCAAATAACCATTCCGGTCCCGGATTTAGCAGACATTTCAGAAGTAGAACAAGTAATTCCTGCTGCTCCCATATCTTGCATACCTACAACCTGGCCAGTAGCTATGGCTTCTAAACTAGCTTCGAGCAATAATTTCTCCTGAAATGGATCTCCCACTTGCACAGCAGGAAGATCTTGAGATGAGTTCGCCGTAAGATCAGCAGAGGCAAATGTTGCTCCATGTATTCCATCTTTACCGGTTGCCGATCCAACTATAAACACAGGATTACCAGGTCCATCAGCACAGGCTGAAATGGTTTTGCCCTGTTCTACGATACCAACAGACATGGCATTAACTAAAATATTTTGATTGTAACAATCATTGAAGTAAACTTCACCGCCTACTGTAGGCACCCCGAATGAATTGCCATAATTTCCAATGCCTTTGACAACACCTCGCATTAAATGTTTGGTGTGGGCTAATTCCAGATTTCCAAATCTTAAAGAATTCAATGCGGCAATAGGTCTGGCACCCATAGTGAAAATATCTCGATGAATACCGCCTACACCTGTAGCAGCTCCCTGGTAAGGCTCAATGGCAGACGGGTGATTGTGGGATTCGATTTTAAATGCGCAAGCTAGACCATCACCTATATCAACTAAACCAGCATTCTCCTCCCCTGCTTCAACTAATAATCGACTACCTTTGCGGGGTAATTGCTTTAAATATTTGATTGAATTTTTATAAGAGCAATGTTCTGACCACATTACAGAATAAATACTCAGCTCTGTAAAATTCGGTTTACGTCCAAGTACATTACAAATTTTATCATATTCCTCAGGTGACAAACCTAATTTTTGAGCTGTTTCTAGTCCTGGTAGTTGCATCGGTTCAAGTTTCAGTTATGAGGCGCAAAGTTAGGATTTATTTCCGATTTTAAGATAGTGTCTGTGATTAAGCTGTAGAAAGGTAATCGGGCTGAATGGTAATCAGGTTGTATGGCAATCAGGTTGTATGGTAATCGGTTTGAATGGTAATCGGGTTATGTGGTAATCGGTTTGAATGGTAATCGGGTCAATATAGCATTGAGCTTAAAACAAAACAATACTTTGAATTGTTTTCGCAATTATTAATCAATAAATCATATCGTGTTATTCAAACAATTAAAAGATAATAAAAATATACTAGATACAGATTTTAACACGATATATCCAAGTCCATTGGATGATTTGGCAGGATTACATTTTTCGCCCATAACTGTTATTCAGGAAGCTATTGAATTCTTAGTTCAACAAGAAGGAACTCGAGTACTCGACATAGGATCCGGAGCAGGAAAATTTTGTATGGTTGGTGCAAGTTGTTCAACAGGAGTTTTTACAGGAGTCGAACAGCATGAACATTTGCATTTGATTTCGAAAAAAATGAGTAAGTTTTATCAGATTAAGGATGTTCATTTTATACATCAAAACATCAACACCATTAATTTTTCAGATTATGATGCTTTTTACTTTTTTAATTCATTTTATGAAAACTTAGACATATCCGATTCACTTATTTCTAATATGGAAATCAATCGTGATCTGTATCATGAATATTCAGCTTACGTTTATAACCAATTACAAAACATGCCAATTGGCACTCGCTTGGTCAGTTATTTCAGTTACAATCTTGAAATACCCAATAATTATTTATTACAAAGTTCAAGCCATGAAGGCAAACTTAAAATGTGGGTCAAAACAACCTAAACTAAACATTCTATATCCAGATGACCTAAAATAAAACTATTATGAAAATCATTAATGCCAAAATATACATCATTCATTGCCTTGTATTGATTCAAATAATTTTTTTATCCTGCGATAAAAAACAATCTGAAACTCCAAAAGAAATTACAGATAAAACTACCGAGAGTGTTGATCACTCTTTGGATTCCTATTGGTATCAAGGAAAAGCTGAAATCAACAGTTATGATTTAGAACAAGTCCGATATGGTCAAAAACATAAGGGAGATGCAGTCCTGATTTTTGTTACCGAAGATTTTTCAAAAACCAAACAAGTCAAGTTGGATAATCCTTCACAATCAGGAACGGATAAAATCACTGTATTAAAAATGAATTATTCTAAAAAGTTCAATACGGGTATCTATCCCTACTCGATGTTCTTAAGCAGTTTTACACCCATTGGAACTGATGTAGCTGCACATCCTATAAAAATAAGCGCTTCCATTCAAGAGTGGTGCGGCCATGTATTCATGCAAATGAATCAGCGCGAGAACAAATATGAAATAGAACAATATTCATACTTCGAAACTGAAGGTGATCAAAAATTAACTTTTCCAATAGCTTGGTGTGAAGATGAACTCTTTAATCAAATCAGAATCAATCCGGCAAAACTTCCAATAGATCGTTTTAAAATAATTCCGGGCGCATTTTTTACAAGACTTAAACATAAAGCTTTAAGTGCCACTGATGCTGTTGGTAGATTGCAGGATATTAATATCGACACTCAGGCATATCAAATTGAATTTCCAATATTACAACGCAACATAAAAATCTTATTCAATAAAAAATCTCCATATGAAATATTATCATGGGAAGAGTCCTATTTGGAAGGAACAGAACAAATGGTAAGCAAAGCTACATTAAAGAAGCGAATGCAATTGGACTATTGGAACAAGCACAATGTTGAAGATTCAATATATCGTAAAGAATTGGAATTGAAATATTAATAAAATTATATTGTAATACAGATGTAAAATTGATGGTAAACTATGTAATAAGAATAAAGTTATTGTACATATTCATTATAGTTTTTATAAGAAGTGTACTATTCCTTGTATTGGATCCTTTTACACCCAGTTTTAATTTTCATACATTTCACTACAATCAATTACTTCCATATTTCTTGGAATCAATAGTTGTTTTTCTTCGAATTATAATTCTATTTTTATTCGCAAATTTGATTACTTCATTTTTTAAAAAAAATACAACACTATATTTAATAGTAATATATAATTTTCTTTATATAGTTATTGTGTTTGGATACCTTCTTTCATACTTGATTTATTTTAACTTCTATGATAATCTATATTTCAATATTTACGACAATATTTATTGGTTAATTGCATCAAACATATATATTTTAAAATTTCATAATATTGGAAAGAGCTACACAAACTTCGAATCCAAGATAGTGTATTATTTTAAATTAACATTTATCACACTTATAATTAAAACACTTGTCACTTCGGCATTAGTAATAATAATAAACACAAGCGAAAATGTTTTTTTCTATATTTTCAGCAACGCAATGATTACATTTAGCATCGATTATATAATTCTGTATCTTTTTGTCTTGCTTTTTGTTAGAATTATTCAATATATAAATAATTTGGAATACCATGTTTTAATAATTACAATTTGGAATACTTTATATTTAAGTTTTTCGTATTTCTTCTTCAGGGACGCTAATTTCATGTTTAACCAAGAAAATCCAGATGAATCTTTCTGGTTTATAAGTACAAATAATTATTTTAGATTTATTTCATATCTTATAATTTCAAATTATTTAATAATAAAATTGATTAAAACGAATAAAGAGCTTTTGTAAAATTCAATAACTTCTTTTACTTTCAATTACCTGCTATGATCAAAGTAAATAAATATATTAAATTTGTCTGAATAAAATCGTTTACGCTAATATGCAATACAAAATAGATTTAAACCATCTTCAATTATCAAAAATCAAATCGTATTGATTGAGACTTCATATGATTTCAATTCAAATTCTCACAGTTCGAATGCAATCCAGAATGACACACAAACTAAATGAAATAAAAAAAATTCTTAGATATATAATATAATTCAAAAAATAAAATTATAATTTTGTTTGATAATGAACTTTATTTTACAGTTTAAACCAATACCATCATGAGCTTCAAAATAAGCATTTTTTTAATCTTATGCACAACAATTTTAAATAATTTAAATTCACAATGTGCCAATTTAAATAATATTTATTCCTTTTCATTTAAAGGCCATAAATATGAAGTTGTTAAAGAAAACAAAACCTGGCTGGAAGCTGTGAATTGTGCTGTGGAGCGTGGAGGCTACCTTGCTGAAATTTCGGATAGTACAGAACAAGACACCTTATTCGATTATGTAATTAATAAGTCCAACATAACGTTTACTAACACACTCAATATTTTTGGAACAAGTGCTATTTGGTTGGGTGGCACGGATACTTTGAAAGAAGGTGCCTGGATCTGGGATGGAAATAATGATGGCATCGGAATACCATTTTGGTTAGGTGGACCGACCGGCACACCCGTCAATGGATCCTATACCAAGTGGGGCATTAGTCCAGCAGAACCGGATAATTCAGGTCGTCAAAATCACCTATGTTTAACCATTGACAATCGTAAAATAAATTATGGAAGATGGAATGATATCAAATCAAATGATCGTATCTACTACTTAATTGAATATGACCAAATCTTATATGTCAATGATCCATTTCAAAATTTTGGATTAGGAATATATCCTAACCCTGTTCATGAACAATTAAATATAGAAAACCCAAATCATTTAAGCATCAAACAAATACTCATTTCCAATCCTGAAGGCCAAATTCTTGAATCGATCTATCATCCAACAAACAAGATTAATGTGTCCAATTTACAAAAAGGAATCTATTTTATAGCAATGAAGCTAGAAGATCATCGCACAATAACATTGAAATTTATTAAAGAATAGTCTTCTTAGTATGTAAAAATCTATCAGGGTATAAGTCACAAAAAAAACGCGCGCATTTTTTGTAATAAATATTCTTCATCATATGAATAGTCAAATTGCGAATCCATTAACTTCATAAGTTGATTTACCGCATCACAAACCGGTATATCAGGATATCCCTTAGTGCGCGCATAATGCAGCCACTTCATGAGTCGAAAAGGGCTTAACCATTGGATCATTTTTTTAGAACATTGTGCAGATGAAGCGGTATTGGATTTAAAAGATTGAAATGCAGAAACTATTCCTTGCTCTAAAAAAAATTCAGCGAGAATCGGAGATAATTTTTCTAATCCTTTATCCCATTCTTCATAAGGCAATTCAATATTTAATTTAATCCAATGCATTAAATTTTGAAATAATAAAATAGCATCTAAGGAATAACTCCACTGAAACTGTGTATCAAAAAACTCAGTAACCGCTTTACCTGTGCCAAACGGAACACGATCGGAAGATCTTGCAGAGGGATAAACTAGTACTCTTTTAATTTCATCTAATTCATTTAGCAATGAATATTTATGTAGAAAATAAAAATCTTCTCCTGCTTGTCTTTGGTTCATTCCGCCTTGTGCGCAGTAAGCTTCTGCCCGAACTGCAAAACAAGATCCTAATGTCTGAAAAGCAAAAGGATAATCAATGAATTTTTGTGCTGCAATATAATACCGCAAGTGTAATTCATAAGTCACTATGGCCTTTCTCGCCAGGCCTGATAGCAATTCAAATTGATGTTCAAAATCAATAGCAACTGCAGATTTAGCATTGACTTGATTAAAATACAAATCTACCTGTTCAAGATATTCCTCATGACAAGTACAATCTGCATCAAAATTCAAAATAATACCTGTTCTATTTCCAATAGCAAAAAAACGTCTAACCGCTTCATCCATACCTATTTTTCTGGCATGTCCAACCCCTGCATGTTTTCCTTTTATCGCTATGGGTGGTATAGGTTTGATTTGGAATTGTGGTGTATTATGTTTTGCAGCAAATGCTAATAACTGGTTATATTGTTGTTGATGAAATTCATCGTTATGAATTGCTTTGGATTCAGGATAATTTAAAACGGGTATAATTTCTATAGAAGTATCAGGTCTAACACATAATAGCAAAGATTCTAAAGCCTGAAATAAATAATCTTCCTTATAGGAAGGAATAACGATCACTAAAGATAAATCCGGATTAGGTTTATCTAAAATAAGTGAATCGTATAAGGTATTCTTATTGAGATATGATGGAATACTTGATTTCATAATATGGAAACAAAGTACAAAGTTAAATGAAGCTTAATATCTTTGAGTTTTAATTCAAAATACCCAAGAAAATCTTTAATGCATTCTGATATCAAAACATCGTTGCTTCTGGAGACTCAAGTCTTTCCAACTATTGCATTCTTTAAACATGCTTTGGATAAAAAAATTATCATAGAAGCGCATGAGCATTACCAAAAAAGAAGCTGGCGGAACCGATATTACATTGGGTCTAACCAAGGAGCAGTTAGCATGTCCATTCCTTTAAAACAAGGAAAAAACAAATCCATGCCGATCCAGGAAGTAAACATTTCATATGACCATCCATGGCATGTTCAGCATTTTAAAACACTTCAAAGCATTTATGGCAAATCTCCATTTTTTATATATTACAAAGATGAACTTGAATCATTATTGAATAAGAAACATGAACATCTATTTCAATTTAATAATGAAACCATGCTCTGGATGGCGCGAAGCATGAAATTCGAAATGGATTTAGAATTTACCAATCAATATACAACAACTGTAGATGATCACATAATCGATGGGCGAAAAAGCCTGGTTTTGAATGCTATCCAAACCAAACCTTATCAACAGGTATTTGGTAAGACAGCACATTTCATTTCAGGTTTAAGTGCCCTGGATTTATTGTTTCACCTGGGCCCTGATTCCTATTATTATCTAAAATCAATCTAAGCTTAAATAAGATTGGATCATGGTTCCATCATACAAACTGCCTAGTTCCTAAAATTTTTAGATCGAAATCGCTTTACAAGCAATTAAATGAAAAATTAACAAAACATAAACAGTTGTAACTATAATATACATAGTTGACTCCTGTTATTTAAGGATACTTTTGCAATCCAATCAGATGTATTATGAATAAAATAATGATTCTAGGTCTTTTTATAGCTTTTGGTTCTTGCACGAATGCTACAATTCCCAAAACTATAATACAGAATCGTCCGGATCCACATAGTTTTTCTCAACCTGAAAAAGCTAAAACAACACATTTGGAATTGGATGTAGTGTGTGATTTTGAAAAAAAACAAATCATTGGAACTGCTACTTACACTATAGAGAGAACTACAGGAGAAGAAATTATATTGGATCTTAATGGTCCTGTCATTGAATCCATTTCTCTAGATTCTGAATTAGGCAAAAAAGAAAATGCTGAATTTACTATTGGACCACTAGACAGTATACTCGGTTATCCTTTAATCATTAAATTAAAACAGGATACACGTAAGATAATCATAAATTATCACACAACTGATGCAGCAAAAGCTTTACAATGGATGACCCCTTCAATGACTTTTTCAAAAAAATTTCCTTTTTTGTTTACTCAAAGTCAATCTATTTTCGCCAGAACCTGGTTGCCTTGTCAAGACAGTCCCGGCATACGATTCACCTACAATGCTAAGGTAAAAGTTCCAGAGGGAATGATGGCTACCATGAGTGCAACCAATCCACAAGCACTAAATCCTCAAGGTCAATATACCTTCCATATGGATCAGCATATTCCAGCTTATTTAATGGCATTGGCTGTTGGGGATTTTTCATTTCGTGCTATAGGCCCTCGCACTGGAGTCTATGCTGAATCGAATCTTTTGGAAAAAGCCGTTTGGGAATTTGAGGATCTTGAAAAAATGGTAAATGCTGCGGAACAATTATATGGAACCTATCCTTGGGGCAGATATGATGTCATTGTTTTACCCTCCAGCTTCCCTTTTGGAGGCATGGAAAATCCAAAACTCACTTTCCTGACCCCATCTGTTATTGCAGGAGACCGATCATTAACTTCATTGTTGGCTCATGAACTGGCCCATTCCTGGTCCGGAAACTTGGTCACCAATGCCACTTGGGAGGATTTTTGGCTTAATGAGGGCTTCACCACTTATTTTGAAAGTAGGATAATGGAATCCTTGTATGGCAAGGAGTATGCGGATATGCTGAGTTTACTGGGGTCGAATGATCTCAAAGTTGCCATGACTGAATTTGGCGAAAAAAATCCATTAACTCAATTGAAATTAGATTTAAAAAACCAAGACCCAGAAGATGCTTTATCCGATATAGCTTACGAAAAGGGAAAACGACTTCTTAGATATCTGGAAGAAAGGGTTGGCAGAGATCAGTGGGACTTATTTCTGAGAAGCTATTTTAAGGAATTTGCATTTAAATCAAATACTACTGAACGATTCCAAAAATATCTACTTGAATATTTCAAGGAATTAAACTCTGGAATCCAAGACACTATAAACATCTGGTTGTACAAACCAGGATTAATTGATTTTACCCCTAATTACACATCGAAAAAATTTGATGCTGTAGATCAACAATTGTCTGAATATTTAAAACACAAAACCTTGGAATCCTTACATACCAAGGATTGGTCAACCCATGAATGGATACATTTTATCCATAGTCTTCCAATACAAGCACCCTTGGTAGAACCTTTGGAGCAAGCGTTTCAATTATCCAAGTCAAAAAACGCTGAAATCGCCTCCATATGGCTTATATATCTCATTAAAAATGATTATGGAAAACAATATTTGGCAGTAATTGATGGTTTTTTGGCAGGAGTCGGCCGAAGAAAATTTGTGTTGCCCATATTTGAACAATTAATTGATTCGGGCCTTAAAGAAGAAGCTAAACAAATATTTAATCAGGTAAAAGATGGGTATCATCCCATTACATACAACTCTGTTAATGAATTACTTAGTGTAAAAAACAAGTAAAATCAATGTAGATGCCTATATTTGCGCAAAATTCAAAACATATAAATTTTATATACATGAAAAAACTAATTTTATTCTCATTTTTCCTTTGCCCATTTGTTTTCTTAAGCGCACAGGTTGATCAAACTCAACCAAAGCGTTTTGATTTTGGTAAAATGTGGACTTTTGAGAATCCACCTAAGGAATGGTTCAAAGAAGCCTATAATTTCACTCCTGAAGATCAATGGTATGAAGATGTAAGAAAATCTTCATTGCGTTTTGCTTCATGGTGTTCCGCATCCTTTGTGTCACCAAATGGTTTGATCATGACCAATCACCACTGCTCAAGAGACGTAGTTACGCCACTTCAAAAAGAAGGTGAAAACTTTGATAAGAATGGATTTTATGCTACAACCCTAGCAGATGAACGAAAAGCTGAAGGACTATTTGTAGAGCAATTAATCCAAGTTGCTGATATTTCTGATCGAATTATCAAGATGATGGATAAAGCAAAAGACGATAATGAAAGAAAGGTATATCAGGATAGTGCATTAGCTCAAATCGCAAGAGAATATCAACAAAAAGAAAATTGGAAAGGATTAAGAACTCAGACCGTAACTTTCTATAGTGGTGGAAGATTTAGTATTTATGGATACAAGAAATTCAGTGACATTCGTTTGGTATTTATTCCTGAAACTGATTTGGGTTTCTTTGGTGGTGATCCAGACAATTTCACCTTCCCACGTTATACATTGGACTGTACATTTTGGAGAGCATATGACGAAAGTGGAAATCCACTAAATACTGCTGCACACTATTTCAAATTTAATGGTGATGGCGTTGTAGAAGGTGAGCCTGTATTTGTAATTGGCAATCCAGGAAATACGGAAAGATACAGAACCAGCAAACAATTGGAATATGATCGGGATTTCAGATATCCAATGCAATTATCATTGTTAAATAACCGATATAGCATACTTGAAAAGGAATACAATAAAAAACCAAATGTAGATCTCCAAAATGATATGTTCGGATTAGCCAATAGTATGAAAGCTTTTGGTGGTATATTGGGTGGTTTAAAAAATCCATCACTCATGGCTCGTAAAAAAAATATGGAAGATGAAATTCGCAAGAAAACAAAATTAAAAGGTGAGGATTATTGGGTAGAATTGGAAAAAGCTGTAGATGGACTGAAAAAATATTCTGCGACAGTAACGTTTGCAGGTCCCGGAGGCATAAAGGGCAATGCAGTCAATCTAATGCATACATTATTAAAGTATGAAAAAACACTCAGCATGCCTGATAATGGTCCGGCGCTTGAAAAACTTAGAACTGACATTAAGAATTTAAGTAAAGATTTGAATAGCGAAAAAGAAAAAGAATATTTAGCTACTTTTCTAAGTGAATTAAAACAATACGAACATCCTGATATCAAATTTATTGATAAAATATTAGATGGAAAAACACCAGAAGCCCGAGCAGCTAAGATGTTAGATAAAACAGATTTTGCGGATGCTAAAGATCTGGAAGAAATACTATCAAAAGATGCTAAGAAATTTGCGAAATTCGATGACCCATTACTAGATGCAGCACGAATTATCGTTCCAAAATATAATGAGGCTGTTACTGCTTTTCAATCGTCAACACCAAGACGCAGAGCACTTGAATCTAGAATAGCTAATTCTGTTTTTGCAGTAAAAGGAAATAATCTACCACCTGATGCTACATTTACGCTACGCTTAGCTGATGGCGTTGTAAAACCTTACAACTATAATGGTACTACTTCACCATACAAAACTACCTTTTACGGATTGTATGACCGGTATTATTCTTACAATGAAAAATATCCTTGGGGATTACCTTCAAGATGGCAAAATCCTCCAACAGAATTACTTAAAGCACCATTAAACTTCGTGGCTACAAATGACATCATAGGAGGAAATTCAGGTAGCCCAATTGTCAACCGAAACAAGGAAGCTGTAGGGTTAATTTTTGACGGAAACATTGAATCTTTACCTGGAAATTTTATATATGATGATGTGTCCAACAGATCCGTTTGTGTTCATGCTGGTGGAATTCTTGCAGCATTAAAATATATTTATCGGGCTGACAGATTACATATGGAATTATCAGGAAAATAAATTAATAAAAATAAATAATGGAAAACAAAATAATTTTATTCATTGCTATTGTATGTCTTTCTTTAGCGTGCAATATTGGAACAACATCTATAAAGGGAATTACAAACTTGGCTACTAAAGCTGATTGCAAAGGCCCATGTGGAAAGGTTATGCCCTGTGAAGGCAAACCCATGTCATTAGAAGTTGAAATTGGAAATGGTAACATCATGCACTCAGGAAATACTTTATTCGTAAGGGATCCGGACAATTATGATTATACCATCAAAATAGAATTCAGTGAATCTGTACCCCCTGAGAAATATATTAATGCAAAAGATGCTGAGAATAAAAAATTTAAAGTTACTGGTATTGTGGAAGGTTATGACGTTTTTGTTCATGAGACATGTATGAGATCGTATATATTTAAAGTTTCTGATCCGAAAAACTTTGAAATTATGGACAAATAATTTTTTCAAACTTCTGTTAAAGAAAAAGCCCTAATTGCAAAATTCAATTAGGGCTTTTTTATTAAATTAAAATGTAAATCTAATGATAGGTATGGAGACATTTTACATAAAAAATCATTCGTCAAGAATGCCATAATGGGTTTCTTTTTTAGTCGTTTTAATATTAAAAAACTTTCTTCTAGTAATCTTAATAAAACGACTATATCCGGTAATGGGCTGGTCCAATGTTAACCCTAATTCCTTTAATATATCATCTATATCTTCACTATGAGCGACCACTAATATATTAGACCCAAGATGGCTCTTTAAGCTTGAAACAAGTGCAGGGATGTTATCCTTCCTATAAATAGTCAATGGTATAGCATATAAATCCATGGTTGGTCGCGCAGTTTCACGAGTGCGATTACTATCTGTTGAAAACACCTTGGAAATACCTTTATTTCTTAAGGTATCCGCAAGTGTTTTTGCTCTTGTTTTTCCAGCTTCAGAAAGATGTGGATTGGGCACCCCCAATATTTTGTCTGCATGTCTAACCAAATAGATATTAGAACTACAACTTATATTTGTCATTACTATAACTACAGCCAACAAATAAATAGATTTACAATTTTGAATCACAATACACATAAATTAAAAAAATGAATTATTGATTGGATGCAAATCTAAGACACTATCATTGATCCATCAAAGGGGAAAAACCCTATACTTTATAAATATTTACACCCTAATATATAAATAGAATAATTATCTAAACTTGAATATTCATCTGCATTTGATAAAGATCAAATCCTTTAGCCCAATAGTCTTTGGTTATAAAATCAAGTTCAAAGCCTAATTGTTGATAAAATGGATAAACCATTTGACTTGTACGAACAATAACAAACTTTATTTTCGGTATTTTCTTGATTTCATTGATTCTATATAAAACTAACTGTTTTCCGATTCCTCTGTTTTGATGTGATGGATGAATGATATCCCAGGAGATTCTAGCCACACCTTCATCTAAAAAATAATTGATCCCGCCGGATCCAATAATTTTTCTCTGATCTTCATACACATAATAGTGTTCAGCATTTTGATTCAGATAATCCATAAATTCAACGATTTCACTTTCGGCAAAATATTCAGGTACATTGCATTTCATATTTTGAATTAAGACCTCTCTATCCGAATGAATCCATAATCTGATCATAATTGATTTCTTTTTGCGATGATTATTAGGTGTGTAGACCATACATCTTCCTTTATCATATATGGTTTACGAACTATGTCCAATATTTCGAAGTGATGATCTATCAAACTTGTTGTCAAAAAATGCTCATCATAATAATTAATATAAATTGGATCCTCACCTTTGCTATTGGTCTCATATCCTGAAAGACTTTCATCTCCTTCTATGGCACTTAAATAGAGGATTCCATCTGCGTTTAATAATGCTCTACTATCCTTAATCAATTTCAAACAATCTTGTTTTGAAAGATATGGCAAACAAAAACCGCAAATAATACCATCGTATTTAGAATTCAAAGTATCTATATCTCTACAATCCATAAGTTGAAAATGAGCAGTAGGATTGTTAATCTTCGCTAACTCTAACATATTGGGAGCCATATCAATGGCCTCTATTATAAAATCAGGTCTTTTGGTTAATATGTATTTAGTTATATTCCCTGGTCCACAAGCTATTTCAAAAATAGGAGCATTTTGTTTTTTAATATACTGACAAAATAAATCATAAGTATCATTATATAAGTTTAAGTCCATAAACTTGTCCTGATAAAGTTGAGCCACTTTGTTATACATGTTAAACGTAGATTGATATCTATCCATAAGTTATTTCAATAAAAAATGAAAAAAAATATATTATAAAATGTCAATATTTCATGCGCCTAATTAAAATATATCATTGATAAAAAGTTGCTTTAATAGTAATGCTTAAAAAAATATCAAATGCTCAATTAGAATTATTCATGTGCTGAATGTTCCATGATTTTAAACAAATGGAGTAGATATGGAAATAGTGCATCCATACTTTCCTGTGCACCTCGTGTAGATCCAGGCAAAGCTAAAATCAAAGTATTTCCCTTCAATCCACCAAGACTTCTAGATAACATCGCGTAAGGCATTTGTTCTTGTCCATAATTTCGAGCTGCTTCACCGATACCCGGAATTTCCCGATCCAATAAGGGTCTGATGGCTTCAGGCGTCACATCCCTGTCAGACAATCCAGTTCCACCGGTTAATATAATCATATCAACTTTTGACCTATAATGCTCTAATACTTTTTCCTGAATGGTATCTATTTCATCAGGGATGATACAATAATCCGCTACCGACACTTTAAATTTTTCAAGTTTATTAATGATCGCCTTTCCAGCTCCGTCCTGTTTCTTTCCTTCTGAAATACTATCAGAACAAACGATCACTGCTGCTTTAATGACGCGATTCAACTGATCCACATATTGTGATTTACCACCCTTTTTACTTAATAACTTGATAGCTTGTATTTCTATTTCTTTATCAATAGGTTTCAGCATATCATAAATGGTCAAAGCAACAATCGAAGCACCATGCATGGCTTCAACCTCAACACCAGTTTTATATATAGTTCTAACTTCTACTTCTATTATAATATTCAATCCTTCTATTCTGTGTTGAACAGCAGTAAACTCAATAGGTAAGGGATGACAATCCGGTATCAAATCACTGGTTCTTTTGACCCCAAATAAGCCTGCTATTCGACTTGCTTCAAAAACATCGCCTTTGGGTACTGATTTATTTAAAATAGCTTCAATAGTTTCTTGCCTGCCAACTTTCACTATGGCTTGTGCGATAGCGGTTCTATGTGTTTTAATTTTGTTTGTTATATCTACCATGTTTTTTTCTATTAATTAATGTTTATAATATTCAAACTTTTGTTAAACATTTTCCTTCCATACGTAACTATCATCTTCAAAGATTTCTTTGCCCCAAATAGGAACCTCTCGTTTTATTCTCTCAACGATATAGGTACACGCATCAATTGCATCCTTTCGATGCCTGGAAGATGTAAATACAAATAAACAAATTTCCCCAGTTTCTACCCTACCTAAGCTGTGATAGATATGCAAACAAGTCAGGGAATATTTAGAAAACGCGGATTCCCTAATTTCATAAAACTTTTCCTCCGACATTTCGGAATAAGTAGAATAAGTTATCGCTTTGACTAACTTATCATCAATCACATCTCTACGAACTTGTCCAAGAAACAAACTATGGGCTCCTATATTCGTATTTGAACTATGTTTAGCTATTGAATCACCAACAAAATGTGGCGATATAGGACCTTCTATAAAAACTTTTTTTATTTTATGTTCACTCATAAAAGATTTAATTTATCATTATTTTTTAAGGCATGAATTCCACTCTGTAAGCTATAAATATATTGATCCGGAAACAAGACCTTAAGTTTTTTTACTGCAGCTAAACTTCTAACTCCCGATTGACAAACAACAACAATCTTATGGTTTGTAGAAATCATATGCAAGTCTTCTTCCCATCTGCTTAATGGAATTCGAATTACTGGAAATTCAAGCTCGACCGGTTGTTCATACAATTCTCTAACATCTATAATGGTGAGTTCTTCATTTAACCGCATTTGATTAAATTCAGTACTATTAATTTCTAATGATGGTTCAAGTGTAGAACAAAACCACTCGTAATTATAAGCTTGAAATTCAGTCCTATCTTTTGGGATTTGATGTGAATGTCCTTTATTCTCCGTAATTTGGAATTCATAAAATTCATTCTTCAAGACATCATAAGTAAGTATTTTGTTACTTAAAGGATTTCCTATATTCGTCAAAATTTTAATCGCTTCTGCGGCTTGCATGGTGCCAATAATACCAGGAACAACTCCTAAAACTCCCAATTCATTGCATGAAATATTAGATAGCAAAGCAGGTGGAACTGGAAATAAATCGCGATAATTAGTTTTAGTTCCCGTTGACAAATTCGAAACATTAAAAACACCAATTTGTCCTTCAAAACGCAATACAGCACCATAAACCAAAGATTTATTCAATAACACACAAGCATCATTAACCAAATACCGTGTCGCAAAATCATCAGATCCATCAATTACAATATCATATTCAACTATGATATCAAGTGCATTTTGATTTGTAATTTTAAAAGAGTAAACATGAACTTGAATTTCAGGATTCAAAGCGCTTATTTTTGCTGCTGCAGATTCTGCTTTAAGTTTTCCTATGTCTTCCATATTAAATAAAATCTGCCGTTGTAAATTTGAAAGTTCTACGCGATCAAAATCTACGATGCCAATTGTACCAACTCCAGCAGCGGAGAGGTATTGTAGGGCAGGACAACCTAGACCACCAGCACCGATAACCAGAACTTTTGCACGATTTAAATTATCCTGCGCAGTTTGGCCAAATTCTTTTAGCCTTATCTGTCGATCATAACGATTATTGTTTTTTAAAAGACTCATGTTTATATATTAACCACCAGAAAATGGAGGAAGGATCGCTACGGTATCATCATTATTCAATATAGTATTTTCATGGATCACTTGTTTGTTTACAGCCAGAGCATATTTAGTGTTTAACAAACCAGGAAAATCATGTTTCAATGTTAATTCAAGTTGATCTGTATTGTCCACTCCTGAAATGGTCCAAGATGATGTTCCCATGATATCAACGATCTGTCCAAAAGCAAGTATATTTATTTTCACGCTTTAGTATTTATTAAATATTTATAAACTTAAATTCATGATCGAGGTAAATTATGTAAATAGTAATTTTATTGCTGCAATGATTAAGACCATTGATAAAATAATTTTCAATTTACTAACATGCAATTTTGATGCACCTAAATATGAGCCCAATAAACCACCTGTTGCTGAAATCATCACCATAAGAAACAAAGATTCGTTCATGATTAATCCATTGAATGAAAGACCTATCAATCCTGAAATACTATTCACAAAAATAAAAAGGGATGAGATGGCTGCCGTTTGTTTCATATCCGCCCAATGTAACATTATTATCAGAGGGCTTAAAATAATGCCGCCGCCAATTCCAATCATCCCTGAAAAAATTCCAATTAACAATCCAATAATTAATGACCAGAGAATACTATGTTTAATCTTTGGTGTTTTCAGTATGTCAGTTATATCCAGTAATTTAATCACTGAAAAAATCAATAGGATCGCCAAAATTTTTTTATAAATACCATCATCCACATGAATCATACCACCAATAAATGCTGCAGGAATAGAGGTTATAGCAAAGGGCCAAAATAGATCCCATTTGAAATATCCTTTACGACTGTATTGGATGAACGCGATTCCGGACACCAAAACATTTAATATCAATGCTGTAGAACGCATCGTTTCCGGAACAAAAGAAAATAATGCCATTAAGGCAAGATAACCACTTGCACCTCCATGACCTACAGATGCATAGAGAAATGCCACGATCAATAATAATCCATAAAATAATAAATCAAGGCATATCATTCCTTTCCGTATATTTTATTCATTTCTAATTTAAATTGCTCGAATGCCTTATTTAATTTATCATATATTACCATTAATTTTTCACCTTCTTTCGTCACATAACTTCCACCCCCATTTGTCCCACCTATATTCTTTTTCACAATGGGTTTGGCAGCATTTCTATTCATTTCATTGACCATTTCCCATGCATGACGGTAGGACATATTCATTTCTTGCGCAGCTAATTTTATTGAACCATGATCTCTAATGGCTTCTATTAATGCTTTTCTACCGGGACCTATCAAATGTCCTTTGCGATTCTCTATCCATATTTGCCCTTTGATTTTGACAGCCGCCATGATGTAAACTTTAGATGATCATTAAAACACGAATCATTTCGCCTTGTTTAAAAAATTCTTTATCTTCTTCTAACTCGATCAGACAATCAGCAATTGCAAATGAATTGAGTAGGTAACTTTCTTGTTGATTCAAAATAGTAACTTCATGATTACTTGTTTTGCCTTTTAGAAAATAAGTAAGTCCGGACTTCTTTACAAAATTCGCGGAAAGGGGTAATAACAATGATATAAAATATTCTTTTTTTGTAAACCGACTTAGAGCAGGAGCAATATATTCATAAAAACAGGTCATGACTGCAGCAGGATTTCCAGGCAAGGCAAAAATGAGTGTTTGATTATAGGTTCCAAAATAAAATGGTTTTCCAGGCTTCTGCTTTACAGAGTGGAATATTTTTCTCACGCCACAATCCGCTAATGATTTTGGGACCAAATCATAATCACCCACGGACACACCTCCTGTAAGAATTAATAGATCAACGTTTAGATTGGATTTAATGGATTGAATTAAATCTTCTTCAACATCATCTACAACTTCAATTACTTCAGGGTTTATATCCAATTGTCGGAGCACAGCAGTTAAACCAATAGCATTGGATTCAAAAATTTTACCTGATTCTAAATCCTCACCGGCTGCACTTAATTCTTTTCCTGTTACTAGAATTGAAACTGTTGGTTTAAATACTTTTACATCGCGTATTCCAATGCCGGCCAGATATGATATTCCTGCAGGAGTTAAAAGTTGTCCTTTGTTTAATGCAATTTCACCTTTCATGGTTTGAGATCCTTGCATCCGCACATTATTACCCTTCATTAAACCTGGGGACTGAATCAAAATATGAGATCCCTGGATCATAACTTTTTCTTGCATGACAACAGTATCCGTACCTGTAGGCAATGCAGCTCCTGTAAAAATCCTAAGTGCTTCGTTAGCCTTCAATACTTTACCTGAAGTTTGACCTGCTTGTACTTCTCCAACGACCATCAAAGGTGATACTCCATCCCACAGCTCAAAAACAAATGCATATCCATCCATAGCGGATTGATGAAATGGTGGCGTATCTATTGTTGCCAATACCGATTCAGCCAAAACACTTCCACAAGTTTGAATAAGCGGCAAAGTTTGAATTCTATCTGAATTACAAAGATCGAGAATTAAATTTTTTGCCTCATTTACAGAAATCATCTACCATAATTTAAACCGATATGCCATAAAAGGAATAACGGTATCCAAAAAAAAACTAACCGCCTATATTTATCATACTTCTATTTGTAATATTCAAAACCTCAATCTGATGATAATCACCACCAAATTGTCCACCCAATGCTTCAGCTTTATCCTTAACACATTGTTTCATTAAAGCTCCAATATCCTCGCCATTTCTTAAAGCACCTAAGAGATCAACTTCCCCTTTAGAAAATAAACAATTCTTCATCTTTCCATCAGCAGTAAGTCTCAATCTATTGCAAGTGCTGCAAAAAGGTTCGGTCATTGTACTGATAACCGCAAAAGTTCCCTGATGGCCATAAGGTTTGAATTTCTTTGCCGTATCATTCGTGCCATCTTTCAGCTTAATAAAACTATAATGAGAATCGATTACATTCAATATTTCCTGATAACTAAATACCTTATCTTTATCCCATTGATTCCCATCGAAAGGCATAAATTCAATAAATCTTACATGAACTGCTTGTCTCTTGGTCCATTCAATAAAATCCAATATTTCTGAATCATTAATACCCCGCATGATTACGGCATTAATTTTTATGTAAAACCCTTCATCAATAAGTCTTTGAATATTATTCCAGACTTTTTCAAATTGATGCCTCCTGGTAATTTCAAAAAATTTTTGTGGATTTAAGGTATCGAGGCTAACATTAATAGATTGAATCCCAGCATTCTTAAATTCATCTATAAACTCATCCACTTTTGTACCATTAGTAGTCAGTGTCAATTCCACAGGAAATTTAGAAAGTGCCCTAATGATATCCTTTGCATCCTGTCTTACCAGTGGTTCACCTCCAGTCAGTCTTATTTTTTTAACTCCCAATTGAACAAATTCCTTAGCAATATGAACTATTTCATCCAATTGCATTAAATGAGCAGGATTCATAAAATGTGTATTCTCGTCAGGTATACAATACTGACATCTAAAATTACACACATCGGTTAATGATATCCTTAAATAATCATGTATTCTACCAAAATTATCCTGAAGCACCATTAATGTATTGTCATTGACCTTATTATCCATTCCTAATTGAGATGAAATCTATCAACCCAATGCAAATATATAGCTTACACCTCACAAATTATAGAGTTGTTATAATGATCTATTAGACAAACAAATGGGACCCATTCGAAGCTTTAAATCGTTGAATGCTTCAATATTTGTGAAATAAATACAATACAAAAATATTAATTGCTTACTTTTGTGGCTACACATATTCATCTATTCATTAATAAAAAAAATTTAAAATGAAATCATTAATTCTTTTTGCTGTTATAGCAGTATCCTTAGGATCTACAGCATTTACCACAATAGAAAATCCCATTAAAAACGCGAACACTACAACAATTTGCCATAATCTGGATTTTACTTTAATCAATGAAACAGGGTATAATATCTCTAGTATTTTTGTTTCACCTACTACAGAGAATGAATGGGGAGAAGACATCATGGGTAGAGATTTATTAAATGATGGCGAAAGTGTAGATATTTCCTTCCATCCAGGTGAAAATGACAAAAAATGGGATATTTATGTTACCTGGGAAGGTTATGAAGCTGATGAAGACGTTCACTGGATAGGATTCGATCTTAGCACCATTAGTGAAATTACACTTTTTTACGAAGCAAAAACTGGTAAGACTTGGGCTGTGACTAAATAAAAAAATTCACACTATTCGCAAATAAATATATATTTGTGACTTTCGAATCCCGAGTAATACTACAATTATTCGGGATTTTTTGTTGCAAATATTTAAAAATCGGGCATTCATAAAATGATGCGCCACATTTCACTACAAAATTATGAATTAAAAACATCTAAATAAACCATACTTATTAAGGATTTCAAAATAAAAATTTCATACTATCCAACAATATTGTCCAAAGTTAAAAACCATTGGAGTATAGCTAAGCAATTTAAATCATAAGAAAGAAGCTATTATTAACAGCTTTAATCATCATCACCTTCTTTTGTTCCTTTGGATTGAATGTTATCGTTTCGTTTATCTTGTTCTTTTCCGTTTTCCATTTTACCATTGGTTCTGATCTCATGTTCATTGCCACTTTTGTGACAAGCAATACAATTACCTATATTGGATATTCCTTCCTCATTATGTTCTGCAATAATTGATTTTTCGTTATGTTCATGACATCCATAACAAGTATAAGATTTGAAATTATTGTTGGTATGACAAATATTACAAGCGGCATTATGATTTTGGTCTAATATAAAATAATTAGTATGGTCAAAAGTAGAAGGGATCCATTTCCTTGTGCTATGGCATTGATCACAATTCTCCTTAATTATGCTATGATAATCGTCTATTGGTTTCTGGTGGCACGATGTGCAATTATTCTTATTTAAAAGGACTTCATGATTAAATGCAATTAATGTTTTCCAATTTTGACTTTGGTGGCAACTATTGCAATCCTTAGTAACTTGTGCATGAAGATTATCTGTTGGTTTAATGTGACAGGTATTACAATTATTAATAATAGCTTTTGAAAGTAACTCATGATCAAAAGCATTTATAGGGTGTTCTGGAAAAACACCTTGATGGTCAATATGACAAGAACTACATGCAATACCAGAGAGTTGTTCATGAAATAATGTTTTACTAGGCTTAGCTATTGAATTAATTCCAATGTCTGCTAATTTATGACATGATATACATTTTTCATTCGCAATTCCACCAAAGGGTTTATGACAAGAAAAGCACTTGTTATTCAATTTTTGATGCCCTTCTACCAATTCACCGGGATTAACCATCATATGTGGAAATTGGATTAAGAGAATAATGACAAACAAAACGGATAACCCAATATATACCTTTTTCATTAACTAAATATTAAAATGCTTATAATATGTAGTATTGATAGAATTCCAAGTGTAAAAGCAATTGGCAAATGAACTATCCTCCATTTTTTCATTGCATCGACTGTTATGATATCAAAAAATAGTTTCCTATCCACTTCTTCTATACTCATTCCTAAAGCCATTAAATCTTGTCGTTTTGCATTTAACACCATACTTGCTTTTTTAAATAAAAATTTACCAACCAATCCACTTGCCACATTAATTAACAACATAAAGGTGGCGAGCCAAGGCAATAAAGCATTAAAATGGATGCCTGCATGTACTAGAATAAGAACCGAACCTATCCAAGCAAGATATTCATGCATCATCAAGAGGTCTTTCGGTGAACCCGATTGTATAATCTTTCGCTTTCTTAAAGAATAAACAAATGAAAAAACGATAATACATGTACCCATTAAACCAAGATACCGTCCGATGAAAACCAAATGATAATAATGAAGTATGTAATCGATTATAATCGTTACAAAAATCATCAGTGAAAACAAAAACAAGAAGGGTAAAACTTGCTTTATAAAAATCGGAAGTTTCATCATGTTAATTTAATCATTATCACCATCTTTTTCATTTTGCACCGGACTTAGATTAGTAGCAGAAGCAATTTCTGTATGCCTAATTTGACCGCCCAAATACCCAGTTCTTGCAACTAATCCAAAACTTATAAGTGAAATAAATAAAATGATAAATGCAACTGTTCTAGTCATGGCCAAGTTCTTTAAAGTGATAAAAAGACCAATGATGGAAGTCAGACCAAGAATAATTAATGAAATTAAAGCAAACAATGCAAATTCTTCATGTTGATTAATAGTTGCTTCAACAATACCTTGAATATTCTCAACCGTTTCTTCAGCTGCTTCTCCGGTAAGATATGCAATTCCTGCACCAATTGCAGAAATGACAAAAAGATTATAAGCTGCAATTTTGGTTTGATTACTTTTGGTCCAAAGTCCATGTGCAAGAACTAAACCACCTAATATGGAACCGAAAATAGGAAGATGCGTAATTAGCAGGTGAATGTGTGTTTGATTCATAATGACTTAATTTTTGCCAAATCTAGATCCTAATGATAGGATTAAAAATGATAATTGTCATTCAATAAATTGATTAATATCAAAACAAACCCATCCCATATATGGTCATATAACTTCAATTAAATGCACTCCTTTAGTTTATGAAAAGTCTCACCGTTTTATTTAAATGGTATATGTATTTCTATAAGCAAGACCTATCAAATATTTGGATGGCCGGCTACAAAGAATATAAAACCTTAAAGTTACTCTAAATTATTATGGAAATAATTTTTTGTATTTTTACTTTCAAATTATTATTTTTCGATAAACAATTGTGTTTAATTTTAAAAATACTTGTGCCTCACTGATGATTTAAATATTAAACCTTTAACTTTAAATGAACTATAATACAACAAACTGCAAAACTTCTTTACCGACCTTTAAGAAATAGATTCCAGGCAAATATCTATCTAAAGACACGCGTGAATTGAAGTCAGAAATAAGCAATCGAACACCCACAGAATTATATATTTCAATTTGTTTAGGAATTTCTTTCGCTTCAATATTAATATAGTTCTTTGCAGGGTTTGGAAATATTTTGAAACTTCTAGTATGCTGTTCATCTAATACATCATGGTCCGCCGTAGCCCTATTAAATTCTATTGCTCCCATGGAACGGGCTGTGGGAGAAAATGCTTTTCCATAAAAATCATATTTGGGCTCGCTGACTAATTTTCCCTTCCCTATTGCAGGACTCCCGTTAACTAGATTAAAATTATTGTTCTTTCCATCTTGAAAAATAACTGTATTATTACCAAATAGTGTTGGATTTTTATCTTTGATCAGATCTAAATCCGGAGTATCCCAATAAGGTCCATTGAACACCGAATTTATTATACTGCAATATAAATTGTTACTAAAACTTGCAGCACCTGACGGTTGTTTTCCACCATTAAAGTAGGCTGAATTTCCAAAAGCAAAAATATTGTTCTCAACCCGATTACCACTCAATGCCGGAAACAAAACACTAGTGGTCAAAAATCTCATGGTAGCTTGTCCGCAATTGTAGAATGTATTATTGATAACATTGCAGTTGACTGCAGAACTCAAAGCAAGTCCGCGATAACCTCCTACAATAATATTAGAATAAAAATTAAGATTTTTAACTTCATAATTTTCACTGGGACAATAAAATTGCGCACCAGTATCACCACCGAGTTCAAATGCAACCCAACTGTCCTGCGAAGCATTTATAAAAAAATTGCTTTCCATGGTTATATCAGATGCACCTCCTTTAATATGACCCCCAGTTAGGCAATTTTCAATACGATTTTCTCTGATAATTCCGGCATGACATACATTATAATCCATCGCACTTGTAGCCGGAAAATCTTTAAAAATATTATTGGACACTTCAAAACTATCTACACCACCAAACTTAAACGCAGCGATCGCATTGGGATCTGTTACATTTGCAAAAGAACAAAGACGAACCACAATATGCTTAGATTGCGTCAAACAACTTCCACCATTATCAACACTGAATAATCTACCTGGATTTTTAGTATTACCTTTAAAATTTAAATATTCAAATCGGAGATAGGAGCAACTGGCAAATTGCCAGGTTCCAGATATGTCGATTTGATCCATTCCAAACGGACGAATGGTGATCCATTTATTCTGGGCACCATGCAAATTGGTAATGTATTGGTATCCTGAATATGAACCAGCGTGCAAGTATACCGTATCACCAGGTTTGATTGCATTTGATTTGAAAGCCAATTCAATATTGGCATAGGCTTGACCTGGCCCAAGATGTACCTGAGCATTAACGACCCACACATTAGCGAAATAGAAAAAAAATGCAATAATTTTATTCATTTTAATTAGATGTTCTTGATGTTAGAATATGCCTTATTAATTTCTTTAAATTTGATCATTTTATGGTATCCATTTTTTTCTACAAATAAGTTTCATTTATAATAGTATATAAATAAAATTACTTAACACCAATAATTTTTGTTTTTTTATCAGATCCATTCACAATAATACAAAAATTGAGCTTTAGAAAACAACATTTATTTCTTATACCATAAAATTACAAATTAATCATATAAAAAAAATTAAATGCCTACGAAAATGGCTTCACTTCTTACCTTGAAACATTTTTTTGTTGTGATCTCTCGTCTTTGATTATCTTCATCCCAAATTTTAAATACATATGAAATATATTGTTTTATTACTGGCACTTCTTTCTACTACTTTGTTTGCTCAGGATAAAAAGAAGTGGGATGTAAATAACCCAAAAGGACCCTATAAAGAATTTTCATTTACCGTTGATGAAGGGACATGGATGAATCTGGACGTATCACCAGATGGGAAGGAAATTGTCTTTGATTTATTGGGTGACATCTATACTATGCCGATTGAAGGAGGCGTAACTAAGTGCCTGAGAAGTGGATTGCCTTTAGAAGTCCAACCGAGGTACAGCCCGGATGGTAAAAAAATATCCTTTACTTCTGATGCCGGCGGTGGTGACAATATTTGGGTGATGGATAAAGATGGGAGTCATGCTAAACAAATCACTAAAGAGAATTTCAGACTACTCAATAACGCCGTTTGGACCCCGGGTGGAGATTACCTGATTGCCCGCAAGCATTTTACCTCACATCGTTCTTTAGGAGCTGGTGAACTCTGGATTTATCATTTATCAGGTGGCGAAGGATTACAGTTGACTCCAAGAAAAAATGATCAACAGGATTTGAATGAACCTTCATGCAGTTCTGATGGACGATATATTTACTATAGTGAGGACATGTATCCCGGAGGATTTTTTCAGTATAATAAAGACCCCAATAATCAGATTTTCGTGATCAAAAGATATGATCGAGACAAAGGTATATCCGAACAAGTAACCGGCGGTCCTGGTGGTGCATTTCGTCCCCAAATTTCACATGATGGCAAGACCCTAGCTTTTATCAAAAGAGTTCGAGCTAAAACGGTTTTATACCTACGCAATCTGGAAACCGGAGAGGAATGGCCGCTCTATGATCAATTGAGCAAAGACCTTGCAGAAGCATGGACTACATTTGGTGTATACACCGGATTTTCATGGATGCCTGATGATAAAAATATCGTGATCTGGAGTAAAGGAAAAATTATTAAAGTGGATGCCCTCCAAGCCAATCAATCAACGAACATTCCTTTTAAGTGTCTTGTAAAAAATAAAATAGCAGATGCATTGCGATTCAAGCAGAATATGAATCAAGATACTTTTTCTCCTAAGGTCATCAGGCAAGCGACAACTTCACCTAATGGAGAATATCTCGTTTTTAATGCTGTAGGATATTTATGGAAAAAGAAATTACCCAATGGAAAACCCATCAGATTAACTAAGGGGAATGATTTTGAATTTGACCCATCTTTTTCTTTTGATGGAAAAAATCTAATATATGTTACCTGGAATGATACCAGTTTAGGACGCATATGCAAGCTTGATTTTAGTGTTCCAGATTCAGAACCAGAAATACTATCAAAAGATAAAGGTATATATAGAAATCCTTCTTATGCACCGGATGGCAATGCTATTGTCTACGTAAAAGAAGAAGGCAATGAAATATTAGGCTTCAATCATACTGTAAATCCTGGTATCTACACCATGACATCTTCAGGAACAAACATCAAGTTAGTCATAGATCATGGCTCAGCTCCCTTTTTTAATCACACAGGAGATCGCATTTATTTTCAAACTGAAAATTCACTGAGTAGTTGCAAAACTGATGGTTCAAATGAACGCCTGATTTTCAAAAGCACATATGGTAGTCAATTTCGTGTATCGCCAGATGGTAAGTGGGTAGGATTTGTTGATTTGCATCAAGTTTATTTGGCCGCATTTCCCTCCATTGGAAAAACCATAGACATGACCGCTGAATCAGGTTCTGTCCCTGTAAAAAAAGTTTCAAAAGATGCCGGTGTAAATCTTCACTGGAGTTCAGATAGTAAAACCTTACATTATACTTTAGGTGATCAATATTATTCTATACCATTATCAGACAGATTTGAATTCGTTGCGAATAAACCGGATTCATTATTCAAAGAACCTGAGAAAGGAATATCGATAAATCTTGTAGTAGATTCTGATCGCCCCAAAGGTATCATCGCATTTAAAAATGCGAGAATCATTACCATGAATGGCAATGAAATTATAGAAGATGGAACAGTAGTAGTAGAAGGAAATAAAATTAAAGCAATTGGAACATCATCTGAAATAAAAATTCCTTTTGGTGCAAAGGAAATCGATTGTAAAGGAAAAACAATAACACCGGGATTTATTGATGCTCATGCGCATGCCAATCATTTCCGCGCTGGCATCACACCTCAAAAGCACTGGCCATATTATGTCAACTTAGCATATGGTGTAACAACGATACACGATCCATCGGCAAACAGTGAAATAGTCTTTGCACAAAGTGAATTGGTCAAGGCAGGTAAAATGACAGGTCCTCGAATATTTTCTACCGGCACAATATTATATGGCGCTGATGGGGATTTCAAAGCTGTTATCAATTCACTGGATGATGCAAGAAGTGCCTTGCGCAGAACCAGTGCATATGGTGCTTTCAGCGTAAAAAGTTACAACCAACCAAGACGGGAACAAAATCAGATGATCATACAAGCAGCCCGTGAACAAAATATTGAAGTAGTACCTGAAGGTGGTTCCTTTTTTTATCATAATCTAGGTATGATATTCGATGGACATACTACTATCGAACATAATCTACCCGTTGCAACCTTGTACAATGATGTTATCCAATTATTTGCTAAATCTAAAACTGCATTAACGCCGACTTTAATAGTTTGTTATGGAGCACCAAATGGTGAATACTATTGGTATCAACATACAAATGTATGGGAAAAAGAAAAATTATTGCGTTTTACACCACGCGCAATTATAGATACAAGAAGTCGATTTCGAACTATGGTCCCTGAAGAGGAATATGAAAACGGTCATATCCTGGTGTCAAAAAGTTTGAAAAAACTTAATGACGCCGGCGTTCTTGTCAACATGGGCGCTCATGGTCAAATTCAAGGAATCGGCGCGCAATGGGAAATATGGATGATGCAACAAGGAGGCATGACCCCGTTGGAGGCTTTGAAAACCGCAACCATTAATCCTGCAATGAGTCTCGGTTTTGATGATTATGTTGGATCACTTAAAGTGGGGAAACTAGCCGATCTACTGGTCATGGATAAAAATCCATTGGAGGATATTCACAACACTGAATCGATTCGTTATACCATGATCAACGGGCGTCTATTTGATACTGAAACCATGAATGAAATGGGTAATAACCAACAAACCCGTGGACGATTTTTCTGGGAATTAAACAAAAGCGCAGAAACATTTCGATACCACGAAGGAAGTAATAGTTTAGAACTTGGACATGATGAGGATTGATGTAAAACAATACAGCTAATATTCTGTAATCGTTTTAAGACTTTTATCTTATTACACTATACATAGGAAAAGCTATTAATCCTTGATTTGTTCATTAGCTCAAAATTGAATTCAACAAACCCCAACATCATTTTTTGTCATAACTCTTTGGGTCAGTAATGATTTGATTGTAGGTCATATTCTACAACTGAACAATACTAAAAAAGTAATCCTTGACCGCGTAATATAGTCTTGTCGATAGAATGATCTCTACAATAAAATAAAGAAGCCAATAAACTAAATCCTTTAAAAGAACTGGTCATCCAACTTTCAATGATGTAGGGCATTCCCAATCCTAAAGCAATAACATTGGGTAGCTCTGTTCATCAGGCCATATTTCTCTTAAATTTTTTTTAATAACAATAATTAATTTCTTTTTTGGCACTTACTTGCCGTATTTGTAAGTAAACCATCCACACTTCATTATGGATAACGCATATGGAAGTTGATCTTGCCCCTAAAATCAAGCACATGGAAAATGAATTTGCATAAGCAAATAAAATTGCAGTCTATTTACTAAAACATATGTAAGATTCTAACTCATGCTGATCCATTAGAATCATCATTTATGGAAGATAAAGTCAATTTTGATAATCCTTTTTCAGGCTTCTTAATCCTCTTGACTTCTACAAGGAATGGATTTTAAATGTATTGCTTGTCTTCACGGTCGCCTACCCTATTATGTCAGTTCAAACTTCATCATGAGATCAGTCTGATCGTCATCACCCAATTTAAAGAGGTGTTTATCAAACACTATGAAACCGTTTTTCTTGTAAAAGTTTATGGCTTTCAGATTTTCTTCCCATACTCCCAACCAAACATAATCTGCGCCTTTTTCCCTGGCTATTTCGATGGCTTTACCAAACAGTGCTTGCCCAACGCTTTTTCCTTGAAAAGTGTTCAACACATAAATCCGTTCAATTTCAACAGCCCTATCGCCTTGTAGTTCTGTTTGCGATGGTCCAAAATTCAATTTTAAATAAGCAATTACCTGGTCTTCATGTATCGCAAAATAAAATACTACATTGTTGTCGTTAAGCTCTTCAGTTAATCTACTCACCGAAAAAGCTTCGTCCAGATATTTCTGAATATTTTCTTCTGTGTTTACCAAAGAGAAAGTCTCAAAGAAGGTCTGCCTACACAATTTTTGTAATTGATCCATGTTGTCAAGCGTTACTTTTTTTATGTCAATGTCTGTCATATTTGATATACGGTTTCGTTGGCTAAGGTTACCATTCATGGATTTAGTATAAACGATGAGCCATCATCTAATTAATAGCCAAAAATATCATACAAGTCTTTATTTGAAATAAAAAATAAATGAAAATAATTTTAGATGCATGGTGGTGTAGACTATTTGCTGTGCTATACGCCTTGCTTCATATTTTTGAGGAGACCAGATAATGAAATATCTTCATCTATTGTTGGCCAATGAATTCCATAACCGGATGGTGAAATAATAAAATTATTCCTGTCAGATTCCGATGCATGTAATAGACTATTAGATAGATCTTTTACATTCCAACTGTATTTATTTCCATCTGCTATAATAATGAAAATGTCTCCTTTAAATGAGACAGAAGTAACTTTAGGAATTTTTAATATATCCATGACATAGTTTTTGACTTTCACTGATTTGGCGTGGAGCGGTTTTGATTATACTGCATAATGTTAAATATTATCATTGGGCATTTTAGATGTCACTTAATATCATTGCGGAAAGCTGAACTCTTGCAATATAAACGAATCATTATTTATTCGGTCTACAATTTAGTAATTTCCTTCAATTAATTCTCTAATGCTTTCTATTCCAAATTCTGGAACCATATTCCCTGATCTTGGAAATGTTTCCAATTGCCATACACTTCCAAAAAGTTTATCAATATATCTATGCGTAGGAAGTTGAATTTTGTATAATTTAAGTGTGAATAATCTTTAGACTTTCTAGACCTAATTCAGTCCAAACAATTTTTACTATTTCTTGACCAATTCTTCTACTTGCACATGTGTAATAGTTTTTCCTTCATCTATTTGTTTTAAACCTTGTTCAACTTTATCTATAAAAATTAGTCTTTCTATAAGTGTTTCTAATTCAAATTCTTGTGGTAGTTCTTTAATTAATTCTTTGACTTTATCTCGTTTCAAAAGACTTATTATTTAAAACGAAGATACGAATTACTTATCTATAGGGGCAAGGTGGTTACACAAAGAAAGTCGAACTGCTTGTTTTGTCCGCGATCCGAGTACTTGGAATTGGTATATAGGGCAATGCTTTCATATTTTAAACCAAATTGAATGTTTTTATAGAAGCAGTCTTCATAATGATTTAACTATGCTCTGGTAGGATAATAACTTATCATGATGCATTAGAATAAATCTTGATAGTTCAGGAATTCGATTCGACCTATCCATTATCTGAGGTCTTGATCTCTATTTCTTGTGCTAGGAATGTCTGTTTATAATCGGGCTAATTTAAGAGCTTGTACACCTACCAATTTATGCGTTTATTAAGTTTATTGACGAAAGCTCAACCCCGATTTCATGAATTGCATTTATAATTCTCTCAGTTTGCATTTGGGAGGGCTTTTTCTTACCTTGAACATACTGCGATAGCAATGTTGGATTCATGCCAATTTTCTCTGCAATTACTTTCGCATTTAAAACTCGATAATATTGAAAGAATTGTTTAAAATCGATTTGATATTGAATAATAAATTTCGAAGATGCTTTTTTATCTTCTTCATAATACAATTGAGTTGCTTCATTTGCATTTCCTATAATTTCTGCAATATTTTTTCCAGTTGTATAAATTGGAATATCTACAGCATATGCCGAAAATCCTGTTCTAGTTTTTTCAATTATAATTCCAACTTTTTCTATCTTTTTCATTTTGATTTCTTATTAATCCCTGCTTCTTTTAAAATTTTTAGCTCAAGCCCTTTTCCTATTTCTTGACTTCCATGATTTGGAAAAATGATTATATTAGTTTTCGTTGAATGTTTTAGTTTGACATGTGATCCTCTTTGACTTATTGGATACCAACCAGCCTTAAGTAAAATTCTGTATAACTCGGAACACTTCAATACCACAAAGGTAAATAATTATTTACTTATCTAAAAATTTATTTTTATTTCTTTTTTGCTGAAATGACTCTCAATCAAAGGAAAAGTGATGCCAACCCTTAAAACCAAGTACTTGGCAAATGGATTTACAAACATTAACTTATGCCAATACGTCTTAATTTCTTCCTCCAAAGTATCTTCAATTCCAGATCTCGTTTGCCAGATAAGAAACCAATCCAAAGAGCTTCAAAATTTAGAAAGTGATGCTATTTAAATAATACGTTAGAAGTAGGAATCAGTCATTTCTTTGTATTTGGAACAAAACAAAGTATAACTTAGTCTCTATGAACATTACATTTCAACATATTGATCATGACATTAGGGATGAAAGAAATCCAATTGTAATAAGAATTTCAACCACTGTTGATACTAAAATTCCTTTGCTGACTCTACCACCACTTAACTCATACAAGCCTGAAATAGCTAAAAGCACTGTGATCGTCGCTCCTCCAATAGCAATGGCCTCTGTGGTTGGAATATTTGTTCTTGCTAAAAATAGCAAGGTAGAAAGTCCTAAATAAATAACCCCATTTCTTCGGGACATTACTTTGGCTTCATCGGGTGCTTGCATACCCCATTGTTTCAACATGGTAGTACTTGAAAATAAAAAACCTAAACCCAGACCTAATGTGGCAATTGCTGCAATTAATGCGATTGTTGTAAATGTCATATTTCTTCTTTAAAATTTCAGTAAAATTATGCACAAAATAACAAACTTGAATCATTAGTGTATAGTCTAGCAATTTATTTTTCAACAGCGTATATTTACTTTATCTTAATAAATGAATTTTTAAAGGAAACAGACATTACAGCCCATATCCTTACTTGTCCTGATGCGTTAGAATAATTATTGATAGATCTGGAAGCCTATTTTGTTGAACTTTTCAAAGATTTCTTGATCTTTATATTTTTGTCGTTGCATGGCTTTTGTAAAAACGGCTTAATGTTACCGATTCGTGCACCTTCGTATGCGTCAAGTTTCTGTTGGTTTGTTTCTTGCTTAGCTCTTTCAAAATGCATATCTATCATGGGTTGCTGTGCGATTGAAAAAAAATTCTTTTTTTGGGTGGGAGAAAAAAAATACTCTCTTAAAAAAATTGCTTGCAGCGTTGGCTTGTGCGTTTTTTAAGATTGTATTTTTTTGTGTGAGGGCTTTTTGTTTCATCATCATTTGAAGTTAAAATATCCAATTGAAGGGTTGTCTAATTCGCCAATCAACATTGCTCTGTCAAGTAGCATGTTTGATTCTTCGCAACAAGTTTCCGGTAGCAAAGCACAATTATGACAAGCTGCAAGATTGCAAGAGTTCGGACCTTGTCCGTGACTGTCAATGCAGATAGGGTCGCTTGAACACCATCTTGCATTTTCAATTGCATTGTAAACTATCGTTTCAAGATTGCTTGGCTTTCCTTGTCTTACAAGTCCACCTAATGAACCTTCTGAATCACCGGATGCAGTGTAAATCAAAACTCCGTTCATTGTGTCGTTTGGAAATTCAAGATTGCAATAAATTCTTTCTCTCAATGCAGAACTTCCGTAACCACATTCATAACTAAATTGGTTTATCACCAAATGAGCAAAGGTGTGAATCAAAACAAACTCCGGTTTTATTTCTCTACGCTTTTGTCCTTTCGCTTCTCTCGGTCTGTTGTAGTTGTCAGATAAAAATTTTGTTCTTGTAATCACTTCTTTTTTCTTCACCCATTCTTTCAATTGCTTTTCACTAAATTCAAAAAATACTCCTTCTCCTTTTACTACAATTGCAGGAAGCCAATTGATACTTCTACCAAGTTTTATAAATTCTTTTTTTGCATCTAATGCCTTTCCATCAAATGAAAATCGTCTGGAGAAACCAAAGAAAGCTCTTGTCTCTCTCAACTTATGTATTAAGCCAATGCTTGTTAAGCCGTTGCTAATAGCTCCACCCGTTTCAGAGTCCTCATAAGTGTTCGCTTGGTTTTTCGTAACAAAAAAATCTTGATTCTCTCCACCCGCTTCGGACAGTATTGCATCATATTCCATCTTCCGATATTTCTCTTCTGAATCATCGGTTACTGTTCTGTCTGCTCCGGAAATTCTTTTTGTAGCCGCATCCAATAATTTATCTGTATAGAATTCTTTTTTCTCCTCTGCAAAATTTCTTTCGGCAACTAATTCAAATCTCATACGCTGGAAATTTCCATTTTCCATTCCGGTTGTTAGAAATCCCCAATTCTTTTCCAACACTTCAACCAATCTACGGTCAACTGATTGTTCCCATTGAGGTAAATAGATAGAACTTGCAACATTAGAATAGTAAACATTTGACGCACCTTTTTGAACCACAATCAAATGCTCCCCACAATGCTGTGTATTCAGCCTATCTGCTTCGTGTCCTAACCAAGGTCTTCCACCGGAACAGGTAACACCAACTTTTGTAAGTGATTGTTCGTTGAATGCACCTGCCATTGTTTTATGTGCACTGCAACTACACGAAATTTCAATTCCAGATAATGCACCGGAACTTCTACCAGCTTTTAGAAATAAATTATGTTGTCCTTCCGGTTTAGTTCCACCATGAATCCATTCAATGAACGGAAAATCCTCAATGTGACCACTCGGACAAATAGCAATGAATCTTACAGGAATAAGTTTAAGCCGTCTTCTCTCTGTCAACAATGAACATGACCTCTTTGGATTGCCAGAATTAAAAGAGCAAGTTGGTTTGATAGAATCATAAAGTGACAACTTTTCCATGTGTCCACAATGTGTGCAGTAATGCCATCGTGGAAATCGCACAAAAGGAATTCTCAATGATGGGTTTGTAACTCCTTGCCCTGGTTCTCTGAAATCAGGTGGCAATCTAAAATCTCTAACTCCTAATCTTTTTGCAAGTCGTGGTTCTTGAACTTTGAATTCTTCAATTTCAGTAATAGTTCTGAATTTTTCTTCCCACATATCAAGTCCTAAAACCATCAATGATTCATCCTTTGGAAAATTTATCATTTGCCCAACTCCCCACGGAGAAATTAATTGAGACCGTCTAATTGGTTTTTTCGTTGGCATAATTTAGTCGTCAATGTTTGTATATTCTGGTGGTATAACATAAGCTTCACAAGTTGAATCAACATTTCTCATTGATGTTGGTGTTGACCATGCTCTTGCCTTGATTTCCTCGGGTGGATTCGTTCCTGCTGAAAACATCAGAGGAATGTCTGTGATTTGCCCGGAAAGTTTTCCGTAAATTACTGGCAACTCATTTTTCCAGTAGTCCAATTTTTCCTCAATCAGTTCCAATGTCTTTTCATACTCTTCTTTGTCAATTAAATTCACTCTGTCATAAATGATTTGAGTTACTCTTTCAATCACATCTTTATTTGGAAAAGGTCTTGGTTTTTCTGTGCTTTCATCCGTTGAATAAAATCTAATCAGCCCGATTAAGATTGCATGTAATGCTCTTTCTCTTGCCGGTGCAGAAAAAGGTGTAACACTTGTTGGTTCAACCTTGCTGTAAATTTTTGAATGATATTCCTGGAAGTGTTCAAAGTGAGAACGGTCTCTTGGCTTTGAACAATTGTAAATTGTGAAAACAATTCCAGGACCTTTCTTTGAACGACCTACACGGCTTGTTGCCTGAATATATTCTGATGTAGTTTTTGGTTGTCCGATTACAGTCATTAAACCTAATCGTGGAATGTCAACACCAACTGAAATCATATTGGTTGCAAGACAAACATCAACCGGATAATCTGTTTTATCTCCTGTCCAAGATTTTAAAAGTTGCTCAAGATATTCTGGAATGTCGTTGCTGTTGATACGACTTGTCAATTCAATATCTCTGTTGATGAATCTTCTTTCATCGCCTTTGATTGCTTTACGAATCCAAATTGAATTCATGTGTTCACGAATGTCAGCACGAATTAGAGTTGCTGCATGTCCAAGTTCACGAATACTATTGAAGTAAGTTAATGCAGTCCAATAAGGGTCTCTTTCTTTTTCGTCTGCAACTGGAATTGATTTTACTGATTGAAGTAATGCAGATAAAACTCTTACCTGTGCTGTTGCATGAGAAGGCAATGCAGATGCAAATATGCCTGTGTATATTCTGCCTGTGCTTGCTTTGTCCTCGTATGCAAAGAATGAATCACCTGCACTTAAACATTGTGCAGGGAAGATATTTACATTATTTGTTCCTCTGCCATAAAGAGAATTGATTTGTTCTTTTGCTCTGCTGATTGTTGCTGATGATGCAATGATTTTTGGTTTGATATTATTTGCTGTGCAAAGTTCTTCAATCATTGTTTCATACAAACCAACCATTGAACCCAACGGACCGGAAATTAAATGCAACTCATCCTGAATAATTAATTCGGGTGGTGAGAATGGTCTTTCATTTCCTCTGAAACCAAAAAGTGTTTTTGCTTCTGGTCTCCATGTGAGCATTGCAAATTTGTCAACCGTTCCGATTAAAAGAGTAGGGGGATTCTCATAAATATCTTCATCAATCACTACCAAAGGCAAATTGAAATCTGCTTTTGAAAAATCGCATTGCTGATTATCACATTGGTAAACGATTGTTTCTTTTGTTCCAATCCTTCTTCTCTTATATCCTTTTACTTTGTTTGCTCTTGCTTCTTTTAAGTAACCCATTTGAGAACCACACCACGGACATTTCAAAACGATGAAAGGATTATCTTCTTCTCTGCCTTGCTCCATTCTTTGAAATGCTTGCTTCGCAGAATCTCTTCTGTTGGGAGTTGAATCAGAACCAACCCAAAGCCCAATTGTAATTCTCGGTGTTCCTAATTCTTCTTCGTTTTCTTTTCTGATTTTATCACAAGCACAAATCAATGAAGCTGCTCTTTGAAACTGCTGTGCAGTTAGCAGTCGCAATGTGTAACGCATCAATACAGTTGTGCCTGAATCGTTTTTGTCTTTTAATCTTTTTAGGAAAATTGTAAACGCAGACAAACCCAAATATGCTTCTGTCTTTCCACCACCTGTCGGAAACCAAATCAAGTCCACCATTTCTCTGTCTTGATGTGCTGCATCAAACATTGAATTCAAATTCATCAGAATGAAAGCAAGTTGAAAAGGTCTCCATGCTCCAAGCCCTTGCTTCCATGTTGAACTGTCGTTGATGTTTGGAATGACTGCATCTTTCAATCCTGTTATGTTTCCCTTGTCAAGAATCCAGTTCCTTGTTTCAATGCTGTAATTAAGTTGTTGAAGCAACATTGCACGGTTCATCAATTTGAAAGCACGATTAACTTTTTCATTTGAGTTCAATAGTTGAACACCTTCTTTCATTCTTGACAAACACAAACGGCAACTTTCAATGTGTCGCAATGCAGTTTCTAAAAGTTCGTCTTTCAATTCTGCATTTGCAATTCTCTCTTGTTCGTTTATCCATGTTTCATATTCCGAATTCAGTTTGACAAGATTTGTAGTAATGTCTTTGCCTGACAAATCGCTTAGGTCAAACATTTTCAATTCAACACTTTTTAATTCATTCGGAACGATTGGTTTTATTTCATAAGAAGGAATTGCATTTGTTGTAATTGCATTGGTAGAATCAATATCATTATCCTCCCACGAAGGAGAACAACCGTGCCCAACAGCAAAAGTTTTATTCTTTCTGAAAAGTAAAAGATTTGATTTTTCATCTTCCTTGTCTGTCTTTGATGAAACTGCTTTGTAGGGGTAAAAACATTTTTCATCTGCACCTACTGAAAACGAAACTTGGAAAAAGCAATCTTCGTTTTTGATATTTTCTGTTCCACCTGTATTTAAGTTTATGAGAGTAAAAGTTAGCAGATGAATGTTCTTGCCTAAACTTTCTCCGTGTGTCCTGTTTCTGATATTTAGTTTCAGATTTATCGGCTTACCTTCTTTGTCAACTAAAACTTTGTCAATGAATTTCTCTGACTGCAACGGAATTTCATTTGAGTTCAAAGTAAATTCCTGGTCTAAAGGAGTTCTGAAATATGCTGTCTTACGATTTATTGTTTCCCCTTTATCATTTAAGTATGAATACTCTTTGGTTGAATATACAGCAACATTGACTTTTACTTTGAAACCGTCTTTCGGAATTTGCGAAAAGCAACTGAATCCCATTGCTGACGGAAGAAAACTATTTGCCAATCCTATTTCTTCTTCAAAGTCCTCACTCATGTCAACTGGTGCTTTACTGTCATCCAGTTTTACGGGGTCTTCAAAATCTTTTTTATCTTCTTCAACGACTTCTAAAACTTTGTCTTCGTCAGAAGAAGTTGAATCTGCATTACTAAATGTTGCTGCTCTTGGAAACAAAACTCCTGCTCCATAACGCATTCGTGGAGTTTCATTAAATAAAATTTCTTCTCCGTTCTCCTGTATGTGTGGCTTCACGGGGTCGGGACCAATCAATTCCCTTTTTATAAATTTCAGAATATCGTCTCTCATTTTAATTGAGTTTTCTTTTTAGAAGTTCTCTGTAATCGTTTCGCTTTGATTCTGCTATAAGCAATATCAAACCATATCTTGCTCTGCTCATTCCAACATACAACAATGACTTTGCGACTTCACTTGTTAAATCTTCAATGTCTGTAATCACAACATAATTACTTTCCATTCCCTTGTATGATTGCACCGTTGCAAAGCCAAAGAAATTTTGTGTTGCTGCAATCTCACTTGTGTTTTTGATTTCTCTGATTGTAAAACCGGAAAACAACTTTGAACATGAGTGCTCAAATTTTCTTGGGGATACAATTATCAATTCATGCAATGGCAATTTGTTTTCATAAAGTTTTTTCAACTGCTCTGCTAATAATTTCTTTTGCTCTGCTTCGTCTTTATAGAAAAGATATTCAACTGGAATACCTTCCAAATGTTCAAGTAAGAACGGTGGTTTCTCAAATCCTGAAATCAAAGAAGTTTCTTCTCCAACTTGTTTTGTGTTCCGGCAATTTATTTTCAAAAGAAAATTTGAATGTTGTCCCGAACCTTTGAGCAAGTCAATCATTTCCATTTTTGAAAGCTGTGCATAGATGGCTTGCCTTTCAAAGTCACCGTAAATTTCCCAATTACCATTTGCCAAACCACCTGTTACCATTGAATCAAACAAACCCAAATATTCTTCTCTGATTAAGTCCTGTCCTTCATCAACTATCAACTTGTCAAACTTCTTGCTGATTCCTTTTTGATAAATGTCTTTCAGCAATGTCGGTAAATACTTGCTGTAAAAATCTTGGTTGCTGCTTTGCGTTTTATCGTAATCAAAACCTTTTGACTGCTCAAATAAAAAACTGTGCAAACTTGAAACTGTGATTTTATCTTTCCATTCTTCAACTTGCTTTTGCATCCAATCACCAATTAACCTGTTGTAACAAGTGAGAAAAACTGTTTTGCCTTCTGCTGCTGCTCTCACTGCTGATTCAAGTGCAATCATTGTCTTTCCTGTTCCGGCACTTCCTTGCGTAACGCTTCTTTCATTGAGTTGAATTGAATCAAGAATTCTGTATTGTTCTTCGGTGTATTTTTTTACTTCTTTATCAAACTCTGTCAATCGTTCTTTAACTGTTCTCACTCTTTCAAAATCTCCTCTCAAAAAATCACACAACAAATTCAAATCATTTGAATTAGGCAAAGAATCTTTTTCAGAAAACCATCTTTGCCCTCTGTGCTTTTGTATAAACTGTTGAACTAAATTTTTAAAGAAATTTTCTGTTCCGCTTTGTATTGAATCTTTATCAAGTATTTGCCAAGGTTCATATTCAACACTGTGCTTGTCAAAACTGATGTGGGGAAACGCACAAAGAAAACCGGATAAAACTTTTGTGAACTTGTGTCCTCTGCCAAATTCTTTTTCAATTGCGGTACGCAATGAAAACATTGCATCCCTTGCTTGGTTGAACGGTCCAACATTGCTTGTGTTTGTAACATTGAATTTGTTTGTGTAGTGCCAAACTCCATCAATACATTTTACATCACCGCCTTTTACTTCCATCACAAAAATTCCACCCCCTGGAATCAAAATCAGAAAATCAATTTCACCATACAAGCGAACCGTGTGTTGAGAGAGGTTAAGCGAATGCAGCACAATACAATCTTTAGTGAAAGGGCTGTTCTTGAAAATTTCAAACAGCATTTTTTCACCAGTGCTTTTGCAATTCTTGTCTATGTATGGTGGTAATATTTTCGCCATTAGATAATTTCTTTTTGGAGTAAACGATTTACATATTTCACATCAATATTCTCCCACACATTTGAAACCTCAATAACTTTCAAAACGATTACACTTCCTAATCCTTCAACCAAAATTTTCTTGTTGATTATTGAACTGTCTGCAAACTCATGAATCTGTGCTTTGATTTTGTCAGTGATAAAGTCAGATGCTTTCATTCTCCAACCTGTCATTTTTCTAATCGCTTCTCTTACTGTGTTGATGTTATCATTCAGAAGAATTGAGTTTGTCAGTAATGCAATGCTGATTAAGTCAGCGTTATCATCGGGACCAATTCTGCTTTCGTCTTGTAACCAAGTTCTGATTGTAACTTCATGTTTCTTGCAATCATTTTTCCGCAAGTCCTCAACCAATTTTTTGAAATCATTTCCTATTGAAGCATAATATTCTTTTAAAAGATTTTTCCAAAGTTCTGTCCACTGTTTTACAGAAGCTAATTCTTTGGTGTTGGTGTTTTTCTCAACCAACTCAACCAAAATATCTCTGTCAGTATTTATCAAAGCAATCACATCACCTGTTTGCAATCCTTCAACTTTTCTTCTGTGAAGATTTGCTTTCGGACCATGTATTTCAATCAATTCATTTATTACTAAAAATTTATGCGATTCAGTTGTGTAAATAAAGAAGTCACTTTCAAACACAATTCGTTTTGCTTTTATGCTATCAATCAGATTTCCTTTCGCTATGTATTTTGAATATTGTGCGTTGTCAAGTTTGAATTCAAAATCCAAAATGTCAAAGGAACTTTCAGAAGTTGTTGAAGCAACTTCATCACCTAAATACAAATCAGAAAAACCTTTTGGTTTTTCTGATTCACCTTCGGAACGAATGCCTTTGCTGTTAATCGTGGCTTTGATGTTCTCACTGTATTGTCTGTTTCTTCTTTGCAATGAATTGTAATACTTGTTTTCAAACTGGTAGAACAAAACTGTGAGTTCCGAAAAAAGAAATGAAGAAAGAATTCTATTGATGTTGTTTGACTTTGCCCAACCTGTTAGAATTCCTTTTATTGGTTTGCTTGAAAGTAAACTGTCGTTCACATCTGCAACGGATATTACTTTCGGTCTGTGTGTGTATGCAGGTTTAGGAAGTGAATTATCCAATGCCTTTGCTTCTTCTTCTGTTGGGCAAATGATGTAATCATATTGCGTTGCATTCATCAGCACTTTCAACCTTGCACATTTTTCAGATGGACTTGAAGCAAACTTTTCAATTACAAATTTCAGAATTGAAATACTTTCTTCAATCGGTTTGTGTGAATCACCTAACCACATTCTGCAACGGAGAAACAAGGATTCAATGCTGTTGATTTTAGAATTGAAAATCGAAATTTCATCAGCAGTTGGTAAGTGAGAAATTCTTGAAACAAGATTCGTGAGTTGAATGAGAGAAATTTTCAGAGAGTTCAAATCATTGTTGGATTCATCTTTCTCAATGGAATGAATCTTCTGTGTAGTGGTTTCAAGTTCTGCGTTTTGACAAATCTCTTTTACAAGATTGAACGCAAGATATTTTCTCAACTTCTTGTCAAAGGAATGAAAGGGAGAAAGGTTTGCCGTTGTTTCAAGTTGCAAATTCTCTTTGGTGAAATTGAAAAACTCAAAGCCAAAGTTGCCGATGGTTTCAAAACTTTCTATCTCTGATAAATCAGTTATTAAAATTGTCGGAATGTTTTTTACATCAATGTCTGAAAAGTCAGTTCCTCTTTCTTGAATAGTTGCAAAACCGTCAATGATAATTTTAGAAACAGAAGTTGCTGAAAGTGTAACATACAAAGCAAGGGTTGAAAGGTTGTTTGAAATGAGTAGCGGACTGTTTATGTCGGCTGCTCCATTTTCATCAATCTTTCCTTCCTGAAAATATTCCGGCAATGAAGCAAGGTTCATTACAATTTCTGCAATGGAATCATCATACGATTTGAATTTACTTACAAGGCAAATTTTGTTCTTGATAAATTCTTTGTTGCCGTAAGTATCAATATTCAAAAGTTTTTCTGTCGGTGTAACATTTCTTGAAGGCAATGCTTCTTTCACCGTTTTGAGAGAAGATAAAACTTTTCTACTTGGTGGTGCTTTCTGCAACATGATTACATCAGAAAACCTGATTGTAATTTCTGCACCGGAAGAATCTTTAGTTCCTTTTGTTTTGAAAGTAACTCCGTTTGATTTTATTCCTCCCCATTCTACAATTGCAATGTTGTTTAGAATAAGTTTTTCTCCTGGTTTATATTGTCTGTATGATTCAAAGATTTCTCCTTTGAAATGTGCAAAGTCGTTTTCAATGAGAAATAAAACTGTTGGAATAGAAAGCCATTGTGCAGCAAATTCCTTTGAAGGAAAAACCAAACAAAGTTTGTTTGTCGTATTGCTTGCGAAAAAATCCGAAATGAGTTGAAGCGAATCTTTCAGAGGCAACGGAAGCGACTGGGCTTCATCGTGTTGCCCTGCATAAGAGTATTGCAGTTTCTGAATTAGTTCTTTGTTCATCGTTGTTCACTTCAAAAGTGGCTTTAGCCATTTAGTAAAAAATATTTTGTTGCTGCTGCAATTTTTTCAGCCATCAATGGCGGAACTGCATTTCCAATTTGTTTGAATGCTGCTGTTCTTCCACCTTCAAAAAAATAATCATCAGGGAATGATTGGATTCTTGCGGCTTCACGGACTGAAATAGAACGAACTTGATTCTTGTCTGGGTATATGTAGTAATGTCCGTCTTTGCTTATGTGTGCAACAACCGTGTGTGAATGCCCGGTTGGGTCAACTACTTTGTATCGGTCAAGAAATGCAATTGTGTTCTTGTGTGTCTGTAATCGTTTTGGAATGTCGTTATATTTCAATCGCTGCCTTTCATTCATCCACTTGTCAATTGCAAGGGAATAAATTTCTAAATCTCTGTCGTTGTGGTTTCTTGTTAGGTGCTGTGTTGTGTAATCAATTCCGTTTCTCGTTTCAGTTTTTTGCAGATACTCGTTTATTTTTTTTGTGTATTTCGCTACTTGCATTTCTTGCCCAGGAATGAGAGTTGGCAAGTCAAAGAACAAATCTTTTTTTGTTTGCCAACTGTTCTCCATCGTTTCAAGTTTCGGAAAAGTAAATTTTGCTTTTCCTTTTCTGCCAATGATGATTACTCTTCTTCTTTTTTGCAGCACTCCATATTCTTCTGCATTTAAAACTTGCAAATCGGCTGAATAGCCGATTTCAGAAAACAGCTCTAACATTTCATTCAGATACTTTGCGTTTCCGGCTGTGAGTAAACCCAACACATTTTCAAAGACAAAGAATTTTGGTTTGTAACGAATGAGAAACTGTGCATAGTAGCGAAACAAAAAATTTCTTTTGTCGCCTTTCATTCTGTTTGGGTCTCGGCTTCTTCCTACAAGTGAATACGCCTGACAAGGCGGACCTCCAATAATTACATCAACTTTTTTTGAATCAAGTTGCAAATCAATTTTTGCGAAAATATTTTCAATGCTCTTGTCAGTGATTTCCTCATTGATAACAGATTCAAGTAATTCTTGTGGAATGGTATTCCACAATTCATTTCTTGTAATGTCTTGTTTCAAATAAGCGTAATACTGATTGAGTTTTTTCTTTTGCTGAAAATGATGAAACGCAACTCTTGTCCGCAAAGTGTCGGATGCTTCTGCACTCATTTCAACATGAGCAATTGGCTCAAAACTTTCTCGGATAAATCCTTCTGAAAGTCCGCCTGCACCTGCGAAAAGGTCTATGTATTTAAGTTTACTCATTTAATTAATTGTTGAAACATGTAAAATTAACTTTATTTGTAATATTAATCAAAATACTTTGGAGGGTAAGAAGAAATGGCTCTTTAGATTTTGCCGAAGGGTTGGCTTTGTGGGTCAGGGTAAAAGCAAATGTGCAATTGCGGGTCGGCAATTGTTTAAAAAAATGTGCAATTTGCAAAAAATAAAAACCATAGGGTCGGCTTAATTGTCGGCTTTCTTGTCTTGTCAATATTTCATTTTTCATTCCTTTCACAATCGTCTACTTTTCTATATTGATATTTCGTTTTCTGTCTCTTACACTTGGCGGTAATGGTTTTGAGATTGATGCTGGCAAAGAATTATAGATGGTTGTCGCAATATAAAAACAAAGGCCAAATATATCACTTTTTCATGAATGAAAACCGAATTGCTCTGCTTGCATCCATCTCATGTTAGCAGAAGATTATAACCAATTGTCATTTATTCCAGAAATTTTTATTGGAATGCTATATCCTTTAGATTCAAAAATAGCTTTAATTACATCTTCTAAACCAACATTATAAGCTTGCTTTGAAATATAAATTTCTTCAATTAATACATCAAGCTTAATATCTATTGAAATACCTGCTAAGTTCAGATCATTCCTTGAAACATAAATACATCTAACCTCAGATTCAAAGCTGTAATAATCATGCTTTGTTAAATATGCAATATATATATTGCCGACTCTATAATATGGTTTCAAATTATTATAGTAATTTACTTCACCTATATAAATATCTTCAGGAAAGTTAAGGAAGCTATCGCAAATTAATTTAAAATTAGATTTAACGGCAACTCCCAATTTGTCTTTAGCATACATTTTCCAGAATGCAAAGGATTCACTTTGTGAAGAAGTCCATGATGAAATAAAAATACGTGGTCTATATTGTTCAAGTCCAACTTTATAAGTTTCAGCAAAATTTGTATTCCCAAATTGTTTAATTGAGTCTTCCTCCATCATATTGAATATTTTCTCCGGAATTCTTCCTTCATTCAGATCACCAAAATTATTAACATTTGGAAAATATAATTTTGAACTTTTTAGTAAATCTAAAAACTTCCATAAATCCATATAGCGCCATAAGGCAAGATTTAATATTTTATCATTTCGGAATTCGTTGTGTTGTTTGTACATAAACTAAATTTCTGCTAACAATTGGGGTTACAAATCTTCATCCAGGTATTTCGTGAATGTCGCTTAGATGTATAGGAATTTAAATCATTCATTTTCAAATATTTAAATATTTATTGCGGCAAAAAATATTTATTGATCCAATTTGAATTCTATTTCAAAATCTAAAAGAAAACAAAGTTAATTTAAACTTATAAAGCAGCTTAATACAATACAGCTAAAAGCGGAGGATTAATATTTATATCCTACATTAACTTAACTTGCTTTAAAATGAATTCATTACCAAAAAGCAATTCATCAATGAATATCCCTACTCCCACTTGACAAATATATCCAAACTAATTTGATTGTTTTATAAATCTTGCAGAATTTATTTATTTAATCAGCATTAGACTACACAATTTCTTCTGCAATTCAATAAATTCAGCTACCTTAAAGGTTTAATGGCGGATTCGTATTTGGATGTTTCAAAGGATCCACAAGCCTATAATCTTCATATGGATTATTGATTACCTATCCTAATAAGTTCCTAAAAAGCACCAGCATCATATGCCTAAAAATGCCCTAATTTTGCAAATAATTAAGTACAACTCCCAAGCAAGTATCTACGGTCGCTCTACCCTCGAGGTACGGCTGGGGTACCAAGGCACAAATAATTTTGTCTTGTCCTCAATTAACTTTACCAGTTATTATTAAACTATATAAAAAAAACAAGACAGGGCAAATCATTTTTGCATAAAGAAATTCGTTTAAGTAATTCCGACATACTGTTTTTGATCGTAGTCAAAAAAGCCAATTCATTCCCATTTTATCTCATGTATCCAAAAATATTAGAATCCTGCACTTAAAGTGTGGCTTGGAGGATACCAAACCTACCCCATCGTCGTGGATACTTGCTGGAGGCTTGTGGCAAAGTTCATGTGAGACTATGGTTAGAATCATTATAACAACACCTAAGTCAGGGCCTACGATTGATTACTCATGTGGTTTGTAGAGCCTATTTAATTCAATCTATTTTGGCATAATGTCGCCGTTAGTTTGAGAGGTAAAAATTATTGAAGTAAGCAATTAATCCCCTACTCCTCCATCATAAACGGATAAGTATAATCCATCGGCGGATTAAAGTTTTCCTTAATGGTTCTTGGTGACACCCATCGGATCAGATTGAAGACCGATCCTGCTTTATCATTCGTTCCTGAGGCTCTGGCACCACCAAAAGGTTGCTGACCTACCACCGCTCCGGTAGGCTTGTCATTGATGTAGAAATTTCCTGCTGCGTTGCGGAGTTTCTGACTGCTCATTCGGATGACTTCGCGATCCTGCGCAAAAATCGCTCCCGTCAGTGCATAATCTGCGGTGTTATCTACGAGCTCGAGGACTTGATCATAATCTTGATCCTCATACACATATATAGTCAACACTGGACCAAATAATTCTTCGCACATGGTCACATATTTAGGATCCGAAGTCAATATGATGGTCGGTTCAATAAAATACCCTATGGTCTTATCACAATGTCCACCACACAGGATTTTGGCATTGGTATCTGCTTTGGCCTGATCGATGTAGGACTTCAATTTGTCAAATGCTTTTTCGTCGATCACCGCATTGATGAAATTTCTAAAATCTTCCGGACTTCCCATTTTCATATCCGCAATATCTGCCAGTAATTCCCGCTCCACATCCGGCCACAAGGTCTTCGGAATGTAAGCTCTGGAAGCAGCACTGCACTTCTGACCCTGGAATTCAAAGGCTCCTCTGGACAGCGCCACAGCCACTGCCTTGGCATGTGCGGAAGGGTGAGCTAAGACGAAGTCCTTACCCCCTGTTTCACCCACCAGCCTTGGAAAAGACCTGTAGAGGCTTAAATTTGAGGCTACAGTGGCATTTATAGAGCGGAATACTCCCGTAGATCCTGTGAAATGTAATCCGGCAAATTCCCGGTGTTTAAATATTTCACCACCCGCCGTAGATCCATCTACAAAAACCAGATTAATGACACCCGGTGGCAAGCCTGCCTCTTCGAGGATTTCCATAATCAACGAAGCGGAGTAGATTTGTGTTTCTGCGGGTTTCCATACGATGGTATTCCCCATAAGAGCAGGAGCACAAGGGAGATTACCGGCTATCGAAGTAAAATTAAATGGTGTCAAGGCAAATATAAATCCTTCCAATGGGCGATATTCCATCTGATTCCAGATCAAAGGTGCGGATATCGGTTGGATCTCATAGATCTGTTTGAGAAAAGCTACATTGAATCTCAAAAAATCACAAAACTCACACACCGCATCAATTTCTGCCTGAAATATATTCTTCGATTGGCCCAACATGGTCATGGCATTAGTACGCGCACGATAAGGACCAGCGATTAGATCCGCAGCTTTCAGAAATATGGCAGCCCGATCCGACCAGGGCATCATTTCCCATGCTTCCTTAGCTGCCAAAGCTGCTTGTATGGCATCATTGACCTCCTTCGCACCACCCTTGTAATAATAACCCAAGGTGTGATTCAATTCATGAGGCGGAAATATTCTCTTGCGTACATCCGTCTTGATGCGCTTTCCGTTAATGGTCATCAAGACCTCGAGTTCCTTGGATTTAAGTGCAGCAAGTTCCTTTTTGACCGCTAATTTTTCCTTAGATCCCGGACCATATGGCAGTATAGGTTCATTAACTGGACTGGGAATGTGGTGGATGATATTGCTCATATTCTTTACATTTAGGCTGCAAAGAAACGATCATTTTTTGACACTGACAAGATCGGGTACAAAAGCAGAAATATCCCCTCCGCCCAGAATCAACTCCCGCACGATCGTAGAACTGATGTGACTCAGTTCGGGCTTCGCAATAAAGAATAGCGTTTCCAGATCGGTAGCTATCGTATTGTGGATCTGCGAAATGGTTCTTTCATAATCGAAATCCGTAGCATTCCGAATACCCCGCACCAAATATTTGGCTTTCATTTTTTGACAATAATGCAGGGTCAATCCTTCGAAATGATCCACTTTCACCTTCGGCTCATCCTTGAAGATCTCCTGAATCCAACGTATCCGCTCATCCAAGGAAAACAAATTCTTCTTTTGAGAATTGATCCCGATCGCCACGATGACTTCATCAAACAATGGCAACGCCCTTCGAATAATATCGATATGTCCGAACGTAATAGGATCATAAGACCCAGGTATGACTGCAATTTTCACCCCGCAAAATTAAGGCAATAATCTGGGATAATACGATTAGACGGATAAAATGATCTTTTAATGTTTTGGGCGTTCCCTTCGGGCGGGCTATTCGCTCCTAGTCCTCGTCTCGTCTATACCTGTCTCGTCGAAGAATGAGACGAGATGGGCTATCCGCTTCTATCCCTAACGCAAACGAGAAACTCCGCAAGATAAATTCATACCACTGCTAGACTATTTTCAGAACTTCTTACTCTACTCAAATAAACATAATGTTCTATAAGTAAACTCGCAAATAATCTTGTTCATAGGAGTTGCCTCTATAAACTTATTAAAGAGATAAAATTCCTATTCTACATTTTCCTAACTTACAAAAAACGACCCTTGCCTGAGTTTATAGGCTGTATGTATTTCTTTGATTTTTCTTCTGCTCATTTACCACTGCAACACATTTAAATTAAATCTATGGGAGCGTTGTAAAACTCACTTCATCTCCGTAAACTGCCCCTGAAAAAGCTCTTACATAATATGTTGTATTGGGTGTTAGTCCGGTTAAATTGGCTGTAAAAGTACCGTTAGAGCCTGATCCATCAGCTACATTATCTTTTGATGTGGGGTTTGGACTTGTACTCCAACAAACTTTCCCTTGAGGAAAACTACAGGTATTAGTAAAAGTACCTCCGCCAATAGCTGTATTTCGGGAGAACTGAGTAATTGGAGTCGTAGTCAGTGCAGTACCGTTAAGTTTTACGGTAAAACAGGTTTTGGTAGTATCAATAACTGGATTATTATTAGCAATTGAAATGTAGGGTTCTTGACCTGTACAAGTAATAACTTTCAAATTACAAAGATCCAAACCTTCAAGTATTTTATTTCCATAGACATATAGATAATTAGCAATAGTATCAAGATTTGGAGCTGAAATTTTTTTCATTAATAAATTTTCATGAAAATAAACATAATTTCCAGTTTTTTTAAGTTTAGGAAATTCTACTTCTTCAATATTATTGGTTTGATGAAAATAAATATATCCTTTAACAGATTTTAGATTGGAGAACACTAATTTAGTAGGATCTAAATAACTTGTTTTATGATAATATACATCACTTAAAACAGAATCGGTTATATAAATAACATTTAAATGATTTGGATTTGAACTGGTAGTTGTAAAACTTAATTCATTCCCATAAGCTGTACCTGCACTGTTAATTGCATAAGCCCGAACATAGTAAGTGGTACTGTCCTTTAAGCCGGTTAAGTTGCTTGTAAAGCTTCCCGTGCCGCTTCCACTTAAAATGCTTGTGTTTGCAGTTGTAGGCGTTGGACTTGTACCAAAACAAATTCCACGATGGGTTACGGGTGTTCCACCATCGTCGGTGATACTTCCACCTGATACAGCGGTCGTTGCCGTAATAGAACTAACTGGGATAGTAGATAGTGTTGCCAAGTTGCCCGGATTCTTAATCGTGTAGGTGATACTGTCGATGGTATTCATAGGAATTTGCAACAAAGTGCCATTACTTTGATGAATATTCATAATAGTCTGAGCTTGTAATCCTAATACACTCATTAGTGCTAATACAAATACGTATATTTTTGCTTTCATAGTCTTTGTTTTTTAGTTTTTGATAATTTTTTTGGTAACGGATTGGTGCAGTCCGCTTATACGATACACATAAGTTCCTTCAGGAACATTACTGATATCAAGTGTTTCTTGGTGTTGATCAGCTGATTTTTTTCCGACTTGTTGTTCCATAATGAGCTTTCCCTGCAGGTCATACAATCCTAGAGTAATCACATCTTCTTTTGGCAGTTTATAAAACACGTTCAATTGAGTACTTGTCGGATTCGGAAAAACCATAACATCCCATGCATTAGCATGATTCAACCATTCTTCCACATTAAGGGGCAATTCATTGTAAAGGTAATGTCCTATAGTACTGACATTCCAAGCATATACACTTCCATCCCGCAATTGCAAATTCATCACATCAGCATCAAATGTAATTTTGCGCACATCTTGTAATTTATACGAAGCTTTCGTATCATCAGTGAATTTAAAATGTATACTCTGAGCTCGAAGTCCTGCAGTAAATAGCAAAGTCAATATGAGCAATGTTATAGTTTTAGATCTGTTTTTTGTCATCTTTTATTTATTTTAATGTTATGTCACTGTTTTCGTTCCTGATTTTCACTTGTTAAATATAAAGTTTTTTTTAATTGCAGCTTTTCCAGTGATTGATATTACAACACTTTAATTGAAGGAAGAGTTTTCGAATATTCGATTTGAGTTCATAATTAGGGTCCACAACGTTTTTTCAAATTACGATTTTACTCCTAGAGTACTGCTTGAGCCCTTCCCTTTCCAAAAGGGAAGGGTTGGGATGGGTTAAAAGTCTACTCAAGGATTAAAACGCTTTTCCCTGGGCTCGATAATAATCAGCAAAAAAAAATCTCCCCCCAAATTCCCTCCTACACCTTTATCCTAAACGCCTGCAACTTCTCATTATTATTCGCCCCAATAATCACAGACTTGTCCTTAATCTTGATGATCCGCATTTCACGTAGATCATTATACAATTTCAATCCCGACACCGGATTCACTAAAGGAGCATATTGTCCACCTCCGACATTGAGCAGTATCTGCCCTACACTGGCATCATTCCGCACTGTCTCTACTTCGCGATTGTAATAATTTCCACCCAACAATATATCTTTCACACCATCCTGATTAAAATCATAAAACGCGATACTATGCACTGTAGATATTTGTGCTTCTGCAGGCAATTCTATTTTTGTAAAACTACCATCTCCGTTATTCATGAGTATGATGCTATGAAATTCTGTGGCCATTTTTTGTACGGTACCATCCATTTTTCCATCGAGAATTTCTTCCAATGAAGCTTTGGCAAACTGATCATAATTTGAAAATTTTTCAGAAATAAACGGCATCTGTTCTGAAGAACATTGTCTTCCGCGTACTGGAAATAAAGTACCATCAGGATCTCTAGATGCTAAGTAAGTATCCCAAGTTCCGTTGTGATCGAAGTCATTTAAATAAACATAAAAAGGCTTCACCATGCTTGCTTTAAATTTGATATTGGTACCCAAATTTCCTAAAACCAAATCCTCATTACCATCACCATTCAAATCGCATTTCTGGATTGTGTTCCACCAACCAAATAAACTGTCGGTTTTATAAGATGCAGATTTTTCTTTGAATGAAGATTTCTCATTGATAAATATTCTTACCGGCGACCACTCTCCTACGATAACCAAATCTTCATCTTTATCCTTATCCAAATCAATCCAACAAACATCCGTAACACATTCAAATGGTTTCGCTAATTCAGGAATAAATGCTTCGGTCTTATCTTCAAAATTTCCTTTGTTATTGATCAATATAGCACTTCGTTCTGAGACTCCATATTTTCCGGGAATGAGGCGACCGCCAACAAATAAATCAAGATCTCCATCTTGATCTATGTCTGAAGATCGTACAACTGATTTACTGAAATACAATTTAGGTATGCGATCTGTCGCGTCAGTAAATACACCTTTCCCTTGATTCAAATATAAATGATCGCCGTACAAATTGGAACCCGCAGGAAATTCATTACTTCCGGAAGCGGTATAGATATCCAGATCTTTATCGCCATCTGCATCAAAAAAATGTACATCCAAAACTTCACTGGCTTTGTATTTCACCCACGGATTTGAAGTAGAAGGAACAAATGATCCGGCCGCATTTTGAATCAGTAACTGGCAATTAGAACCCGCTGCGCCCCCTAAGAATACATCATCCATTCCATCACCATTGACATCACCAGTTTCAAGGGCAGGCCCGAGGGTGGATTGTTTGTAAGGGATCAATACTTCTCTTTTGAAATCATTAAAGCTATTCTCTGCATGTGCTGCATTTTTAAAACATTCTTCGGTGATTTCATCCGTGAGTATAAAGGGTACGATTTGAAGTAATTGTTCTTCCATGGTTGTAGTTGCATCTTTTTCATACAGCGTGGTAACTGTATTTTTTTTGATGTTGTCGACGCGCATGTACTTACCACTTGGCCAACGAACAAAAATAGAATCCACATGATCGTAATCCCCAATACCAAAATGTAATATCGGTTCTGAACAAGACATATATCCTCGGGCATTAATGATTTCAGCCATTTGAATTTTGCCCTCACCATAAGCTGCAAGAACCCGCGCACCGAATGATTTAAGATTCTTGCCTTCACCAACCAATTTGATTCGGATCCCATTTCCTATGCCTTGCTCTATGGTTTTATTTTGATAAACAAATGCTTCTTCATTCATATTATTTACAACCATATCCACATCTCCATCATTATCGAGATCAGCATAACAGGCGCCCTGAGAAAATGTTGGTTCGTCGAATCCCCAATCCTTGGACATGTTCGTAAAATGCAAACCGCCGTCATTTCTGTACATATAATTTCTCAATGGAACAGATGGTGCCTTCTCCATGATTTTTAATCTCGAGATACTCTTATCTTGAAATGCTTTTACGGCATAACTGTTAAAATCTCTATTGCGAATATCTTTCAATATTCCATTGGCCACAAAAAGATCTTTATTTCCATCATTATCAAAATCAGAAAAGAATGCAGCCCAGGACCAGTCTGTTTTAGCCACACCTGCCATTTGTCCGATTTCACTAAACAAACCATTGCCCTGATTCAGTTGCAGGGTGTTAAACATGTATTGATAATTATTTCCGGCATTCACAATTTTCCAAAAATTTTCAGAACTCATGCCCGCCATATTCGTCTTGTTTCTGTAATGGTCTTCTGGTGTCATATCTGCTACGAATATATCCAGGAATCCATCATTATTAATATCCGCAGCATCAGCTCCCATACTAAAATTACTAATGTGTCTTAATGCATAATTGGCTACATTGATAAATGTTCCATCACCTTTGTTGATATATAAATAATCTCCGTATTCATAATCATTGGCAACATAAATATCCGGAATTCCATCATTAAAAAAATCACCGATCGTCGCACTTAGTCCGTAAGCAAAATTTTGTATTCCTGCTTGGACGGATACATCCGTAAATGTTTCATTTCCATTATTTTTATACAAATGATCTGAGTATTGGAAATCCGGTTTATTAGTCGCCATGAGTGCATTTCTGGTTGCTGTGTGATTGGGTGGTTGGTTCACCACATACAAATCCAAATCACCATCCAGATCATAATCGAAAAAGGTGCCCTGAGTCGAAAATCCGGGATCATCAACGCCATATTCTTTTGCCTTATTGGTGAAGGTGTTATCCTTGTTGTTTATGTACAGTTTATTTCTTCTCAATTCAGGATCCAAATAGAAACTATTGCAGATGTAGATATCATCCCATCCATCAGCATTCACATCTGCAATTGTAACGCCGCCCGACCATTCATTACCACCTTCAATACCGGCAGACTTAGAAATGTCGTCAAACTTGAATCCGCCTTTATTCAAATATAATTTTTCAGGACCCTGGTTAGAAATAAAAATAAGATCCTGAAGTCCGTCATTATTCACATCCAATGCAGCGCATCCGCCACCTGTATAAATCCCATCATAAATCAAGGCATTCAATTCTTCAGTCTCGGTCAATTGGTTATTGAATGTGATGCCGGTAGTACTACTTTTTAATCGTTCAAAAAGTGGTCCTTCACTGGTTTTTTTTACTTCCTGACCCTTTTCTTGTTTGCAAGAAGTAAAACTGACTAACTCAAATATGGAAAATATTAAAATAAAAATAATATTTATTCTGTACAACTTCACGGTTTTATTCATAATCTCGCCTTAATTATATATTACAAATTAATATTGTATTAATTTCTAAAAGAGGGCTAAATTACTTGAATTTCAGGACTTTTTACCTTATTTTTAATCATAAGGAAGCCTTTAAGTTTTATTAGGTATTTGTAATCATTAAGCGTTTTATTAATTCCAATATCTAAGAAATCAATATGATGCTCTCATAAATGGATGGTCAACACCATAGATCAGGATTTTCTAAAAGCACAAATTGAATATACTATCCTTTTAGATCATATTTCGTACCACTCAGAACATTAGACCTACTAATCAAGCTCACAACATTATTGCATTCTATTTTTGCAGACATGTATTAATATTTAATATATCATCCAGAGGTAAATACAATAAACTTTCAAAATCATGACGAAAAAACCATTACTCATAATCTTTATTTTAATTGTATTCAAATGGCATGCAGTTGGTCAATTAAATACACTTGAAAATATAGATCAATTGGAGAAAGGCGGTTTAAAAAAGACTTTAAAAAATTTCATAAAAGAATTCTACGATTTTGGTGATCCCTTTCAGATGGGTGGCGGAGTCTCCTTGAATCTTAGATCATACAATAATAATGGTGCACCATTGCGTCAGGATCCATTCTTCTATACTTTGGGTGCGAATCTGAATTTTAAGATCTATCAGATTGATATTCCTTTTTCCATGGTGATGACTGCAAAAAATACCAATAAATCCTATCCAAGTCTGTCAGATATGATCAATTCCTTAAAGGATCAGGCAAAATCTAAAGTAAATGGCTACGCGCGTTTTGGTATTAGTCCGCATTATAAATGGGCCAAATTGCATATAGGCCATCGCTCGATGAATTTCTCGAAATACACCATGAGTAATTTGAATTTTTTTGGTACCGGCTTGGAATTAAATCCAGGCAAAGTCAGATTAAGTGGTATGTATGGTCGATTGGCAAAAGCAGAACCCATTAATCTTTCACTGACATCACCTAACCTTCCCATTTATAAAAGAATTGGGTGGAGCACCAAACTTGGATATGGAGACGATAAGGCATCAGCGGATATCATTGTATTCGCAGCAAAAGATGATGAAAACTCTATAAGTATTCCTGCTTTATACCCTAAGCAAAAAAGTCCTGAAGCCAATTTTGCGGTAGGCATACAATTGCAAAAATTGCTTTTAGAAAAAATTCGACTAAAAGTAGATTACACCAGAAGTGGCGTCTCACCAAATACCTTAGATGCAGAATCTGACAAAAATAGCCTTACGAATTTTTTATTAAAACGTAGAAATACAACTTATTATGGGAATGCTTTGGAGGGATCAGTATCCTTTGAAGGCAAAAACCAAAATTCAGGATTGTCCTTTAACAGAGTGGATTCCAAATTCAAAACATTTGGAGCTTATTTTTTTAATACAGATGTATTCGATATTCAAGGTTTTACTCATTTCGGTCTTTTTCAAAGCAAATTAAACACTTCCCTCAAACTGGGAATACAAACAAACAATCTAGACGGTGAAAAACCTTCTACAACAAAAAGGTTAATCTATGACATCCAAACCGGATGGTCTGATAAGGCTTTTAGTGCGCAATTTAATTACACGAATAATTCATCCACTGTAAGTTATATTCTCAATCAACAATTGGATTCCTTGAATGCAGTTGTGGTCACAAAAGATATAGGTGCGAATTTGAATTATGTACTCCCGTTTAAAAGTGATCATGTTCACTCCATAAGCCTCACTGCAAATATTCAGGATGTCAGTGATGATATTGAAAAAACCAATAGAATTTCCGTATCAAAACTATTTCTAATCAATGCAGGATATACGCTCAAAACCAAATCTAAGTGGCTATTCGGCATCAGAATCAATCACACGAAGAATGAAGTGCCACTTACGGAAGTTACCCGTTTTGGTTTGGGCGCATCGGTTCAAAAATCACTGCTAAAAGAAAAATTATCCTTAGGCATCAACAGCAATTATTATAAAAATAATAATTCCTTAAAACAAAAATCTTCGAATACCATACTGCAACTCACACTAGGTGCAAAATTATTTAAAGGCGCATCGCTACAATTTGCATATGGCATATTACGCACTTCTTCCGATGTGACATCAACATTTACTGAAAGCATAGGTAATATCGGCTTACAATATCAATTTAATTATAAGCCAGCTAAGAAAAAATCAAAATCCTAAATTCATTTACAAATTTTATCAGCACCAATAGATATGAACAAGGTAATTTTTTTATTTTTTATATTCTTAATTCCAACGGCAGGCATTTATTCACAACAAGTTTGGCCGGTTCAGGTGACAGGATCTATCATTCCACCACATTCAATAGATTTAAAAGTATATGGCAATGATCGTTCTACTGATTTAAATTTCCAAGTTTTACTGAATGATCCGGAAGAATTGGCATTACAAGTTATTCCCATATTAACCATCGAACAAAATGGTAATGTGATCTATCAGACGGATATGAATTATAGTGCTAATCCAATTACACTGAATCAATTTTCATCCTATTTATTAGATGGTGCCGCATTAAATCAATACCTCTCTGCAGAAGCATTAAGCGGAAACAATGGTATAGGCAAAGGTGCCACATTAATTCCTGAAGGATTTACCCAGATCTGTCTTCAAATGTATGGTGTGGATAGAACAGTTCCCGTGTCGAACAAATTTTGTGTTTCAGGGAATTTCAGATTGAACCAAGCGCCACAACTTATTAAACCTTCCTTCAATGATATTATTAAAATGCCTCCTGTACAAAACATGATATTCTCCTGGATCCCGATGCATTTAAGCAGTGGAAATAATCCGGGAGCGGTTGAATATGTATTCGAACTTGTGGAACTACCAATTGGTGTGATGAATGCCAACGATGTATTCGAAAGCGCTTTGAAAATATACAGTACAACTGTTTTGTCCACATCATTTATATACTCACAAGCTGAGCCAATATTAAAACCCAATACTTATTATGCTTGGAGAGTATCTGCAAGAAGCATTCTGTATCCAACAAGCTTATTGTTTCAAAATGAGGGAAAGAGTGAAATCTCAATGTTTATATTGTATGATGGCCAAGCCCCGACCAATGAATTTAATCCATTCGACAAGTCAGCACCACGTGGGTGTTCAGTGTATGAGACTAGTTACGGACCAATCAATAAATCAGATAACGCTCCTTCATTATTATCAGCTAATCAAAGAGTAAAATTAGGATACTTCGATATGCTGATTACTGAAGTCAATGGATCACAGGAAGTAAACTCAGGAAAAGGATTGGTAGATTATCCAATGTTGCGATCAAGGATTCCGGTAGAGTTTAAGAATATTAAAGTGAATAAGGAAGGACGAGTGTATGAGAGTGAAATAATATCCAGTAAGATAAATAATGAATTGAATATTCCATTTGAGCTCATAAATAAAGATAATGTAAAAAACTATATTACACAAGAATTTACATCGAAAGTATATGAGCAAATAAATGATCAGAGTATAGTTTCTAAGCTATCAGAATCAAACACAAAAATTAATTCTTTACCATTAGCATTGTCTAATTCAAATTTTCCAAATGAGCTAGCTTGTGTGAACGGAGTTTATTTTAATCCGACCAATGCTTATCTTAATTTGGTATCCCGGAATAAGAATGGAGATATCTATGCCGCTACTGGAATTCCATCTACACCATACGGATTGAAGTCTGATGCTTATTTAGTGCCGATGCATATCTCTACGAATAAAGATAGAAATGACAAAATTACTGAATCTATTTATTCAGGTGGAATTGCGGCAGATGGTTCAAGAATATTCTGTGACTGCAATGGATATACTAGTATAAAAGCTAAATCTGCATTAAGTATTTCTCCAGAGATACTACATCAGGTAAATAGTGAGTTGCCAATTACACTTAGATCAGAAAAAGCAATACCCAATTTTATTTCTTATATTGGGAAGGTTAAATTAAATTCTGCATTTGAAATAAAAGGACTGCCAAACTATCAATTTAATTCCCAAAATGCAATATTAGATCTTGATCAATCTAAAGAACCAGATATTCCATTACCTTCAACATCTAAATTAAAAAATCCCAATAGCAGAGGAATAGTCATTAACGATATTTCAGTAAAACTCCCACGAGAATACAATTTTGTAAATGCTGGAAAAGATATTATGTTGAATAATGGTAATATCATTATTAATGATGAAAATCTCGAATCTGCGTATTTATACAAAAAAGATGTATTGAGCCTTAAAGATGGCAAACTCGGACCTTGGACTTATAGTGTAGATTCAATGATTTTATCAATTAACAACGAAAGAAAACAAGAAATACTGTTTAATGGTGAGATGAAGGCTCCATTTTTTGAGGATAAATTTTCTTATAGGGCTAAATTGAAAGATAGATTAGTTGGAAATGATAAAATTATCGCAGCAGTCGGACAATCTACGTTGAAGATGTCCATGTGGAAAGCGGAATTTGAAACCAAAGAAAGCTCTAAAATTGAAGCTAATTTGATTCAAGGGGAAAAAGAAATGTTGATAAGTCCTAAATGTTCATTTGACGGAAATATTTCAATTAAATTATCAGATAAACAATTTAGGGACGCTATTTTAAATCAAAACAAAGGAATTACCATTGATGAATTAAAGAAAGCATTAAAGGTCGAATCATTGGATTTTGATTTATCAAACCTAAAAATAGAAGGATTGGCATCTGATCCTTATAAAGAAGCAGGCAAGCGATATGAAATTGAGAAAATTGATAAATCTCAAACAAAGCTTAAAATTGGCACAGATGAAAATAAATTAACAGATGCTTCCTTCGTATATCTATCGAAAGAGAATTCAGAAAGGCTTGGAATGCGATTGAATCTTGTTAAAGGTCAAAGTAAGGTAGAGTTAATTGTTTGGTCTAAGTCAAATAATGGCTCGTTAGAATTTGAGGGAATTGAAATTAAGACGATCGATCAGAAATGTAATTGCACAGCGATGAATGTTGTTCCGACTGATGAGGAATGGAAGAAAATTATTCAAAATTATTATGAAAAAAGTCTAAGCGCTCGTGAAAGTACTGGAATGTACAAAGGAGGATTAATGAATGCACCGATTTATCCTGAACATAGCATTTTAAATGACCTTAAACTTAGTCTTATTCGTCAGAATTCAATATCATGGTTTCCAGCATCCTTAGATGCATCAACGATTTACATTCCATTTCTGAACAAATACCTCCGAGTTGAAAAAGAAGGATCGATCTACAAAGGTGTTTATAAACATCCTATGTATGCTAAACCAAATATTGATTGGGATAAAAAATCTTATGGAAATTCAGAGTTTGAAAATTTGACAAATGCTAACAAAGATACATTGACATTACCATTGGTTATTTCCGAAGATTTATGGTCACAATTTGGTTTTAAAGGCGCTTATACTCTTCCAGATAATTTTAAATTATATATTTCAGAATTCAAGTCATCTTCTGATAAATTAGAAAGTGCAAAAATTAAAATTAATCTAGTAGGTAAATTAGAAATAGATAACAAGAACAAGTATGTTGAGTTTTCTTCTATAAATGAGATACCTATAGGTCCAAATAAAGTATCTCTAAAGGATGTTTTATTGCATCTGATTAAAGATACAAAAATAACAGATAATATTAGTTTTTTATCTTCATTAAAAGATGGCACTCCCGATGTGAGTTCTGAAAATGGAAGCTTTGCAAGATTAAGTTGTGAAGAAGGATTAAGTACGTTTAATTTGCAAGGTGATTTTCTAAGTTTGAACCAATCTTTGTGTGATGTTTATAATACTAAAACTCCAAAACAGGCAATTAATTTAGGATTTAAACTTTCAGAAAATAAAATTGAAAATAATCAAAGCCTGTTGGCTGACTTTATTGCTCCATTAAAATCTACTAGCAAAATAGATGGTGAATGGAAACAATGGAATTTTGCAACTTTTGAAGATCAGCACATCATTTTCACTCCAAATGGTTCTTTTGAGGGATACTTAGATTTTAGCACTACAAGATCTGAAACAGTATCTACAAATCCAAAGGGCAAATTAAAAGAATTCAACATGGATTGGATAGATAATGATGGATTCACTGGATTACTTTTTAAACAAGTACAATTCACAATCCCTGCATTAGAGACAAAAAGAATAAAAGAATCTGACCCTACAGTAATATTTGTAGATACCATTTTTAATGCCTATTATGATTTAAGCGGAAATTCATTTTTCGCGACTTATCAAGCGATCAATAAGGTGACAAAAGATGATAATGCAAGGTTAGGTGGATGGAGATATATGCTCGACACTATTACTTGGAATATAGAATACAGCGCTCTAGATGAAAACAAAGTTGCTATGATCGGTTCTGTAAAGATGCCATTATTTAAAGAAGCTCCAGAAAAAGATAAAGAGAAATGGCTGAATAATTATGATAATCCTTGGGTTGGATATAAGATTAATATTGAATATAATTCTGCTGACAACGAGCCAAGTATAAATGGTTTTGTAAATAATATTACGGATAGTTTATTTGAATCTTCTCACATAGATAACTTAGGATTCAAACTTGCTAAAGAATCGAACATTGAATTTTATTACGAAAAAAGATCTAAAAAATTAAAAGCACGTGCTCAATTACACGGAAGAGGAGTTTATACTATTGAAAAATTAGATGCAAAGATTCCAGTTTTTAAATTCGAGTCATTAAAATTAAATTATGCTGTATCTGGATTATGCAAAGGGGATGGCATGGATGGAATAGAATCTATAGAATTTGGCACTTGGGGGATTTTTCCTTTTTCTCCACAAGAAATTGCAGCCTTCAAAGGAGTCGCAAATTCATCAACAGGTCAATCCATGACAAACAAAGCCAAAGAGAATAAATTTGCAAAAAGTTTAGGGAATAAATTTAATGGACTTAGCAAACTTGCAGGCTTTGAGATAAATATCCATCAACCAAAGTTCCAGTGTACAGGAAATGAATACAAATTCATTATAGGATTAGATCTTAGTATCACCAGGGACAAGCCGAATTTAACCGAAAGCCAAACAGTGGCTTATGACCAATTCCATCCATTGGAAACAGCAGAACGAAATAAATCAGATGAAGAAAACAAACTTGGTCCTATAGAAGATGAATACAAAAAAGCACAAGATAATATTCGATCTGTTGCGAATGAAAAGAAAGCAATATTAGAAGAGAAAAAATTATTAAGTGAACGTTTAGATAAAGCTATTGATAAAAGAGTTAATAAGCATTTTAATTCTAGCAAAGATGAAGTTGAAGTTGCTGAAAAAGTTTTTGGAAGTAAAAAATTTTCAGCAGATTGGAATCGCAATGCTGAACTTCATAAAAAACTGGAAGAAGTCAATAAGAAATACGATAAAGCATTAAAAGAAGTTAAAGAAAAATATAAACCTTTCAAAGAACAAAAAATAAAAATTAAAGCTGCAGAAAATGAATTAGATGTACAAACTAAAGCATCAGTAGCAAAGGCAGAAAAGAACAAAACACTTCAAGGTAGAATTGATAATTTTAAGTCAGATTTTAAATCAAAATTAAAGGAAGCAAAAGCTACAAAAACAGGTGCTTTCTCAGCAGGCGGCGATATTGAAGTAACTTTTACTTCGAAAGGATTTAAAGACGTGGCCTTAACTTGTTTAGGTTTAGGCGGTGAATTTGGACCACTGAAATTTAAAGGGGGTCTTAATTTGTTCAGAGATGAAACGAATGCAAGTAATTTTGATCCGAATGCTGTTCAAAGTGAATGGGGTAATGGGTTCTTAGGAATGATTGAATTAGGTGTGTTAAGCTATGAATTTAAGACAAAATTTCAAACTGGAGTAAAATTTCGTAATCAAAATTCAACAGGTATTGCTGAAGACTTCAGATATTTCTTTGCCGATTTATCTTTTAATGCAAATCCAGGAATACCACTTGATAATGCTGCACAATTTTCATTGACTGGAATAGGAGGTGGATTTTATTTTAATATGCAGACAGTAAAACCCAAGTTCGATGATGTAGTAAAAACAAGCCCTCCCAAAGCCAATAACGACCATTGTCAAGTACCCGGATTAAAGGCAGGGCAATCCTTGTCAGGTATGCAATATGAGGTTAGTTATGGGAGTTTTGGAGGTTATCTAATGGCAGAAATATCACATACTGCTCGTGTTTCTTTAGAAAACATTGTTTCGGTCGAAGCAAGCTATATTAATGGAGAATTCAAATTCAAACAATTTGGAATAGCTGTTAATGGATATGCATTGTACACTGATTATTTATCTAGAAAGGAAAGTAGCCCAGTAATAGTCAAGGGAAATTTTAATGTAAACTTTGAAAAAGACATCGTGGTATATGGTGGTATTGACTTTAGACTAGGTAAGAAAGCAGGGCCGATTGACATTGCAGCACCAATTGATAAAAATATAAATAGTGATTCATGGAATCAGATAAAGTTTATGTTTTCTAAAGATAGAAATTATGTCCATGCGGGCAGCTGGGGTGTTCCAAGTTTTTTACCTTTTTATAGAAGTGATGTCAGACCAAATTCGGAACTCAACTTTTTGTCTGCTGGATTTGATGTTCCATTGTTTGGAAAAGTGATGGCAGGATTATATTTTCAAGGGGGCAATTACATCGATGGATTCCCAACGGTAAAAACGTTTCTCCCTGACTATAAAGGCAAGATTATTCCGAATAAAACAGATGTAAGTCCAACAGGAACAACCTCTGGAGTTAACGCCGGTTTTATTTTATATGCAAAAATGGAAGGTGGATTTTTACTGATTAATTATTCAGCAGATGGAATTCTAGGCGCTAACCTTACTGTATCAAAAGTAAACAAAGCAAATTCTTGTAATGCGGATGGAAGTAAAATTGGATTCTCTAACGGTTATTATGCAAGAGGAAATGTATATGCAAGCCTTAATGCAGATGTAAATCTTGAAGTAGATGTTTGGTTATATAAAGGTAAGAAAAATATTTTTAATAGCAAGATGGATTTTGTAATGGATTTTGGATTTCCAAATCCTGGTTATTTACAAGGGGAATTTAGTTTTAGTTACAGTGTTTTAGGTGGGCTAGTATCTGGAGACGAAACGATGTCTTTTGATGCAGGCAATAAACCTTGCATTGTGAAAGAAAATAATCCTATTGTAGGAATTAAAATTCATAATGAAATATATCCAAAAGATGGCTCGATGGATATAGCAAATTTAGATACCATAAAAGTCGAAACACGATTACCTTATCTCAAGACATACTGTATCGAAAAATCAGGCGCAACAGGGGCATTGCCGAGTGATTACACAAGATATAAAATCAAGTCTTTTATTGTGCGAGAAAAAGGCAATGGAAAAATTCTTAAAACAGTTCTGGTCTTACGAGAAAATGAGAATAATTATCAAGTGCTTATTAAGAGTAGATTAAAATATGAAACCGAATATGAAATAGCATACAAATATGTATGGGAGAAATCTATTGATCAACAAAAAACGTTTTCTGAAGTTGCTGGAAGTGAAGAAGAAGGCACGAGTGAATTTACTACGGCAGAAGCTCCAGAAGGTTATATCACGCATGACATGTTGGATTATGAATGTCCTGGACATCATCAGCGATATTGGAACAAAGAGTATAACATACCTTGTTTGAGGTTTAATAAATCTTATCCATATGATCTTGACAAATTAAAAAAGATCTTCCCTAATGATAAGTTGTATCTGTACTTTGCCGTTATTAAAGAACATAAGACTGATGGCTCAATAGTTACACATAGAATTCCCGTTGAAAATATACCAACCTACGATATGATTGGCAGCGGATCAGTGGAAGAGAATTATGATATATTTTTCAACGGAAATCGAAGTGAAACCAGAGAAGCTTATCATAAGGCATTCTTTAAGAATGTGTTTGATTATTATGGTGACGTTGAACGTATTGTAGGAACTTGGGATGAAAAAGAATCTAATGAATATACAAAACTTCCAGATCCTACTCGGGTAGCATTGCAATCAAATGGTCTTTTAACCTTTACTAAAATAAACACACTTCCATTAAGTAAAGGTTCATTATGTAATATGGTTATATACAGAGCCATCTCTAAAGATGAAAATCCTACTGACCTAAATGCATTATTGCAACAATATTCTGACACTGAATCAAAAGATCAGGTTGCAATCTATCACAATTCTTTTGCTATTAGCATTTATGACAATTTGGAGAAAAAATTGAATGATATCGTAGTAAGTCGTGGTCTTACCAAGCAATCGATAACGGAAAGTAAAAGATATTTAGGAGAATATAAATATAGTGATCTTGGATTTTCAAAAGAGGATATACAAACAGTCGTAGATAGAGCTATTGCTGATTCAGTATTAATTATGCCTCAAAATGTATATATCGGCGTCAATGGACGTAAGGAAGGATTTGATATGTTTGATGTTCAGATTTTGAAAGCATTTTCTAGAGTAAACATCAAAGGTGAACTCAATTTTGCCAAGTGGAACTATTCAAAAAAACAAAGCACCTTTGATAAAAGAAGTAATCTTTCATTTAGTCAAAGTTATGGTAATAAATTCGGGCGTTATACCGAGGAATATTTTGTAGATGCCAATAAAGATGATTCTAATGTATTTCAAGGAAGGCACATAGATTATACTATATTTAATAACCGACCCGATATAAATAAATATGAGATTACAGAAGAAGAGATCGAAGAGGGAAAATTACTACCAATAAATAGAAAAAGAATTTACGAGGGGCAATTTATATATGATGAAAATACTGATTTTGATTTCATCATTGAGGATGGATTTCAAACTACTCGGGCCTTGCAATTTTTATTAATTAAAAATGTGCTCTCAAAAAATAATCCTGAAGAATTTTATAAGATGCCAGAAAATGAAATTCCTTCATTTTGGGCATATGGGCCTAATAATAATAAATTTGATGATAATTTCTTTATTCGCAAAGACAAGAATGTGAGTGATTCCTATTATGAATTTGAGTCGAAAAATTATTTTTTTGGTGAATGTAATATAAGAATACTACCTTCCAGTATGTATAATTTTGATTTTACTGACATACATAATCGCGACAAAGGTTATGAAAACCTACCTGATATAAATTTATATTATGCTTATGATCTTATGCAGACATTTAAAAAGTAATAAAACAATTTTATGTTTAAACATTTTATAGTAATCTTATTTCTTTACACTATTAATTTGGATGCAAATGCTGCATCCAAGGAAAACATAGTGAGTCCTGCTGGTACTTTCAACAAATATGTAGAAAATATAGGATTTGGAACCAATATATTTAAAGATACATTAATTCCAAAAAATAATAATTTAAAAGACGGAATTAGTCTTTTAACAAAAGCGTATGGTGACTCCGTGGTATTGCGATTTGCTCCTTCAGATTATGCTTTTTGGGAACGTGCAAGGAACAGTGGCTTTGTAATAAAACGAGGAAAAGATAGCTTGAATTTAGAAACAATAGCTACGGTATTTCCTATTCCCTTTGAAAAAATTGACACAAGTATTTTTTCTAAAGACTCATTCGCTTTAATGGCAGCCGGATTATTGTATGGTAAAGTAGATCGAAGCAATCTTCAAGGATTTATGCAAGAATATCGAGCTAATCAACAGGTGCTAAATATGTCTCTCATGGTGTCAGAGTTTTCAGCCCAGGCTGCCAATATACTTGGATTCAGGTATGTTGATAAAGATGTAGTGCGAGGTGAGAATTACTATTATGAGCTTAGCAATCCTGTTTATACTTCCAAAAAGTACAATGGCACCAGCATTGTAAAGAATGTATTCAAGCCTATTCGTCCTCCTTATCAATTAGAGATAAGCACTGGAGACAAAGCTTTAACATTGCGTTGGAGTAAAGACTATAATAATAGCGCATTTACGTATTATATGATTGAAAGATCTGATGACAATAAGAATTTTTTCTTATTAACAGAACGACCTCTTGTATTTTTGAAATCTGAATCTGGGCAAGCTGTCCCAGAGTTTACTTATACAGATAGTTTTAATCTGGTCAATAATACTAAGTATTATTATAGATTGTATGGTGGAACAAGTTTTGCAGAATTTAGTCCTGCGACTTTGATTGAAGGAACTCCAAGGGACTTAACACCACCGGCTCCACCGCAATTAGCTCAAGTGTATTACAATGATACTGTGCATATTTTTAATCTTGAATGGGAGAATGATTTTGAAAATATGGCAGCTGACTTTGCCTATATGCAAGTCATGGTCTCAAGAGCAGAGAGCGGCCCTTATTCAGCATTAAGTCAAAAACTAGAAATAACAGATTTTAATTACACTCATGAACTTGGTCCTCAGGTATCTGAAGACATGGAAGGCAGATATTTTTTCCGAATTGATTGTTATGATGAAAGCGGAAACATGAGCTCTAGTAACTTTGAAACTTCTTTTGTTCCAGACTATACGAATCCAGAAGTTCCAGATTCATTAAGTGGATTTATAGATACACTTGGCTTTGTAAATATTAAATGGCCTAAGAGTAGATCAAAAGATGTACGAGGATATTGGTTGTATTGGGCAAATGATCCAGATGCTGAATTCTCATTAGTAAGTCAGAATATTTTGACAGACACAACATACAAATATTATATAGAAGAGAAGTCTTTGACTAAAAATATTTATTATACACTTCGTGCAGAAGATTATGCTTATAACAGAAGTGACGCAGCTATAGTATTAAAATTAAGAAGACGAGATATTGTACCACCAGTTGCTCCTTTTATTTTAAATATAAATACAGATTCTTTAAGAATGAAAATTAATATCACTGAAAGCGCAAGTGATGATGTAAAGTTGTATCAGTTATTTAGAAGAAATACAAGTACTACAGATACGAGTTGGAAAATGGTTGATACGATTTTATTAAAAAATGTATATATAGATCAATCAGCCCAATTGAATATCGATTATCAATACAAATTGCGAGCCATTGACTCTACGGGTAATATAGGGTCTTATTCTCCTATTAAAGGGGGAATCATTAGTCCAAATTCGAATGATGTACAAATCAAAGATTTTAAATTGGCTCAAGATAAGAATGGAAATACAGTATTATTAAATTGGAAATTTGAATTGCCAAAATTTTTAGAAAATAAAAATTATTCCTTTGTCATTTTACGATCTACTGGGCAAGACGGTGTGAAATTTTATAAAGAATTCAATGCAGAAAGCCGTTCATATAAAGATGAAAACCTAAATAACAATGTACTCTACAACTATGCTATACGAGTCAAAATTGAAAATGATTTAAGTGGTGCATTAAGCGAAACCAAATCCATCCTCATTCGATAAGTAAAAATATAAAATTTAAAAATCATGTCTTTAAAATATAAAATATCATTATCATTTATTATTGCAATTGCCCTACTTGCGATTAAATTGCACGCACAGACTTTTGTCCCCATCAAAGTTACGGGTTTTAATCATGATCTTATTGCTGAAGGAAGCGGTGGGATAAACAGAGCTGCAGCAACAACAACTACAACTTTTGATAATGTAAATGTAGGAGGAGATAATGTAATGTACTCTACAGATTTTAGAGGGAATAATAATCAGAATTTAGCACCACCTTTTGGATTGCCAGTGAATGGGCTTATCAATAGCGTAAACTTGTTAGGTGCAAAGTATCAATTAGCTCCTTATGATGGTAGTAATGCATTGGTGCTTAAAGCCATAAATTCATCTGCAACCTTAATTTTGGAGTCGCCAGGCGTTTTCTCAGAAATTGCCATTCTTGGATCCAGTGCAGAAATGGCTTCTTCATTTTCTGTAACTCTCAATTTTAGTGATGGATCCAATCAAATAAAGAATTTTACTGTTCCAGATTGGTTTAATGGTTCTAATTATGCAGTTAAAGGAATTGGTCGTGTTACACGAACTCAAATTAGCAACCAAGCTCCGGATCAATTCTCCGGCACAAGTGAAAATCCCAGATTGTATGATAATAAAATTATTTTGGATGCACCTTATAATGGCAGAGTCTTAACTAATATCACTTTTACAAAAACTTCACCTACCGGCAACACAGCTATTCTAGCTATCAATGGTATCACTGCAATCAACGCACCAGTTGCTCCTGTAGCCATTGCAGCAACTAACATCAATCCAACAGATTTTACAGCCAACTGGCAATCAGTATCTTCTGCAACAAAATACTTCCTGGACGTTTCAACAGATTCTACATTCAAAACCTATCTGACAGGTTATAACAACCGTGATGTTGGTAATATACTTTCTTTGAATATTATTGGTATTCCTGTTGCTCCGGTCTATTATTACCAAGTGAGAGCCTTTAATAATTCTGGCACTAGTGCCAACAGCAATAGAATATTGGTAAGTGCAAAAGATATACATGCTATATCAGTCACAGGATTTAATTATGATCTGATAGCAAATGGCTCAGGTACGAATCAAGCAAATGCTAGTACTACGAATGATCTCAACTCCTTTGTACTGTATTCGAAGGATTTTCGAGGAAATACGAACGCTAATAGGGAACCAACTTATGGTTTGCCAAGCAACGGAAAAATTACAAATTTAAATTTAGTTGGATACGATTATCAATTGTCAAATTACAATGACAAGAATGCGATTGTTCTTAAAACAGTGAATGAATCAGATACCTTAGTTTTGAACCAACCCAATAATTATTCTAAAGTTGCAATTCTTGCTACAAGTTCAAGCGGCGATGCTCAAATTACCGCAGTTCTTAACTTTAGTGATGGAAGCACAACATCAGCTGATTTTACAATACCTGATTGGTTTAGAGGGACGGATATCGCTGCAAAAGGTGTAGGAAGAGTAAACAAGAGTTCAGACGTATTTTCTCTAGATGAAAGTGTTGAAGCGCCAAGATTATTTAATCTGGTCACAAACTTAATGCCTCCTTTTGACAATAGAATTTTAACTAGTGTGATTTTTATTAAAAAAGATGTTGCAGCTACTCAAGCTGCCGTTTTAGCAATGACTGGTTTAGGAAGCAAGATTCTCTCTACTCCAATTGCGTTAGCTGCAACAAATATTACTGCCACGGGCTTCACTGCAAATTGGGATCCTGTGTCAGAAGCCAATGAATATTTTATTGATGTATCACAAAATTCTAACTTCTCCACTTTTGTAAATGGATATAATAATAGACTTGTTGGAAATGTACAGAGTTTTAATGTTTCTGGATTAAGTAATATGCCAAATTACTATTATAGAATTAGGGCCGGAAATTCAGGTCGAAGAAGTGCAAATAGTAATATAATCCAGGTAATGTTACCACAATGTCCTATTGGAGATGTTTCTGTAAACACACAAGCCGAAGTAGATAATTTCAAAATTTTATACCCTAACTGTACGACAATCAATGGATCACTAAATATTCAGAATAGCTCAAATATCACAAACTTATCTGGTTTTAGCAATATTACAACTGTCAATGGCAATATAAATATTTTTAATAACAATGTCCTAACTGATTGTTATGGCCTTCGCGGCATTAAACGTGCATCTAATATTTATATATATCAAAATTCGCAACTTGCTGAAGTGAATGCTTTTGATAGTTTAAGCATTGTTGATTATATAGAGATTTCCAATAATCCAAAACTTCAATATATTTCTGGTTTCCCTAAAGTTAATATTTTATATGAACTATATATATTAAATAACCCTTTACTGACAGATATTAATGTAAAACTTCAAACTAACCAGCTCAATGTTCTCAATATAAGAAATAATGACAAACTCTTTAACCTAAATAACTTGGGTGCAATAAAAGAAATAAAAGTGGCTTTAAATATTGAGGAAAATTTTTTGTTGAATAATGTCAATGGACTTAATTTATTAACTAATATTAAAGAAATAAAAATCAAGGACAACCAAGCATTAACCAATTTGAATGGACTATCAAATGTGACTGCTGTAGATGGGGCTATTATTATTCAAAATAATGACATGCTGAATGATATCTCCGGTTTGAGGAATATAGTGTATACAACAATTAAAAACACTGGCTTAATCATTCAAGATAATGCAATTTTATCATTTTGTAATTTACCCAATTTTTGTTCTTATTTGCAAGGTACAGGAGCAAGAAACATATCCGGGAACCTGAGTGATTGCCTTACTGAGCAGGCGGTAATTAATGCTTGTAACGCTCTTGCTGCACCAAATGCATCAGCAGCAACGAATATTACAGCAAGTGGATTTACAGCCAATTGGCAAGCATCAGTAGGTGCAACGAAATATTTGTTGGATGTTTCTACGAGTTCTTCATTCGGATCATTTGTAACCGGATATAACAATCGTGATGTAGGAAATGTATTGAATTTTAATGTAACAGGCTTAACAATAAATACAACTTACTATTTTAGAATAAGAGCGAATAATGCTTTTGGAACAAGTCCAAATAGTAATGTCATTTCTCTTACTACATCAAATTCTGCACCAACTGCACCACAGGCGACTGCTGCAAGCAATATCAATTCAACAGGTTTCACTGCCAATTGGAATGTGGTGGGAAACGCAACAGAGTATTTTATTGATGTATCTACCAATTCTAATTTTTCAAACTTTGTAACAGGTTATAATGATTTATTTGTAAGTAATGTTCAAAGCCGAAATATCACAGGACTCACATTCAATACAACTTATTATTACAGAATCAGAGCAAGAAATGCTGTTGGAACGAGTCCGAATAGTAATGTCATTTCTCTTACTACTTTAGATAATGGTGGAAACTGTACAATAGCCATTCCAGATGCAAGGTTTAAAAACTATCTCATTGGCAATTTAAATATCAACAGTAATGGCGACACTGAAATACAATGTGCAGAAGCAGAAAATTATAGCGGTGAAATAAACTGCTCAAACTTAAAAATTATAGACTTTACAGGTATTGAATTTTTTATAAATCTTACTGGCTTAAAATGTAATGATAATCAGATTAACAGTATTGATGTAAGTAAAAACACAAAACTAAAAACGATCGCTTGTTATAATAATCAAATTACCAATCTAAATCTTCAATTGAATACACACCTTATTGAAGTATATTGCTACAATAACAAATTAATTGAATTTAATTTGAAAAAGAATGTCCTTCTTCAAAAGTTAGGATGCAATGACAATCTCATCGAAGATCTTGATATTAGTGCAAATAATAATTTAACTCATCTATGGTGTTATAACAACAAACTTGCCTTCTTAAATCTAGCAAATGGAATAAATGAAGACATGGCTTTAATTGAAGCATTTAATAATCTCGATTTAGAATGTATCAAGGTAGACAATGCAGATTATAGCAATAACAACTGGCGAAAAGCTCCATTTCAATTCGATGCACAGCATGAGTTTAATGAAGAATGCGATGCATGCGATGCATGGAGGGAAAAATTAAATTCAAATTTCCTGATAAGTGCGAATGCTTGCATAGGAGACACCATACATCTCATTGATTATTCTAATCTGGAAATAGAAAACGACATCACTTTTACATGGGATTTCGGTAATGGTGCAACGTCAATTGAACGCGATCCGGAGGTCATTTATAATGCTCCTGGAAAATATACCATAAGCCTAATTGTTAATAATATATCATGTCAAAGTCTGATCATCCAAAAGGATATTTCCATCTTAAGTTGCTTAAATAATCCTAAAAACAATCAGAATTTGGCAATGATATTTCCAACTCCCAATACTGGTGAACCTAAGATTTTTGTAAAATTAATTGAAAAAAGTCCAATCCTTCTTAAGATTTTTGATTCAAATGGTCGTTTGATAAAATCCTATTCATATGACGAAACAAATTTGCTCACAGAGCATATCACAATAGATCATCCAGGTGTTTATTGGCTGGAGTTGATTCATAGAAATGGAATTGAAAAACTAAAAACTTTTGTAATAAAATAAAGGATAGTACTATTGAATTTATCTATTTAAAAAATATACCTTTGATCAATATTCATATGTCCAAAAATCGGATATGAAGAGTTCCGCTATTTCAAGATATAATATCAACAAATCGCATTAAATTTACATAAAATTAGTTCTTTTGAAAATTAGAGATTTCATAGTATCCTTAATAGTCCTTTGTGTAATGCTTAGGCTGGATGTGTCTTCACTCGAAGCACAGGGTTGCGATGAATTCTGGCTACAGGAAGCCAAATTTCAATTAGATACTTTTTTAATTTCCTACATACCACAAACAGGTTTAAATTATTCCGACTCCATAAGTTCTAAGATTAAGTCTTACAGATTGGAAGATTGTGAAGCGACCTATTGGATTAATTATTACAGAGCCGAGTTGCTTGAATTGAATAATAGATACCAGGAAGCATTGGATATATATTATACCTTATCTTCTACGGCCAAAGAATTACAGAAATGGGACTTATTTGTTTCAATTCAAATTTCAATAGCACGCGTTATGGAAACCATAAACCGTGGAGATGATTGCCTTCGACATTTAAAAATGGCAAAAGAATATATAGACCATAAACAATTATTGAATTTATATGCATTCTATGGTGTGCGTATGTCCAGTTATCAAAGGATATTTAATAGTAAAGACAGTGCTTACTTTTATGCACAACAGGCAGTAAACTATGGTATAAAATATAATACCCCTAGGCAAATCGCTGATGGATTTTATTTACTAGGTATGTTAACATCCAATATAGACACTTCCTATTATTTACTCCAACAATCATATAAGCAGTTTTTAATTAATAAAAACTATTATGGAGCCTCCACCATGGCAAAAAATATTCAAAACAAAATTAAAAATACTAAATTTTCAAATCAATCACCTGCTTGGCTTGATACCATTTCAAAATACATTGTCCTCATTAAAGAGCACAACTATACATATCATTATTTACTAAATAAGTATTATGAAGAAATTTCTGATCGGTATTTTTTAAAAAATAATCTGGACTCTGCTTATTATTATTTAAAGCTTTCTAAAGAGCACATGAAACAATCGGATATTAATGTCAATCAAACAGAGATTTCACAAGCAGAAATAGATAACATCACCTCTACCGAAAGGTTTAAAGCTGAAGTATTAGCTAGGCAAACTAAATTTCAGAAAATACTTTTATCAATCTTAGTCTTAGGTCTACTATCCGCGCTAATAGTAGCCTATAATCTAAATTCAAAAAAAATAAAAATCGAAAAACAAAGAACACTGATCCAAAATCAAAACGAAGAACTAGCTCATTCTTTACAAAGACAGAGTATGTTGTTATCCGAAATTCATCATCGGGTAAAAAATAATCTTCAACTTGTTATTAGTCTATTAACCCTACATTTTAATAAAGTAAAAGATAATAAAGAATATCAATATTTGGAAGATATTTCAAATAAAGTTAGAAGTATTGCACTTATACATGAACATTTATACCATACAGAACAATTTGAAAAAATTGAATTGAAGTCATATTTGAAGGATTTATTAGAGCATTATCTAGCCCTCCATACATCGGATACTGAATTTGCATATGAGATTATTGAAGATCAAGCTATTCATTTAAATCTTGAGACGGTTATGCCAATAGGTATCATTTGTACGGAACTCATCAGTAATTCTCTAAAATATGGAAGAAGACCGGATCAAATGTTGAAATTGGAATTTAAACTTCAATCCTTGGAGTCAAAGTACATTCTAAAATTTCATGATAATGGCATTGAATCCAATAGAAAATTCACGGAGCAAATTAAATCAGGTATGGGCACGTTATTAATCGATAGCATGGTGCGACAACTTCAAGCACAATCTTCACCCACAATCAATGGAACCGCTTCGTTCAACTTAGTGTTCCAGGAAAAGATCATATCTAAAGTATGAACAATTTGAAAGTATTAATTGTCGAAGATGAAGTATTGATCGCTGAAACGATCCGCATGTATTTAGAAGAACTTAATTACACAGTCACTGCAATTTGTATTTCGTATGATGAAGCCATTGAAGCTTTCCACTTAAATACGCCCGATCTAGCATTATTGGATATTCGATTATTTGGCGCAAAATCCGGAATTGATGTAGCTCATTATTTAAATAGCCTGAACAACAAACCTCCTTATGTTTTTCTTACCTCGCAGATTGATAAACGAATACTTGATGCGGCTATTCAAACCCTACCCTATGGCTATATTACAAAACCCTTTTTGAAAGAAACACTATGGGCGAGTATAGAGACAGCCTATCATATGTATAAATCTCATCTTGGTGAAGATGATTCAATTATTATCAATGACGGCAAAAAGAATCACATCCTTTCCTTGGATAAAATTCTTATGTTACAAGCAGATCATGTTTATACTCGATTTATTATGATCGATAATAATGAATATTTATGCAGAAATCCATTACATCATTTTCAGAATAAATTACCCAATACAGATTTTATTAAATGTCATAGGAGTTATGTAGTCAATCTACGATATATTAAGAATTGGAATTCTTTTGAATTAACAATGACGAATGGTGCAAAAGTCCCTATAAGTAAATCGCATCGAGATTTGGTTTACCAAATGCTCAATAAATAAAACTATTGCTGCTCTAGTCCTCCTACCTTTCCTCCAACTTATTAACAAAGTAAACTTTCATATTACTCTATCAATAATTTTCCTGTATCAGTAACATTATTTTTATTCCTTAATTGATAAAGGTAAACATTAGCAGGCAGGTTCAAATTAAATTCCGATATTGGTTTTAGTATTGTTGCTCTATATACTAGTACTCCTAACAAATTATATATTTCAATTTCTGTGGCTACATTTTCTTTAAATTCTAAAATAAAATTTCCATTTGATGGATTTGGGTATATTATACTTTTGTTTTCATGATTCAGATTAACGGTGCGTGTTGCAGTAGTAATTTTAAATGCTTTTGAGCAACTCGTTCCATTATAATTTGCCATAAAAGTATAGACCCCTGGAGTAGTTGGCAATTTTTTTGAAAAACCATTAATTTTAGTTTTACTTGCAGCTGTCGACATATAAGTCCAACTGGTAAAAGTAGTTCCATCTGGATTTAGTATACTCATGTTCGCTGTTAATCCTGCCAATTCGTCTCTGATAAATATATAGAATTTTGCAAATCCCGGCGCAAGTCCTGCTCCTTGAAAAGGAATTTGATAGGTATCACTTTCATTGGGTGTTTCTGTAGCCGGACAAGCTGGATATACAATATCAGTAGTGTTTACAGACACTTTTACAATTCCTGTTTCCATATAAGATTTTTGATTTGCCCACCAGGATGTAGCATTCAAGGTATTACAATTGCCTGCAAATGGATCTATTCTTGTCGCTACTGTACTTCCTGCCCAAACTTCAAAATGTAAATGCGGACCTGATGAACTTCCGGAACTTCCTACTATACCCAGAAATTCACCTGCCACTACAGATTGGCCAATTGCTTTTTTGGTTAAAGAATTTTTCTTCATATGCCAATAATTGGCTTGCGAACCATCAGCATGTCTAATGATCAAATAATTTGCAGTTAGATTATTCGCCGCACAATTTTTATCAAATTCGCCATCATGTTTATCAAGAATAATTCCAGGAGCAGCAGCAATGACTTCAACCAAATCATGATCCATTTTATAAAAATTAAATGGCCAAATAGAAATATCTGTTCCCCGGTGAGCATCATAGGTATTCGTCCCACAATTAAAATCTTGAAATGATCCTGAGCTCGTATTCTGATCAACATAGGCTGAGACCCGGTAAAAACTGCAATCATTTAATCCATTAGCAGCTTTTAATGGCCAATTAAATAATATAGCTTCTGGTGAATTTCTGTTTACCATTCCATTCAATTTAAGCATCTGAATGTTTTCTTTACACCTTTTCTCAATCAATAAATATTGCTCTTCCGAAATACAAGGATGCTCAGCATCATTGTATGATAAACTTCCATAGTCTTCATTACTTTTTTGAAAACCTGAATTCACTTGGCAAAAGGATGAATTTAAATACAGGAAAAATAATAAACACCAAATTAATAACATCTCTTTTTTCATAACCCTATTTTATTCTTGTTAAAGGTACATAGTTAATAGAATAATATTATTATATACTCTTAAATTTTTAAATCTATTGCTCTGAATGCAATGCCTCTCAATTTTAAAATATATTTTAATCATTAATCACCTTTACTGTTTGGGTTTCATGTTTCGAAATAAACTGAATTAAATAAACTCCTTTACCAAAAGGACTTAAATCATAACTCATTTCATTTAAACCCTTACTATACTCGACTATTTTAGAGTCAAGAACAATTCCATCTATATTAATGAATTGCAATATACCAACTGCTGCTTCCAAACCAATAAATGAAATTTGTATGTTACCATTTGTAGGATTGGGAAAAATATTCAGCGCAGGCGACACAATCTTTCTACTTGTCAAACTACTACAAGGTATAGGCAAAGTAAGTTTCTTTGGTGCCCCGGGACCACAAGCATTTACTCCACTAACTGTAATGTCTCCTGCACTATTTCCAATTAATACTTGTATAATATTCGTATTAGCGCCACTAGTAATCACACAACCTGATGGTACGGTCCATTCATAAGATGTAGCGCCTGGAATTTTTGCAATATAATAATTTTGCAAAGTCCCTGCACAAGGATTAGTCACACCAAAAATTTTACTTGCGGTAGGAGGCGTACCAATTACATTGATTGTTCTTACTGGACTAGAACCACAGGAATTAAGGGCTACGACACTAATAGTACCCGTAATGAATGATGGAAATGAAATAGTCATCATCGTATCTCCTGGACTTAGATTTGAGTTTATTACCGCGCCTAAAATATTAGTGGACCATGTATAAGAGCTTGCTCCAATTATTTTATTTGTTTTGTAAACTGATGTGGTATTGCAATTGGAATATGCCGACCCGGAAATTGATGTCGGAATTGTTGGAACGGAGTTAATAACTAATTTTCTAATCGGACTCAAGCCACAATCATTATACATGACTACACTCAAAGTCCCATTTTTGAAACTAGGGCCAAACTGTAAAGTTATTTGATTTGTTGCTTGTCCTTGTATAATGCTTGCTCCTGTTGGTGGCGTCCAGTGGTAGTAAGTATTATTTATTGATGGAACAGAATATTGCTTAATGGAATTAGCACAAACTGCACTGCTTTCACCAACAATGGGTTCCGGCATAGGTGGTGCCTGATTAACGGTCACAAGCACAGGATCAGAAATTCCATTACAACCATTTTCATCAGTAATAGTAACTATAAATTGTCCTGAAGTAGTGACGTTAATTTGCTGATCAATAGATCCATTATTCCATAAATATGATGTAGCAAGATTCGAACTCAATATAACTGAATTTCCTTGACAAAATGCGGTTTCCGAACTTGCACCTATTTCTGCAATGGGCAGTTCATGTACAATTACAGCTGTAACTGGTGATATTCCTATACACCCATTAATGTCTGTAATGCTTACTTGATAATTTCCTGATGTAGCAACATTGATTTCTTGCGTCGTGGCACCTGTATTCCATAAATACGTAGACGCCAATTCAGACTTTAACATGACATTTTCACCTTGACAAAACGTTGTTGGACCACTAGCTAAAATAGTTGATAATATTTGATCATGGACTTGAACTGAAGTAACTGAAGAAACAGCTGTACAACCATTTGCATCAGTAATCGTTACAACATAATCTCCAGTCGATTCAACAACAATATCTTGAGTCGTTGATCCATTATTCCACATAAAATGTTCTGCATCATTTGCACTTAATACAACTTTTCCACCATGACAAAATGTAGTAGGTCCATTGGCTGTAATTGCTGCCTGAATTGGATCTGGTTGCAATACATTCAATGATAAACTTGCTGAGCATCCATTATCATCCGATACAGAAACTTGGTATTCATTTGCTGACAAATTTATAAGATTTGGTTCAGCATGCAAAGGATTGGAATTCCATATATAACTATAAGTGTTTGGCAGCTCATAACTAACTATAATATTATCAACGGAAGCAGGTGCTTGATTTCCATAATCATAATTGTTTCTCCAACTAAAAACAAGTCGCTTTGAAGAACCTGCAATATTATCTATGCCAGTTATTGAATCCGTTGTGTAAGTGGCTTGAGAATGATAGCTTCCTAAATAAGGAGGCGACAAAATTTGAAACAATGGTTGAACAACTTGATCTGCAGGAATTAGAAATACTCTCATATAATCGACACCTCCCGGAACATTGCTAAACTCACCTTCACCCTTCCAATCAAATTTTATTTTAATGTTTGTTGCACCAGGTGGAAAATAAAAGTCTTTATAAAAATGTACAATAGAGCTAGTATATGTGTTATAAGTATTGTTTGCGTTATCTTTTGAAATGTATATGGATTTATTTCCTCCATTGGAAGTAGCTGTTCCAATAACCCAGTGATTCACCTCAGAACCATTCACAATATTCCAATCTGTACTAGTCTCCCAATCTTCCTTAATTTCAACCTTGGTTTTAGCAAAAACACTTGCCATTCCATCTTGACCCCCAAAACAAGAAACATTAGTTACTTCACCTTTTAGTTCCAACGATGGGATGGATTTATAATTGAAATCAAACGAAAGTGTATCATTATTTATATAGCCATCCTGTAGATGATTTGGATTAGATATATACATCAAAAGACTATGGTTGCCATTTGCAATTTCAATGGCTGGAAGTGCGACTTGCGTGGATGCATTTGAACCTAGAATACCATTCCATTCATAAAAGTTAAGCGCCCCATTATCTAATTTATAATTAATTACAACAGAAGTCAAAACATTAGATCCAAAATTTTTAACATTGACCTTAGGAATTAAATGATAAGGTGCAATACATTCATAAGTATACGTTGATTGCAATGGATATAAAACTGATTGTATGGCAGCATCGTTAAGTGTCACTGGAGTACATCCATTTGAAAACACATATGGATGATATGCAATGGCTAATAAAACGGCGCGCGCTCTGTCCTTTTGACCTTGGGTAAATCTCATATTACCTATGGTAAAATTTCCAGAATAGACAAAACTATAGCTCATGAAATTATATCTTGAATTATCCCATATTCCATTTGGTGTGCACGGATTCGTAAGGCCATAATCTCCTTGTTTATGCGGAGGTGTATCACATACTCGATCACCATTATCTGAGCAGGCAGTATCTGCTGGACAAAAATGCGGCCCTGGAATAGTCACATTGGTTCCATCACCATTAAAAGTGTGAAATAAATTAAACATATGGCCTACTTCGTGAGTTAAAGTAATTTTTGTAGCAGTTATTTGAGTTGAAAGAATGACTACCCCATCATAAACAGAACCCGATTGGAAGGTTGCATATCCACTAATGTTTCCGCCACAAATTTTACTAACAACCCAAATATTTAAATACGATTCAAAAGGCCATTTACTTAAATCTTTAACAGCTTTTTCATTTCCACAGGTATTATAGTAGGGATTACTAATACCTCCAATAGAATATTTAGGAACTACTGTTCCATTAACACGATTAATTCCAGTGCTCGGATTACCATAAGGATCCCTTACTGCTAAACAAAAATTGATTTGCATATCAACACCAGTACCATTCGAATTCCTAAATTCATTATTTAGGGTTTGAATTGCGCCTTTTATCTGAGCATCAGAAATATTAGTTCCCGTTCCGATAGCTTCTCCGAGATGTATTACATGAACAACAACAGGCACATCATAGATAGGAGATTGAGATCGATAATTCTGTTTTTGCGAATTAAGGATTGCTTTTATCTTGAATTCCATGTCATTCATTTGCTTGCGGTAGTTCTCATCATTAGCCATTCTTGTGGCATGCAATACATCAAAACCACAATGCTCTTGTGCATTAAGATAATAAACAAATCCACTTACCAAAATAAAATAAGCAATTGCAATAATTTTTTTCATGATAATTATTTTTAATATAAATTAATGATAAATTTTAAATTACACGAAATCATAAATTAATCATGTAACTATAATATTAAAGTATAAAGCTTTGAACACGGATAGATATTAGGAAAGCTTTACTTTTCCGATCTTGAGATTATACTTTAAATAGCTTGATAGAAAATGAATTTCTGGTTCAAATATCTATATTAATAGCAGGTCAATATTTTACAATTGACAATTGATAGAATTAGCTTTACAACTGGTAGAACAACCCATATTTAAAAAAATGTAAATTATTTCATTATAAAAAAAAAGTAGTTGTAAATAAGAATTGTATTACTCGAACGTCGTCTTATATAGACTAAATTCTCTATTAATCTTACTACTAGCAAGACCTTAGATTTTCAGATTTGAATACTATTTACTTCTTGGTAAACTGACTAATAAATGCCTCTTTTTTACGCTTGGATACTTCTACTTGATCACCATTGCTCAACACGATACTGCCTCCATCACCCCGGATATATTTTCTTACTTCATTAAGATTGACCATTGTAGAGTGGTGTACTCTAAAAAAGTTATGAACTAAAAACAAATCTTCATATTCACCTAAATTTTTTGAAGTAACAATCTTCTCCCCTGACTTTAAAACAAATATGGTGTATTGACGATCGGATTTAAGATATAAAATTTCATGGACAAAAACAATGGACAATCCTTCTGTTGAAGGCAAAGCAATTTGCAAATATCCTGTTTGATCGACATTCCTATTTTGCATCAAAATTTCAAATTTCTTATTCATCAAATGTCGCTGATTATTTCTTGAAACCTTTGATATGGCCTCTTTTAGTTCTTCAATGTCAATGGGTTTTAACAAATAATCTATTGCACTAAATTTAATTGCTTTTAAAGCATAATGCTCAAATGCAGTAGTGAAAATGATTTCAAAATTGATATTTTCAAACTTATTTAATAGATCAAAACCGCTTTCCTTTTGCATCTCTATATCTAAAAATACAATATCAATGGCATTGCTCTTTATGAGTTGAAATCCCTCATCAACAGATGAAGCAGAACCTAATAATTGAACATCAGGGCAATAATCACGTAGGAGATTCTCTAATAATTTCGCACTCCTAAGTTCATCTTCTACGATAATAGCTTTCATCATATTTATAATTCTATGGGTATTTTGATCATTACTTTTGTGCCAGTTGCATTTCCCTGGGAATCTTCTAAATCAATGATGTCTATTTCAACTCTTTGATTAGTACTGTTCTCAATCATATGTATACGTTCTTCAGTAACTTTCATTCCCAAAGACTCATGATGTTTTAATTTAGCTTGATTTATTAAAGACGAATTACGTCTGCCTATCCCATTATCAACTATAGTACAAACAATCCTATTATCAATGTCTTCTAGCTTTATTTCAAGATGACCTGGACTCGTCTTGTTTAATAAGCCATGGATTACAGCATTCTCAACATAGGGCTGCAATAACATGGATGGAATAAAAGTGCTTTCTTTGTTAATATTCAAAGCTACATCAAAATGATAAGTAAACTTATTCACAAATCTCAATGCTTCTAGTTCTAAATAATACGATAACATACTTAACTCAACTGCAATAGAATTTGATTGTTTGTCAGATTTTTGTAAAACAAGTCTGATCAATTTTGAAAATTTTGAAAGATAGTTCAAAGCCTTCTCCTTTTCTGATTCTGAAATCAGTTGTTGAATAGCATTTAAAGTATTAAAAATAAAATGTGGATTCATTTGTGCTCTCAAGGCAGTTAATTGAGCTTGAGCGATCTTCTTATTTACTTCTATCGTCTCTCGTTCTTGTTTTCCAATTTGATTCACTCGTATAGTGTAAACAAAATATAACAATAGAATCAAACTTCCTAAAATTAAAATTCTAAACCAAGTAGTTTTCCAATAGGGCGGCTCAATAACTAAATTGATTCTAAATCCATTCTTATTCCATTGACCATCATTATTTGATGCACTAATATGTAATAAATAATTTCCAGGAGGCACATTAGTGAAATAAGCAAAACGATTATTTCCGTTTTGGATCATTTCAGGATCAAATCCTTCCAGTTGATATGCAAACTGATTTTTTTCAGGATGGTCATAACTCAATGCCGCCATTTCAAAAGAGAAAAAATTTTGTTTATAACTCAATAAAATGGTTCCTGAATTGAGATATTCATTCAACGATGGTAGCTCCTTATTGAATATTTTAAATGAGGAAATGCTTACTTCTGGAGTAAACTCATTATAAGAAACAGATGTTGGTTTAAAAATATTAAATCCATTTAACCCACCAAAAAATAGTTCTCCTGATTTCAAAAGCATTCCAGAACAATTATTAAACGAATTGCTTTGAAGTCCATCATCTACTGTAAATAGTTCAAAAGAATTTATATCATAATTAAAAGTTACATTAAACTTAAACAAACCTTTTGCTGTGCTAACCCAAATCATATTATGATTGGCCACAACAATTGATTTAATATCTTGACATAATTCAGTAGATCTGTCACAAAATGATATTATTGAATCCTGTGATCTATTCCAAAGGTATAATCCACGATTAGATGCCATCCAAATATTTCCTTGAGCATCTTCGGCAAACTGATGAACAATACTTGCTTTAAATTTAGTTGAATTAGAAAAATTACTGATAATTTCAAATCCATCACCAAGATGTAAGATACCGGCACGGGTAGTAGAAACCCACATTGTTTTATAACTGTCTTCAAAAACTGTACAATAAAAGCTTCTTTTTAGCTTAGCAATATTTGCATTATTAAATTGATTCTCAAAAACTCCATTCAAAGATTTCAACCTACACATTAATCCACTGGTAGCGGCCCATAATTCCCCATTTGATCTAATTATAAGATCAAATACAACTCTACCAGGCAAACCATTTGTATTTTTTTCATCATATTTATACTGCTTCCAAAGATCCTTTTCAGGTAAATAATAGTTAAGACCTTCATTCGTTCCAACCCAAAGATGATTTAATGAATCTAATGCTATAGCATAAATTCTATTATCCAATAAAGAATTATTATGTGTTAAGTCTTGATGATAGCATTTAAATAAATCAGATTTTCTATCATAGTACATTAATCCACTTTTACTTCCTATCCAAAGATTCGCATTTTTATCTTCAAGGACGCATGTGATATCATCTTCACATAAAGAATTTAATTTGCCAGGTTGCAAAATAAAGCTTTTAAATTTTTCTCGATTCGGACTTTTACGATCTACTCCTCTGCTCATTGTACCAATCCACATCATTCCAGATTTATCTTCAAAAAGCGAAAGAATTTTATTGTCACCAACACTTTTTGGATTAAATAAATCGTGGACATAATGATGCCATTCATGTATGCTTTGATTAAAAACAATCAATCCATTGGTTGAACTCGCCACCCAAATATTTCCCTTTTTATCACACAGCATATCATTGACTTGCTTCATAGCTGAACTTAAATCAATATTTGGGAGCTCAACAGGAATAAATTGATGAGCATTTGTATCAAATTGAAATACTCCTTTTCCATAATAAGATACCCAAAGATTTCCTTCAGTATCAAAAGTTATTGGCCCAAGATGATTTGCAGTAAAAGAATTTATATCAGAAGTATCTACTAAATAGCATGTAAACCCAAAATTTATAAGTGAAAATTTATAAAGTCCTTTCAAGGTAGTCATCCATAAAAAACCATGCTGATCTGCAATCATATCAATGATTCTATTTCTTGCATGAAACTCAGCATGTGAGACAGTAGTGTCATGTTCGAACCTAGTGAATGTCATTGTAGATTCCTCAAAACGAGCCAAACCTAACCGTGTGCCTATCCAAATGGTCTTATTCTCGTCTTCTACAATACTAAAAACATCATTATGATTGATACTATTTATTGAACTACTATGTTGAAAAACAATAAATTTATCTTTCTTTGGGTAGTATAAAATTAAACCTTTAGATCCAAACCATAATCGACCCTTTGAATCTTTAAATGCACAATTAATATGATTTATTCCAGTTAAAAGTGTGTCGATTTGAGCTATGGGATAAATTTTGGAAGAATAACCGTTATATTTATTTAATCCATCGTCAGTTCCAATCCATACAAAACCATCATCATCTTGAACAATACAATTTACTGAATTATCTGATAATCCTCCTTCAATATCAAAATGTTGAAAAGTTGCATCTGGATTTTGAGCAAAAAGTTCTAGCTGATATAAATTAACAAATACCAAAATCAAGAAAAATGATCGTGTCAACTTAGAGACGGCCTCCTTGGTAAATTCCATTCCTAGCAAAGTTAAACATTTTTAAGATATTTGCACTCACGTAAGTAGACTACAAATTGACAAGTGGATATATCTAATTGACTATTGGGATCAGAATGCTTATTCAATCTTCTCAATAACTAACATCTATATTTATTAGACTTAATGACCTCTTCTCGTTATGCTTTGAAAAAAATATTTCAAAAGCGATTTCATAAAAACAATCTTAGGAAAATGCCATATGATGCTCAGTTCTTCGATAAGATTGGTCTCTTCATCCAAAAATTTAAAAATTTTTCTAACATCATTTTTGGTATACATGAGGGTGAATAATTTAGGACCTAAATCATTATGATGCTTCAACACATCTAAAAACAAGGTGTCATAGAATCTAAAACGCTTGGAAATAATACCAGAATTTATATTTCTTTTATCCTTGATATTCCTAATGAGCTTGAATGCGTTTCGCTCAGCATTCTTGAATGAATATCCACTCGATGGCTTCACCCAACCACCTGCAGTACCAATAAGAATATGATTCCCATTAGAAAGTGATTCAAACCGAAATGCACTCATGGGTATGATCCCATATTCTTGTTCTACAATTTCATAGTTATCTAAATGAAGTACCTCTTTGATGTATCGCTTCAACATAATATCATAATCATGTTCATTTAAGAGTTCCATGTTAAATAATGTAAACTCAATTAAAGCTTCTCGACTATGAATGGGCAAAACATAAAAAAAACTGGTTTCATCTTTCCATGGCATTCTGTAATCCATCATGGTAAACTGATCCGGATCAAAAAAATCTTGATCCGTTTTAATAACCCAACCTTTGAAATGCTGAAGAATTGGTTTATTTGATTGGCTTTCTTGTATAAATTCATCAGGCATCCTACTGTCAAAAACATAAGTAGCAGTATATACATGATCCCTACCCTTTACATGCAGATCTTTTGTATGAATTACTTCTGATATCTCATCCTGATACCATCTAAAATTTTTAGATTCAAGTAAAATCGCTTTACTATAATTATAAAAATCCAATCCTTGTAGCATCTTATATCGGTATGGACTAAGATCAAAATGTTTTTCCTTACAATTGGAAAAAAAACTACCATGAGCCCAACTGTGTTTGATGATTTGATCCCATTTTCCGGAATCTTTTTCCCAATAGCACCAAGTTCGGTCGTTTACATCTTTATTCGTTTTATCAATAATAACAATGGACTTATTATCAAAGTAAGGATCATTATGAATAGCTAAGGCTACATGCAATCCCGCAGCACCTGCACCAATAATCACAACATCAGAATGTATTTCAGCCATTAAAAATGTGCTATATTAAAACTTACAAAAATGATACGTTTATAAATTATATTCACTTTTTCTTTAGAACTTTTCAATGTTGGTGTTGGAATGATTTTAAATATTCTATAAATTTATAACATTTGGTCATCACAAATAAATTCCAAAATCAACTTACCCCACAATGGCTTTTTTACCGCTTATCTATGTCAATAGTTCATTATCAATGAAACAAACATCAATATCTGATAATCGTTTAATTCTGATCATTAAAATAAAAACGAAAGGGCTTTTATGGAAGTTTTATCCTTATAAAATAATCATCACGGTTAGCTATGGTATAAAATAAAAACAGGTTTCAAAATTAAATTCGAAACCTGTCTTATTCAAAGTTTTTAAAAATCTATACTTCTTTTCCGCCTTCAAGACGATCTTGATATTCAAATAATTCTTTCCATTGGCCTTCGGAAGCCATAGCTGCTTGTTTGGACCAGGTACTTGGATCCGCTAATTGATATCGTTCACCTGCTTTATCCAATATCTCTTTGAGTCTCTCCAATGATGTATGGGCTAATTGATTCCATGTCGTGATTCCAGCTTCATTTAATAAATGTTCGATTTTTGGCCCAATACCTTCGACAGCTTTTAAATCATTCAATGCATATTTTTTCAATAATCCCAATTTAATCAATATAGATTCCAATTTAGAATTGGTATCATCATTAATCAATTCTTTACCAGCTGAAAGTTTTCGTTGAAAATCAATTAAATCATACCATTTGGAATCTCTTGCCAATGCCGCTTGTTCTGGCCAAGTGGCAGGATCTATAATTCTATACTTGGAATCTGCCGCTTCAAGTAAGGATTTAAGTTGATCTGGATTCTGATCGGCTAGTCCATGCCAATCTTCAATACCCTGTCCTTTGAGAAATTCATCCATCTTAGGACCTATACCTTCAATAATCTGTAAGTTATCTTTTACTAATCCAAGAAATGCACTTTCAGGAACCTTGGAAGATATAGATATTAAATGGTGATCCTGATCTACAAGTGTATTCGCACTTGTCAAAGGTGCATGTTGTTCTAATGCGGCATCCAGCTGTTCTTTAAGGTCTTTGCTTTCACTTCTGCAGGCCGCTAATTCGCTTTCTAATGCTTGAATTAAGTGGTGATCATGATCTGCTTCCGGAACTGCTTTAAGATTAACACTATCCTCTGAATCATCAGTGGAAATTTTGGCTAACCACCAGCCTAAAAGGAATGGAAGCAACCATGATAATAATATTTGCCACCAGGCCAAATCACATAAAGAAATTAGTAGTATCATATTCAATTATTTTGAAAATTCTAATTCAGTTCTTCTATTTTTTGCACGACCCTCCTCCGTTTCATTAGATTCAAGAGGACTTGATTTGCCTTTCGAACCAGTCTTAATTTGACTACCTTTTACCCCTTTGTCTATTAAATATTTTTTTATAGCATCAGATCTAGATTGTCCCAATTTCATATTGAATTCATCATTCCCTATATTATCCGTATGGCCCATTAATAATACATGACCACCTTCTTTTACAAGTTTAATTGCTACTTTGTCTAAATAGCCAACGATTTGTTCATTCTTATCCCACTCTGTAGTATTATATCCATGATAAATGATGGCTCGGTTTTCAAACTCTTCAACCAGTTTAAAAGGTTCGAAAAGTATCCGGTGACATACAGATAATTGGTTGTGATCTTTATTGTCTTCACCTACTAATTCAGCACGTGTTGTTATTCTTTCTGAAGGAATTTTCTGAGAAAACAATAGTTTAATAGCTTCGGCCCTAGCTATTCCTAAATTTTCAAACTTGGTATTATTCTGTTCTGATGCTTTGTATTGACCAGTAATAATGATTTGCTTGCCATCCCGGGTTAATCGCATCAATGAATCCAAATAAACCGGATAATTATTGCCCAAGACACAGCTGTCGGACTGCCACCCAAAAAGTATAGGTTCGGTATTGCTTATTGGCTTTTCAACCAGTACGGGTTTACAACATTCTGTTTTATTACACGACCATATTCCAAAATAGATCATTAGCAACAGCGCCCATAGCAAAAGTACCAACCATTTCATACCAATCAGTTTATGAATCCATGAATGAGAATTATCTTTTTATTTCTAAAAATTTGTTTAAAGCTAATACAACTTTTTAGATTTAATCCAAATTTTTTAACATTTAATTAAGAAATATTTTAAAACTTTTCTAGCCTATCGATTTGCTAAATATCATATACATCTAATTCAATATTTTATATATTAATCATAATCATGATATGTAATATAAAGTAAATTTTCCAAGCTTATTAAAAAAACACCCACCTCCATTAATCATTTCAAACTCCTCAATTCCTATTAATTATTCCCCTTTTCCCCTTTTCCCCTTTTCCCCTTTTCACCTTTTCACCTTTTCACCTTTTCACCTTTTCACCTTTTCACCTTTTCACCTTTCACATTTCACATTTCACATTTCACATTTCACATTTCACATTCCCCATTTCACATTTCACATTCCACATTCCCCTAAAAATTCAACCTACCTGTTTGCAAATTATCAAAACTTCACTATTTTTGCATACACCTTAATTGCAATAACACCCTAAAATGATGATCCATAATCTTATGGCTCGTCCTTTTATAGCACTATGCCTTCTATTGGTATGCGTCTATATAAGTGAGTCCTACATTGGATACTTAATCTTATTCAGTATCCTGCTGTCTACATGCCTGTTTTTATTTTATAAATATAAGCAGAGCACCAACTTAAATTGGTTATGGTTTATCCCGGTAATCATTGCTTTATGCTGGATTAGATTAGCGTTTCATCATCAAGAACATCATTATGATCCCACTAGTGAATCTTTAAATCTCCAGGATAAATGGGCTATTGTAAAAGAATCCACCCTATCCATCCAATCAGCAGATCTTATTGTAAGTATACCTGATAAGCATGAATACATTCTAGCCAAAATTAAAATAGACTCCTTATGTCATGAATCAAAAATATATGCCGGTGACTCGATATTATTAAATGGTGTCCTGCATCTCATAAAACTCAAAGCACAGTTCGACGGGTTTGACTACAATGAATATTTACTCAGAAATCACATACAATTTACGGGCAGATTCAATTCAAATACCATACAAATAGTCCCCAAAAAAAACTTCGATATCTTCAATGCCGCAAATAAAGCCAATGTATTTATCAGCAATATACTCTTTCAATCCATTTCCGATTCTCAATTGGCAAACCTGCTGATTGCCATTTTAGTTGGCAATAAATCAGAAGTATCCACAGATATAAAAAATCTATTCATAGCTACCGGGACAGCACATATTCTAGCTGTTTCAGGTATGCATCTTGGAATGCTATATGGGATTCTTAAATTTCTATTCTTAAATCATGTATTCAAATCCAAAAAAATTCAAAAAATTCAAAGCCCGATTATCCTATGTTTGATTTGGTTCTTTGCCTTTTTAACAGGGTTTGGATCATCCGTCATCAGAGCAGCAGTCATGTTTACTTTTTTAGAATGTGGATTACAACTCAATCGTATATCCAATGCAGTTAATATCCTTTTTGCGTCGGCCTTTTTCATGCTGTTCTACAATCCTTGCATCTTATATGACATAGGATTTCAATTGTCATTTGCAGCTGTTCTTAGCATAGTTCTATTCCAACATATGATAAAACGAATATTCATAACATCCAATAAATGGATAAATAAAATGCTCGAGATTATTCAGGTAACACTTGCCGTTCAAATTCTTGTTACACCAATAAGCACATATTACTTTCATAGTTTCCCCATTTATTTTTTGTTTTCCAATTTAATTTGGATTCCGCTTTCATTTTTATTGATGGTATTAGGAATTGGTATTCTAATAACTCATTTTCTATGGATTCCAATTTCTGTGGGCTTAGGTATGATATCGAGTTATCTCTTAACTTTTGGACTTTGGATATTCTCAGTATTAGAAAAACTTCCATACTTCCAATTGAATCAATTAGTGATTTATCCTGAACAATTAATTTTCATTTATTTGACCTTATTTCTATTGTATTGGTGGCTGCATCTACATCAAACCAAATACTTATATTTAGCTTTGTGCTGCATACTATTAAGTGGAATCGGACACATGATCCGAGTCATTTATAATAGCCATACTAATGAATTGATTTGTTATCATAAGAAAACCAATGCCTTGATCGATGTTAGAATCGGACAAACTATTTATTCATTTACCGAAAACCCAATTTCTACAGTCCAGAAACTAAATGACTATCTCCAATATCATCAAGTCAATGAATACATCCAAATCCCTATCGATTCCAATTCGATCCATGAAATTCGTCTGCCGCAAACTATATCAACTTACCAATCTATTCGAATACTAATCAATCGAATTCTACCAAAAGCAGATCATACCTTTCAAGTTATTTATATTAAGAAAGGTGCTCATTCCTTTGAAGATTTCCTTCAAGCACAGAATTGTAATATTGCTATTCTATCTTATAATCTTTCAAAGAAAGCCAGAGCCTTTTGGATATCTGAATTGACATGTTACCAAATACCCTATTTGGATTTAAGCCTTGGATTTCAAACACTAAAACTATAAACACATGGGACACACCTATCGGGAAAATCTTTATTTAAACCGCAAAGAAAGGCTTGGATTAATCATGCTTTTCATAATTCTGTTTTGCTTCTTATTCATACCACACCTTTGGAATACTTATTTCAAATCCAGTTTAACAACAAGAGCTGAACAAGTAACAACTCCCTTAATTCCATCATCTCAACAGGACATTAAAACAAAAAATCCATCCCTAAAATCAATTTTAAAAAACAAAGTCACTGCAACAACTAAACCCAATCTTCCTTTTGAATTTGATCCGAATAAGATTCAATTATCCGATGCCCAAAAATTAGGTATACCGAAACATGCATTTAACAATTTGTCAAAATACCTCAATAAAGGAGGCACCATAAAATCCGCAAATGATTTAAACAAAATTTTTGGTATGCCTCATGAACTCGTTGAATCACTTACACCTTACATGGTGTTTCCAAAGAAAAGCAAAACACCTGATACTATAAGCTATTCCAAACCATTTGAAACCCATCATCCTGTCATTGATAAAATGAATATAAATACAGCTACTGTTGAAGAACTCATACCACTTCCCGGCATTGCATTGAAACTTTCAGAACGAATTATAAAATATAGAAATTCAATTGGTGGCTTCCACGATATCAACCAATTGAAAGAAGTCTATGGATTACCCGATTCTACATTCAAAAAAATATCACCCTATCTATTTTGCGATGGCATTTACACCAAAATTAAAATAAATGCCATTGATGCAGAAGACTTATCCGAACATCCCTTTTTTACAAAAAAACAAGCTCAATTCATCATTAACTTCCGTTTACAACACGAATCCATAAGCTCGATTGAAGATCTAAAAAACACAAATTATTTTACTAATGAATGGCTGGATAAAATAAATAAATATCTGGATTATACAAAAGAATGACAAATACCTTACAATAAAGTCATAACTTCTTCAACAGCCTTTTTTGATCCAATGATAATCGAACATCGTTGATGCAATTCAGTAATTGGTAGATCTAAAATGCGTTCCTTGTTTTCATTAATACTTATGCCTCCAGCTTGCTCAACAATATGACTCAATGGGTTGCACTCGTATAATAATCTCAACTTACCTTCAGGATTTTTGGTTGTTTTTGGATAAAGAAATATTCCACCTAAACAAAGCGTTCTATGAACATCGGCAACCATGGACCCAATGTATCTCAACATATAATTTTTATCAGAACACAAATCAATGTATGACCTGATATTTGGACTAAACTGCTTATAATAACCTTGATTGATAGAATAATACTTTCCTGATTCAGGCATTTTCATTTGAGGATGACTGAGACAAAACTCTCCTACTCCACGATCATACGTGAATCCATTAACCCCATCACCATATGTGTAAACCATCATCGTTGAAGTGCCATATAATACATAGCCCGATGCTACTAATTCGGTTCCCTTCTGACAAAAATCTTCTTTAGTCAATGGACTATTTTCATCCGTTATTCGTTTGTAAATTCCAAATATTGTTCCAACTGAAATATTGACATCAATATTTGAAGATCCATCTAAAGGATCTATCACAACGATATAATTAGAAGATCCTGACAAATTCTTTTCAAATGGTACAAAATCTTCCAATTCTTCGGAAGCGACACCAGCACAAATACCTGAATTTTGAAGATATTCTATCATTAAGTCATTCGCGTACATATCCAACTTTTGGACTGTGTCTCCTGTGGCATTGACATGACCATCTACACCCATCATATCCATTAAACCAATTTTATTGACGATCCTATTTACGATTTTCGCCGCTATACCTAAATGTCTCAATAATCCTGAAAATTCACCCGAAGCATCTGAATATCCATGCTGGCTTTGAACAATAAATTCATCCAAAGTAATTCTTCTCGTCATAAAATCAAATTTATGGCTAAAGATATATAGTTTTTATAATATGATGCCATTCTAAATCTAGTGATTAACTTTGCCAATCTTATAACGAATAATTTTGAAGCATTTATTTACTTTAAATAAGTATATTTTTAAATACAAAAACAAACTCATATTGGGCATACTATTCATTAGTCTGTCCAATATCTTTCGTATACTCCAACCTCAAGCCATACGCAAAGCCCTAGACGAAATACTACTTTTTATTAAACAAAATCCAGAGCTTAGAGACAGTCATCTATTGTCCTATTCACTGATGAAATTCGGATTAATGGTACTCGGATTTGCCCTATTAATGGGCCTATTTATGTTTTTTATGCGTCAGACCATCATCGTAATGTCGAGATTAATTGAATACGATCTTCGCAGAGATTTATTTAATCATTACCTGCTCTTAGATACCCGATTTTATAAGTCAAACAAAATTGGAGACCTGATGTCCAGAATTTCTGAAGATGTTAATAAAGTAAGAATGTATCTTGGACCTGCGGTATTGTATGGGATTAATTTAATCAGCCTATTTATCATCGTCATTATTACCATGTTCAATGTTAATTTTTGGCTATCAGTATATTGTTTATTGCCTTTACCATTTCTGAGTTTCATCATATATAAAGTCAGTAATACAATTAACAAACGAAGTGAAAAAATTCAAAAACAATTATCCAGACTTACTTCCTTGTCTCAGGAAACATTTAGTGGCATTAGAATCATAAAATCATTCAATCGCGAAAACAATTGGATTCATCATTTTACAAATGAAAGTTCTAAACAAAAAGAATATTCTCTAAGTCTAAATAAAATAGATGCACTGTTTTTTCCATCCATGTTTTTATTAATAGGATTGAGCACTTTAATCACAATTTATATTGGAGGTTTAAATGTTTTTAAGGGAAGTGTTACACCGGGCAATATCGCAGAATTTGTGATGTATATTACAATGTTGACCTGGCCTGTTTCAGCTATTGGATGGTGCGCTTCCATTATTCAACAAGCCGAAGCTTCACAAAAAAGAATTAATGAATTTCTATCCTTACAGCCTGATATCAATGATTCCAAATCGATTCAATCTCTAAGCCATACATTAGATATTGAATTTAAAGATTTGAATTTTACTTACCCGGAAAACCAAGTTCAGGCATTACACCATCTGAATGTATGCATTCCCGAAGGTGAACATGTGGCCATTGTAGGCCATACAGGTAGCGGTAAATCAACGATTGCTGAATTACTATTGAGAATGTATGATCCCACATCAGGATCCATTTCACTTGGTCATATCGAATTGGACCAACTGAAACTCGATGTCTTAAGAAACAGTATTGCCTACGTACCTCAAGATGTATTTTTATTTTCTGATAGCATTTTAGAGAACATTTTACTTGGAGCAAAAAACAAAGATTTGCCTTTGGAAGAAATTGAAACCTATTGTAAAATGGCTTGTATTCACGATGAAATTATAAAATTTCCAAATGGCTACGATACCCAAATCGGTGAACGCGGCGTCAGTTTGTCGGGTGGTCAGAAACAAAGGCTCAGTATTGCCAGAGCTTTGATTAAATCAGCTAAGATATTAATCCTCGATAATTGCCTTTCGGCCGTTGATACTGAAACCGAGGTAAAAATCCTAAAAAACCTTGAAATATACTGCAAAGGCAAGACCCTTATGCTTATTACGCATCGCCTTAATCAATGTAAAAATATGGATCGAATCCTCGTTCTAAAAGATGGTCAAATAGCGGAAATTGGTAATTTTGAAGCCCTAATCAGAGAAAAGGGTATTTTCTATAATTTGCTCATGCTAGAAAATTCAACTAAAAATATACCCGAAAATGAAATTTTGACTACTTTTACTATCTAAACAAAATTTGAATTACGTGGAAAAGGATAAAAATCAAGATAGCATCTACACGAATAAGATGCGGGCAGGCAGTCGAAGAACCTATTTTTTTGATGTTCGACAAACCAAGGGTAAAGATTATTATGTATCCATAACTGAAAGTTCCAAGCGTTCTGACAGAGAAGGCTACGATCGCCATAAACTATTTATTTACAAAGAAGACTTTAATCGTTTTCTTGAATGTCTACAAGAAACTATTAATGAAGTGAAGAATAATTTACTTCCGGATTTTGATTATGACACTTTTTCAAGAAAGGACAATGACGAATCTTCAGAACAAACCAATAAACAAGAAGACACTTTAAGTTGGTAAAACGGGTAAAATAAATATCCTATACGTATAGACTTAAGCTCTGAATTTCAAAGCATTCACAGGTCTTATTTTTGAAACAAAATAAGAAGGGACTAACAAACTGATCGTGATCGTAATAAAAAAAACTAAATTCAGAAAGATCAGCAAGGTTGGATTAAAACTAATGGGCGCGTGATCCAAATAATAATCTGCTTCACTCAATTTTATGAACTTCCACTTCCACTGTATAAAACAAAGTCCTAAGCCGATGATGTTTCCATAAAGCATTCCTTTTACCAATAATTTAACCCCATATCTGATAAAAATTTTTCGCTGATTCCATTGGCCAAGTCCTAAAGTAGATAGGATGCCAATCATGTGTGTTCGTTCCAGAATCAATATCAACAGCGTAGTTGCCATGTTAATAATACACACCAATAAAATCAACCCCAGTATAAATCTTTTATTAATATCCTGTAAGGATAGCCATTCAAATATATTGGGATATTTACTGCGAATGGTTTCTGAATAAATTTCAGTAGGCAAAATTTCATTGTAAATAAATTCATTTATTTTTTCGACATCGCTTAATCGATTAGAAAATAATTCCAATCCAGTTACTTGCTCAGGTGTCCACTGCAACACACCTTGCAAAAGTCGCATATCAACTAGAGCAAATTTTTGATCATATTCTTCTAACCCTGTTCTATAAATACCGCATACCTTAAGTTTCCTTTTGATTTGATTTCCATTTATAATAAAATGCGCTATCAAAGATCCGCCTGTTGTAATATCCAACTTTTTTGCGGATTGTTCGGATAATAAAATAGATCTCGAAAACACACTATCTTCAAATTGTGGTATGCTACCGGATTTAATAAATTGTTCCATGTATTGCCAATCAAAATGAGGATCGACTCCTTTTAAAAACATACCTTGAAATAAATTATTATGGTCCACCAGACCTGGCAAAATCACAAACTTCTCAATATCTCTAATCGATGATTTATCTAAACCAATGGACGAAAAATCTGCATCCTGAATCATCCTTTGATATTTGCCGGCATCATCCAATGGAATAGGTTCTATACTGCGATTAACTTGAATATTAGTTATGTGTATGTGTCCCCAAAATCCGAAAACTTTTTGTGCAATTTGCTTTTGAAATCCTTCAAAAGTTGCTGCTGCCACAATCATAACTGCTAAACTTAATGCAATATTAATAATCGAAATACGGATGATATTTCTGATTAATGATTTATTAAATGCAGTAAATGTTTTTTGTGCTATATATTTACTAATATCCATTTTATATCAAGCCAAATTGCATTCCAATTGATTTATAAAATCTTCAATAAAAAATGATTCATTGAATCTATACATTTTTAAAAAACAAAATGCATATTTTTTCAAATTGATTAAAACCACAACACCAAAGATTTTATTTAGAATGTATTGTATCTTCGCGGCACAATATCGCAAATATTACGTATGCAACGAAAAAACTTTTTAGACGAATTAAGATGGCGAAATATGCTGCACGACAGCACTCCGGGTCTCGAAGAAGCCTTAAATCAGGGTATGGCTATTGCCTATATAGGTTTTGACCCAACTGCACCGGCACTTACCATTGGTAATTTTGTTCAAGTTATGTTACTCAATTTTTTTCAACAGTGTGGTCACAAACCCATAGTAGTTATGGGAGGCGCCACCGGACGTATAGGCGATCCATCAGGAAAAGACAAAGAACGAGAACTTAAAACGGAAGAAGAATTAGATGCTAATATAGCTCGTCAAATTATTGCGATACGCAAATTATTGAATTTTGATTCAGGTCCCAATGCTGCTATCCTTGTAAATAATTTTGATTTTTATAAGGACATGAATATACTTGATTTTTTAAGAAAAGTTGGTAAAAATGCTACCGTAAATTATATGCTTTCTAAAGAATCTGTGAAACGTAGATTGGACACTGGAATTTCCTATACAGAATTTACTTACCAATTATTACAGGCCTATGATTTTTACAGGTTGTATACTGATTATAATTGTATACTCCAAATGGGAGGTTCAGATCAATGGGGTAATATTATAGCAGGAACTGACTACATAGGAAAAGTCGTTTCGGGAGCTAAAGCTTATGCAGTTACTACACCCCTATTAACAAAATCTGATGGTAAAAAATTTGGAAAATCTGAAGAAGGCAATATTTGGCTGGATGCGGAATTTACCAGCCCGTATAAATTTTACCAATTCTGGCTCAATTCAGATGATGCAGACATTGCTAAACTATTCCGCTATTTCAGCTATAAATCTGAGACTGAAGTATTGGAATTAGAACAATTATATCGTGAAGATCTTCGACCATTGAAAAAAATTCTTGCAACAGAAATAACCGAAAGAATACATGGGGCCGACGCAGTCTCCAGAGTCATGAACGTGTCTGAATTATTGTTCAATAAAGATTCTACCAGCGAATTCTTGCATCAACTGTCAGTTCCTGAATTTTTAGAAGTCAAAAATGAAATTCCTTCATTCACTATTCCCATAAGTCATTTCAACGAACCTGTTTCCCTAATCCATTTGTTGACCGAATTATGTCCAGTATTCAGTTCAAAGGGCGAAGCTAGACGTGCCATTCAAGCCAATGCCATTACCCTTAACAAAGTTAAAATAGTTGATATTGAAGCTTTGGTTAACACCTCTCATTTAATTCATAATCAATTTATTATGCTTGAAAATGGAAAGAAAAATAAATACTTGGTAGATGTTCAATAATCGAAATAATCGAGAGTTTCTGTAACGCCATTTTATGAACTGGTATTACAATTTTATTTAAAGAGTCTTTGATTTAAAAATCTCAGTTTGGATTTTACTTGTTAAGAAATCATTTTTATCCACTCAAGAGTTTTTGGCTTGATAATAAATTAAAATAATTTATATATATTTGTACCAAATCTGTAACAAGCCCATTTTGAGGACATTAGGTATATATAAAAACTAAAAAGCGTTAGGCTTTTTAAATAAAAACCATTAAATCTCGAAATTCAATATTAACTAAAATTGGCACAGTATTATATATATTATATAAAATATTAATATAAATAACTTATGAAACAAATAAAATCCACATTATTTATCCTTGCCTTAATGATAGCCTTGTCTTCAGCCTATGCCCAGCCTTGTGCTAATGCAGGAAGTGACGAATTGGTTTGTGGATATACCTATGACCTGATAGGTGCACCTCCGGGAGGTTCATGGACGGTTGTTTGCGGTAACCCCATTCAATTCGCTCATTTGGATTCTATTTTACCCGGAACCTCAAAAGTTACAGTCAGCAATTGTGGTACTTATAGTTTTGTTTATCATGTGGACGAATTGCCCTGCGTATCAACAGACACCGTAGTCATTAAATTTGAAAATAGATCATTTAAACTCGAAGATGCTAAAATCAAAATAGATCTTAAATATCAAAGTCTGAATTGTCATGTTACCCCAACAGATTCTTGCGGTAACATTCGAACCGTAGCAGGTATTTTTCCACCAACACCTACATGGATCTTAAATCTTAATGGTAATTGTGAATTGCTGAGTGCAAAACAAAGAATCGTAGGCGCGGATTCAACAAGCTGTTTAGCAGACTCCATCATTGCTGAGTTGAGTTCAAAAAAAGATACAGCACTTATTAAGTGGACCAGCACCCAACAATCATTTATCACTTTAGATTCAAATGGGAAATTAATCAACAATCGCTTTGGCCCTTTTATTGGCATACTCTTAAACTCCCTTTTAGATGAATTGGACACAAAATGTAATTTGAATAAATGTTTTACAGATTTCTCTTTATGTCGTGACACCGTTAGTTATGATACTTTAAATCTCATTATACCCGTCCATCTAGGAGGTAGCTGGCATCTCAAAAATGGTAACATGGTTACCAGATTAAACAACAGTAATTTCATTCGGATTGGAACTGAAAACTACTATCTGAATATTTTAAAAGGAGCGCGATACTATGGCCCTGATGCTTTACAATTCGAATTATTATCAACTGATGCTTCTGGAAATCCAATTCCACTTAATAAAAAAATAGATCTCGAATTGGTATGGCGTGAAGATTGGATAACAGACACCATCACTTATTATTTACCCAAAGAAATTAATGATGAAAATTGCTTTTGCGGTGGTCGGACTATTTTTATAGATCGTTTTACCATACCGGAAACACCATTTTTAGTTTGTCCACCCAATCGACTCGTTTTCACCCCAACCCTAACTCCTGAGATATTAGGGAAAGATTACTTTTGTGCGGGCCAATTTTTAAATCTTACAGTAGATTCTACCTACTCATCTTTCAAATGGTCTAATGGTACTTTTGAAAAGAATACGAGTATTTCAAGTGGAGGCAAAGTTTCCGTTACAGTAACCAATTCTTATGGATGTGAAGCTACTGATACCTTATTGGTTTATGAAGTTCCACTTCCAAGTATTGAAATAACTTCAGATAAGAATGCAATTTGTCAGGGCGATTGTGTCATTCTTGAACTTAAATCAGACAGTTTTAATACATTTATTTGGAACAATACAGATACCGCTAAAACAATCATCGCATGTCCAACCATTGACCGAACATATACTGGAAAAGTTATCGATCTGTATGGATGTGAATCCACAAAAAATATAGATATTAAAGTTCATATAGCTCCTGATCCAAATGCCGGCCTGGACCAAAAACTAACTTGTACCGTACATTCTGTGCATTTGAGCCCAGCAAGATTGGACACTTTTGGCAAACGAAGTTTTTTTTGGACTGGACCAGGAATCACCAGTTTGAATAGAGATACCATTAATCCTTTAGTTTCTACGCCTGGACAATATGTCTTACATGTTTTTGATTCAATCAGTGGCTGCATAGGAATTGACTCCATTGAAGTTATTGCTGATACACTTAAACCCTTAGCACTTGGAGGTCCTGATCTAGTTCTCAATTGCAAAGACTTACAAGTGACATTCAAGAGTGATTCATCAACATTTGGCAATGGATTTAGTATAGAATGGTACGGGCCCGGAATAAATCCAAGCAATCGATTTATTCTTAATCCAACAGTTAATCTTCCGGGTACTTATTTATTAAATATTACCAATCTCGATAATAATTGTTCGTCGGTTGATACCATAGTTGTTACCCTAAATAATTTAACGCCGAGATCCGATGCAGGCTTAGATCGGGTTATTCCTTGTGATTCTACAGAATTACTAATCGGAGGCACAAGGTCATCCGTTGGATCTGCTATAAGTTATTTATGGCAAGGTCCAGCTATTAATACAAACAATCAAAACAATCAATTTGTATTGGTTAATGCACCCGGAGTTTATACCTTAATTGTTACTAATAATATAACATTTTGTACAGATACGGATCAAGTAATCATCAGCTTACCGGATTCATTGCCTACCATTAAACTATTCAAATCCTGGGATTTTTCTTGCTTACATGACAGTGTTTTTCTAAGTGCCGATTCTTCTACCGGAAGGTTTCTACAATATCTATGGAACGGTCCAGGGATAACTACAAAAAATCGTAAAGACTCAGCCTTAGTAATATTTTCACCAGGAATCTATTATTTGTTATTAAGAGATTCTGTAACACATTGTACGAGTTTCGATTCTATAGAAGTAAAAATAACTGGGTCTATTCCTACTGTGAATGCGGGTCCGGATAAAACCATTACCTGCGATTTTCCAAATGTCACATTGAATGGCAGCAGCAATCTTACCGATTCATTAGCACTATATACATGGACCGGACAAGGTATAAATGACAATAATAAAAATCAGAAAACTCCAGTAGTAAATCAGGATGGTGAATATATTCTAACCGTAAAAAATATCAAGGACGGGTGCACCGTGCATGATACCTTATATGTGAAGAAAAATTTAGACCTTCCAAGTGTTGACATAGGCGTAGATCACGTTTTGAATTGTAGAAAAGATACGCTCCAATTAGAGGCTATACTAAATAAATTTAAATCCAATTATTCATTTAAATGGACCGGAGCTGGTATAAATCCAAATAACGAAAGAGACCTCAAACAAGTCATTAGAATACCGGGCATATATTCAGTAAGCATTACCACTCCAAATCCTGAGTGTAACGCTGTTGATATGGTTAACATTACCATAGATACCAATACTTATAAAATCAGCATAGAAGATACTCTTTGGTTCAGTTGTGACAATAAAATAATTTCTTTCCGGGAAGACTCTACTACATTCACAAAACTGGATTCCATCAGTTGGTCAGATGCCTTAGACAATAGAATTCCAACCAATGATAAAGGAAGATCTATTACCCTTACAAAAGAAGGACGATACAAATATCTAAGCTACCAAAAAAATGGGTGTTTCACTTTTGGTAGTTTTGTGGTAATCCCTTATACTACAATTAAAGTAGATCAGGTCGTTGTCAATCCATCTTGTTTATCACATCCGACAGGCTCCATTAAAATTAATGTCCTAGAGGGTACAGGTCCATTCAAATATAGTTTAGATGGTAGCCCTGCAGATACCATTTCATTTTTTAGTCAGTTGATTCCAGGTATCTATAATATCAATATTTATGATCGTTTTGGATGTCCTAAATTGGTCACCGTTGAAATTAAATCGTTGATTGTTTTACCTACCACACTTGATAACCAGACCTTGAGTTTGAACATTTGTCAGGATACTATTATTGATGCCAAAGAAATACTTCGAAGAAATAATTTTAACCCTGATTCCGCCTCATATCAATGGAGTTTTAATGGTACGGATATCAGCATTGGGCAATCCATGACCAAGATTTCTGCAACAGGTCGGTATGCCATTAAATTTATTAATAAGAATGGCTGTGAAACAGTAACCGTTTTTTATAATGTTACACAAGACAATAATATAAATACAGTAACCAATGAATTTAATCTGTGTCAGGATACCATAATTTCAGCTGACAGTCTGATTAAGAAGCTGGGTTTTAAATCTTCAGATGTCACCATACAATGGAAACTGGATAATGTAGAAATCAACAATGGACAATCCACATTAAAAATTGATAAAGCCGGTACATTTGAACTCATTTTAATCAATTCAAAAATATGTGAAACTTATATCAATTTATTCGTAGTTACCCAGGATAATAGTATGGCAGATTCCAGGGTTAACATGCCGAATGTGTTTACGCCAAATGGGGACCAAATTAATGATACCTATAAGCCGGTTTTTGACAAAATGACTACATTCGAAACCTATTTGTTTACGATTTATGATAGGTGGGGTCAGAAGGTATTTGAAACCAGTGATCCTAAGGATTCTTGGGATGGCAGACGCAATGGAACGAACATGCCTATAGATAGTTATATTGCTATCTTTAGAGCAAGACTGGATCTTTGCGGATCCATGAGGGATGTCAATCTTAAAACTTCCTTTACCTTGATTCGATAGATCTATTAGTAGATATAAACTTTTAAATATTAGACGTTGTTATAGGAGAAAGACAAGCGCTTACCGTTAGGCACGGTATTTGCTAATGTCATATTAGTATTATTTATAATATATAATTCTATTATGTCAAAGCAACTGATTCTGATAATTTGTACCACCGCTCTCGTTACCTCACTAGTTAGTGTGGGTATTTTTCATGTATTTTATCATGAAAATGAACTCAAAGTAATACAAGAATGGCGAGCCCAAAAAGTCAACAATACCCAATTAGATCGCCTTTTAAGATCTGACCGTCTGCATTCCAGGCTCATGTCAACTTCTCCAACTGACTTTATTGAGGCAGCTGATTTAAGCACACCGGCAGTGGTCTTTATTGAAAGCATTTCTGATTCAAATAAGGATAATTTTTCTCTTCCCAATAGAGCACTTTCTACGGGATCTGGTGTCATTGTTTCCAATGATGGTTATATTGTTACCAATAATCACGTCATCGAAAATGCTAAAAAAATCCAGGTACTCCTGAATGATAATAGGGAGTTCGAAGCGAAATTGATTGGGACTGATCCCAATACAGATCTGGCATTACTCAAGATAGAGAGCATAGGTCTACCCTTCTTAATGTTTGGTAATTCTGATTCGGCCCGAATTGGGGAATGGGTTCTGGCGGTCGGAAATCCTTTCCGATTACAGTCCACCGTTACCGCAGGTATTATTTCTGCTAAAGCCCGTAACATCAATATACTGAATTCCCAACAATACAGAATCGAATCTTTTATTCAGACTGATGCAGCCGTAAATCCAGGAAACAGTGGAGGTGCTTTAGTCAATACAGCTGGAGAATTGGTAGGAATTAACACAGCGATCATGACCTACAGCGGTAGTTATGAAGGGTATTCCTTCTCCATCCCATCCAACTTAGTACGGAAAGTTATTGCAGACCTCAAAGAATTTGGAGTTGTCCAAAGAGGTTTACTTGGGGTTACTATAGAAAATGTAGATGATGTCAAAGCCAAGCAATTTGGCTTAGATCGAGTCACTGGGGTATATATTTCCAATACAACTAAGTCAGGAGCTGCTGATGAGGCCGGACTCCAATCAGATGATATCATCCTCGAAGTAAACGGACGCAAAGTCGCTTCTGTATCTGAATTACAAGAAATTATTGGAATATTCAGACCCGGAATAGAAGTTACCCTTACGTATTGGCGCGATGGAGCTGCTCGAACAGCCAAAGCCGTTTTAAAAAACCAAATTAATTCCACAGAACTTATAGCTACCCGAAAAGATCCGATATTGGTTCAATTGGGTTTTGAACTCAGGGATCTGAGTGAGAAAGAAAATAAAGAATTCAATCAAACAGGTGTGAGGGTATTGAGCATTTACCAAAATAGCAAAATATTTAAAACCAACATGGCACCGAATTATATCATCACTTCAGTTAATAATAAAAAAATAAAATCCGTGGACGAACTCATTGCTATCATCAATTCTTCTAATGATAAAATAACGCTGGATGGGTTTTATGAAAAATATAAGGGCAAGTATCCGTATAGTTTTTATAAGGATTAGAAGGATGAATATCATATGAATATTAAGTCTGATGAAAGTTTAGATAATGTGTTTAAGGGTATTCAAGGTGGCTATAATGCAAATGCAAAATCCCACCAAATACTTGGTGTAATAGGTGATATCACTGGCACTAATTTGATTAATAAGTGGTTTAATCATGGTAAACCATTACCATTTTATAGTAATGATGCAACATGGTCTGAAGGTGCTGAATATTTTAGAGTAGGATTAGAAGCTGACTGGCTTCGAATCATTGGTGCCGAACGATTCGAAACTAAGACAGTTGTAAAAAAAGTACTTACCGCAACTTGTCAAAATGAAATTGAAAATTTAAAAAACTTCCTAAATAAGGTCACCAATGAACGAAAAATCTATGAAATTACCCTAAAGATTGGTAATCTTCAAAACAACCCTGCATGCTACAATAATATTACCACCACTGAATATATTCCTATCCATGAAGCAACCGATGGTATCGTCAATGTATCTTCTCAAAAAGCTTCAGGGGGAGAACTTTTTGAAAATGTTTATTGCAACCATTTTGAAGCTTTGAATACCATTGTTTTAAGTCAAAATTTTGAAAAAATATTTAAGTTGGGTGAAGGTGGTATATTTTTTCAAACTCCAATGAGATAGAGTTATGAAGAAATTATTAAGCTTTTCAATTACTTGTTTTTTATTTAGTTGTTCATGCAATAATAAGGAAGAAACAATTTTAATAGAAAAAGACGGACAAGTAATAATACAAAAGCCTTATTTATGGTGGAATAATGGAACTTATAATCATATTAGCGAATTGTGGGATTGTTCATTATTTAATACAAATGTTATTAAGGAGATAAGAGAAAAAAATACTTCATATTTAGCTTCGATTAATGGTGTTAATGGAATAGTTAATTGGAAATGGAATGATTATGAAAAAAATGATTTTGAATCAATGGGAGACCCATATCAATTTAATAATTTTTATATTGAAAAGGTTGCAAATAGAACATATTGTATTGATTTATTATCAGGAAAAACAAATTGGAAAATAATTCGCAATACTTCAGGAAATTGGATTTCTTCAGGTTTTGGAGATAATTATTTAGAAATAATGTTTGGCAATTTAAAACAACATGGATTCCCTTTACAAGCAATATTTATTGGAAAAGTTAATAGCTCAACTTTTTACAAAGAAATAAATCCAAAATATCCTGAATATCAATCATTAACTGTTAATAATGAAGCAGGATTATGTGGACGTCCAAATGGTTTAACATTTAATGGTCACGAATTAATATTTGTTCCATATTATAGTCCTAATTCAATTTACAATGGAAAAAGATTTATATCCTTGTTTGATCTTACAGATAATATTTGGATTTATGATAGTGTTCTAATATCCAAAGAATCTATAGGTCAAGGATTAAGTTTAAAGCCGTTATTTTTTAACAATTGTGTAATATTTAACATTGATAAATCAATATATAAATGTGATCTTTTAACAGGTAAAATAATTTGGGAAAAGCATTTCAACTTAAGTTCTGGTTTTGGATTTGGTGGATTTATAATTGAGAATAATACAATATTCTGCGCAGCCGAAACAGACGGTTACTATGCTCTTGATGCAGAAACCGGCGATATTAAGTGGAAAGGAGAACGTTCCCCCGGAACAAGTTCTAGAATGGCAATATTAAATGGTGTGCTATACTACATAAATGGTGCTGATGCTAGGTTATGGGCCTTAGATGCAGCCACAGGTAAGACCTTATGGAGACTGAAATCTCCTGACAACTTTGGCTTCAAACGAGAGATCAATGTAATGCCAGGAGATGGGATCAGAAAGGGGTATGTATTAACCAGTACCTGGCATGGGGCTTGTGCTTATGAAGCAGAGAGGTAAGTTAAATTTAGTCATCAGTCTTTTCAATCGTCAGTCGAAGAAAGTTGATTATCGTATCATATTGAGTCAGGTTATGATTGGATTTATGATTTGAATTTGTGTGGATTTAATAAAACTACATAAACTTATAGATAAATACTTTATTGTAGTATTACTAATTGATTATAATTCAATATATAAAACAATCAATTTTAATTTAATATTAATATAATTAGGTAAATTAAATTATTTTTTACAAATAGTCTATAGACCATTAATTTACATTCGTCAGTAATATATTCCTAGTTTTCTACCCCCACTCCCTTTTCTGGGTTAATTTTGCAGTCAGCGAAATACCAATATGAATCAAGAATTTGATAAGAATGAAGATGCTCTTAAATTAGCAGTCGGCAAACTCAATAAAGAACTCGAAAAAATATACCTCGGCGGAGGCAAGAAAAAGTTAGAAGCCCAACAAGCACAGGGAAAAATGACCGCTCGCGAACGGGTTACATACTTACTGGATCCGGATCGTCCGGTTTTGGAAATTGGAGCCTTCGCAGGGTTTGAAATGTATGAGGAACACGGAGGCTGCCCGGGCGCAGGGGTAGTTGTTGTCCTAGGCTACATCCAAAATCGCCTTTGTGTGGTCATTGCCAATGATGCTACGGTTAAGGCTGGCGCTTGGTTCCCGATAACCGGCAAAAAAAATCTCCGCGCTCAGGAAATAGCCATGGAGAATCGATTGCCTTTGATCTATCTTGTTGATAGTGCAGGCGTATATCTCCCGATGCAAGATGAAATATTCCCGGATAAAGAACATTTTGGCCGTATTTTTAGAAATAATGCCATTATCTCCAGCATGGGCATTCCACAAATAGCAGCTATCATGGGAAGTTGCGTTGCAGGTGGTGCATACCTACCCATCATGTCAGATGAAGCTCTGATTGTGGATAAAACAGGTTCCATATTCTTAGCAGGTTCCTATCTGGTGAAGGCAGCCATTGGAGAAGAAACCGATAACGAAACACTAGGTGGAGCGACGACGCATAATAGTATTTCAGGTGTAACGGATTATAAAATGAAAGATGATCCAACATGCCTTGATACCATCAAAAAATTGGTAGGCCAATTTGGAAAAGACCCTGGAGCCGGATTTGATCGAGTACCAAGCATTCCACCCGTCCGAAAACCAAATGACCTATTAGGCCTATTCCCAGAAAATGGATTAAAGCCCTACGACATGACCCAAATAATGGAATGTATCGTGGATCAAGGCTCCCTCCTATACTACAAAGAACATTATGGCAAATCCATTGTTTGTGCTTATGCACGAATCGATGGTTGGGCTGTTGGAATTGTGGCTAATGACCGAAAAGTGTTCAAATCCGGTAAAGGCGAGATGCAAATGGGCGGCGTTATTTATTCGGATTCAGCAGACAAAGCCACGAGATTTATTTTAAACTGTAATCAAAAGAAAATTCCTTTGGTTTTCATTCAGGATGTGACAGGATTTATGGTTGGCACTAGGTCAGAACACGGAGGCATCATCAAAGATGGGGCTAAAATGGTCAATGCTGTATCCAATAGTACGGTCCCTAAATTCACCATCGTGGTGGGTAATTCCTATGGTGCAGGCAATTATGCCATGTGTGGCAAGGCATACGATCCACGACTAATCGTAGCGTGGCCTACAGCTAAAATCGCAGTGATGGGAGGAGCGCAAGCAGCTAAGGTGTTGACACAAATTCAAGTAGCTTCTTTGAAGTCAAAAGGCGAAGCCCCTAATGATGAAGAAGAAAAAGCCCTGTTTGAAAAAATAAGTCAACGTTACGACAAACAAACTTCAGCATATTATGCAGCATCTCGTTTATGGGTAGATGCCATTATCGATCCGCGTGATACCAGATCATGGATTAGTATGGGCATAGAAGCAGCGAATCATGCACCCGTACAAAAATTTAATGTGGGTGTCATCCAAACTTAATATTGATCTAAAATAAATTACCTATGGAAGAAAATAAAAAAACTTGGTTGAAGCGTTTTGGGCTTGTTGGGTTTTTGTTCTTTTTAATTAAAGGAATTATGTGGTTGGTTTTAGGTGGAAGTGTACTTCAATGGATATGTAACAAATAATATATTGAAAACATGGACTTCCTCATTATAGTGGACAAAGTGAATAGGTATTATGCTGCTAATATATGAACTTTTTCATAAAAAACTTC
>JBGAVH010000013.1:88406-148204 GCA_044228225.1 Saprospiraceae bacterium | reverse complement strand
TATCAAATAAATATTATTAACCACTTGAAGATGTCAGGTTTTAGGAGTAAGTTCTAATTTTGTTTTCGAATTACTGCAAGCTTTTTTATAAAAATCACATAATTAGTTGGAAATAGGTGTAAAATAACACAAAAAATCAACTAATTATGTGATAAATAATAAAATCAATTATAATAGGTCAATTAACCAATCGATGAATTAGGATGAAAAAATCGGGCTTAAAGTCAAAATGTAGTTGCAACATCCCATCCGTAATTTATCTCAATCATTTATGGTAATCAACAACGGCTTATATCCTCCTCTCTTAATATCAGCCCTGCCTATAAATTGATTCCCATTTATAGCATTAAATTGTGAAGGATATATCATTAAATCTTCATCATGAGTATCAAAAAGTAAATCCTTAGATACATTTCCTTGAAGATCAATTTTTGATATTATGATTTGGCCTCCATAACCATCAAAATATCTTTTTGGAACTTCATCCTCTGCTAATTCAAGATTTTTCTTATGGTCCAGAAATAGAAAATAATAGCCATTGGCGTCATTAATTAATTTATAACCTAGGGTGCCTTGAGGTCTATCGTAACTGACTTGATATTTTGGAATTTTCCTCATCCACTCAAACTTCCCACTGGAGTTAATTCTAGCTCCATAAATATTTTGGTAATAATACTGATATGTGGTATGAGGTAGTCCCTTTGAATCAACATAGGTATTCACAATAATTTCAAATTCTTCAAATCCCATAAATAGGCTACCGTCTTGGTTCACAAGTATATTTCTAACTTCCAAATTTGGGATCTCATAATCTAATTTTCTTTGCATGCTTCTTTTATATCTCCCGGATTCATATTTTTTCATTTCATCCAATGGAAATTCATAATACCCATTTTTATATTTATTAATGATACCAGATGTATCCAATAATGCCAGAAAAACACCATCTGTAGTTTTAGATTTTGCTTTTTTACTATAGGTACAAGCGATAACCATTTCATGCAATGAATTCTCAATAATTGCGGCCTTTTGGATAAAAAAATCCCCAATATTCACAACTGTATGGGTTAAATTTCGTTTTCCTTTTGAAAATTTTAATACTTCAAAATGATATAACGGTTTTCCCGTTTCGTTGTCCTTCTCCTTCCTTTTATCCGAATCAAAAACCTTAGCCAGCAAATATGCATTTCCTTTGGCGTCAATTGAAAAATCTATGTTATCCATTACAGCTTCTGTATAAGGCATCTTAAACTCACCACCCCAAACTTTATTCATTGCTGTATCAAACACTTGTAATCCAATCTTGTCAAAATTTTTCTTATCATTTTTGTCTTCAGGAACCAATCGGTAATTAACCAACAAAAAATTCTTACCAGCGTCAAAATTAAAGTTGTACTTATTATCCACTTTATATCTAATTACATTTCCGGAAATTTTAGTTGCAGAAAACAACTTTTTATTGGATACTACTAGTTTTCCAGAAGAAACATCGATTTTATCATAGTACAATATTTCTCTTTCAGCATCTTTATCCCAATCACTGTGCAACCAATAATAATTTAATCCTAGATCAGCTACTAATTCACTGTTGAAATTCTTTGTATATTCTGGAAGTTCAATCGTTTTGGCTTTGGTTTGTACCAAAGTATGGGGATCAAATCTAAACATAAAAAGTTCATCCTTCTTCAAAGACAAATTAACTATACCATCCGTCTCATTACCAAAAAATGCAAGATTTTCAGTTTTTCTTGGCAAAACATACTCTGAACCCAATTTAAAAGAAAATTTAGAACTTTGGCTGAAAGACAAATTGCAGCTCATTAATACTATAACCACAATAACTTTATTCATAATATTACTTTAACTTGTGAAAGAGATAAGGAATTTAAAGGAAAGAAGCTTCCAACAAGCCTCCGACCTATTTAAGTAACATCTTTAAAAGCTAAAAAGTTGTTAAATAATTAGGCACCAAATGTAGTTAATCCAGAAAAGATTTTACACAAACATTTAATTACTGCCTTGGATCTTCTAATTTGTCTATATCATATTGTTACAAAATAAAAAACTTAATCACAAGTTGAAAATATTAATTTATTATTTAAAACTAAATAAAGTTTCTATTTAATCTTTAATCTTAAATAATTATTAATCTCATAATGAATGTCCACAACTCAATGTCTAAAGCATTCCAATGTCTTTTTAATAAAGATCAGGAATAATGAAACTTTACATTTTGAATGGATATTATTCTTTACGGGTTATCAATAATGGTTTAAACCCACCACCTTTCATTTCAGCACGCCCAATAAACTGATTCGAATTGATAGCATTAAACAATGTAGGATAAAATATAATATCTTCATCTCTGACATCAAAAAGTAAATCCTTAGTAACATTTCCCTGAAGATCTATTTTGGATACAACAACCTGCCCTCCATGCATATCAATATGTGTTTTGGGTTTTTCATCCACTTCTAAATTCATATTTTTCTTATGATCCAGATAAAGAAAATAATACCCACTGGAATCTGCGATCAATTTATAGCTCATTGATCCCAACATTGATACATAGCTTAATTGAGCTTTTGGAATTTTTCTCATCCAGTCAAATTTTCCATTGGAATTGATTCTAGCACCATAAATATTGTCATATCGATATTGATAGGTATAACGCCTTCCAACATTAGATGGTGGATTTTCAGTTATATTTATTTCGAATTCTTCAAATCCTAAAAACAGGCTTCCATCTTGATTCACAATTATCTTTCTTGCAACTAAATTAGGCAATTCATAATCTGATCTCCTTTCCATTCTTCGTTTCGCTCTGGCTGATTCATATTTTGTCATTTCTTCTAAAGGAAATTCATAGTAGCCATTTTTATACTTTTTAATATTTCCAGTTGTATCGATCATGGCTAGAAAAACACCATCTGTAGTATTAGATTTTGCTTTTTTACTATACGTACTAGCTATGATCATATCATGTGTTGTACTTTCAATGATTACTGTCTGATGAATAAAATAATCCCCAACTTCTATAACTGTTTTTGTAAATTCACTTTTACCCTTTGAAAATTTAAATACTTCATAATGATACGCTGGTTTTCCAGTATCCCTATCTTTCTCCCGACGGTCTTCCGAATCAAACACTTTCGCTAACAGATAGGCATTGCCTTTCGAGTCAATTGAAAAATCATTATTATCCATAACAGCTTCTGTATAGGGCAATCGAAATTCAGAACCCCATACTTTATTCATGTCAGCATCAAATACTTGTAGTCCAATTTTATCAAAATTTTTTCTATCATTTTTCTCTTCAGGTACCAATCTGTAATTAACCAACATATATTTTCTATCTGCATCAAAGTCAAAATTGTACTTGCCAACAATTTTAATTAATATTGAAGCTCCTGCTACTTTAGTGGTTGAGAATAATTTTTTATTCAAAATCGATATTTTTCCAGTTTTTAAATCGATTTTATCCGCATATAAACTTTCTTTCTCATTATCTTTATCCCAGTCACTATGCAACCAATAATAGTTCAATCCGATATCATATATTCCTTCATTGTTAAAATTTCTAGTGCGCTCTGGTAATGCTATAGACATCGTTTTAGTTTGCTCTAAAGTTTTCGGATCAAACTTATTAATGAATAGTTCATCTTTTTTAAGAGAAAAATTCATTATTCCATCCGTTTCATTTCCAAAAAAACCAATATTGGAGGTATGACGTGGTAAGACATACTCCGGGCCTAGCACAAATGTAAATTTTGGACTTTGACTATGTGAAATACCAAAACATAACATCATAAAAAATAAAATAATCCCTTTCATAATATTAATTTAAAATATAAATAAGCGAAATAAAAGTACTCCATATTAAATTGTTAACATCCCAAACAAGTATCAGACCCTGTCGTCAGAAAAAAAAACGACATGCATCAACTTTTAAATTATACGAAAAAAAAAAATATAAAAACTTTCTAACTATTTAATAAAAATTTTAGATCCTTTAATATTCTGATTACTTAATGTAATAATATAAACACCTTTATTTAAATCTGAAATATCTATAGATTCATTCAATTTAAATAATGATTTTGGTTTAACTATAGTCCCCAAATAATTCTTAATCTCGTATTGTAAATCCTCCGCACCCTCCATGTTCATCTGAATCCGAATTTTATCTTGCGCAGGATTGGGAATAATTACCATTTCAGTTGAAAAATGGATATCTTTAACACTTACTACTTTAAAAGTATCCAATGTTTCAAGCAACATATCATCAAAATAAAATCCATCAGCTGTAAACTCAGCGTTACTTACTAACTTAAATCTTATATTTATTTTCTTTCCTATAAAATCGTTCAAGTCAATTTTTTCTTTAACCCAAACAAGATTGCTTCCATCCCAAAGAGGTTCATTTAACCATTGATCATTAGATCCCGGCTGGGTGTACAATCCACACATATTAACCCATTGATTCGTTCCTTCCTCCGCTACTTGCATTACTGTAAAATCCTGATCCAAATCCCATCTGGCATAAAAACTTAATTCGGCTTTGAAACTTTTTGTTAAATCAATTTTTTTGTTCAGCGTAATAATATTGTCAGCATTATTTTTATACAATCCATTGGGACTATCTGTTATCGATGCAGGAGGCGTATAATAAATCGATTTGGAATTACCCCAGGTGCCAGGAGGTATAGTCCAGTCGTTGAGTGTATTGGTATTGAATTGATCTATGGTAATGTTTGTATTAACATCAAAATATTGTACTGAAATGGTATCAACAAAATCATAGAAACCATTATTTATTTTAAGTAAATATCGCAAAGTTTCACCGTTTTTTACTTTAGGATTCAACAAGTAACTAATACTGTCGCTTCGTTCTTTCGTCAATCCAACTAGATTATAAACCTTAGAATTACCTATACTTTGAATATTAAGATCTAAAGGCTGTATCGAAACAGTATAGTTGTTTCCACTTGGAATACCTAAAGGGCTAACACGATAATGAAAGTAGCCGGACAAAGTGTTGATATATTCCTTTTGTGTGTTGGTTAATTTTATTTGACCTAAAAGTTGCTGAGCACATCTCAAGTTAGGTATAACGTTTTCATTACAAAGAGGAGTTATTCTCGTTTTTGCCGGATAGAATCCGTCAATTGAGGTACCCGCTTCAGGAGACATTGCAAATATTAAATTTTTCGACACTTGATGACCATACATCCAATCATCACTACTACCATTAACTACATAGCCTACCGTTTGATCTGGCGTACCATAATGATAATGATTGAATTCAGTCATGTATTTTGCAGTCTCAATAAAAATTTGAGAATCGGGTGTTAGAAAAGATGGAATATATCCCCAAGGATAAATTAATAAATTACTATATGTATGGTAATTTATTGCAAATTGAAATTGATGCTGTTCGCAAAATAATTTAACAGCCTGTGTTTCTGGTTCACTAAATCCATGTGTCCCACGATAAACCTCTGAAGAAGGATTGGGACTGCTGCCATTATTATCATATCCAAATTCATAATCATAATTTCTGTTTAAATCAACACCACGAGTCCCATCTACATTTAATCTTCTATTTTTCCTCCAAAAACCTCCACCATTTGGACTAATGGTTTGATCATACACATAACCGTCCGGATTAACAAGTGGGATAAAATATAATTCAGTATTATTAACCAAATATTGAATGGCCGGATCTGTTTCGTAATTTTCCAAAATATACCACATATAATAAATGAGAATGGATAATCCTCCTGGTTCTCTGGCATGATGTACGGCAGTATATAACATTTCAGGTTTATCAACTTGATCTACTTTTGGCTTATTAGAAATTCTAAGCCAATATATGGGTCTGCCTTCTATGCTTTGGAAAGAATCAATTGGTTTTTTAATGGATATTAAATGAGGATATAATAGAGCCATACTATCCAGAATATCCAACATCTCTTGATATTTAAAAAATCCGGCAAAATTTCCAAGATGCCAATGTTTGGGATCTTGAATTTTAGGACTCTCAAATTCGTTAGGTTTACACTTATTATCCAAAGGTGGAGGTGGTTGAGACTCTAACGTGTTTCTTTGAATATAAAACTGAGCGGCATCTGCAATTAAGACATCGAATTGAAATCCCTGATTTTTAATTATCTTGATTTCACTGTCAGAAAACTCTCCAATAAAATACTGATCCTTTTGATATTGTCCTTGATCTATGGCTACACCCAATTGGGCAAGCGCCATGATCGAATGCTCCTTAAGATCAAGCATAATCTTAATTCTTGAATATTTTTCCTGTTGTTGAGCTTGAATATTAAAAACAAAACAGAAAATTAATGAAACACAAAAGACCGCTATTTTCATAGATCATTGATTAATTTATTTCAAATGGAATCAGGTATTCATTTTGTAAAAATTATAGAAAAAAATTAGCAATCATTTAAATGAATCATGAAACACCTATCAAATATAATGATATTTCTAAAATTCTTGAATAAAAATAAGTAGAACTGAATTGAAATTAAGTATCATATGAAATAAAAGCAGGATTCACTCTTAGAAATGCCCATTCTAAATATTTCAATTATTTTTCCTGAAACCAGGATGCATACATTTGATAATTTGCAGCAGTACGATTAATATAAAATTGAATATTTTCTGGGTCTATTTTTTTTAATTTTTTAGCCGGAATGCCCCCATAAATATATCCTGATTCGAGATGTGAATGTTCTAATACTATTGCTCCGGCCGCCACAATTACATGTTCTTCAATGATCGCATGATCCATGATTATGGCACCCATTCCGATGAGAACGCGAGACTTGATTTCACATCCATGAATGATGGCTTTGTGACCAATACTTACTTGATCACCAATTGTTGTTATTGATTTTTCATATGTACAATGAATGATTGCTCCATCCTGAATATTAACTTGATTCCCAATCCGAATCGAATTGACATCCCCTCGAACCACCGCTTGAAACCATACGCTGCAATCATTGCCCATGATAACATCTCCTATAATTGTTGCATTATCTGCAAAGTAAACGTTCTTTCCAAATTGAGGGGTAAATCCTCGAACCGTTTTTATCAATGCCATCTCACTATTTTAAAACAGGTTCTACAGTAAAACCAGCGTTTCTCAATAACTGAATTACACCTTGAGAACCTGCCAGATGACCTGCTCCTACTGCAAAAAAACAAGGTTCCTCTTTCATAACCTTGGACATAATAGTTATCCAATTACTGTTCCTGTTATTGACCATCAAATCCATGTAAGGATTTAAACTTTGATCCTTGTCATTGATGGTTTCAATCATCTGATTGATATTTTGTGATGTGTAAGCTTTGGTTAAGATTTTTAATTCATCGGATTCACCGGTGCTCGATTTGAGTCCTTCCACCAACATGGCCGCCTGTGCACCATAAGGAATGCTATCAAATATTGAAATTTGAAATTCAATAGATTCCAATCCTTTAGTCGGTATTTTTAAAGATTTAGCCATTTCTACAAATTCCATTTCATAGGATTTCATTTGTCCTCCTTCCAATCCATCTGGGCTCATCATTGGAGAAGACATTGCATTTAAAAACATCGGCTTCATTTTTTCAAAAAAAACCATCGGCAATCCCATTTCTTCAAAATGTTTTGTGACCAATGTCATATCTTCTTTAGATAATAAGTCAGAAAGGATAGTATCATTTTGCATAAATAATTTATTCATAATTGGCATCAGAGCAGACATGTCTTCCATGTCATCCATGTCTATTTCCAAATACAAAGATTTTGTAGATGCCAAGGCCTCTTTAGTTCCATTTGGTAGAAAATAATCTGCAGTAGGAATTAAATGCATCGTTCCAAAAAGATAGGAGGCTTGCTGCAATTTAGGTCCTGTTATTTTCCATAATAAAGCATTCTCAAGCGTCTTCTGTGCAAATGCAGCAGACAACGACTGAAACATGATTAAAAATGTAAGTATCCTGTTGATCATTATATTATTTTTTTTGATTGTTTTGTTTCATCCATTCATAGAAAAAAATTCCTGCTGAAACTGAAACATTTAATGAATTTATTTTTCCAATTTGTGGGATTTTAACATGCTGGTCTAAGGTATTTTTAAGATCATAACTGATGCCTTCTCCTTCGGAACCAAAAACCATTACACAAGGCTTAGTCATATCCAATTGTTCAATGGTTTGTTCTGCTTTTTCATCCGCGCCTATTACAACAAATCCCTGGGCCTTTAGTTCTTTAACGGTATGAAGAAGATTGTTTTCTTTGCATACAGGAATCTGCAATAAAGCACCCGCAGAACTTTTAATAGCCTCATAATTTACGGGTGCACTATTTTTATTTCCAATAATGATACCGCCTAATCCAAATATTTCAGCCGATCTTGCAATAGCACCAAAATTATGTACATCCGTAATTCCGTCCAGTAACGCGAGAGCGGGGTGTTGCCCTTGTTCATAGATATGAGTAACCAGATCCATAGTTTTGTAAAATTGGATAGGGCTAATGGAAGCTAAAACGCCTTGATGATTGGATCTATTTAATCGATCCAGTTTGGATTTAGGAACCACCAGAACGGAAATCTTTTGTGCCCTTATCAACTTTAATAATTCCTTAAGAGTTTCATTATCAAGGGTATCGCTTAAATATACTTTTTGAATTCTTTTTCCGGCAGCTATTCCTTCCTTTAAAGCGTTCTTTCCTATAAGCCATTCATTATTTTGTTCCATCATGTATTTCAAATATTTAATATCTTTATCAGTTCAAATAAAAAACCACATTAATGAAAAAATCAATATTTTACCTATTACTAATCAGCACTTTATTTTGGAGCCAATCTGGCTTTGCCCAATCACAAATAGCTATAGATCAAGGACTTAGATTTATTCAAAGTCAACAATCGAATTGGAATTTATCTATTTCAGACCTTAAAGATCTAACAGTTTCTGATATTTATACTGATGATCATAATGGTGTTACGCACATTTATTATGTTCAACAGTTTCAAGGCATACCTATTTTCAATGCCATAACTTCTGTACATATCGCTCCAAATGGTCAGATTTATGATAGCCCATCGAGATTTTATGCCAATATTAAATCAAAAGTCAACGCGACTAAACCTAAAATAGATGCTTTGCAGGCTTTGACCCTTTTGCTCAATCATTATGAGGTCAATAATGCCATATTACCTAATCCTAAATTAAGGTCCAATGCAAATAAGACTTATTTTGAAAAAACTAACTTTACGGTTTCTAACATACCGGTTAAATTAATTTATGTTCCAATGCCAGATGGAAGTTTGAAATTGGCTTGGGATTTAACCATGGACCTAATAGATCGACCGGATGTCTGGAGTACAAGAGTTGATGCCCTGACAGGTGTCGTAATAGATCAACAAAATTTAACCATTTCGTGCTCATTTGGGAATCATTCAAAAAACAGCACTGCTAAACACGATTGTGAGTCTCATTCGAGCGCAATTTTGGATAACAATAATAAATTACTAGTTAAACCATCAGCCAGTGTTTATAATGTTATTCCATTTCCAGTGGAAAGCCCGTTACATGGGTCCAGAAAGTTGGTTTCAGATCCTGCTATACTTTCTGCCTCACCCTATGGATGGCATGATGTAAATGCACAGGCAGGTGCTGAATTTACCATAACTAGAGGAAATAATGTGTATGCTTATCTCGATAAAGATGCGAATAATACGCCAGATCCTACCACAGCAGATGGTGGTGCAGGACTGAATTTTGATTTTCCATTTAATACTAATGATGAACCCAACACTTATGCAAAAGCAGCATTAACGAATTTATTTTATGTAAATAATATGGTCCATGATGTATTGTACGGTTTTGGATTTAATGAAAAATCTGGATCATTCCAAGTCAACAATTACGGCAAAGGCGGTATTGGAAATGACGCTGTATTAGCGGAAGCTCAAGATGGAAGTGGATCAAATAATGCCAATTTTGCAACTCCTTCAGATGGATCAAGTGGTCGTATGCAAATGTACTTATGGACTGCTTCCTTATCAGAAGTTCAGATCGTTGCACCCAAAGCATTAGAAGGCTATTTATCCGCCAATAGAGCCGCTTTTGGTGTAGCTCCTACTTCTACACCCATCACTGCAAAAGTAGTATGGAGTGATGATGGAACTTTTGCCAGCGCCAGAAAAGGCTGTAAAGACGCCCAAAAAACAGCTAATTGTAAAGGTAACATCGTTGCAGTTGATCGAGGAGATTGTGATTTCAGTGAAAAGGCTTACTTCGCACAGAAAGCTGGTGCAGTTGCTTTACTCATTTTTGGATTTAGTGAAGAAAATATCGCTCCGGGTGCCGGAAATCTAGCAGCTAATGTTACGATTCCCGTTTATTATCTAAGAAAATCAGTCGTTGATAAATTCCGTGATAGTGTTGGAATAAATTTAACCATCACCATTCAAAAGCCCGTAGATAATACTGCAGGGCCGGATTCTTTGGATGGAGATTTTGATAATGGAATTATTGCTCATGAATATGGACATGGGATATCCAATCGATTAACCGGAGGACCAGCACAATCTAATTGTCTCGGAAATGCAGAACAAATGGGTGAAGGCTGGAGTGATTTTATGTCATTAATTCTGACCGCAAAACCAGGTGATAAAAAAACTGATGTTAAAGGTATAGGCAATTATGCCACTAGTGGTCCTCTCGATGGAATTGGTATTCGTAGACGTCCATATACTACAAATATGAAAGTAAATGAGTTTACTTATAAAGATATCGATACTGAAACTCACAATCTTGGAGAAGTTTGGACTGTAATGTTGTGGGATTTATATTGGGCTTTGTGCGATAAATATGGCTATGATCCGGACTTCAATAATAAAACAGCAGGAAATAATATCTGCATTCAATTGGTGATGGATGGAATGAAACTTCAACCTTGCAGTCCTGGATTTGTAGACGGCCGCAATGCGATATTGAAAGCAGATTCTATAAATAATAATAAAGCCAACACTTGTCTCATTTGGGAAGTATTCGCTAGACGAGGATTGGGTTATTATGCAAAACAAGGCTCATCTAATTTTGTAGGTGATGAAGTTGAAGATTTTGAAAGCTTACCAATATGCGTCAATGACCTAAAAATTTATAAAAAAGCAGATTTTCTAGTCAAAGCTGGTAGCAATATTAGCTACACACTAGAAATAAGAAATTTAAGAGATGCTGTTGCAAATAATGTTGTTTTAGAAGATGAAATTCCAAATGGTTGTACCTATGTCAATGGATCAGCATCGATAACGCCTACTTCTGTAAGTTCTGATAAAGTTCGATGGGAATTTGCATCTATGAAAGAATTAGAATCAAAAACCATTACATATAAATTGAATACTTCATCATCCAATTTTTCAAATACCATTTGGTATGATAATCTAGAATCTTCAAATGTTGAAGATCTATATGATAATAGTGGTGTTCGAAAAGGAAATGGTGTTTGGATTTTAGGACCTGGATTCGGTGTTGATAATTCTAATTGTTGGTTAGCTGAATCAAGCGGAACAGAAGCACGCGATTACAATATTAATAATATTGCGCCTATTAAATTAACCGGAAATAATCCTGCCTTCTTATTTTTCCAAAAATTTAATACCCAAAAAGCGATTGACGGTGGTTTTATCGAATTATCGAATGATGGATTATTTTGGGAACTACTTCCTGAATCAGATTATTTACTCAATGGAGTGAACAGCAATTTGAATTATTCAACTTTTGCCATTCCATTATTGAAAGGATTTTCAGGATATACTTCAGAATTTATTCCTACCGTTTTTGATCTATCCAAGCATGCTAATAAAGACCTTTATGTTCGATTCAGATTTGGGAATGATGCAACCATTGAATCTACCAATCCTGGTTTAAAAGGTTGGAGCATTGACAATTTAGAAGCCATTAACCCTGTATTCTATAATGGACAGGCCTGTGTCACATCGGCACTTGGTGATCATAACTGTATCTCTTTACCTGGAAAAGGAACTTTAGTTGATTCTAAAAAAGTGGTTAGCACTCAGGACCAAAATAAAACCGAATCGGATTTATTGGTGTACCCTAATCCGGCTCAATCGGAATTTACTGTTCTTGTTCCTAATGATTTTGAATTACAAAAAATCAATATCCATTCGGCTACAGGAACACTGTTGAAAACGATTAACTTAGATCACCAAAACCAAACTGTAGTTAATTGTTCTGCAAAGGATTTAGCTAAAGGTGTAATCCTGATAGAAGCTATTGGATCACAAAAAATTCTGACATCCAAATTGATTTTGAAATAAGTCAAAAATTAAAATATATATATCAAAAGCCCGTTTCGCTAAAATGAAATGGGCTTTTGTTTTTTAATGCAATAAAAAAACCTACCTTCATCCTAAGTTAATACCAAAATTTATGAAAAGAAGATCTTTATTAACAGCCATTGGAGCTTCAAGTTTGGGAATCTTAAATCCTTCCGGATTATTACAAGCTGCAACAAAACAATACCAACATGTTCTGGATGAACTGAATCTGATTCATGCCATTGATGATGATGATTTCTGGCAACAAATAAGACAGGCTTATTCTGTATCCCCAACCCTCATTAATCTCAATAATGGAGGAGTCAGTCCTGCTCCAAGAGTAGTGCAGGAAGCAGTGGATTATTACAATCGTCTTTGTAATGAAGCCCCATCCTATTATATGTGGCGAATATTAGATGCAGGACGTGAACCCCTGCGCCAAAAAATGGCAGATCTCGCCGGAACCAGTCCCGATGAATTAGCATTTAACCGCAATTCTTCTGAATCGCTTGAAACTGTAATCTTTGGTTTGAGATTGAAAGCCGGTGATGAAATTGTATTAACCAAACAAGATTATCCCAATATGATCAATGCGTGGAAACAACGTGAAAAAAGAGATGGCCTGGTACTTAAATGGATTAGTTTTGATTTTCCAATAGAAAACAAAGTACAAATTGTTTCAAAATTTGCCGATGCATTCACTTCTAGAACGAAAGTGGTTCATATCACCCATATGATCAATTGGAATGGCCAACTTTTACCAGCAAAAGAAATCGCACATGAAGCTCATAAAAGAGATATTGAGGTGCTGGTTGATGGAGCACACTCTTTTGCACATATACCATACAAAATAAGTGATTTGGATTGTGATTATTTCGGAACCAGTTTACATAAATGGATGAGTGCACCCATAGGCAGTGGTTTACTTTATGTTAAAAAAGAAAAAATCAAAAACCTTTACCCTTTCTTAGCATCCGCAGATCCTGAAAGTACCGATATCAGAAAATTTGAAAGTCTTGGAACCAGATCATTTCCAATAGAACAAGCGATAGCTCATGCCATTGACTTTTATAATATGATTGGTACAGAACGAAAATTTAAACGATTACAATACTTAAAAGAATATTGGGTAAATAAAGTCAAAACGCATCCTAAAGTTAATATTCTTTGTCCCATGTCACCTGACTGGGGTGGTGCTTTAGGTATGGTCAGTGTAACTGGTAAAAAACCAGAAGAGCTTTCTGAATATCTCTTCACTCAGTATAAAATTCATACGGTATCTATAGACTGGGAAAACATTCATGGTGTCCGAATCACACCTAATGTCTATACGATGACCAGGGAATTGGACAAATTAGTAAAAGGAATTTTGGAATTTGCTGATAAGACCTAGAAATTTCATATTTTTTTTTATTAAAATAAATTGTCTGATTTGTAATAAAAGAACTTATGAAAACTTCGCTTGTAGTAAAACGCTAAATAAATGATTGATGAGCCATTTGTCATTCATAGTTAAATTGATACTAGTTGTTGTCAATAAAAAAAAACACAATGCATGAATAAAATTATTGTTACTGGTGGATGCGGATATATAGGAAGTCATACCATAGTTGAATTAATTCAAGCTGGATATGAAGTGGTCAGTGTAGATAACTTAATTAATTCTGATGAGTCCGTTTTATTGAGTATCGAAAAAATAACGGGGGTAAAAGTTAAAAATTACAATCTGGATCTTTCAAATTTAAGTTCTATAGATTATTTAGTTCAACATGAAGATCAAATTCTGGGAATTATCCATTTTGCTGCATTAAAAGCTGTAGGAGATTCTGTAAAATATCCACTCAGATATTATCATAATAATGTTTCAAGTCTAATGAATGTTCTTCATTGGATTGAATTAAAAAACATTCCGAACCTAATCTTCTCTTCATCATGTACTGTCTATGGTGAAACTGAAAAATTACCAGTCGATGAATCAGCATCTTTCAAAGAGACATCTTCTCCTTATGGTAAAACAAAACAAATGTGTGAAGAAATTATCCTTGATACTTACTCGTCTTGGAAGAATAAACAAGCTATTTCATTGCGATATTTCAATCCTGCAGGGGCGCATCATAGCCACTTAATTGGCGAATCTCCAATCAACGCACCACAAAATTTAGTTCCCGTAATTACCGAAACCGCCATGGGTAAAAGATCTGCAATGACCGTATTTGGTACAGATTACAATACACGTGACGGATCTTGTATCAGGGATTATATCCATGTTATGGATTTAGCTGAAGCGCATGTGTTAGCTTTACAATATCTCATCACAGGAAAACAACAATCAAAAGTAGATGCCTATAATCTGGGCATTGGTGAAGGGGTCTCTGTACTAGAAGCCATTCATGCTTTTGAACTTGTTAGTGGGATGAAATTAAATTATAAATTAGGCGAAAAACGTCCTGGTGATTTGCCAGCTATATATGCCGATTTGAATAAAGCAAAAACGAATTTACTTTGGTCTCCAAAAAAAACCATGGAAGATATTATGTTAGATGCCTGGCAATGGGAACAAAAAAGAAACTTAAACCATGACCAATAATGGAATCTATTTGATTTGCATTGTTGTTTTTACTTTTTGCAGTCAAAGTTGTTCCATAACTCATAAAACGGAACAAAAACATTCAACAAATCCATGTTATGAAGATTGCGTTTTAGCTGATCGATATAAATATTCCACCGTTTATTTTCCAATATATACTAAGCAAGATTTAAATCATGTTTTTGTTCGTCAAATAAAAATACCTGTTTCATTAGAATCCTCAATATGGTTAAAAAAAATGGATAAAAATTGTCATTCCCTAAATCCGAATGATTGCATGGTTTGGCGCAGTGAAAAAATGCCACCCTTGGTAAAATCCTTCTACATTGTAACGGATACTATAAAGTGTAAAGACTTTAAACAAACGATAGTTAAAGTGAATCCAGTCCTTGTCGAAAGTCGTGGTTATCTAAAAAAACTGGAAGTATTATGCCCTGAAGATTTAAATTCAAAAATGATCTCTAACATTCAACAAAAGTTGACTGATTTAGGATATTATAATAACGAGATTAATGGTTTAATCACCGCCGAACTAATAAATTCACTATCTATATTTCAACATGAAAATCAACTCCCTATTGGACATTTTGATATAGAAACTATAAAATCATTACAAATCAAATATCAATTAAGTCATTAACCTTAAAGATTAGTTTGCCCCATGTTTTCTTTATTCTAGATGATCAATTGACCGAGATCGCCACAACCAAGATGCCAATCCAGTAAACACACTAATGCCTCCTATAAACAATAATTCCGCTTTAAGTATATACCAACCCGCTTCAGTTAAGAGAACATCAAATCCGAAAGGTGAAACAGGAATAGGTCTATAATTAAAAAAGATTCGCTCGTTCGAAAATGGAATAAAAAATCCTACACCCTTTCCACCATCAGTCATCGCATCAAATACACCATGACTCATGGTACACATAAAAAACATATAAATGATAAAAATAAAGACAGCCCTGTCATTTTTATAATCCCTATAAAATACCCAAGCAATCAACCATGCAAATAAAATGGCAAATAAAATGGAATGTGTAAATCCACGATGCCCCCACATAGAACCATACTTAATTCCAAAACTAAATCCAATGACATCGATATCGGGTATCATAGCACACATCATGGCCAATAACATGGTCTTGAGTATTTCTCCTCTGAAAGGTCTTAAAGGGGTCAAGGATAATCCGAATATAGCGTGACCAAGGATAGTTGGCATGGCATTTAATATTATAATATTTACTTCTTCATTGTATAAAGATATACCTCATTCACTACCTACGACCGTTAGCAAGTCTGTTCTTCCAAAGTAAAGTTATTACAAGTTTCTTAGTTCACAATAATTTTCAATTCCAATTCACCGCCAAAACCTAGTTTTACTATTTTTTCGAGCGTTGAAAGTCTAGCTTCCTTAACGCTATTTTCTATTTTGGAAATATATGATTTTGTGGTTCCGACCTTATCTGCCAATTCTTGTTGAGTTAACCCACTTTTTAAACGAGCTTCTAAAAGTATAGCTCCTATTTTGAAATTAATATATCCTTCTTCAAGTTCTTCTCGAAGTTTTGTCCCTTCTTTACCAAAAAATTCTGCTTTTAGTTCTTCTAATGTTCCGATATTATTTGATCTCTTGCTCATATTCTTCTTTTATTTTTAACGCTTTTTCAATTTCACTTTTAGGTGTCTTTTGCGATTTTTTTTGAAACGAGTTCATCAAAACTACTAATTTACCTTCTTGATGGAAACAAAATATACGATAGATATTGGTTCCAAAAGCAACACTGATTTCATAAAGTCCATTAGTTCCAGAAATATGCTTCAAATAGGTTTCAGGTATTATATCATGATCTTCAATAAGTTCAAGTGTCCAGACTATCTTCTTTTAACATTGATAGATTGTTTGGCAAAGAAATCTTTGATTAATGCTTGTAATATATTACCCTTCTGAACTTCATCTCCTACATTTTGTAAAAATACGAATAGTTTCACTATTGGGCAACATTAATTTATATTTACATTTCTAATTTAGAAGCAACCTATATATTACTCTATAAATTAATTTACTTCTTCCCTAAATAAAATTACTTTTAAAAGAACATTCAAGCTTACAATAATTCGGTAAGCCATAATGTAAAAATAAATAAAGACAATTAGCAATATTTTACTTTAATTACCTCAAATTAATTATGAAATTCACAACAAATAAATCATGGTATACCATGATTTTTAAAAATTCAGGGTAAATACGGTTGAATTAAATAATAATTAGTATCATCTTTGTATCTGATCGAAATGAATAAATCAAATCATTTCCATTAACTCAAGACAGACCGTTGAGTTAGTATTCTAATTACAATCCCATTGGAAGTAAATCATTGAAATATGATTTGAGATTTTTTCTCCCATTCAATTACATATCTGTTTAAACATAATTTTATTTGAGCTTGATGTCGTCCATGACGATATTATTAATGTATTTATTTTTTTAATCGGAGCTAATTAAAAATTGGCTCACAAAATTATTAATCATGAAAAAATTATTAACTGTATTTCTATGCATATTTGTGTACACAATTTCTCATTCTCAGATAGATTGTAATCTGCCTATTGATGTTAATATTAATGGTGGCTATGCTTCGAGTTACCCAAGTAACTTTTTTAGCAATAAAACAATATTTCTAACAGGAATCTTAACTATTGATCAAACCACTACCTTTAATCATTGTACTTTTATTATGTCTGGATCGAAAATCTATGTGGACCCAGATATGGGATTGTATATTGAGTCTTGTAAAATGGGATGTGGCAATTGGGATGGTATAATTGGTCAACAATATAGCCATTTTACAATTCAAAATTCTTATTTTGAAAAATACACCACTTGCTTTGATCTTTCAGGTTCTAGTGGTTACTTATTTCAAAACAATACCTTTCAATCTAATGAAACATCAAAAGGTATAGTAGCAAACTCAATAAATGGATCTGCGAATTTTGCTCTCCCTCAACTTCCATTCCCTCAACTTGGAAGTCTTTTCATAACACAAAATAAATTTTTAAATTGTTATTTAGGAATTTCATTAATAAACTGTTCAAATGGAATCTTTATTGATGACAATGAATTTAATCTGTGCTAAACAGGTATTAACGCTGAGACTTCTACTTTAAGTGTATATAATTCTACTTTCAAAAATTGTACTTTTGGCATTGCCGTTGAAAAATCATCTACCCTTATTTGTTCTGGAAACCCATCTAAATACACTTTTGATAATTGTACAAAAGGTATTATAGTGGATAATTCTTTAAGCAATGTGAATCATTCTCGATTCTACAACACTCAAGTAGGAATACTATCAAAATTTTCAAGCGAAATCGATGTATCTTACTGTTATTATTTAAATAATTCTGCATCAACTTGGGCAAGTTTTATTGAAGCACCAGAAACAAAGGTTGTGGCTAATCATAATGAAATATTTATCCCTGACATTATTGACGCAAATGGAATTTATGTTAGCTTTTCACCAAAAGCAATTATATCTTCTAATCAAATTAATGTACAGTCAAAAATTAGAACTTCTGGTAGCCTTGATGCTGGCTCCTCATTTCTTGTAATAGACGAACTACAAATTATTAATAATCAATTTAATTCCAATTTTTCAATATATGATTGTGGAAAAACGGGTATATTTGACAATATTTTTGATTATCCTGAAGATGTGAATGTAAAATTTTATAAAACACGTAAGAATTTACTTTGTAATAATACATTTAACAACAATATTAACCTATTATTCAAAGATGGATGTGCTCCAACCAACCTTGGGACTTCACACTTTAACGAAACAATAGGTGGATTTATTACGGATAATGGAAGCATTTCGGGTCAAATTCACATGGGCAATGAATGGATGAATACAAGCAGTGCCACAAATTTATCCTTAGACAATACATCATTCTATATTAACCCAGATCCAAATACAGGCAATCCCCTATTTAGACCAAGTATAATCCTTCCTAATGATGACTGGTTTACTGATGAAGACAAACCAATAACTACTTGTATTACAGATTTAGCTTACTTTAAATTCAAGAATGATGATGATGATCATATATTTGCTGGAACATATACTGGACCTGCCGATGTAGTTTGGTACCAGAAATTGGAAACTTTTGAAAAATTACTTCTAAATCCAGATATTATGGTTGGAAATTCTCAAGCCCAACAATTTTACAATAACTGTTTAGGTACTGATATTGAATATGTGGTCAAAACTAAACAAAATTTACAAGAGTCTAATTTTGAACCAATTCTTACCCCTTTACTAGATTCTAAGATGAATCAAAGGAAAAATAAATTACTTGAATTGCATCAGTTGCATAATCAATTAAATCTAAATTACTTGGAATCTATTGTTATTGCAATTCAAGAAAAGCAATTAGAACTACAAATCCTAACTGAAGAAATCATTCAATTAGAAAACCAATTTGAGGTTTATAAATTATCTAAATTATCATTGGCAACTAATTATAATGATATGATTCAAGGGGTAGCAAATTCATTTGTCACATATCAGCAATTGATGAACACTTTAATGATATCTAAATTAATAGACCCGCATTATGTATTGAATTATGCAGATCATCAAGCTGTACTTTATTTAGCACATCTTTGTCCTAGTATTTATGGTACATCTGTATTTCAGGCCAGAGCTTTACTTGATTATTCAGAAATTCTAGCATTCGGAAACTTAGACCCTTGTTCAAATGCAATAAAACTTGGTTCAAAAAATGATTTTGAAAATGAAACTATTTCTTTAAACTCAACAATAGTTAATAACGCAATAGACTTATTGGGTTTAAATCCTATGAATTCATACCACATAGAAATTATTAGTATCGATGGGTTAAAAAAAGAATTTAAAACAATGTACGGTGAAGTTGATGTCAGTTCATTGTCATCAGGAATATACTTTTTAAGCATCAATGATACTAATGGTAAAAAACATACTAAAAAGTTTATTAAAATCTAAATTAGAAAGTAATGATTTTTAAAATATTCTTTTTGACTTTTAGTATTTTAATTCTCATACTAGAGAATGTATCAGGGCAAAAATATGATAACACCTGGATGATGGGCTGTTGTTATACTCCAATATCAAGGCTAAATGGAGGCATAAATCTCCGTTTTGATCATGAGAACCCTGATACATTCTATCTTGCCAGAAAGTCATCTTTTGATAAAACATCAATTTCCGTATCTGATCCAATAACAGGTGATTTATTATTCTATTCCAATGGATGTCATATTTATAATAAATTGGACAGTATAATGCAATTTGGACAAAATATTAATTCTGGACAGATTCATGATGATTGGTGTCTACCTGGTTATGGATATATCATGCCTAAAGGAGGTGTCATAATACCTAATTCAGAAAACAGCCAAAAATATTATGTTATTCATCGGGCATATGATGATTTGGGAGAAACTACTGATAGGCTTTATTACTCAGAGGTAGATTTGTCCTTCAATCAAGGATTAGGTCGCGTTATTAAAAAAAATATTCCTTTACTTAAACAAAAATTATATAGAGGCCAATTTGACATCACAAAACATGCCAATGGAATCGACTTTTGGATTTTCGCTTTTAATTATAATTCAGATACTATTTATAGATTTTTAGTAGATAAAAATGGAATTAATGGACCAATGAATCAATTTTTTCCAATTACCCGCGAGAGATATGACCAAAGGGCAAATTCCACAATTTCTCCAGATGGAAAAATAGCCGCTCGAATTGATCCCGTTAATGGACTATTTCTGATGGATATAGACAGAGAAACAGGTTTATTTTCAAATTTAAAACAATATCCTTATTGGTCATCAATAGATAGCAGTAATGTGACAAGTGTAGCTTTCTCTCCTAATGGTAAATTTCTGTATGTATCCAATCGGTGGCGCTTATACCAATTTGATGTTAAATCACCTGATTTTGAAAAGTCAAGAATTCTGATTGATACTTTTGACTTATTTCATGATCCTTATTCCACAGCATTTTATTTAATGCAACTTGCACCTAACGGTAAAATATATATGAATTGTACGAATGGTGTAAAATATCTTCACACTATCCACAAACCGAATGAACGAGGTAAAGCATGTGACTTTAGACAACATGATTTTATTCTTCCTACACAAAATGTATATACAATGCCTTACTTTCCTAACTATAGATTGGGTCCAGTGACCTCTTTTGATGACGTAAATAAAGATTTTTCAATAACTATTTATCCAAATCCTGTACGGGATAGACTGACAATAATGAGTTCTATAAATGCACCTTTTGTATATAGTATTACAGATGTAATGGGTAAATCAATAATGAAAGATCCTTACAAAGAATTTATTAATACATCTACATTGTGTTCTGGAATTTATATACTCAAGATTAGAAATCAGAATGAACATTATAGTAGTATTAAATTTGTAAAATATTGAATTATATTTTTTAGCAATTCAATAAAAATCTATTATTTAAAGTCACACTTTAATATTATGCCTATATCAAATGAATGTTCATTCATTTGATTCAAAAATAAATACCTTTTAAAAAAAATTCAGGCTTACCATATTTCGGTAAGCCTGAATATTAGGGCAACTCAAAGCATTAAAAAAACTAATACACTATGCATCTTTGGTTAATTTGACAATTTCGCTTACGATGATTTCTGAGATGTATTTGGTAACACCAGATTTATCTTCATAGCTGCGATTCGAAATACGGCCTTTAATGATTACTTCATTGCCTTTCTTAAGGTATTTTTCCATAAATTCTGCTTTTGCATCCCATGCTACTAGATTGTGCCATTGGGTTTCCGTAACTTTATCACCATTACTTGATTTGTAAGATTCATTCGTTGCGATCGTCGCGCGGGTGATTTTTTTACCTTTTTCTAAGGTGGTCATTTCTGGATCCTTACCTAAGTTTCCAATGAGCTGTACAGAATTTCTTAAAGAGTTCATAAAATTAAAATTTAAACGTGAAACAAAAAATTTGATATTGACAACATTGTCGATGCAAAAATGTGGGTGCCCTATTTTGGGAGTCGTATGTTATCCGTATAGATTCGTTAAGATCCGTAAGTAAACGTAAGATAACGACTACGACTATACAGAATAGTCGTTTTAAAAATTAATAAAATAAAAAATATTTCAATAAAATTCAGTATTTTGTTTTAATTCACATAGAATTTTACAATTATAAATCATCTAAGTACATTTGTATTGATGAATCTGAATACAGAATTTTCTGGTTCAACTATTCCCTTTATTCCATCTTGTTTCATTTATTAAACATCATTGCTACTATACAAAACTGACATTACAATGAAAAACAATTACCTAGAAAACAAAACTTTTGAAAACATCAATTATACCTTATCTCATCTTGAATCAGGTGACTATGAACAATGTACATTTAAAAATTGTGACTTCTCGAATACCGATCTTTCAGGTATTAGATTTACAGATTGCGAATTCAACGCTTGTAATTTAAGTATGGCAAATCTCACGAAGACCGCTTTAAGAAATATTAAGTTTGTTGATTGTAAGCTGCTAGGCCTGCTCTTCGAATCTTGTAATGAATTTGGACTATCCTTCCAGTTTGAGAATTGCACACTCAATCATGCATCATTCTACGGCACCAAAATCAGAAAGACGAAATTCAAATCTACTCAATTACATGAAGTAGATTTTACAACTTGCGATTTATCCTATGCTGTTTTTGATGATTGCGATTTATCAGGTGCCACCTTCGACAAAACCATCCTTGAACACGCCGACTTCAGAACTGCAATCCATTATTCTATAGATCCGGAAATCAATTACCTAACCAAAGCAAAATTTTCTATATTCGGAATACCTGGTTTGTTGGATAAATATGATATTGTTATAGATATCACAAATTAAAATTATTATGATTCGAGTATTAAATTAAAACAACTAAATTCTAATTATTGATGTTAAATTAAACCAAGTCCTTTTTCCCTAGTCTAAAACGCACGATGCATTTTAAAACATTTTTCTCACTAATCCTTTTCATCACTTTTAGTGATATTATACAAGCTCAGGATCATTTCAAAGTGTGCTTTTTCCTATTGGAAGAATGTAAAATAACCCAAGCCTACATTCCTGAGATAAATAGCATCCACAAAGATTTCTCCAATGATCGTTTTGAATATCACGCCTATTTTTCAAGCCCAGCCTCAGATCGAAATGATGCTCAGACGTTCGCTGATCGATATAACTTAACCATACCCATTGAAATGGATTCAACTCAGTTCTGGGCCAAGAAATTTGATATCACGGTCATGCCTGAAGTAGTGGTCTATAATATCAATTTGGATCAGATCGTTTATCAGGGAAGGATCGATAATTTGTTTGCAAAGATCGGTAAGCGTCGGTCTCGAGCCACACAAACCGATTTGCGTGATGCATTGAATAGTATCCTAAAAGGAATACCGATAGCCGTTCCAAAGACCACTGCTGTAGGTTGCTTTTTAGAAAAAATGTGATGCTATGTTTTATTTTGCTAATTTTGTTACATAATTTTTGAAATGATGAAATACATACTTTCCCTCACCTTGATCCTAATGGCAACTGGGCTTACGCATGCTCAATCATTTAATGAGAATATTGCTCCCATTATTTACAAGCATTGTGGTGGTTGCCACAGACCTGGAGAGATTGGTCCCTTTACATTAACCAACTACCAGGAAGTGAGTAATTGGGGTGGAACCATAAAGTATGTAACAGAATCCCGCTATATGCCACCTTGGAAACCAGATCCATCCTATCGAAATTTTCAACATGAGAATATCTTAACCAATGATGAAATAGCACAAATTGGTAAATGGGTGGACAATGGAATGCCAGAAGGCGATCCATCTAAATTTTACCCTTTTCCGAATTACCCATCAGGTTCTCAAATCGGTACTCCCGATCTGGTCGTTTCCTTTGCAAAAAAATACATTCACAAAGGAAATGGTAAAGATGAATATCGATATTTCGTATTACCTACGAATCTAACTGAAGACAAAGATCTAGTTGCACTTGAAATGAGACCCGGCAATACTAAGGTCGTACACCACACCTTATTTTGGGCTGATCCTACGGGTGCCGCACGTGCTGAAGATGCTAAATCTCTGGAATATGGTTTTACTGGTGGAGGTTCTAGTGCCTTGTCCGGCGAACAACTTCCAGGCTATGTTCCAGGACAAAAGCCCAATCAATTCACTGCAGGGATGGCACAAAAAGTTCCCAAAGGTTCAGATTTAGTACTTCAAATGCATTATGCTCCAACGAGTGTCGATGAAGCAGACAGCTCCGTTGTCAATCTATTTTTTGCAAAAAAGCCAGCTACACGATATGTTTATAATAAAATTTTATTACCAACAGATTTAATAAATGGACCATTTATTATTCCTGCTAATCAGGTAAAAGAATTTCATGCTGTATATAAAATTCCTCTTAAAGTAAGTCTAACTGGTATCTGGCCTCACTGTCATATGTTAGGTCAAAAATGGGAAGCTTATGCAAAACTTCCTGACGGAACTAAAATTCCATTGGTTAAAATTAATGAATGGGATTTCAATTGGCAAGGTGGATATTATTTTAACAAACTGATTGTACTTCCGGTCAATACAGAAATTCATGCGTTCTGCACTTATGATAATACAGTAAATAATCCTGTGAACCCTAACAATCCACCAAAACCCATTACTTGGGGTGAGGGTACATCTGATGAAATGTTTTATTTACCAATTTCATATGTGATCGCACTGCCAGGTGATGAAAATGTATTGTTGGGTTCGGCTGATCCTAAGGCGGATAATATAGTTTATGAAGATGCTACGATTTACCCTATCATTCCAAATCCTGTTAAAGATGAAATTAAAATTGGATTTGTTTTAAGTCATGATGCGGTGATCTCTATGTCGGTATATGATGAACGCGGTAATAAAATTCAGGATTTAATTCAATCATCATCTTACCCTCAAGGTCAACATGTTGTTAAAAGTAAAATCTCAAATATTCCCAATGGTGTTTATATCGTAAGATTGGCGACAAATAATAAATTTGTTTCACAACGATTTGTGGTTGCGAATTAATAGTGCTGAACAAGGACTTATACTTTATTTTCTATGAATAAAATGTCCTTCTAAAAAAAACAAAGTATAAATTTGCTTTAGGGAGATCAATTGGAATATTTGAAATGTGTAATCATGTTAAAGTGCTCTTGATATAATTTCAAATTTCAATTTGGGCGTGCCCCTTCGGGTCGGGCTATCCGCTACAATTCATCAACAGTTATCATATCAAATACACCAGATGAATTTTCGCTATTATCCCTCACGCAAAACCACAACAATTTTAATAACCATATATTCAAAAAAATATGAATCAAAGTATTTCTAGAATTATTGCAAAGAATAAATATTTTCCTTATTTAAAATTATTTATATTCAGTATTAATATAATAATAATCTTAGTTTTAAATATTCATTGTAGTCATAAATCTACTGCATTACAAAAACAAAAATCAAGCTCCTTGACTTCTATTCCACAAGATTCATTAGATCTTGTAACAAACATTAACAATCTCGATACCGCCAAACTTCCCCGATATAACATTCGTGTGAACATACATTACATCCATTCTGCTAATGGCGGATTTCACAATGGTCCTCCTTCCGATGATCAAGTTACCAATGGCAATATTTGGGCTCAGCGATTGATTAATCATATCAATTCCATACTCCAAGATTTACAGTACAGTGCCACGAGCAAAGCACAATTTCTAGGCGATAGCCGAATGCGCGTAGAACTATATTCAGATCCAAAAGAAACATCAGATTCCACCCATGGAGTATGGTACTGGGAATCAAAAGAACAACGCAAATATTTGTATGGTGATCGTGTGTTACATATTTTAGTGGAAGATTATGACCATGATAAAGATTGTAATTTGAAAGGTTACGCGTGTGGTCTTGATTTTTGCAATGAACTGGTCTTACAAGATGCTTACGATAATGCGTTAAATCAATGTATTTTTGGTTGGTGGTCTTTTGCGAGTTTATTCTGCCATGAGATGGGACATATTATGGGTTTGTGTCACTCCTTTTATTGTGACAATGAATGTAAAGATGTAGATCTTGACATAGCTCGTGAATGCAACAAGAATCCTTGCTATTCAGATTGTGGTGGACCCAATAGTGGGTTTTGTAATAATTGGCCATCTGGCAGTAATAATATGATGGGCTATAACGCCAATCAAAATGCACTCAGCCCTTGCCAATGGAAAAAACTATTTACCAATCTCGTTTTTACCAAAGCGAAATATGTGGTTCGGCATGATGTCAAAGAAATACTACGATAAAATAAATTTCTTCTTCTAAAAATTTGTGATTTTGATATAATGGTAAGTAATTAATATTTTCAAAATCTTTCGATAACTCCCGCTATTCCTTGACCTCCCCCTACACAAGCAGTCACTATCCCATACTGTTGTTTACGTCTATTCAATTCATTCATAAGGCTCATACTCAATCTCGCTCCACTACAACCTAATGGATGTCCTAATGCGATAGCCCCGCCATTTACATTAACGATGTCAGGATTCAATCCTGCCTGACGAATTACGGCTAATGATTGAGCCGCAAAGGCCTCATTCAATTCGATAAGTGAAATATCATCAAGTTTCAATTGAGCTTGTCTTAAAGCTAACGGAATTGCTTCACATGGACCTATTCCCATATATAAAGGCTCTACACCAGCTACAGAACACGATACTAATCTTCCAATTGGTGTAATCCCCAATGATCTAACTAATCGTTCGCTCATCACTAGAAAAAAGGCTGCTCCATCACTAGTCTGAGATGAATTCCCAGCTGTGACAGACCCACCTAATGCGAATACAGGCTTGAGCGTAGATAATCCTTCTAATGTGGTATCCTTACGAATACCATCATCCGCTTTCACCGTATATTTTTTTTCAATTCTCTTATTTTGTTCCACCAAAACTTCAGTGACATCTATAGCTTGAATTTCTGTGTCAGAATAACCTAGCTCTTGAGCTTTGTTAGCAAGTGTATGGGAGCGAAATGAAAACGCATCCTGATCCTCTCTTGATATGTTATATTTTTTTGCAACTGCCTCTGCTGTTAACCCCATTCCTATAATATAATCCGGATGCTGATCTGCGACATTGTAATTCAATGCTAATTTATAGCCCTCCATCGGTATTTGACTCATACTTTCGATTCCTCCGGCAATAAAACATTCACCCATCCCTGCACGTATTTTAGCTGTAGCTATGGCGATAGTCTCTAAGCCTGAAGCACAATATCTATTCACTGTCATCCCTGGTGCAGAAACCCCAACAGCCCTTAATGCAATTTGACGGCCTATCTGCAATCCCTGCTCCCCTTCTGGATTTGCACACCCTACTATAATATCATCTATCAATGACCCTCTAACTTCAGGTACTTTAGCCAGCAATCCTTGGATAATCATCACAGCCAGATCATCAGACCTCATAAAACGGAATCCTCCCTTCTTCGCTTTGGTAACAGCACTTCGATTATAGGCAACTAAATAAGCATCTTGCATAGATAGAAATTTGATTAGGTAAAAGTAAGCAAATTTTAGGAATAATTAAACACCGTTTATAAGGCTTCAACTATCCATAATCGTACAAGCAGTTTATTATTTAATGAGATATGTTTCCAACTTTATACTTTAATTCAATTTTAAAAATATGGTATCTATTCAAGTCTGAACCCTTTAGCGGAATTAATTTTTTGCGACGGATAAAATCCGTCGTAAAAAGTAAATGTATAATGTTTTTGGCGGCTTGTGCCGTTCGAAGCAACGGTACATTTTTGCCTGATTTTTGCAAAAATGATGACAAAAACATATCGATATTATTGTAGTCTGAATCATTATAAAATATGCGTAATAAAAAGTTAAAAAAAGCAGATCCGTTACCTTCTTAATTTTACAAATGGCGCACTCAACTTTGTCCATAATTGCATGGGCCAATTTTTGTTCATACATGGCCTTTCAACCAGTATGTAAAATATCGTAGACAAAATAAGTATACTAACGCAAAGTATAATTGATATTATACTATAGTCTAGAATAAAATAAGAACTAAACGGATGCTTAATTAAATAAAAACCAATGCCATTGATAATTTCATTGTGAAACAAATAAATGGAATAACACATCCCACCAATGCTCGTCACTATAGCATTCGAATAAAACCGAACAGGTCCCGCACGAAATAATACATTGTAAAAGAAAATAAAAAGAAACATTAATTGCACTGTGCTCAATCCCATTTTAAGTATACCTACTTTGGATTCAATATAAGTGATATCGGTCAAAATGATCATGACAAAACTAATGAATCCAACTAAAAAAGAGCCTGATATTTGAATCCACCGATCTATAATTTTGATTCGCTCCTTGGAAATATAATAATCAGCCAACAAAATACCAAGCAGAAAAAAATGAAAATATTCATACAGAGAATAAAAATCGGGCTTCAATATTTTAGAGCAGTTGGAAATAAATAAGGTCAGAAAAATGAGATTGATTCTTCTATCATTAATCTTTTTAAAATATAAATAAAACAATAAAGGCGCAATGATATAAAACTGAACCTCGATTTCTAAACTCCAGGTAACCGTACTAACTAATGGAAGAATACTTCTGTCATAGATCAAGGTGTGAGCATAAAATAATGAAGATAAAAAACTGGGCGCAAGATCATCATACGATTTAGTTTGAATAACAAAAACATAAACCCAAAATATAATGATTAAACTGATAATGTATGGGGGTTCAAGACGGGTTAAACGTCTCACAAAATAGTTTCGAATAGAAATTTTTGACCCTTGATTGAGATAATATTCAGTAAATGGTAAAGCTAAAATAAAACCGCTAATCACAAAAAATAACTCAACGCCAAAATACCCTCTAAGACACAATGCATGCCACCAAGAATACGCATTTTTAGCATCAAGATAAGTATGATTGAGTTCTCGAAAAATAAAACCATCAAGATGGTAAATGATGACCATGGCAATAGCCAAAAATCTCAATCCATCGACTACAGAGATATACTTTCCAGAACTGGTAATTCGTCTTAGGAAACTTAACTCCATTAGCTACATCATTTTTAAGCGGACAAAAATAATGAGCCTACTCTTATTATGGAGATTTAATTATTTCGGAGCGTTCAATTTCTTCAAAATCAAAGGGGTGATATCTTCTGATTCAGGATAAAAAATAAGCCCGGCAGAACTATCAAAAATAAATGTATAGCTAGCTTCTTTGCCGATTGCTTTAATAGCCTCATCGATTCTATTTAACAGTGGAGCCAATAACTCCTGACGTCTCTTATTTAGAGATTCCTGAGCACTTTGCTGATATTTTCCAATGGCATTCTGCTCCACTTCAAGGCTACTTTCCAAATCTTTCTGTTGAAGTGGTGTTAAATTTCCAGCTTTGACGTCTTGTTGATATTTACGGGCATTTTCCTGAAATTTCTGGATCATTTGTTCCCCGGTAGCGGTAAGCGATTGCTCATATTTTGCAAGCTGTTCAGCTAATTGTTTAGTTTCAGAAAGTGTATCTAAAAACTTTTGAGAATTAACATGACCGATCTTTTGGGTTTGGGCAAAGGATAAATTTGAACAACTAAATATCCATATAAGGATTGCAAGATACCTCACATTCAATAATTTAAAAATGATAAAAAAGTTTTATTTGTTTTCTGGAAGTTCCTTGCGTTCAGCTTCACGCATTCCTTCTCTGATTTCGTTGTTAATTGAATTTTTTGCATTGTTGAACTCTCTAATACCAGTCCCCAACCCACGCATCAATTCTGGAATCTTCTTTCCTCCAAATAATAAAAGTACGACAAATACTACAGCGACCATTTCCCAGCCACCAATATTTCCTAAAAAAAGTAATTTCATGATTTTTTATATTTAATGTTCAAAGATACTATTTTTTTAAACCAATTTCCATTAGACGTTCACTCAAATATTCCCCAGCAGTAATAGGTTCATACTGTTTGGGATGATCCTTAGTAATACAATGTTCCAAACAAGACAAATCCATCGTACTCCTTGGATGTAAAAAGAAAGGTATAGACAATCTCGGCACGTGCCAGGACTCTTTAGGAGGATTTACTACTCTATGAGTTGTAGATTTCAATACATTATTGGTCAGGCGTTGAAGCATATCTCCAACATTCACAACTATTTCATCTTCTCCAGTTACTACATCCAGCCATTGATTATCTTTAGTCAATACCTGTAACCCCCCTGCAGAAGCACCTACTAACAAGGTAATGAGGTTAATGTCTTCATGCTGTTCTGATCTTATGGCAGAATCAGGCTCTTGAATAATAGGTGGATAATGTATAGCCCTTAATATCGAATTCCCATGATGGATTTTATCTTCAAAATAATCAACGTCAAGGCCTAAATCCAAAGCAATAGCTTGTAATAAATAAGCACCAGATCGTTCAAAGGACCGATATAGCTGATTTCCAATTTGTGTAAATTCCGGACAATCCTGTGTCATCACATTATCAGGATATTCAGACTTAATCGGATCTGAATCATCTACCTCCTGTCCTATCTGATAAAATTCTTTAAGATCTGCTACTCTGGATTGTTTGGCATGCTCTTTTCCAAACGAAGTATATCCCCTTTGACCGGCTAAACCCGGGACCTCGTATTTGCGTTTTACCTCTACAGGTAATGAAAAAAATTGTTTGGCCTGTGCATAAAACGCTTTAACCATATCCCTAGGTATTCCATGATTGACGATTCCCACAAATCCAATATGCCTGAAAGCATGGCCTAATTCTTTTACAAACTGGTTTCGTAAGCTTTGGTCTCCATGAATAAAATCGCCTAAATCTAAAAATGGTATTGCCCTATTCATTGTTAGTTCATTTTGTTTTTGATAACTACAAAAACCTTACCCTATTTAACATAAACTTAAAAAATCTATGGAATGTTTATCAATATCCTATCAACAATCCTAATTAACTCAATATTAAGAGACCGAAGACCGTATTTGACTTCCCTATTGTGAATTCGTTTAATTGTTTAATTTTATGACTGGTATCCATTTAAAATTCAATATTTAGATACTTTAATATTTCAAGCCTATGTTAATGATACAAAATTTTATTGGCGGTTCATTTATTAACCCCGTTGAAAATCAATGGTTAGATCTTGTCAATCCAGCTACCAATGAGGTGTTCGGCAATATTCCTGCCAGTCAGGAAGGTGATGTTTTACTTGCAGTAGAAGCAGTTACTAAATCCCAAATTGCATGGCAAAATTGCTCCTCCAATGAACGTTTTTTAATATTAAATCGAATAGCAGATGGAATTGAAGAACACTTAGAAGAATTAGCACTTGCAGAAACTAATGATACCGGAAAACCTCTTCAGGCTTCAAGAACCATTGATATCCCAAGAGCCGCTGCCAACTTTCGTTTTTTTGCTACCGCAGCGATGCATTTTTCTTCAGAATCTCATGCCGCCCCCGACTCCATAAATTATACTTTGAGGCAACCCATTGGTATTGTAGGTTGCATTTCTCCTTGGAACCTACCCCTATATCTGTTTACCTGGAAAATCGCACCTGCCCTTGCTACTGGAAATTGCGTTATTGCAAAACCTTCAGAGATGAGTCCTACGACTTCCTATTTACTTGGTAAAATTGTTAAAGAAGCAGGATTACCCGATGGCGTTCTAAACATACTTCATGGTTTGGGTCCTCAAGTTGGTATGGCCATGGTCGCTCATCCCAAAATAAAAGCCATATCCTTTACGGGCGGAACCAAAACAGGGCAGACTATAAGCTCGGTTGCTGCACCAATGTTTAAGAAATTGAGTCTCGAACTTGGTGGAAAAAATCCATGTATCGTTTTTAACGACTGTGACTATGACAAAACCCTTTCAGAAGTGAGCAGATTAGCATTCTCCAACCAAGGCCAAATTTGCCTATGTGGTTCTAGAATACTGATCCAAAAAGATATTTACGAAAAATTCAAAACCGATCTGATTCAAAAAGTTGCCTCAATTCGAATTGGAGATCCCCTGGATTCAAAAACTCAAATGGGATCTTTAATTTCAGCCCAACATCTTGATAAAGTCACAAACTACATCCATCTAGCACAATCAGAAGGTGGAACACTTCTCTTTGGTGGAAATAAAATTCATCCTGAAGGTAGGTGTCAGAATGGTGCATTTCTGGAACCAACAGTATTTGAACATTTAGGCCCAAATTGCAGAACCAATCAAGAAGAAATTTTTGGGCCGGTAATTACTTTACAATCATTCAGTGATGAAACAGAAGCCCTAGAACTCGCAAACGCTAGTGATTATGGTCTTGCTGCAAGTCTTTGGACAAGAGATTTAAATCGGGCTCACAGACTATCCCAAAATCTTCAAACAGGCATCGTTTGGGTCAATTGCTGGTTATTAAGGGATCTGAGAACACCATTTGGTGGCGTTAAAAACAGTGGAGTGGGTCGGGAAGGTGGATGGGAAGCGATGCGATTTTTTACGGAAGCAAAGAATGTCTGCATAAAATTCAATTAATCCATTTGTACTTTTAATTATTTATCAGGTATCTATAAATGCAGTATGATATTCATTTGAATATGCTTTAATCAGCCCCATCTGTAATTGAAAGATCGCTTTTAGTATGAAATTACTTATTATCCATTGAATAATGGACCAAACCTAAAACCATTTTATTCACTTAAATTATTTATAAAGAATCAATGATTGACCTGAATTTTGATAAGGTTTTGGTGCAGTAAAACGATATGACTCGGAACTAAAACGAAGTATTAAATGCCCATATTAAACCTCTTTGGTAAATATCGAAATCTCATTAAATTTACCTGCCTTTGTTTTACCTTTACGGCACAATGAAAACATTATATCATTTAGGTAGATATGTCTTATGGTTGGGCCAGGTCTTCAAAAAACCTGAAAACGTAAAAATGTATTGGCGTGAGACCGTTCGACAAATGAATAGTATTGGTATTGGATCTTTGGTTATTATTGCTATCATTTCTATTTTTATTGGTGCGGTGACGGCAGTTCAGTTTTCCTATCAGATGGGCGACTCCTTAATACCAAGATATTATATAGGATACATCGTGCGCGATATGACCATCATTGAGTTAGCTCCTACCTTTAGTTGTATGGTACTTGCAGGAAAAGTAGGATCCAGTCTTGCTTCTGAGATTGGTGGTATGCGGCAGAAAGAACATATTGACGCTATGGAAATAATGGGCGTTAATACAGCTGCTTTTTTAGTTCAACCTAAAATTTTGGCTGCACTTACGATAATTCCTATGTTGGTTTGTATCGGTGCATTTATTAGTATTTGTGGAGGCTATATTGCAAGCGTTCCATTTGGACGGTTTTCACATGAAGAATATGAACAGGGATTGAGAAGCTTTTTTATCCCTTATAATATTACCATGATGTTTGTAAAAGCATTGACATTCTCCTTTATTTTAACTACCGTGTCTTGTTATCAAGGATATTTCGTGAAAGGTGGAAGTATTGAATTAGGTCATGCCAGCACCCAAGCTGTAGTATACTCTAACATATTAATTTTACTTTCTGATTATGTAATTGCAATGTTGATGACCGCATGATTATAGCAAAACATATCATTAAAAATTTTAATAATCAAGAAGTATTAAAAGACATCAGCTGCGTATTTGAAAAAGGAAAAACCAATTTAATTATTGGCCGATCGGGTGCTGGAAAAACAGTTTTGCTAAAAATATTAATAGGTTTAGTGGAACCAAGTTCAGGAGAAGTTTGGTACGATGATGTTAATTTTTATAAATTAAATAAATTACAATTGAGACAATTGCGGATGCAAATCGGTATGTTGTTTCAAGGTTCTGCATTATTTGATTCGATGACCGTAGAAGAAAATATTCGTTTTCCACTGGACATGTTTACGCATCAAACACTTAAAGAAAAACACATGCAAGTTGATTATTGCCTTGAACGAGTCAACTTAAGTGGCAACAATAAAAAATATCCTTCTGAATTATCGGGTGGGATGCAAAAACGGGTTGGTATCGCTAGAGCTATAGTTTTGAATCCAAAATATTTGTTTTGTGATGAGCCGAATAGTGGACTTGATCCAAAAACTTCTATTGTAATTGATGAACTTATTGCTTCTATTACTAAAGAAAAAAATATTATTACTGTGATCAATACACATGATATGAATAGTGTTATGGAAATTGGTGAAAATATTATTTTCCTTCATGAAGGCAAGTTAGAATGGACTGGTACAAGTGAAGAGGTATTAACCAGTACGAATGAAATACTCCAGGGATTTATTTTTGCTTCACCTTTCTTACAACGCCTTAGAAAAAATATGTAATCCAATAGCACAAATGAATGCATCATTTCATCATAAACAAGATGTTCTAAAAATTAAAATATGACAACTCCGAAAAAAAGAAATTGGTGGATTTGGATACTTAGTGGACTTATTTTATTATTAATTGGTGCCGCTATTTATAAAAGTAAAATGACTCCAAAAGGTGTCGCTGTAATAACAGAAAAAGCAGGTACCAGAGATATTATCGAAACAGTTTCAGCTAGTGGAAAGATATATCCTGAAACAGAAATAAAAATTTCATCCGATGTCTCCGGTGAAGTCGTCGAATTATATGTTAAAGAAGGTGATTCAGTGCGGGTTGGTCAAGTATTAGCACGAGTCAATCCTGACGCTTATAAATCAGCTGTAGAACGAGGTGCCGCCGGAGTTAATGTTGCCAGATCTCAGGCAGGTGCATCCAAGACTGGAATTAATACCGCTAAAGCTCAAAGAGATCAAGTCAATGCACAATTTCAAAATGCAAAGAAAAATTTAGATCGTAGCAAACAATTATTTAAAGATGGCATTATCTCTCAATCAGATCTGGATTTAGCAGAGACCCAATACAAAAATTTAGAATCAAATCTTCGTTCAGCAGAATCATCCATTGAAGCTGCAATACGACAAACTGAATCTGCTTCATATCAGGTTAAAGATGCTGAAGCGCTATTTCGGGAGCAAAAAACAAATTTAGGCCGAGCCACCATCAAAGCACCAGCAAGTGGTATCATTTCTAAATTGAATGTTGAGAAAGGTGAAAGAGTTGTAGGTACCATTCAGATGAGCGGAACAGAATTAATGCGAATTGCAGATTTCAATGCTATGGAAGTTCAGGTAGAAGTCAGCGAGAATGATATCGTCAGAGTCAATGTCGGAAATGAAACCATCATAGAAGTAGACGCCTATCAAAATAAAAAATTCAAAGGACAAGTTACTGAAGTATCTAATAGCGCGTCTAACTTAAATAGTCTAACGGGTATCTCAACAGATCAGGTTACTAAGTTTGTAGTAAAAGTTCGTATCGACAAAACTTCGTATGCGGACTTGATCAAAAATACCAACTCATCACCTTTTAAACCTGGTATGTCTGCGACTGTAGAAATTAAAACCAATACGGTAACCAATAAATTAAGTATACCCATTCAAGCCGTTACTGCATATGATCCGGAGGCAGAATTAAAAAAGAAATCCAAAGCCATAGACAAACCACAAAAGGTAAAATTGCAAGAAGAAGAAAAAAAAGAAATCAGCAACAATCATTTTAAAGAGGCAGTCTATATCAAAATGGGCGACACGGTAGCTCGCAAAGATGTTATCACTGGTATTCAAGACCAAAACTATATCCAAATTATTGAAGGTCTTAATGAAAATGATGAAGTCGTAATCGGTCCATATACTGCCATATCTAAGGATTTAAAAGCAGGATCCAAAGTATATATTAAAAAAGAGGAACCAGAAAAAGATGCTAAGAAAAAATAATAACTAGTCTTGATTTATTTGATTATCAAAAATATATTACATTAGTACAACCAAAAGTATTATTACCAAAACTTAGGTTTACAATGATATTATTTTATTCAAATGATTACACCCTCAATTCCTTCTCCAAGGTCTTTAAAAAAGCTCAATCATTAAAATTCATCATCCAATCTAGCTAAATTTAGACAGTTTTAAAGTTTTCATATGATGCCGATACCATAATGACTATTGGACCACTTTTTCTTTAAAAATAATTTTTCCATTAAGAAGAATATAAATAATTAACTTTGGGATTATCCATTTTCAAATTCGGTCTCCATGGAAAAAAGAGCTTTTTCAACTGCTTCCAGAGAGGAAGTTAATATTGATCTATTAGTTAGTGAAGGGGCTATACCAACAGACATGTATGGCGTTGTTCTCATCAGTACAGCTTGCGGCACCATCAATTCAAATGGTTTACCCTACCAACCATTAAATCCGGATGGTAGTGAAAATGAAGAATATGGAAGTCCCCTCATCAACGGAGATGGACTTATTTTAAAATTTGACTTAAACACGGCCGGCAAAGTCAACTTACAAACAGGCTTACTTAAGCCTCCCTGTTATTTTGCAGACCTTGCTACCAGCACCCAAACATCACCCAATAATCCCTATAAAGATTTGGCATTTAAAAACACTGGTCTTGCAAGATTATCCATGAAGTTAGGTTCCAGAAATGAAATCAACACGGCCATTACACCTGTGAAATTTAAAAAAGACAACGAACATAGATTGTTAGCAACCTTTGATGCTGGAAGACCATTTGAGTTTGATCCCAGCACCTTAAAACTGATTACAGCAATTGGTGAAAATAAAATTTGGCATTCCGGTTTACCACCACTTATTGATCAACCCTTAGCTATGATTTTGACTACAGCTCATCCAGTGTTTGATCCGGATACCGACGAGCTGTTTACTGTTAATTTTACAAAAGACAACAAATTATTATTGTCTGCTACACACATTTTTGATGTATTCTACAATCATGATGAACAATGGATCATGACTGAATTAAAAAAAATAATTGCAGCTGTAGAACATAAATCTACTGAAGAAAAATATAATGCCTTCTATACTTTCTTTAAGCATACCAACTTATATAAAAAGATCGAAGGTTCTTCTATTATAGATCGAATTAGCAAGTGGTTCAAACACTTATGGAATGAATTCTACTATAAATACATTAGCAATGTTAATGCAGTTATGCTATTGCGTTGGAAGGGAGAAAAACAGCTTAAAGAATGGACGATAGTCGATGAAGCAGGCAAGCCCATTCCAATAAGTTATAATATGCATCAGATTGGATTTAGTAAAGATTATATTGTTTTGTGTGATACCAATTTCAAGTTTACCTTGGACGTCATGTTTAATTTTCCATTCCAAAAAGAACCCATCATCGATGAATTTATTCGAAAATTATTAGGTGGTGCAATGAATGATTATAGCATGCTTTATTTAATCAAAAGGTCTGATTTGACAGATGATGCAACACAAATAAAAGCAACTTCAACACGCTTACCTGTAGAAACGGTGCATTTTTCGGTAAATTATCAAAATCCTAATCATGAAGTCACTGTACATACAGCACATAATTGTAGTGCATGCCCGGCAGAATGGATCCGATCTTATGATAAACTCAAAGCCAAGCCTAATGAACCTATTGATAGTCAAAAATTAGGATTGATTGCAGTAGGAGAAATGGATATTGGAAAAATCGGACGATGTGTTATTGATGCAGAGACTGGAACACTAATAGAACCTCAAACAAAATTTCTTTATCTCACCGGTGAAGAAAATGGCGTGATATCTAAAGCACATACCTGGGGTGTTGGATTATATACATATAAAGACATGATCAGTGCAGAAAAAAATGTAGATCACATCACTCATATTTATTGGCAATCTTATGGCTTGAACAGTGGACTGCTGACAGATTACATTTATAATTTGTATGAATCAGATAAAAGAAGCAGGGTTTTTTCAGCAGATCAAATGGTGGAATACACAAAAAAAGGAGCCCTCTTCGTCATCCAATGTATCGATACAGATTCCCTTACATCTGTGGATTACTACACATTTGTTAAGGATCAAGTTATGTGGTCTTTACAATTCGTTCCAAAAAATAATTCGAATCCCAACATACCGGACAGCAAAAATGGATATATTCTAACGACAGTAATTACCGGAGTACCTTATAACGAACATGAGTTGACTTATCAATGTGAAGTTTGGATATTTGATGCCAATGAATTAAATAAAGGACCGGTCTGTAAATTAAATCATCCTCAAATGTCTTTTGGGTTTACCATACATTCTGCCTGGGTTCCGGAAACTAAGGTTGTATCCAAGCCTGAATATGTACTTAATGTTAAAGAAGATTATGATTTCATGATTCAAAAAGTAAAAAATGCCGCAATAAAAACAAGGATTCAACAATTATTTGACACCGAAGTATATCCTCATTTTCCTTCTTAGCCTATGAGTAGCAATCCACTATTTAAAAAATTTATGGCTCAGTATACTGTAGGCCAAACGGGCTCACAAAAAACTGAAGAATGGAATGCTGAATATAAACGCTTGGGTGCCATTTACGCCAATTGGGGTGCATTGTTCGCCATATTTGGAACCCCATCCGCACTTTTAGCTGAAAGTAAATTTACTTTTGAGAATCCAACATTATGGATTCTATTTCGATTAATGCCTTCATTAATTATTGCTATAGCTTATATTATTTTTAGAATATACAAGTATAATCATGAGATACTGTTTTTAATTATTGCTTATAGTTTGTTTATCGATTATGCCTATTGGCCGGATTGTAACAATCAACAAATATTTTTATATGGTCAGATAACACTTCTGATTCCGGTTGCATTTGTGACCTTACTGCGGCCTTATTTTTATTTGATTAACATTTGCATCCAATTGTTAACCTGTGTCGTCATGTATCAATTTCTATGCAATCACACATTGTTTGCATTTTTAAAATTGAAAGAATTTGTTCCCATTTTAATTGGATCCATTACGGCCTATTCTGTAGCGGTGTTTAGATATTATCTGATTAAGAAGAATTTTGTTTTTAGTTTGTTATTAAAAGAAGCGCTCGACTTAGCCAAAAGTGAACGAGATAAATCGGATCGCTTATTGGAAAATATTTTACCTATAGAAGTTGCCGATGAACTTAAAAAAAATGGAATGGCCAAAGCCCGATATTATGAAAATGCAACTGTGATGTTTACAGATTTCAAACATTTTACCAATATAAGTGAGCAACTTACACCGGATCAGCTCGTTGATGAACTGAACTATTGTTTTACTGCATTTGACCATATTATTGAACAATATGGATTAGAGAAAATCAAAACCATTGGTGATTCTTATATGTGCGCAGGTGGATTGCCCAATGTAAATGACACTCATGTTCTGGATGTCGTTTGTGCGGCGAAAGCCATAATATCTTTTATGAAAGAACATAATCTTAAGAGATCACAACAAAACAAACACCAATTTGAAATTAGAATTGGAATCAATACCGGACATCTGGTAGCCGGCATCATTGGTATCAATAAATTTGCCTATGATATTTGGGGCGACACGGTCAATATTGCCTCAAGAATGGAAAGCAGTGGCGAGGAAGGCAGAATTAATATTTCCGGTTCCTCTTATGACCAATTGAAAGGTAAAATTCCATGTGAATATCGTGGCAAGATTAAAGCTAAAAACAAGGGTGAAATTGATATGTACTTTGTAGCTTAAAATTAGATTCACATTTGATTTTTAAAGCATAAATTATACTGCCGTTATTCTTCAATCAACGCAATAAAGTAAACTCTCCTACTTTCTGATGCTCTCCCTTCCGATCTGCCCAGAATAATTGGAAGACATAAACACTTGGAAGCATTTCCCTTCCATTCACTGTACCATTCCAAGCTGGAATGGATGAATGTGATACATCATGAGTCCAATGATAAACTCGTTGGCCCCAACGGTCAAAGATATCAAGTCTCATTAATTTAATATCTTTATTGGATGGAATCGGTTGCCAAACATCATTTGTATTATCACCATTTGGACTAAAAATGCTAGGAAAGAATATTTGATCTTCCTTTTGGTCTATTACATTGATTACAATCGAGTCTAATGTAATACAACCATGTGAATCTATAATCTCGATATAATAAGTTATACTTGTGTTAGCAGATAGAACAGGATTTCTGCAATCGTTACAGGATAGATCAGCAGATGGATGCCAATGGTATTTTAAATCTCCAGAAATGGAACCCGGATCAAGAACGACGGTCATGCCATTTTCTATAGTTAATTCAGGGATTAGATCAATATTTATTTCAGGATACTCAATTAAGGTATAATTAAAGATACTATCACAGGAACCCGATGAAGTCTTCCTAACCATGATGTTTGCAGGAACTTTATACCATTGTGAATTAAGATAGATAGAGTCACCTTTACAAAAATGCAATACTTCGCTTCTTTGTTGTGGCCCGGTCAATAATAAAATACTAATAGAGTGTACAGAATCACAACCATTCCTATCCTGCATTCGTTTTACTAATTGAATGGAATCATAATAATATTGATTGTCTATGAGAATTGAATCACCGGGACAAATAAAATGTTGTTCACTACTCCTAATGCTTTCTGAAAATACAGCAATTTTAATAGTTACTAAGGAGTCACACCCATTCCCATTTTTCAAATATGATTTAATCAATGTAGAATCCTTATAATACAATCCATTTAGAAATATTGAATCTCCTTTGCAAATATTGAATTCAAAAGTATTTTCTGCTACTTTTGGAAAATACTTCACAATGACTTGATGAACACTATCACAACCATAAATATTCTGATATACTGTACTTAATGATGTATCTGAATACAACCAATTCCCATTCAACATAACAGAATCACCATAGCATACATTCCATGTCTCAATACTTGTCATTGCCTCTTGATAATCTGATATTTCAATGGTAGTGATGGAATCGCATCCATTTACAGAAGTGAGCGATTCAGTAAATATGGTAGGCTTTAAATAATATTTATTCTTATAAAATATGCTGTCATTAATGCACTTCTTTAATATCAAATTAGAAGTATAAGTAGGAAGCACTTCAATGTGATGAATGATTAGTGAATCACATCCTGATGGTGTAGTCCAATGATCCTCTATATCTTGCGATTCTGAAATACTTTCTACACCAGTTGAAGTAGAAATATTCAGTGTATCGTCATGACACAATTTATAATTAATATTCGTAGTGAGTATTGGTGATTTTATGTTGATGTCATATATTATTATAGAATCACATGACTTATGCGATGTCAGTGTATCAAAAATTATCGTATCACCAATGTACCATTTATTCAGAATAAAAGCAGAATCAGCATAGCATCTCTCTATTGGAATAGTATATACTTGAGCCTTATTACTGAACATTATTTCCACTATTTGTAAAGAATCATAACATCCTGATGTGGATTGATATAAAGCTTGCAAGCTGGTATCACTAAATATTACAGTATTAAAAATTAATGCTGTATCTCCATAACAATATTCTAGTTCTAGTTTACTGGTATCAACACCATTTTGATGTATCCTAATATCTACTATTGAATCACACGATAAATGACTTAAATACTTTAATTGATAACTGGTATCTTGTTTCAACCAGATATTATCAATCCAAATAGAATCATTAGGGCATAGCGTGTATTCATGAGTAGTATTATTTTTTGGAGCTACTTTAACACATATACTGATTAATGAATCACAGAATCGAGGATATGATAAAGTAATATTAAAGCAAGTATCTGATTGGAGATTATTTATTGCAAAACTATCTGTAGTAATGCGATGATTATCTATAAATACTTCTGTACTGTTAGTAATGAATTTAAACTGCGCATCAGCACCCTGGCAAATCAGTGTATCAATAACACTCCATGATAACTGTGTTAGACAATTACAACGTTGTACTTCCACTTTAACCGTATCCGTCTTCATCCCACATTCAGTGGGATACGATGCAGCTATTCTATACTGACCAGCCTCAGCATAATATACTTCAAGTGTATCGCCTGATTGTCTGACTACAGATCCACCACCGAGTATACTCCATTGTGCTGTAGGATGTGGGCATGGATCGGTATTGATGTATCTTACTGTAGTATCTTGACAAAATGTAGTGGGACCTTGTACATATACTTTATATGGGAATTGGAATCCTGATGCAAAGAGGGGTGCGCCTATCCAAGTTTTCGATCCTAAGTTAAATGCAAAATAATTAAATTCACATGCTGCTCCAGATAAATTTGGCTTATTAATAAAGTGTATAAAGCCTGACATAAAACCGGAATTAGTAATATAAATTTTTCCATCTTTACCCAATATTGGAGAGCCAAGATTGGATTGGGTAGCTGCGATATATTTTAAGCTATTTCTGATCCAATTGAAATCAAAAATCGATACGTCAATCTGAAACAAATCATATCCAGTCGATCCTTGATAACCTGTTATATAAACTTTTGAATTGTCCGGTGAAAATTCTGCTGAATACAAACTTTCATATTTATCACTCTCATATAAAATTTCAACACCAGAAATGACCTCGCCAGTAAAATGGTTAAACTTGTGCAATTCCAAAGTAGAATAAAATTGGCTTCCTAATGTTATCTCAATTAATATACTTCCATTGTGACTCGATTTTAGCCATCCCCTATTCTGTTGTTTATTAGACTCAAGATGATGTACTATACCAGAATAGGAAATTATTGGGTTGTTTATCGTAAGGCCAGTATCAGAAAGAACCCAAGAATGAAAAGCTTCATCAGTTGCTCTAAGCCCTAATACCCACCAGTCTCGTCCATTGCAATGCTTAATTCCTGTAATTTTTTCAGAGCTAGTTTTCATAAGTAACTGACTTAACTTTACAATTTTACCATGGTATCCATTAGCTTTAACATTGATAACTGTATAATATAAATTATATATTGTATCATTAATTATTTGAGAAACTTGTTGTGGATGAAATACATAATATATGGAATCATTACCCGGTTGTGGCAGAATTAGAAACATTGATGAACTTCCTCCGCCTTTTTGAAAAATTAAGGCGAGTCTCTCATGAAACTTGTTGTAAATATAATTCCCGTCACTGTATAATAACAAATCTCCATTCTTGTCACAAATACTAGACATAACTTCACCTGCATCATCTGCGAATCCAGTGAGAACAGTTGGGGTATCATTAATCCATTTGATCCCATTTCTACCCAGATACCATATATCTGCTTCATTGCCGGATAAACAGTAATCCGGTTTAGGTTTAATGCATTCCTTGACTTCCACTTTGACGGTATCCGTCTTCATCCCACAGTCAGTGGGATACGATGCAGCAATTCTATACTGACCAGCCCCAGCATAATATACTTCAAGTGTATCGCCTGATTGTCTGACTATAGATCCACCACCGAGTATACTCCATTGTGCTGCAGGATGTGGGCATGGATCGGTAATGATGTATCTTACTGTTGTATCTTGACAAAATGTAGTGGGACCTTGTATATAGACTTTATATGGAAATTGGAAGCCTGATGCAAAGAGAGGGGCACCAAGACTAGAATTTGATCCTAATGGAAATGCAAAGTAATTAAAATCACAGGAACTTCCAATAAAATTAGGTTTGTTAATTACATGCAGATAATCGGCTTTCGATCCCCAATTTGTAATATAGATCTTGCCATCCTTACCAAGAATCGGTGAACCAATATTCGATTGTGTTGCAGCAATTTCAATTATACTCTTTCTGATTAACGTACTATCATAATTACTTACTTCCATTTGATAAAGATCAAATCCATTTCTCAATCGGTGACCGGTAAAATAAATTATAGAATTATTCGGTGAGAATTCAGCTGAATACAAATCATTATATTTATCTTCCTGTTCTATTAGATTAATCCCATCATAAACTTTTCCAGTAAAATTATCAAAGCGATGCAGTTCCGCAGTTGAATATAATTGTCCTCCAGTTGTAATCTCCAATAATAATCTGCCATCATGACTAGGCTTAAGCCAGCCAATATTTTCTTGATCATATGTGAGTAAATGATTAACTTTCCCAGAGTAAGATATAATAGGACTATTAACAGTTAATCCCGTATCAGAAAGCACCCATGAATGAAATGCCTCATCTGTTGACCTGAGGCCCAATACCCACCAATCTCTGCCATTACAATGCCTAATTCCAGTAATTTTCTCAGAACTGGTTTTCATTAATAATTTATTGAGGCTTACAACTTTTCCATGTTGCAGATTAGCATTTACATTAATAATGGTATAATATAAATTAAATAATGTATCATAAATTCCTCCATTATCTTGTTGAGGATGAAATACATAATATATGGAATCATTTCCCGGCTGTGGTAACATTAAAAACATTGAAGAACTTCCTCCCCCTTTTAGATATATTGATGCAAGTCGCTCATGAAACTTATTGTATATAAAATCACCATCGCTATATAATAACAAATCACCATTCTTGTCACAAATACTTGACATGACCTCACCTGCATCATCAGCGAATCCAATGAGAACAGTTGGGGTATCATTAATCCATTTGATCCCATTTCTACCTAAATACCACACATCGGCTTCATGACCAGAGAGACAGTTATTAATATGTGATGGAGCACTATACTTTCGATCATCAACGAAAGATAATTTTGTTATTGAACTATTGGGAATTGGATAAATTGAATCGAGGATTGAATCTTTTCCATAATCCATAAAAAGTCTTTGTGATTCAGTTGGGTTAACTTCTGTTGAATTCTGTCTAATAGAAAAATCTGCTGGAATATCAAATAAATACAGAATATATAATACTGTCCATAATACAGCTACCCCACCGCCTATTACTATATTTGGTTTTAACAAAAGAATTCTATCAATTATTTTATTCACGTTAATTCATAATTTAACTCCTGAAAGCATCTGTAAGTTAGTTATTTAAACATTTGAATTTATTAATATGACCCTTTGATTATGGAAAGTGTATCGCCAAAGTTAAAATATTTTGGCGAATAAAGTGAAAGTTTTTTAGCTTTACAAAATCAACTGTTTAAATACAGAGGATTTATTTAATAAGCAGATCACTTCTCACTATTGTTCACTTATTAAATATCCTTAATATGTCTCGGTTCATTTTTCTCCTTATTTCTCTATTCTATTTCTTTACTTCTGCGCATTCGCAGTGTATGATAGAAGGTCCATCATCTCCTTGTAAAGATGGTGAAACCATTTATATGCTTAACTACAATTCTGGAACTGGCGATACGCTAATGTCTTCATCCTGGACCTTAAATCCTATACTAGGTACGATTGCTACTGCATCAAAAAACAAAATCCTCATTTCGTGGAATGCTGAAGGCAGTACCCTACTCCAAGTAAGATTCATTACAAGTCTTGGAGATACTTTTACTTGCGAAAAGACGATCATGGTCCATTCTACTCTTGAATTTGAAGTTTATTCTTCTATAAACAGAATTTGCAAGCAGAAGGATAAAGAATATTTCGCAACATGTATTACTGATTTGACATTATTTTATACGGATTCGGTATATGGATATAATTATAAATGGTATTTAGACAATTCGCAGCTTTCCAGCATTATACATCGAACAGAATTGATCCAATTCATTTCAACAGGTCTTCACATTCTAAAATTAATTGCTGAAGATTCGATTAATGGATGTGCATATATCAAAGAATTTAATGTTAGGGTATTTGACCCTCCTATACCAAAGATCGAAGTAGACACAGCTAATAATTCTAATGATAGTATTACAATTTGTAAAGATCAAAAGTTAAGATTTCTTAATAGAACTATTCCTTATGATGATAACATATATACTTGGGAAATCTTTGATTCAAATAATGTGAATATTTATTCTTTAGAGCTGAAAACCCCCGAAGATTTTAATTATTTATTTCATTCACCAGGTCATTTTTCAGTAAGAATGACTGCTAGATCATGCTGGGGATGTTCAGCTTCTACAAACTTTTATGTTATAGTTAGTGATCTACCTATAGTAAGTATCTTATGTCCTTCTGTGGTGTGTCAAGACTCCATTAAAGAAGTACTATATGAAGTTACCGACTCTTGTGGCAATTACCAGTGGACAGTCATAGGAAGTAGCAATTATAGAAGTAGTGGGAATAAACTATGGGTTAAATGGGGTGCGTATCCTTCAGATGGTTATGGTAAGATTAAACTGAAAACAACTGGTTGTAATGCACAAGTATGTGATGGTGAAACTATAGTAGAAGTACCAATTCTTCCCACTATTACAACAATAAATGGGGATAGATCAATGTGTACTAACAGAGGCGTAAGTCCTCATTCTGTACCTATATGGCCAGGAGCTTCTTATACATGGTCTATCAGCCCATCTAATAATCCTGATTTATTTATCAAGCAAGGGGAACATTCCAATAAAGTATTTATCGAACGCGATGGATTTAATGGAAGTTTTACGCTTAAAGTTAAGGTAGAGCACCCCTTAGCGGATTGTAGCTTTGAAATAGAAGATACTATTTATGTTCACTACATTAGTCTTGAGAGTGATACCATTTGTCCAGGAACCAGTCCTCAATTTGAATTCAATTCTCATGGCGAATCCTTCGTTTCTGCAAGATGGTCATTTAACTTTTATAAAACCACAATTTATAATTCCAATCAAGTTACTATCCCAAGCGGTAGTACATTGAGCCCTGGAAATAAAAAATTAGAGGTTACGGTTAAGTTTACTAACGGAGATAGCTGCACGACTTCGGTTAATATAAAAGTTTTAAACCTTGTGTTTGTTGATAAACCAAAAGGTCCAATTTTAGTCTGCTTAGATTCTATTTATTCTTACAATGTCCCAACAACTACAGGATTAAGAGAATGGAATATTATTGGTGGAACCATTTTGAATATATCATCTAATACTTTCAAAGTAAATGTTAAATGGACTTTATCGGGAAAGAATAATAAATATTTAATGATAAGAAACAAAATTAACGATTGTTATTCACCTTGGGATACAATTATAGTTAGTGATTATGATTCAGATGTTGCAATTATTACAGGTAATCCAACTCCTTGTGATGATAGTCAAGAACTCTATTCTATATCTGGTCTTGCTGACGGAAAAAAATTCCAATGGTTAATAACTCCCCCAGTAGGAAATATATTGGCATCGTCCAGGGAAGGTACAATAATATATTGGCCAAATATTTTAAGAGATACTACTGTAATACTTCAATATAGAGATAGCACATGTGGATTACATATCTACGAGTATCCGATTAAATTAAAGAAAAAGAGCCCTCTAAGCATTTACAATGGTGCAGTTTGCGCTGAACAATTTATTGAATTCAGTGTGAATGCTAAGGCAATGAAATATATATGGGATTTTGGAGATGATAATGACACCATTCAAACGGATACAAACGTATTAAAATATAGATTTGAAAGTAAGGGATACTACAATATAAGTGTAAAACTTGTTGACCCAATGGGGTGTGTCATTGGAAATTTTGCAAGAAAATTAATTGAAGTATTACCTACTATCCAACCACACTTTCATGCATTTGATAGTGCTACAGGCGGATTTATAAATTGCCTGACAGATACTAATGTGGTTATAAGATTTGAAGCTAATGTAATCAACCAACCCAATCTCAAATATAGATGGTTCATAAATGATATAGAACAAACCAATGATACAATCAAAACACTCATCAGAACTCATCCCACAAATTATGACTTTCGTACTTCAAAAGTGAAGTTATATATTGATGGATTAATATGTTCAGATACAGCATCCTTGCTACTGCCAGTTTGTACACCAATAATCGGATGCACTGCATTAGATATTGTTCAAATCATAAATGTAGATACTATCGATTGTACTCAAAGAAGAGTCAGTGGGGAATTTCTACAAGAATACGATAACTTTATTATCGATACAATAAGAATTCCGAAAGGGAATGGATTATTTACAACCAGACTACGAAAAGGATACTGGATGTTTCAAGATAAAACAAATGAAAGGTTTGATATTCAAAATGCTAACCACTTATTAAATCGTTCACATAATTATCAAGGATCCGGTTTTTGGAATATTGACTTAATAGGTAATGCACGAGATCAATCCGATACCACTAAAATATGTCGTCAGACAGATACTAGAGTTGTGTATATTCCCTACACTATAGACTTCATCCATACATTCACGTGCTCAGATTCCGGATATAATATTATGCTTAAATCTTTGATAAGTTATCAAGATAATATGAGTCCTACACAATATAAATACATTATCGATGGTGTGGAATATATAAGCGCAAATGGCATCGAAGAATTACCAATTCACGCTGGTACACAGGACATATGTCTTGAGGTAACGTATGATAGCACAACAGTGTGTTCTAGATGTATTACGATTACTACACCTGCAGAGCTATTAGCTCCAACTATAAAAATCTCAGATACATTGTGTACCAATACGCTGATCGAATTTGATATTGAAGATGCTGATTTTACGAATGATATTGTAGAATATGTGTGGATATTTGACAATACTGATACTTCAAGAATACGTAGACCTTTAAAAAATTTTATCTTTAATTCACATTATAGTATTCAATTATTTGTAACTAACAGATGGGGCTGTACAAATTCTGCTTTTGATACTATTTTTCTTGTACATAATAATTTGACTGGTACAATAACGGTGGATTCCATGCCATGTGCTTCTCAGAAGCATTTATCTTTTATAAAAACAACAGGTCGAGAACCTCTTAACTATTTATGGAATACTAAGGACACCATCCCAGATATTTATGTTAATAAGAGTGGCGACTATAAAATAATTGTCACTGATCCGTATGGATGTAATAAAGAAATAAAAAAATCGATTGAACTCACAGAATCTTTTTTAGGAGAGCTTAACGGCCCTCAATCTATTTGCGCCAATGATATTAATCCCAGCTTCTCCTTTATTGGCAATACTTCTTTGTATGACTATACATTAACCGAAAAATTACTACCCAATGGTTCTGACACAACTCAAACATTAAGTGGCACTAATGACCTTTATAAATTTATAATTAACCTAACCAATAAATCTGGAACCTATAGACTCACTATCAAAGCAAAAAATAAAAATTCACAAACTATATGTGATAGCGTAGTTCAAAATTTAGAAATATTTGCAGTACAAAAACCAGAAATAGTAGATTCATTTTATTCATGCAGACCATTTTTATATCTTCTAAAAGAGAATACAGACAGGCAAATTGATTGGTACAATCTTATTGATTCAGAATTATTTACTATTGGCAAAGGCTCGAATATTAATGTTCAAAGTGGTGGTGCATTTGTTGGAATTTATACCAATGAAAATGGTTGTGCAGAATCTGACACTATCCTTTTAGAAGAACAATTAAATCTTCGAACATTTATAAGTGGATGCTATGATGTTTGTGATACCGTGTTGGAAAAAGGGCACGTTTATATTCCTATGTTAGATGACAACAGAATCTATAAATCATGGAAATATGTTCATGCAGATAGCAATAATATTATAAAACAAGGCACCGATAGTAAAGTAGATAGTTTTCTATTGCAAAAAAGACACGAAGGAAAAATGTATTTAGTTGCAGAAGATTATAATGGATGCATAGATTCATCTGATTTATTATGTTTAACCATATTGGAATGCCTACCCGCTGTTGATTGTGATACTTTTACTATGACATGCCCTCATTTAGCATTTACTAAGGATTCTTTTGACTGTACTAATATGATGGGTTATTATGAAGTCAATGGAGAGATTGTAGTGGGCGGAGATTATGATTTATGTACCCCGAATCCATTAGAAATAAAGAATTTTATTTGGGTAGTTCAACCAACACTAACGCGAACTGGAAATATAATCCGAATTGAAGGTGGTGTATTAAAAATGCATGTTGATTCCTGTACAGGCTTTATAGATATTTATGTTCGTCTATGTAAGAATGGATCAGAATGTAAAAAGTTATTAGAACATTATGATTTAGAATGTTATGACAATACTTGTGGGTTACTTTCCGTAATAACTACTCCACAAACCATGTCAACGACAAGAATCCAGGCATATGGATACATAGACAATACAGCTAATTGTGGATCTACATACAATTATATAAAAGTTGTATTGTTAAAAGATGATTGTCAACAGCAAATTGAACAAAAATTTGTTCAAAAAACAGATTTCAACAAGTTTAATGTATATTTTGATGTTCCAAATGATAGCCTAAGAAATTGTTATTGTCTAAGGGTTAGTTTGTGTTCTAATCAGAATAATTGTCTGTCGTCATGTGATATTCCATACGTTTGTAATGGTTCTAGTCAATTAAAATCAAGCGGTGGATCTAATAGTACAAACATGGATATAGAATGTGTTGGAACCACAATGAATGGTACTAAAAATTATACTTTTGATGCCTCCTTTGATGACAATCAATATGGTATTTATATGGATAGTGTTTACATTTTCAACAATGAAAGCACTCAACATTATTGTAATGAAGGAGATTGTAGTGGAAGCTTTTCAGCTGATTCTACGATCCATACCATTAACACTAGATTTTTGATTAAATTCCCAGATTATCCAAATGCAACGCTAGCCATTGACACTAGCTACAGTCTACCAAATTGTAATAATTCACATTTAATAAGGGCAGGCAATAATAAATATGCCAAAATTGATCCTAAATTTAAACCTAATAAATCAATACTGGATGAACAATCAGAATTTTTAACAGTCGTTCCAAATCCTGCAAAAGACTTCTTTAGGATTAACTATTATTTATCAGATCAATCAGCTGAATATAAGTTTAGAATTCTAGATTTCAAAGGCAACCTAATTGAAGAATTTGCTAGCAATCGAAATGCTTCCTTTTTAGATATGACAATTACCAATTACCCGGCAGGTTTATATTTTGTATCACTTGTCAAAAATAGTGCGATTAGAAAAGCTCAAAGGTTAATTATAATTAAATAAATATTTGTTTAATTAAATTCTTAGAACTACTCAGAAAAATTATTTTTCTGAGTAGTTCTCCTTTTGATTGATTAGAATAAGTATATCATTAAATATCTTAAACAAAGCGTTTGTCATGCTTCAAATTAAATCTAAATAATTTAGATATAGGCATAGAATCTCAGCCAACCCATAATCATCTCAAGGAATCTCTATTATATCAAAAACCCCGAACGCCTTTCGACATTCGGGGTCGGGTGATCTCAATGAACTACATACTTTTGAAAGAATATAATTCGTGTTATTAGCAATCAATAAGTAGTAGTGGATATCACGATACAGCACTCATTTGAATCATTTAGAATTAAGCATGATTTGTTTGTTATAGGATATTATTGATCCTTCTTTTTTGTCATTCGCTTAATCCAAGTGGTTGCCATATAAGATGCGATAGCGCTTAATGTAGACATGATGATGGTCTTAAGCATATCATCCAAGTCGAAACTTGTACAAATGCCGACTAAAGATCCACAACTCATCGCCAACAGGCTTAGATCTAACCTCATAAACCAATCAGGCTTCAGATTCAACCGTCACCTGGCTCACGGCACTGAGTACACCAGATGCCACCATGATGTAACCTGCTGCGGTGATGACGACTGAAGGTAAGCTTATCGGTGCAGTTAATATTCCACCAGCTATAGCCGCTAAAATGAGACCTGCATTACGAAGCTTTTTGAAAAAGCTCGGTGTTGGAGCTTTGAGTCTGTCCAATAGGTTTCGTGGACGGACTTCCTGATTCTGATTTGTTTTCATCATGATCATGTTTAGTGTTAATGAATAAAAATAATTTCCCCTGACGTTCTAAACTCAGATTTGCAATGCGAAGCATTTGTTGTAGAGCAGTATTCGAGGAGAGTCCCCTACCAGCTCCGGTGTGAACCATTACGGGAGCAATACATCCGCGCAATTCTTTTGAAGCATCATTAGCGGTATGTATCAGGATGGCTTCCCGATCTTGCACATTTAATACTTGAATCACCGATCCGAATTTAATGCTGTGAAATTTAGTGAGTTCATACCTTCCTTCAGGAATGCAAGAGACATTTCTTACATTGTTACACCAAGGAAGTTCAATGGTATGGCAGATCAATTGACTGCCACACCAAAGACTTCCGTTAGTGCCATTCGGAAAATAAGTACGAACTAATTGCCAGTTCATAATCCGACTCATGGCAAGTTGATTAACTTACGGAAACAATTTCAATAGCATTAAGTGAACCATTATTTAATGGATACAATTGTCCATTAATCTTCTGAAGAAAGCTCACTTTTAATGCGACAAACACGATACCTGAACCGGAAGGTGTTTGAGCCGGAGTTAACACAACATTATTGTTCGTAAGATCCAAGACCAAAGACACAGGAGGACTAAAGGATGATGTAATCTCTCCAGTAGAGAAATTAATTTCAGCCCAACCACTTTCAATACTGCAATGTGTCGCAGCCGCAGGATATTCCAAGTCTTGTTGTGCAACAAAATCAGGAATGGTCACAATCCCTGATGCAACATCTACCTGATAGTTGGATTTAAGAACCTGACTTAATACAGATTGAACATTAAAATTAAAACCCTTCAAAAGTGATTTGCCTTCAGTAGTAGATAGACCGATACCAACTTTTCTAAATCCGCGAAGATTCGTGGTATCCGCTTTCAATACCTGAGCTAGTTGCTTCACCAAGCGGCTTACTACTCTACCATCTGATCCAATGCTTGTGATACTTCTTAATGAAGTACGAATCCATTTACCTGCCTGATTCATTTCAGCGAACTCTTGCATGTTCTCCCGGGTTCTGGCGAATGCTGGATCTGTTTTAATACGAGTCCCACTGACTCCCCCTTTCATTCGGACCAAGTGTCCGTCTTTTGATTTGAAAAAACTCAGATCATCTAGTTTACCAGTGATCTTAATTAGACTGCTTTGGCGTCCCATAATAAAAAAATTAAAGTGTTAAAAAAAAATGCGCAAACATTTTTGGCTAGCATCAAAAACATTGCTGTCCCTATTAAAACGAATGATGATATCAGAATATGTTAGCCCTTGTCGTTTCTGACGTTCTAAAACCCGCGAGACGTTCTAATACTATAGAGTCGTTTTTGCGCACATAGATTTATTCCAATTATACAATTACACACAAAAAAAATTTACAAATGAAATGAGGTCTAAATAGTGGCTTGGATCCTCGACCGTACCTCAAGGGTAGAGCGACCGTAGATACTTGCTTATGAGTTGTACTTAATTATTTCTAAAAATTGTTTTTTTTAAGCAACTCATATTTACTATTTAAATTCAAAATATGTTAAAATCACATTACAGCACCCTGTGTCATTAGGCTATTCCTCCCAGATTTATTCCCCATCAAATCGCTGTTCCGGTTCAAGTAACTGTCGGTACAAATTTGATAGATATAAAATATTTCGTAACTTTAATTTTCCAACATAGTTAATGGATAATTATTAAAGTTGTCAAGGAAAAATCATGAGACCTAATGCATAACATCAAATTATTTGAAGAAAAAAAAGTAAGAACTCATTACGATCCCGTAAAAGAGGTTTGGTATTTTTCGGTGATTGATATAATTGAAATACTTACAGAAAGCAGCATTCCTAAAAAGTATTGGAGCGATTTGAAAAAGAAATTAGCCTCTGAAGGCAGTGAAGTGTACGAAAATATCGTACGGTTGAAAATGCAAGCCGAAGATGGGAAAATAAGAGTACCGGAAGTTGCGCATATGGAAATGAGTAAATGGTTAATGATAAATGGTTAATGGATTAATTGTTAATGATGTAGGAAAAATGATTAATGATAAAGGAATAATGAAATGGACAATTTAAAAATATTTGAAAATAAAAAAGTACGCAGCAAATACGATCAAGAACAGGAAATTTTGTATTTCAGTATTGTAGATATTATTGGCATTTTAACCGACCAGCCAACAGTGGATCGAGCTAGAAACTATTGGAAAGTATTGAAAAGCAGGCTTTTGAAGGAGGGGAATGAGTCGGTTACAAATTGTAACCAGTTGAAATTGCAATCAGACGATGGAAAGTTCTATAAAACGGATGTGGGAACAGTAGAACAAATATTTCGATTGGTTCAATTCATTCTATCACCAAAGGCTACACCCTTTAAATAATGGTTAATGGTTAACTACTTAATAGATAGAACACTGGTTTCCGGGCTTACAAACGCTTTTTGAGAAACCAAAAACATGAATTGATTAAAACCACCTACCTAAAACTTGCATTAATCCCGCTCAACTTCGCATTCCCTGGACATAAGACTTCTTTTTGAAGCATATTCAATGGTGTGTCTGTAGTATTGAGTACCGTATGTAAATCTTTGCTATCTGTATTAAAATACATAAGTCCCGTAGGAATTTCACCTTTCGATTTGGCTTCAAATATCTTGGTGATGGTGGATAATTTATTTGTCGGATCCCAATTTGATGCTAGCTTGTGAATCTGGATATAGGATTCATCATGCAGTTGGATTTGTTGGGTAGTACCTTCTTCCTGGGAATTAGTTATTTCAGTTTTAAATGGAACCAAATCTATGGCTGAAGTAGCTTCCATGTGTTCCCGGGTATAGTCATATGATTTCGTAGAGCCAACATTATTGTTGAATGTAACACAAGGTGAGATGACGTCAATGAAAGCGAATCCTGGATGGGATAATCCCGCTTTGATTAATGGAATTAATTGATGCTTGTCTCCGGAGAAACTACGTGCTGCGAATGTCGCTCCTAATTCTATACTGAGTGATACCAAGTCTATTCCTTGAAACATATTCTCAGCACCTGATTTATTGATCGATCCTTCATCAGCAGTTGCAGAATCCTGACCTTTCGTCAATCCATAACAGCCATTATTCATAACGATATATAACATGTTTAGATTTCTTCGGATGGCATGCACGAATTGACCCATCCCTATTGAAGCTGAATCTCCATCACCGCTCACACCTAGATAGATGAGATCTTTATTGGCTAGGATAGCTCCTGTCGCAACGGAAGGCATTCTACCGTGTACAGAATTGAATCCATGCGAATTCCCTAAGAAGTATGTAGGTGTCTTAGATGAGCACCCTATCCCAGATAATTTGGCTAAACGATGAGGCTCAATAGCCATTTCAAAACATGCCTGAACAATAGCTCCACTTATGGAATCATGACCACATCCTGCACATAAAGTTGATATGGCTCCTTCATATTCTCTTCGGGCAAAACCAATTTTATTCACTGGCAACTTCGGATGTCTGAAACTGGGTTTAGCGTATGTCATCTGATGGACTTCTATTTAATTTTATGAATAATTTCTGGATTATTTAATTTGAGCCAATATACTTTGATATATAAATGCTGCAGTAATCGGCATTCCATTATATTGTAATACTTTCTTTAATTTATTCGGATTGATATCCAGTTCGATCATGAGTAATGACCTGAATTGTGCATCACGGTTTTGTTCAATGACAAATATTTGTTCGTGCCGGTCAATAAATTGCTTCACATCATCAGAGAATGGAAAGGAAAGCATCCGCATTTCATTGACGTGAATATTTTTTTCTCTTAAAAGATCAACGGTCTCTTGTGCAGCGTAACTTGATGTACCAAAATAAATAATTCCAATATTAGCATCAGGATTATGAATGGTAATTTCAGGAGCTGGAACGTGTGTTTTAGCGGTGTTCCACTTTTTAACAAGCCGATCCATATTACGAGCGTATACATCGCCGTCCTCTGTATATTTAGCATACTCATCCCTTGAAGATCCTCTGGTAAAAAAGGAACCTTTAGTGGGATGCGTTCCCGGGATAGTTCTGTACGGTATTCCATCACCATCGACATCTAAGTACCGACCAAAACTCATTTCATCGAGATCTTTAGCTGATAATACTTTTCCTCGATCATATTTCTTCTCTTCATCCCATGCAAATGGCTTGCAGAGATGATCATTCATACCAAGATCAAGATCAGTAAGCATAATAACCGCTGTTTGGAATCGCTCTGCCAGATCGAATGCTATTACGGTAAAGTCAAAACATTCCGTAGGATTGGCAGGAAATAATAATATATGTTTGGTGTCACCATGTGAAGCAAAAGCTGCAGCTAGCACATCCGATTGTTGGGTTCTGGTAGGCATACCTGTCGATGGACCACTTCGTTGTACATCGATAAGTACAGCCGGTATTTCAGCAAAGTATGACAAGCCCAAAAATTCACTCATGAGTGATACCCCCGGACCACTAGTAGCTGTAAAAGCCCGAGCTCCATTCCAGGTAGCTCCAAGCACCATGCCTATAGCAGCAAGTTCGTCTTCCGCTTGTACGATAGCAAAATTTTTCTTTCCAGTGTCCGGATCTATTCGGTATTTATTACACCATTTTTCGAAGGCATTCATGACGCTGGTAGATGGCGTAATGGGATACCATGATCCAACAGTTGCACCTGCGAATAATGCGCCCAGTCCGCATGCATTGTTGCCCTCTACCAATATTCGATCGCCCACCAAATCTCTTTTTTCTAAATGTATCGGAAGTGGACAGACAAAATGTTCAGTAGCATATTTAATTCCTAAATGAAGAGCTTGAATATTGCCAGGAATTAATTTTTCTTTTTTCTTGAATTGTTCTTGAATGAGTTGCTCCAGAATTTCTACATCAATATTCACTAATGCGGCTAAGGCTCCTACATAAATCACATTTTTTAAGAGCATGTGCTGTCTTGAATCAGCATAGTTCTCCATGCACAATTGAATCATAGGAATACCAATATAATGGATATCCTCACGAATCAAATCTTCAGAAAGTTGTTTGGTAGAATCATAAATGAGGTAACCCCCTGACTTTACTTCCTGAACATCCTTAACCATACTTTGTGCATTGATGGCCACCATGATATCAACCCCTTCTCTACGACCCAGATATCCTTTTTCACTAACTCTTACTTCATACCAGGTAGGTAATCCTTGAATATTGGATGGAAAAATATTTTTTGGTGACACGGGAAGTCCCATTCTAAAAACAGATTTGGCAAACATATTATTTGCGCTGGCAGAACCTGTTCCATTGACATTAGCGAACCGAACGACTAAGTCATTAATTAAAATTTCTTTGCTCATAAAGTACACGCTTTGGCAGCATTATATAAATATTTTTGCATATCCCAAGCTGCGGTTGGGCATCGTTCTGCACAAAGTCCACAGTGAAGACACATGTCTTCATCTTTGATCATAATGCGTCCGGTAGGTAAAGTTTCTGATATATATAAATCCTGACTTAAATTAGTAGATGGTGCATTGAGGCGCTGCCTGAGATCATGTTCTTCCCCATTCATTTCAAATGTAATGCAAGTAGTAGGACATATATCCACACAGGCATCACATTCTATACATCTGCTTGTTGTAAATATAGTCTGAACATCGCAGTTTAAGCATCGTTGCGCTTCCTTGAAAGCTAATTGTTCATTATATCCCAATTCCACTTCCATAAGACGATCTTTCAGGGTTTTCGTTTTATCGGCATGGGGCACTTTATACCTTAGATCGTCTGCCGTTTGGTTGTTATACGACCACTCATGTATACCCATTTTTTGACGGGTCAGATTGGTCATTGGATCCGGTCTGTGATTAACGTCTTTGTTGTTGCAATATAAATCTATGGAAATTGCGGCTTGGTGTCCATGTGCAACTGCTGTAATTACATTCTTTGGACCAAAAGCGGAATCTCCACCAAAAAAAACTTTGGGATTGGTGGATTGAAAGGTCGTTTTATCCACTACAGGCATGTTCCACTCGTCAAATTCCAGACCCAGATCTCGTTCTATCCATGGGAAGCTATTCTCTTGTCCAATGGCCATAAGCACATCATCCGCTTCCATGTATACGATTTCTCCGGTATTGACCAGATTGCGCTTACCATTGTCATATTGAGCTTCTACTTTTTCAAACTCCATGCCTACTAGCTTACCACCCTCCAGAACGAATCGTTTTGGTGAATGAAGATTGTAGAATGGGATATCTTCATGCTGAGCATCTTCTATCTCCCAAGGCGAGGCTTTCATTTCATTAAATGGGCTTCGCACAACGACACGAACGTTATCACCGCCCAACCTTCTAGAAGTCCGGCAGCAATCCATGGCAGTATTACCACCACCAATAACAATAACGTTTTTTCCTATTTTTTCAGTATGCTCAAAAGCAACACTAGCCAACCACTCTATGCCAATATGAATATTAGCCTTAGCTTCTTCTCTACCGGGAAGATTGGCAAGATCCTTACCTCGAGGGGCTCCTGTGCCTATAAATACTGCGTCATAATCTTTGGCAAGAACTTCTTTCAAGGAAGCCACGTAAGTTTTGAACTGGGTATGAATGCCCATATCAAGGATATAATTGACCTCTTCATTTAAGACGTCTTCCGGTAGTCTAAAGGATGGGATCTGACTGCGCATCATCCCACCTCCTGCCGGTTGTTCATCGAATAAATGAATTTCATAGCCCAAGGGCGCTAAATCTCTGGCCACGGTTAAAGATGCCGGTCCGCCACCGATAAGGGCTATTTTTTTGCCTTTTTTAATACTTGGAATTCCAGGAATTAAAGACTTGACATCTCCTTTAAAATCAGCAGCAACACGCTTCAGACGGCAGATGGCTACCGGCTCCTCCTCCACACGCACTCTTCTACAAGCAGGTTCACAAGGTCTGTCACAAGTTCTACCCAAGATTCCGGGGAATACATTGGATACCCAGTTCACCATATAAGCCTCGGTGTATTTGCCGGCAGCTATGAGTCTGATGTATTCAGGAACAGGGGTATGTGCCGGACAGGCATACTGACAATCCACAACTTTGTGGAAGTATTCGGGATTTTTTATGTCTGTTGGATTCAAAGTCTTTTATTTGGACCGCAAAATTAGGGTATTATATTCAATTTTATAGTGAAATTAAATCGAATTCCATAGGATTAGGGCGTGCCCCTTCGGGTCAGGCTATCCATTTCAATAGTATCCCCCTTAGGGTGGATCCTATTTCCATTTCTATCCTTCACGCTAAGGACAGATTCCGAACCATTCTGGTCATGAACTGAGAAAACATGTGCCCCGAATAAATTAAAGTAAAATCGAATCCTACAACTTTAATAAAATTAGGGGATCATGTATATGAAATGATCCATTTAAATGTTATATTTGTATTGACATTTTGAACCTTGTTAAAAGAGATTACCCAGATATCAAATTATAACATCAAATTTACTTTTATCATTAAATGAATTAAATCATGAAACAAACACTCCAATTCTGTCTACTTCTTTTTGTCTGCTTATTTTTAAATCCATCTTGTTCTAAAAATGAACCTGTAAATAATAATCCCGCTTGTAACTTTCTTGGTAAATGGATCCAACACGATAATGCAGGTAAGCCTATTTTAGATTCTGATATCGAATTTCTGGCTAATGGCGATTATATAGGAAGAAACGGCAATGTAGTTAACAAATGGGTAGGCCCGGATTGTATCAATATCAGCATCCAAAAAAATGGTGTTGAAATTGAAAAATATGTCATAGTATCTTTAATCGATAATGTACTTAAGGTATTGGATAATAATCATGCGACAACTTATTATAAGTTCTGAGTTGAAATAGCATATT
>JBGAVH010000013.1:0-88306 GCA_044228225.1 Saprospiraceae bacterium | reverse complement strand
AGCATTATGCTTATAGTCCTTTAATATTTTGTTATTATTTGCACTTAATTAATCTAGGCCTAGGAAATTGATTTAAGTCCATAATAGTCTTTAGAACTTCTGTACGTTTTTAGAGTATGATAGGCACGTTATTCCTTAATAGAATCGATTTCCCAAACTACTGGATAGAGGATACCAAACCTACCCCTTAGCCGTGGATACTTGCTCTAAGCGTGTACTTAACTTCATGTAAGGGTCTGCCTAAAGACTTGATCCACCTATATTAAACCTAAAAAGTAATCTGTAAATGGTCTAATCCATTTCAATCTTTAATTCCATTACGATTGATCACGCTTCAATGGTATCCGAACTCCGAGTAGTGCTCATTGATGACAAGTCTTTCAACTGAAAAGGCAAACCTTCTTGATTTACATCTAAGTTGCCATTATTGTTATACAAAAGTATCTTTAATCTTATTGCATACTCACCACTATATTGAAATTCCATTCAAGATGCCTAAATTATTTTAACGAGTTACTTATGATCAATGGCTTTAATTTTAAATATGCGTAAAAAATATTTATAAATGGCCAAATAATTAAGGGATAAATCTTAACTTGTCCTCTAGAACCAACCATTTTTAACCATGAAAACACTAATCTCAAATTTCTATTCTGGAATCCCATATTTAAGACTGAAAAACAAATTTTTTATAATTTCCTTCCTTACCCTATTAATGGTCCTTAATGTCAAGGCTCAACAATATTGGAATAAATTAGATGGGCCAACATTTACAGAAATCCGGTATGCCTATATGACTAAAATGGGTCATATTTTTGCACAGGAAGTGAATGGTAATCTTTATTATTCGATGGATAAAGGACGAAGTTGGATAGACGGTCAGTTAGGATTATCAAAGTTCAATGCGGATACTATTTATCAGGATTACTTGGTTGAATCTCCTTCTGGGGTTATATACATGTTAAGGAATAACAATTTCTATGAATTTGATAATAATAAATTGGAATGGATATTTAAGAGTAATAACAACAATATCGGCTACTTTCAGAATTTTAGGGTTTCTGATAATGGCACTATATATGCTTATTTTCGTTTATCAGGCCAAGGCGTTGTATACAACTCTATAGACCAAGGAAAAACTTTTATAACATTACTTGATTCTAATATTTTCTATAATCCGGATTTCATAGTGGGACAAAAAGATCAAAATTATGCAATCGGATATAATAGTATCTTTAAATTTAATGACGATGGAACAAATCTAAAAAATTTAAATTATAATTTAAAATTTCTCAAATTTACTAAAATTAAAAATAGTGATAAAGTAATTATAATTGGAGAAAAAGAAAGCTATATCCTTGATACAAAATTAGATTCTATTGTGAATTTAAAAATTGATCAAAACATTTCCATTAAAGAAGTGCTTCAATTGAGCAATGGCAAATTGATTGCATTTTGTGCTGATACCATTCAAAGAGTTAAAAACTATTTTTCTTTAGACGAAGGATTAAATTGGAATATTGATACAATTTTTACAGCCGTACATTCTCAAGAATTTTATAATTACTATGATCGAATATCAACATCAGATCAAAATGATATATTAATGAGGGTAAATCAAAATGTTTACCTATTTGACTCAACAGGAAAACCTTCATTATTAGAACTACCTTTTAAAACAAACCAGTTTATTGGATATGATTACATTAAACAATATGGAAAAGAGAATATAATAGTTCAAATGCCCGGTTCAGGACAAATTTCATTCACTCATTTATCCTTAGATGATGGCAAATCATGGAATGTAATTGGCCGAGACACTAATGATTTAGAAAAAAACATTGTTTATTCAATTCAACCATTTTCAGATGGCACTTTAATTGGAACAAAAACGGATGATATTTTAACAAGTATAGACAATGGTAATACTTGGACTACTGAAGTCAATAGATGGAAAAAGAAAAATTATGGTTCTCCATTTATTGATTTTAAAGAAAATATTCATGTTCTTAGCATAGATAGCGGATATATATCAAATGATAAATGTGCTACCTGGTCCAGTTACCCATTTAAAAATCCAAGTGCACAAATATTAGGAACCAGATTTAATATTAGGGATTCATTGCTAATCATTTTTGATCAAGTTAATAAAGTATTTATTTCAAAAGATCTAGGTCAAAATTGGGATTCACTTATTTTTAAACAGACTACATTAATATATGATGTTACGATTTCAAAAAATAAAAATATTTATATTCTACTTTATTATTTTAATGAACCATCAAATTCCATTGTATATTCAACAGATTTAGGTAACAGTTTTGATACATTAAAAAACATACCACACTATTTTAGTATTGATGATAATGACATTATCTATAACTTAAATTATGAAAATAACACTATAGATATTTATAAATTTGATACTAAACTACGCAGTTATCCAATAAATGAACTAATCGATTATAACATTTATGAAAGCCTAATAATTACCAAAGGAAATAATAATCATATTTATGTTGGAAGATCAGAAGATGTAGTATATAAATCGAAGGATACTTTTAATTTTATAACAGGTTTATTCACCTCAAAAACGATTAAAGATCTAAACCAAAATTGCGTTATAGACCCTCTAGAAATCAAACCCTGGATCGGTGAAATGAAATTATCCAATTCAATAAATAGTTATGGGATAAATACCGCAACCAAAGGGGATATTGTAGTTTATCCTGAGATTGGTAATTATTCACTAACCATAGAAGATCCATTAAATATATGGGAACTTTGTGATGATCTGTCTAATATCCAAATTGTAAAAGATTCTAATTACACTTATAAAGATATATTGATTAAGTCAAAAGAAAACTGCGTATCTATTGATTTTAATATAAGCACGCAAAACATGAGGCCATGTTTTGATAATAATATTATTTATGTGAATGTAAATAATTTAGGAACTATAGATGCAAGCAATATTAAATTAAAAATTAATCTGGGACCCTTATTAAAAGTCATTTCATGCTCCGCAAATAATTTTTCAATTAATGGGAATGAAATGATTATTGATCTGGATCTTATTCCCAGTGGTGAAAGCATTCTAATCAGCATCGTACATAAATTGGATTGTAAGGCAAAATTGGGAGAATCCTTATGCATTACAGGTGAAGTGTTATTTAAAGATCCTTGCAAACTTCATAATGATTCAAATAATGTTAAAACAACTTGCGCTATCATTCGTGGCGCATTTGATCCAAATGATAAAACAGCACTGGTGAACGGAAAAGAATTGAATAGTTTTGTTCCACCCAATAACCTGATCACCTATCAGATTCGTTTCCAAAATACCGGAAACGATACCGCTTTTAATGTTTTCATAAAAGACACCTTGGATAGTAATCTAGACTGGAGTACTTTTAAGTTTATTGCTTCAAGCCATCCGGCAACTTATTCATTGACGGATAGTAGGATATTGAGATTTGATTTTCCAGAAATATATCTTCCTGATAGCAATGCTAATGAAATAGCTTCGCACGGATTTGTTATATACTCTATAGAACAAAAGCCACAAACCAAAATTGGCACTAAAATAAAAAACAAAGCTTACATTTATTTTGATTTTAACGATCCGGTTTTGACCAATGAAGTCACGTTAGAAGTTCAGGAACCTGTATCTACATCTCATGAAAGTAAAAAAATAAATAATTTAAGGGCTGTTCCAAATCCATTTAACGATAGAACCCAATTAATATTACCGTTGGAATATAATTCCGGATTTAAGGAAGTGAAATTGATCAACATGAATGGTACTGAAATCTTTTCTAAGAAGACTAATGAACGAATCATTGAAATTGAAAATTTAAACTATATCCCTGGTATGTACACCGTTAGAATTAAAAATTCAAATGGTGACACTGGCATTTTTAAATTAATAATATATTAAAAAACCAGACGCATTTTCTTTCTTACTATTTAAAATCTATTCATCAATTAAATAATAGTTTATATTTACATCTAATAAACAATAAATAATAAACCCTATGAAACAATTAACTTTTAATACCAGTTTGATAATACTATCTCTAGTATTATTATTGTCTTGCAATAAAAACACTGAAGATGTAAAAGATCAAAGCGTAAAAGAAGATGAAATATTTAATTTTGTCGAACAATTACCAGAATTCCCTGACGGGCCTGCTGCAATGCAAAAATTCATCAACGATAATATACACTACCCGGAGGAAGCAAGATTACAAAAAATAGAAGGCACAGTTGTAATCCAATTTGTCGTTACCAAGGAAGGCAAAATAACTAAGGCAACTGTTGTAAGAGGTATTGGTTATGGGTGTGATGAGGAAGCTATTCGTGTGATTCAATCAATGCCAGATTGGAAACCAGGAAAACACAATAATAAGGAGGTCCCTGTAAATTTTGTACTTCCAGTTAAATTTAAATTATAATAAATGGCAACCATTCAGTTCTAAACCCAATAGTGGTGGCAATGTTTTTTCTATGGATAATATCCGTCGTAGAAAGTAAATGAATATTTTTTCGGCAGCTTATGAAGTTCGTAGCAACAATTTATTTATGCCTGATTTTTGTAAAATTGTTGACAAAAACATACCACAAATTATTAAAATCCAATACCTAAATGCAATCCCCCAAGTTGGGTATACCCAGAATCTTTAGCAGGTCCAAATCTCCCTGGAGCAACCAATTCTACAAAAAATGCTCCGTTGTTTTTAAATTTAAAAGCTTTATTGAGCAAGGGTGTAAAACCAAATTGACCTTCACCAGATTCAAAAGCTAATCTCAAACCAAATGTCCATCCTTTATTAAGTGGAAAGAGGACACCCGGATGGTATAATAAATGAACCTGATAAGGTATGTCGGTTGAAACAAATGGCTTTATGACTGGGACAAATTCAAGATCAATTAACAGCTTGCCTGATGTCCTGAATGTGACACCAAATGGAAATCCAATAGTATAAAAATTATATTTATCTAAAAAAGTAAATTCCCCTTTATTTACAGCGCCTACAATTTGAACCACCCCAAAATGATATCCTGCTACAATTTGAGTGTTTGTTTTATCCATAGAAGTGGAATCTTGTGAGTGAATTGGATTAAAGTTGAACATATACAAGCCAATAAATAACAGAATTCCGATAAATTTTTTTAATGATTTATTCATGATTTAATTTTAGTTTTTCGTTTAATAATTTATTTGATTTTTAATATTTAAATTCCAATATTTTAAAATGGAAAGTGCACATCCCATGAGTACAACATTCTTTATAATATATTGACCGGTAAGTGTTGGCGCAATTCCATTTTGCCACACATCATGAGGAAGTACAAATAATGGAAGCAGTGTGGTTATCATCTGAATTGAAAAAATGATAAAGGCAATTTTTGTATATTGTGGACACAAGAAAAGGATGCCAATGACGCATTCTGTTAATCCCAGAAGGATAATAAAATAATCGAACGGAATCAAGGAATGAATGGTTTTCAAATAGAGTTCTCTCACCAGTGGTTCTGCTGGTGATATGGAAAGCACTTTTAATATACCAAACCAATAAAATACAACACATAAAGCTATTCTATTAATTAGATCCACTCTATCATAAATAAATTCCCTTTGCTTAAACATAATTCAAATCCTTATAGTGCAAGTCATAAAACGCTGTTTATTTAATTCATTGGCTTAATTGACATACAGCAATTTAGTCGATGCATCAATGCATTCATTTTATGATCTCGCAAAGCTACCTTTCACGGTATTATAAGATCTTAGAATTCCATAAGAATTTAATGAGAATTTCGTTAGAGTTTGATTTATAAAAGGGCACCAAATTCTAATTATTGTAATATTATTGTAAGAAGAAAAAGACCATTCAAGGCTTTATCTTAGTTGGTTTTTGATTTTCTATACCCTAACTAGCTAGAAATTATGCGAATGATCATAAATAAGATAGAAATGAAATTACACTTAGAGGGGCCGATCAACAATTTAATGATTCATATATTATTTCGAACTCTTAAAACACCATATTTTATCAATCGCTACAAATATTTCGCCACAATAGAACTTTCATTTAAATAAATACTAATTAATTTCACTTTGTTAATTTTAATATTCATGTAACACATTTATTTTCATGACGTTTAATTAATAATTGCTTTCGTGTTATAAGATTGAGCGTAAATTTGTAGAAATTAATAATTTGTAAATTGTTTAATCTTATTCATGAGTAGATAATTATAACCCTGAAGGGGTTAAATAAGTTAACGATGGGTGCTAACCCATCGATGGTCAATAAATATCTTTGAATAGCCCTGAAAGGGTGAAATTTATTTAATATGGAACAATCCAAAACATAAAACTAAATTCATATTATTTTTAATACAATACATGAACAAGGTTCTTAATAAATCTCAATGATGTTGTAGATTTAGTAACATCATTTGAGAATCAAACTAAAATGCACCAAAAAAATAAATTTTAGAAAATTTCCAAATGATTTCTTTTAAAGTATAAAGTTTATAATATTGGATGTTTCATATGAGATTAATTATTTCGCCCTTTCAGGGCTTAAGGATTAGTTTATAGAACTTTCAAAGGGCTATACCCCTTGTTGATATATTTCGCCCTTTCAGGGCTAAGCATGATATGATATTCTTAATAATGGGTTTAATGCCATACATTTAAATTTAATAAACTAGAATTCATAAAACTTCATAAAAGTTTTGATGAACATTTTAGATGTCATGGTTATGAAAAAACATATTATAAACAAAAATACAATTTCATTATAAAAAAAAAGCTGCTCCGAAATGGAACAGCCCTTTTTCACAATCTATTTTCTAACAATTAAATTTTTACCAATTTTACTGCTGCTGAATTAACACCAACTTTTAATTTGACGATGTAATTTCCAGAAGTTAAATGTTGTAGATTTATTTCTTCATTGTAAACACCAGATCCAATTTGGCCTAATGATTTAGTTTGCATCAATTGACCAGTTAAGGAATACACTTCCAATTGTGCTTGACCACCTTTTGCAACTTCAAAATTTACGCGTGTAGATTCATTTACTACATTCGGAGTAAGTGTCATGGCAAAGAAAGAAGGTTTGTTCACTTTCTCAGTAAGCGTTAAAGTGTTTTTGTCGAATATTAAATGAGCCATTTCATTCTCAGAAGAAGGATCTAAATCGCCATTTACAGTTAATCCTGGCTCATAATCCATCATAAAGGTAAGGTGCAAGTCATTTCCTCTTATAATTACACTAGGAAAAACTGCTTCTGCGAAAGTATAGAATGTAGGATCATCTTTAAATAATTGATCATTAATTACATCTATAAATTCAGGCCAAGTAGCTCCTCCATCTTTAGATTTGGTTAATATGATGTGTCTGTAATTTTGAGCTCCTGAAGATATATTACTTTCACTTAGTGCTGAATACGCTAGATAAAGGTTATTGTCATTATCCACTGTTGCAGATGGTTGTGAAGATAATGAAGTATAATATAAGGCTATGGCATCAGATCCGGTAATATCTAATGTACCATTACTATTCTCATCTAGACATCCTGCGATTCCTTTAACATATTTATTCGCACCCATATCTTCGTTCCAATAATCGATTCCATTTCTACCTGGATAATAACTTGATGTTCCATCTCCAGGAGTTACATCTGTTACATACATTTCACCCCAGAAAGCGTGAACTTTACCATTGTTATCAATAGTCAAATTACCAGAACCATCATTAGTATATATGGATTTCATTGCAGCTTCATCAGCAGTTGCTGAACCACCAGGTCCGGAAGTATCTACCCCACCTATATCATCAATTGTGTATTCTGTGTCATATATATATCGATGAATTGGAAATTTACGGATTATAGTTTTAGTCCAGGTAGTACCATTGTCTGATGATTTATAAACAGCCATATCATTCCATTGGGTTTGCATTAATATTGCAACTGTATTCCCCTTAGCATATAAACTATAAGAATCACTGTCCATTCTTGCAAAATCAACACTATCCAATCCAGGGATTATCAAGTCCTTGATATCCCAAGTCACTCCACCATCCGGTGAACGATAATATAAAACATGACCATCAACACCATGATATACCACACCATTGGTTGTTGAACCAGTTGGTGTTGAAACCCCAATCACATGTAATGTTTTATTATCTACTCCACCTATTGTGGCTCTTGGCCATAATACACCTTTTGGTGTAGCAGTTGGCATTTTGGTATTAACCCAAGATCCACCAACTTTTTTACGAGCAATATTTAAAAAATAATTGTTTGCAGCAAAACTATGAGATACAATAATCTCAGTACCCTCTGCATCCACAGCAATGTTTCCCCATCCTACACGTACATTTTCAACTCGCTTAGTGGGTTCAGCATCCCATGCACCGGCTGTAAATTTGTTATAACCTGTACCTCTATCATCCCATGCTCCATCTGCTAATAAACTCATCGTCCAAGCTGTTACCAAATTACCATTAGCATCAAAGGCCAAATGATTTGGAATTGGTCCATTAGATTGTAAATCATAAGTAGTTATACCTGATCGATCATAAGGATAACGAGTCTTCAATTTAGGACTTGAAATTCCGGTATTCTTAGCCGGCTCAAACCCTGTTTTAGCAACTTTGTTAAAGACTGCACTTTCGCTTTTAAGTGGCTGCACGACCTTTAATTGAGCATCGACAAGCCATACGAAACTAAAAAACAGTAAACTTGTAAAAATTTTTTTCATGTTGTGGTTTTTATTTTTATTAAAATGATATTGGCAAATTTAGGAATAATTAGATTAATTTAAACAAATTTAACATTTGATGTTCATTTTTTGTTGCATAACAGGCTATTCACAGCGGTTTGCATGTTATTATAATATGGGCTTATACCGATCCTGAAAAGTAATATTATTTTGTAACTACTAAGTTGTCAAATACTTATATATCATTAATATTTGCCACGTATTTCCTGCAAAGCGAATCTATAATTGCGGAAAGAGATTTGTATTTAAGACCTAATTCATTATTAGTCAATTCGTTATTATACTCAAATTTAAACGAAGATATCACCACGGTCTCAGAAGTAATAACGGCCTGCTCACCTAATATGCGAGATCTGAAAGTATCCAACTTTGCAACAATATGTCCGACAAATGAATTCACTTTAATCCAGGGAGGATTTTTGTCAAGGCCGTTTGAGATTTCGGATAAAAGCTTTTTATAAGTCCATGTCTCCGCATGAATTAGATATCTGGCCATCCAATTTTTTTTCTGTAAGATTTTCTCGATGGCTAAAGCTACGTCCCCTGCATAGACCAATCCTACTGTACCGGAAGGGTAAAAAGATAATTTCCTATTTACTTTACTAAATATGCTTATGGACCCTTTTAACCAATCTCCAACTCCTAAAATGAGACATGGATGTACTATACACACTTTTAAACCTTCAGCTTCACCCCTAAAAATTTCAAGTTCACCCTTGTATTTGGATTTAGCATAATTAGAGTAAAAAACCGGATCTCCAAGTTCATGTTCACTAATAAAATAAGGTGAAATGGATTTAGCCAAGGTAGATGATGAACTTATATAGATGATTTCCTTGACTTCTGTTACCAAACTGGCATTAACCAGATTTCTAGTACCCAAATAATTAATCTGATCCAATACTTTTTTGTCTTTCGAAGCATAGCTCACTTTTGCCGCTAGGTGAATGATTGTGTGAATTCCAACTAGTGCCTTTTCTATACTAACAGGATCATTGAGATCCATTTGCCGCCACGTTATCAAGGTATTGTTTGGCAAATGACTATGATAAGTTCCGAAAATATTGGTATATCCACTACGAATGAGTTGGCTAAGTACATATTGACCTAAAAAACCGTTTGCACCAGTTACCAGAATTGATTTATTTAACATCCAAATGGCTTGTATCTTTTAATTGGATGCTATACTCAGCTACAGACCTAATCTGTTGAGTTGTTAACCTGTTTTCAAAAGAGGTCATGATATTACGTCCTTTAGTAATGACCAATATTCTTTCATCCAAAGTCAGGATAGAATGTTTTAAATCTATGGCTCCATTGGTCTTCAAATCGCCATTTATACCATGACAAGTGACACAATATTGTTTAAATAATGACTTACCATTTTGTGTTTTAGATCCATCATTTGGACTGTTTTGACAGCTTATAAGCCAAAATAAAGCCAAAATCAAACCAACTATTCCAAATTTTTCTTTCATCGGGCACAAAATTCATTAAATAAGCTCGCAATAAGAACTTTTTTGCCTTATAAAAGTTTAATTTGTGCTATTCACTAATTCGATATCGAATTCAAGCATAGCCTAGTTTTTCAAATAAATAGATTTTAGAATGAATTTTACATTAAAATGGTTTGGTTTACTTTTTAGTAGCTTTTTGGTTCAATCCGTTATTGTTGGACAAGAAAGCTTTAACTTAGAGCAAGCCATTAAATACAGCCAAGAACATAGCACAAGACTTAAAATCCAAAAACTTGATGTTCAGGATGCCAAAGATCAAATCGCTGAATATTATGCAATCGGGTATCCAAAACTAGGTGCAAAGGTGGGATATAATTATTTTATTAATGTACCCACAAGTATTTTGCCAGATTTTATTTCTCCTGCCATTTATGATATCTTAGTCAAAGAAAAATTACTCCCTACCAATAATGCAACATATGGTGGTGGCGTTCCGGTACAATTTGGAACCAAAAATAATTTGAATGCAAGTTTAGAATTAAGTACTTTAATATTTGATGGTAGTTTTTTTGTCGGTCTTAAAGCTCAAAAACTTTATAAAGAACTCATTACAAAACAAATTGCTCAATCAGAGGCTGATGTTCGTTATCAGGTAACTAAAGCCTATTTAGCCTCATTAGTTGTTAAAGAAAATTTGCAAGTATTAGAAAAAAATCGTTCCAATCTGCAAAATGTATACAAGGAGTTAAATGAAATTTTTAAAGCAGGTTTTGTTGAAAAATTAGATGTTGAACGAATTGAATTATCCCTGCAACAATTAGAATCTGAAAAAGAAAAATTGGATCGCATTGCCGGAATAGCCGAAAATTTACTTAAATTCCAAATGAATTATCCATTGGATCAACCATTGATCCAAAGCCAAACTTTAGATGATATTTTAAAATCATCTTATATTGAAATCATGGATCCCTCTATTAGACTTAATCCACAAGCAAGACCTGAATATACTGTAATAGATCAGGCTATCAAATTATCTCAAATTAATATCAAGAGATATAAAGGTTCCTACTTACCCAGTTTGTTTGGATTCGCATCACATCAAGAAAGTTTACAGCGAAACAAATTATTTGATTCTAAAGATAACAGTTGGTTTCCTACAACTGTGGTTGGGTTAAACTTAAATGTTCCGATTTTTGATGGCTTCGATCGCAAGGCGAAAATAAGTAAGGCAAAAACAGTTCTTTTCAGAACAGAACTACAAAGATCAGAATTTGAACGTGGTGTTCAACTGGAATTTGAAAATGCTAAAACGCAATACATCAATGCATTGACAAGTTTAGATTCTAGAAAAAAATCTCTTGCATTGGCTGAAAAAATTTACAACACCAGTAAAATAAAATTTAAGGAAGGCGTTGGTTCTTCCTTAGAAATCACCACCGCAGAACGAGACCTTTATCAAGCTCAAGCTAACATATTAGATGCTCAATACAATTTAATAGTAACTAAAGTAGAGTTGGATAAAGCACTGGGTAAAATTTAATGTTTGATGTTTTATCCAAGAGAAAATAATCAATCTTAATTTAAACCAATAAAATCTACCTATTATTTAGCCTTATCTCGTGATTAGTATTTGTGTAACGATACCCTCACTTGCATCAAGGTCTCTGGTACTATTTGCAAAAACTAAATAAATTCCTGAAGCTGCTTTTCTACCAAGATAATCTTTACCATCCCAGATAGCCTGTCCTCCATTGGCTATAGTTTCATAAACCAATCGACCGGAGATATCGGTTATTTTAACTCTGGCGTCCCGAGACAAACCAGTAATTGCTATTGGTCCAGAATAATTGGCATTAACAGGATTAGGGAATGCATAAATAGAAGAGGAAAAAACATTTCTAGCTGCAACCGCATCACTGCGATACACTTGGATACCACCTTCAGTACCTATCCAAACATCACCTGTTTTTTGATCCGGGACAACATCATAGATCACATTACCCATGAGGGGACTATTCTTAGTATTAAAAGACAATACTTGATCTTCGCCATTGGAAGATTGTACATACAATCCATTTCTGGTACCAAACCATTTGCGGTTGGCACCGTCAATTCCAATACTTATTACACTTTCCGTCTCTAACAAATAGGCAATAATTCCATCCTGATCCACCTTGCGTCGTGAACCTTTACAAGTTCCTTCGAATATAGATGAACCACATTCAAAGACGATAGCCCCCTGATCTGTTCCAACCCAAACATCGCCTTCTAGATCAACTTCAACAGTATTGACCCGATTACTAACCATATTGGTATTCGAATTATTCAACAAGATAGATCGATCATCATTCGGATTATTAGGATCTTGTTCATCGAAAACCAACACTCCTGTGGATTCTCTTGGGATGATCCATTTATAACCATTATTGTCTACTTTTACGTCAATCACTTCAGTAGAAATTTCATTGAGTTTATAAGACCTCCAAACTTTATCATTACTGTAAGAAACCAAGGCCTTACTGGCCAAAAAATCAGCAATCCATAAAGACTTATCTATTTTATTAAAGGCCAATCCTGAAATCCTTACCCTCGTTTCATCTCCAATAGCAAAGCCAAGGATCCCATTGGTATTTGCAGCATTAAATAAAGTATAGGCTTGAGTCACTTTATCATATTCTATGACACCGGAACCAAAACTTGCAAAATATAATTTATTCCCATCCGGGTGTTCCACTACTCTCAAAATATCCCGAACATCATTTTGACTAAACACAGGTACATTACCCCCATTCATGACATCCCATTGTTTGTTTTTATAACTCATTACTCCATCCGGTCTGTAGACATAGGTATATTTAGCGTCAATGCCTCCACTAGCAACGAATACACCATCTGTGGTTGGCGTAATTTCATAAAGATTGTTTGAAAACGGGCCATTCACAAATATGGACTGACATGGGTCATGAATAGAAATTGCTCTTCTAAAGCCCCATCTAGGATCTGCCATCCATAAAACGCCTTTAGGGTCCTGAATGGTCCACAAATTTTCGCTGACACAATCACCTGTTAATTCGGTTTTTGTTTCATCCTTTTTGATAATTGAAATCTTATTTCCACATGAATTGTCACAGGTTAAACCGATCAGAAGGTCAGGTCCTTCTGATGTAAGAAATTGAACAGAATAATTGGATTCCGTAAAAACGGGTTCAAATGAATTTTGATTTAATTTGTATGCGGTTGTTTTGTCTGCGGCGAATAGTTGATTATTAAAAATAGTCAATGATGGATAATTTACTGTAGGATCTAATCCCATTGGGGTTCCAATCAGGTTCCAACTATTAAAATCCTCAATTAGATTGTTGGTAGAAGGATCAAATACATAAAGGCCTTTGTTAGATCCTGAATAGACTTTTCCTTCAAATCTTAAAGTACTATTGATAATTAAATTATTGGTGAATGAAGTAAAAGCCATTCTGTGAGAAACAAGATCTAACGAACTTAAACCATAATCTGCATTAATAAAAACATGAATATCGTCTTCAAAAGTTATACTCCTAATGGTTTTATTGATAGGTACATTATTGTAAATTTGGATATCCGGGATAGCAACAACGCCATGTTCAGTTAACAAATCAATCAAGCCATCTGAATAGGCGATGACTAAAGTTTTAGTGGGCTTATGAAAATAAATACAATTGATTTGATTTCCAGACAATCCTTCCGTGCGAGATATTTTCTGATAGGAGTAATCATTTTTATTAATCTGCAATATGGAAAATCCGGTTGAATAATATACAAAATCTTCGGATTGGGTGACCTGAATTCCAGCATTATATGGCAAATGTGTAGTCCAGGAACCAATTGGAAGATCAGATTGGGAGCTTAAGATTAATGGGAGGCAAAAAATTAAGAAAAAATATTTAATCATAAATTTAGATGGCTATTGTTGAAATAACAAACGTAATCCAGTGGATTTTATTCTTTTATCAAAGGTACATTTAAACCAATCAAATAAGCTTCATTTACCTTAAGCTGCCTTAATTAGGTTTCCAATAAATAGGTTTAAACCCGTCATATTATATGGGCTTTGGTAGAACAAAACTCATTCGATTGACTTTTAACTTACATGGTACTTTAAAAGTAATTCTAATTTTTTGAGGCTACTCCATCAAAAAAACGGGTAAACAAATAAATATATTTGAAATAATGTTCTAAAGAAGCAGCACAATGCTATACCTATTCGTTGTACTTATCAGAAGTCCCTTTCTCTGATCCTGATTTACAATACTTAGTCAATCTGTCAATCAAATAATTAAACAATTACTTAATATATAAGTGGTTATAATACTTAAGATTATATTTTAACCGAATTAATATTCTTTAATATTTTATGACAAGACTTACAATATATGTAACTTTATTCCTAAATTTCTAAACAAATAAATATGCAAAAAATTATTTCTACAATTATTTTAAGTGTTCTGATGATCAGCCAGATGTCTGCTCAAACTATATTTTGGGGTGGACCAGGTAACAAAGACTCAGAATTCAATGGTGGCTTAAACGGTTGGACCACTGAAGGTTTGGCTTCAGCCGTTAAAGATTCTGCAAAAAATGCAGTTTGGACTTATTCAAAAACAGCAAATGCAGCACCATTTGTCTTTGGAGGGGGCACACCTAGTGCTAATGTTGCAGTAAATTCAAAATCAAAAGCTAATGGTGCAGCTGTATTCAACTCTGCTTACTTAGAGACCAGAGGTTCCGCTGCAAATATTGGTACTGGTAAAGGACCTGCACCAGCTTATCCAAAAGGTTCAACAAGTATAAATAGTGGAACTACTGCAACTCAAGTAGGTGTATTAACCAGTCCAATTATTGATTGTTCTGCACAAACTACTGTAGGTGTATGGTTTTACCAGTTGTATTACAAATTCAACGGCACCACTAGTATTGAAGTGACACATGATGGCACCACTTGGCAAGAATTCCCGATTAATGTGGTTTCTCCTGCCGTAAATAGCAATGTCAATAATAGATTGCTTGTAGATATTTCTTCTGCAGCTGCTGGTTTTGCTAATGTACAATTTAGATTTAAATGGTCCGGAGGATTGTATTTCTGGGTTATAGATGACGTATATTTAGCTAACTTACCCGATAATGATTTAGCTATTAGCCAACCATTTTATACTCCTGGAAGCTATGCTACCCCACTTTCTCAAATCTGTGGAGATACTTTTGTAATTCAAGCAACGGTATCAAACAAAGGTGGTAAAACTCAACAAAACTTAGTGCTTGCTGGATATGTGACTGATGTTTCTGGAAAATTATATTTTGCTGACAGTATAATAATTGATGATTTGGCTCCGGGCACTTCTGATACTGTTGTTACCAATGGCCGATTCGATCCAAAAGATCTCCCTGTTGGAGAATATAAAATTACATGGAAGACCTATACTCCAGGAGCAACTGATGCTACAACTGCGGATAATACCATGAGTGCTAAATTCGAAGTAACAGAATCTACTTTTGCTAAAGAGCCCATTGCAGATGATGACGTTCGTGCTGGTGGACACTACTTATATGGCAATCAATACCGTACCTCCAACTGTTGGAACCCTAAGGATGAATTCTATGCTACTCAAGCTACCATTCAGTTAACATCCACTTCTTCTTCTGGTGGAGCTGGTTCTTTGGAAGGTTACCAAGTGGTTGTATACGTTCTAAAAGTTAAAGATGATGTATTAAGTGATTTTAGTAATTTTGAAACCACTAAGGACATTAACGCTGCTGATGGTTCATTAGAAATCGTTGGTCTTGGAGATTACACATGTGCAGGTGAAGCTGACTTTGATGATATCAATGTTCCATTATTGGATTTTGATGGTAAAAAATTAAGACTTGACCCTTCAACAAGATATTTTGTTGTAGTCGATCACCCTGCTGAACAAACTGGTGCAGATATAGTGCGACATGCAGCTAATCTTACCGGATTTAAAGATTTCGCAATGGCAACTTTCAATACTCCTGTATATGTTGAATCACAAGGAAGATGGTTTACTGGTTTCACTGGTAATCCTCAACCGGTAGTTCGTTTAGGAATTGAAAATACATTTGTTGGAAATAAAGATATCAAACAACTTGATGTAAATTCATTGAAGATCAAAACAAACCCTGTGGTTAATAAAACATTGGATTTGACGATCAATTTAGACAAAACTTCTGATGCGAATCTTATGATTATGGATCTTCAAGGAAGAGTTATTTCTTCAACAGATCTTCAATCAGTTCAAACTAAAGATATGAGTTTAGATGTATCATCTTGCAAAGCTGGAAACTACTTTGTAAAACTTTCTACCAAAGACGGTATACGCACTTTACAATTTAATGTTGCTAAATAAAGTAATATAAAATAATATTTTGAAAAGCCTCGCAATGTTTTGCGGGGCTTTTTATTTTTAGTTAAAGTTTTTATCATTCATAATATATTCGTTAGCTTTAATTTTTATTCATAAATATTATTTTACCTTTTAAAATAATGAATAGATATTGGGCACACTCGATTTTATTTTGTATTTTAATAATGAATGGTGTTCAGGCTCAATACCCAATATTTTGGGGAGGACCAGGCGACAAAGATTCTGAATTCGATGGTGGACTAAATGGATGGACAACGACAGGTTTAACATCATCAATTCCGGATTCTGCTATAAATGCTATTTGGACATATTCTAAAACATCGGATGCCCGACCTTTTGTTTTTGGTGGCGGGACTCCTTCTGCAAATGTTCCAATTAATTCAATATCCAAAACGAATGGTGCCGCTGTTTTTAATTCAGCATATTTAGATACCAGAGGCGTCTTTTCAAACCTTGGTACTGATAAAGGTCCTGCCCCTGCTTTGTCAAAAATGTATTTTCCTGATAATAAATTTGGAATTCAATCCGGCGTATTGACAAGTCCTAAGATAGACTGTTCATCTCAAAGTACAGTGGCCGTTTGGTTCTTTCAATTATACTATAAATTTTATGGCAAAACAAGTATCGAAGTAACACATGATGGTGGCGTGAATTGGCAAGAATTCCCAATTAATATTGACTCGCCCGTTGCAAATAACCATGTTAATAATAGATTGCTGGTGGATATTACTTTGGCTGCTGCTGGATATGCTGAAGTACAATTTAGATTTAAATGGTCCAATGCATTTTACTTCTGGATTATTGATGATGTTTATTTAGTAAATATGCCTGATCATGATTTAGCTATTTCTCACCCATTTTATGCTCCAAGTAGTTACGCTATACCTATTTCCCAAACTTGCCAAGACAGCCTTATTTTTAAAGCTGCCCTTTCTAATCATGGAACCAAAACACAACGTGATTTGGTCTTTGCTTGTTATGTCGAAAATAATATGGGTTTAACTTTTTTTTCAGATAGTATCATCATACCTGAATTAAAAGCTAACACAAAAGATTCAATAATTACCTTATCGAATACATTTAAGATTAAAAATCTTCCACACGAGGAAGGATTATATAAAATCATATGGAAAACTTATTCATTAACATCAATAGATGCTATTCCTGAGGATAATATAATCCATGCAAATTTCGAAATAACCGTAGATGATGAATCCATCTTTGCTAAAGAAACAAAAGCAAATGGTAGTCTGCGCTTTCCGGGTAAATATTTGATTGGTGCTCAATATAGAACTCCTGATTGTCTAGATAAGCGGTATGATTTTGAAATAGAAAATGTTCTAGTCCAATTAACATCAACACCGAGTTCTGGCTCGGCAGGAAGGTTAGATGGATACCAAGTTATCGTATATATCTTAAAAGTAAAAGATACAGTTAATGCTGACTTTAGCAATTTTGCATTAGATAGAGATTTTGGTGATTTCAGTGGCTCTCTTGAATTTATCGGTTTAGGAGATTATACCTGTAATGGGGAAGCCAATTTTGAAGATATTTATGTTCCAGTGACCGATATTAATGGAAAGAAAATAGACTTAGAACCTAATACGAGATATTTTATTTTAGTAGATCATCATTTAGAAATTCCAGGAACATTTAGTATTGAACACGCAGCAGATTTATCTTCTTTGAATGCTTTTGAAACTATACCGTTTAATACTCCTGTTTATCTAAAAGATAAAGGACTATGGCTAGCAAACATTCCTGGTAATCCACAGCCTGTATGCAGATTGGAAATTTATCCAGGATATGTTATCAATACAAAAAATAGTAAAGCATTAAATGCTCACAGTTTAACCATAAAATCGAATCCAGTAATCCATTCCAACTTAGAGTTAAACATACAATTAGAAGAAACATCAGATGCTCAATTGATCATTGCAGATATCCATGGAAAAATCATTTCAAAACAATACTATAAATCCATTGATGAACAAACTGTTATTTTTGATTTATCAAATTATCCAAGTGGAATGTATGTGGCGAAATTAATTACAAAAAAGGGAGAAAATACTTTATTCTTTTGTTCTTTAAATACCAAATAAATTCAATCTATTTAAAGTAATTGTTATATTAAATTCTCAGTATTAATTAGAAAAATTTATGCAACCAATTTTTCAAAAAAATTAACACTAAAATATAGTGTTAATCTTATAATATTCTGCAAAATAGTCAAACTAGAATTATGCAAAAATCCATCCATCACTAACATACGTATTAAATAAATAACTTGTCCATAAGATGTTTAGAGTAAAATTTAAATAAAGTAGCAATTTATAAACGAGTTGATTTAAATAATCTTGAAGTAACCAAAGGAATAGTGTAAGTATTAAAATAAATATTCCAAAATCAGAAAAATTCCACATTGTGGAATAATTTGCTAAACCCAAAACAAATATACTTAGTAGTGAAAAAGTTAAAATAAAAAATACTCTATAATTCATAGATATTTGTTCAATATATTTATATGAAGCAAATAAGATAACAAAAAAGAATGGGCTACAAATAGTGTATCGAAACAAATTATGCAAACTTCCACCTTGAAAAAAAATAATAAACAGACATAAACCAATTACATAAAACATTGATAAAATAATAAGATAATTACTTTTCTCATAAGTATTAATACCCCTAATTTCTCTAATTACAAAATACTGAATATAAAATTTTTGTAATAATATAACTAAAATTGGAATAAAAATTAAAAAAATTATACCCAAATTAATTGCAAATCCCTCTTGTGACCAATCAGCTAAATTATGAGGAATAGATAAAGTATGGTTCCAATATTTTTGAACTTCAATAAATTTAATAATACTATTACTTCCATAAGCCATTTGAAGTATAGAAACTAAAAATGTACCTATAATCAGTGGAGTTATTTTGTAAATTAGGTTCTTCAGTAGCGTTATTGTATTTTTATAATAATAGAAAAAATAAATTTCTGTACCAATAAAAGACATAAGTAGAAAAATATAACAAGGTCTTGTCATTGAAGCCATCAAAAACCCAATAAAATAGATCCAATATTTATTTTTCATAAATCCATATATTCCGATTGTAATGGTCATTAAAAAAAGCGCTTCAGTATAAGGAATTAAAAAAATAATCAGACTTGGTAATGATAATGCTAAAACCAGGTTTATGTAAATCTTATTATGAACACAAAATAATTTTGTAAGTATAAAAATTGATATCGAAAATAAAAAATAATTTAAAAACAATACACCAATATTTGAAAGTCCAGTAATTTTCCAAATAAATGGAAATAATGGGTAATAGGCGAAAATAAATTCTCCACCAGCAATTTTATAATTATATCCGAAATCCTTAATAAATTTATAATGGTTGACATCCCATCTTATCAATTTGGAATTTTCTAAATGCTCGTAGGGTATAGGTAATAATTTTTTTTCGTTATTCTCACTTTTCCAATTTTCAGCGAATAATCCTAATGTTCTATTATAGATCGAAGCATTTTGAAGACTTAAATAAATGATCCAAAAAAAAATAAAGGTTAAAATGAGAATTATACCATTCTTATTCATTTTTAAAGATTTAGCTTGCAATTTACAAAATAAATGTAATTGTTATTTATAAAAATCGCTAATTCACGGAGAAACCTATTAATTATTAATTCAATCACAGTTTTTGAACCATATTTCTTTTCATAGTGATATATAAAGGAATGAATAAAGTTACACAGGTTTTTTCCCTACATCTTTAGCCGCATCTTCAACATCCTTAGCCGCTTTAGTCAAGTCATCCAATCGTTTCTTGCGATCGGTTTGTGTTTCGCTAACGATACCGGTAGATTTTCCATTGAATAAAAATCCTTTAGCATCGGTGTCCAACAGAATAGTTCCATCTTTCACCAGTTCGCCACCAAGCAGCAATTTTGCTAACTCATTGACGATTTCTTTTTGAATCACGCGCTTCAGTGGACGCGCGCCGAACTGTGGTTCGTATCCAAGATCAGCTAATAAGCTAAGCGCACTTTCACTAACTTCTAAAGTCAATCCTTGTTCTTTAAGATTTTTAGTAAGACTCTTGATTTGAATACTAGCTATCTTTTTAATTTCTTCTTTACTTAATGGAAGAAACATGATTTTATCATCGATACGATTCAGAAATTCAGGACGTACACTTTCTTTTAGTTTTTCAAAAACTTCAATACGAGTGGTTTCAATAATTTCCATTTTATGTTTATCACCAACTGCTTCAAGGTCTTCGAAATTTTCAAGAATGATTTCTGAAGCAATATTGGATGTCATTATGATAATCGTGTTTTTGAAATTAGCAACCCGACCTTTGTTGTCTGTAAGTCTACCATCATCCAACACTTGTAATAAAATATTAAAGGTATCCGGATGAGCTTTTTCTATTTCATCTAAGAGTATGATCGAATAAGGTTTATTTCTTACAGCTTCAGTCAATTGTCCGCCTTCATCATAACCAACATATCCCGGAGGTGCACCAACCAATCGTGCTACCGCATGAGCTTCCATAAATTCACTCATATCAATACGGGTCAATGCTTTTTCATCATCAAACAAAACTTCTGCCAAGGCCTTAGCTAATTCCGTTTTACCCACACCTGTTGGACCTAAGAAAATAAAGGATCCTATTGGCCTATTGGGATCTTGAAGACCGGCACGACTTCTTCTGATAGCATCAGAGACAGCTTTAACTGCTTCCAATTGTCCAATCACCCGTTTACCCAATTCCTCTTCCATATGAATCAATCGTTCTCTATCGGATTGCAACATTTTTTGTAGTGGAATGCCTGTCCATTTACTAACTACCGCAGCAATATCATTTGCTGTTACAGTATCCGAAGAAAACCGTTCCTCTTCAGGCAATAAATGCAATTTGTCTTCTGCTTCTTTAAGCAATTTTTCTTGTTCCTTGAGATCACCATATCTTATTTTGGCCACCATGCCAAAATCGGATTCGCGCTCCGCTTTATCAGCCGCACTATTCATTGAATCCATGGTTTTTTTAATGGTTTGAATGGAATCTACAATCTCTTTTTCTGATTTCCAGCGAGCGCGTATGGAGTCTAATTTTTCTTTGGCATTAGCTAATTGTTCTTCAATAAATTTAATTTTGGTGCTTTCTTTTTCACGTTTTACCGCTTCGCGTTCGATTTCTAATTGTCGCACTCTTCGATCCATTTCATCAACAGCTTCAGGTACGCTGTCTAATTCCAAACGAAGCTTTGCTGAAGCTTCATCAATGAGATCTATGGCTTTATCTGGTAATTGTCGGTCGGCAATATAGCGGTGCGATAATTCTGCAGCAGCCACTAAAGCTTCATCCAGAATAGCTACCTTATGATAGACTTCATATTTGTCCTGAACCCCGCGCAGTATGGAAATGGTATCTTCTACCGAAGGTTCTTCTATAATAACTGGTTGAAATCTTCGCACTAAAGCTTTATCGTTCTCAAAATATTTTTGGTATTCATCTAATGTTGTTGCGCCAATAGTATGCATATCACCTCGTGCTAGTGCCGGCTTTAAAATATTAGCTGCATCCATGGCTCCACTTCCACCACCTGCACCAATCAAAGTATGAATTTCATCAATGAACAAGATGATTTTGCCGTTCGATTCCGTTACTTCTTTTACTACCGCTTTAAGCCTTTCTTCGAATTCTCCTTTATATTTGGCTCCTGCTATTAATGCAGAAATATCTAAATTAAATATTCGTTTGTCCTGTAAATTTTCAGGAATATCTTTTTTAACTACTCTCCAGGCTATACCTTCAATGATGGCAGTCTTTCCAACACCAGCCTCACCGATGAGTATTGGGTTGTTCTTTTTTCGTCTTGATAGAATGTGTAAAATTCTTCGAATCTCATCATCCCGACCTATAATCGGATCCATCTTACCGCTTTCTGCAGCAGCGGTGAAATCTATGGCATATTTATTTAAAGCATTAAATTGCTCATCTCCACTGGCTTCGGTTACTTTCTTCCCCTTTCTCAATTCCATTACGGCAGATTTTAATCCCTCCAATGTAATTTGATTCGCCTTTAATATTTTTGCTACAGCATCGTTGTTTTTCAAGAATGCCATTAAAATTAATTCCAGTGTTATAAACTCATCACCGAATTCTTCCATCAGTCTTTTAGCTGTGATTAATACCTGATTCGCTTCACCTGAAAGGTATTGCTTGTCAGATCCCTGGATTTTTGGAGTGGTTCGAATAGCGGTGTCCAGCTCAAATTTAATCTTTTGAGTATTCGCACCCATCTTTTGAAACAAAAACTCCGCTAACTTTTCATCCGTTTCTATGACCCCTTTACAAAGATGAACGGCTTCAACAACTTGTTGACTTAGATTAGCTGCAATCTCTTGAGCTTTTAGGATGGCATCCTGAGCTTTTATGGTAAAATTTTCATATGTCATTTGGTATCTTTTAATGAATTGATATCAAAATACTCACCAAATTATATAATATGAAAATTTGTCATAAATTAATAGCTAATTCGGGACATTAATTCTTAAAATCCAGTTCATTATCTGCCAATATTTCCGATTATTGTAAATTGCTAATTTGTAAACTATTTGTCCTGAAGTCCAATTTTTAATATCGGATTAGCTTTCAATCATGGGTGTTCACTTCAAATCCATAAATTCGATTGAATCATGATATTCATCACATTTATCATTTTCAGATCCTGATTCGTACAAAATTTGTCTGTAATGCTCATCTTAAAGGGTAGATCTCTTATTATTAAAAAGCTTTTATTGGGACCATAAATTTAAGTTTGGTCAAGAATTGGGACCCATTCATCAATTATTGAGGCCATTTGATACCATTTTTAAGGTGCGTCCAACTCTGATCATGATCTTTGCATCCTTAATATAAACAAAATAAAAAAACTAATCATGAAAAATTTAATTAAATTGAAATGGCTTCTTTTGGTTTTAGGAGCCTTCATCTTTGAAAATAACATGAATGCCCAAGGTTGTGTTGCTGTTAGAGCTACCGGCTGTTCAGGAACCACAAACAGTTCTACCCTTTCAAAAAACCAATTGGAATTCAGCACCAATTTCCGCTATTTCGAATCACACCGACATTTTGTTGGAGATGTCGAACAAAAAGAACGGGAAGAGCTTCATACTGAAGTAAGGATTAAATCTTTTGCTTATGACTTTGGGTTCAATTATGGCTTATCTGACCGTTTTTTTGTTAATTTCTCGGTACCTTTTGTTATCAATAACCGATCTAATAATCATTATACAGACAAAGCAGGTGTGGCTAAAAGATTTAGTGTTCAAGGAAGAGGACTAGGCGACATCAGAGCTACGGGATACTATTGGATTTTAGCTCCTAAACCCGAGAAGAAATTATCCTTACTTGGAGGCTTAGGTGTAAAATTACCAACTGGAGATCCAAGTCAGATTGATGTATTCCATGCCTTAAGTTCAAAAGGTAAAGACAGTACTTATTTTAAAATAGTGGATCAAGCTATCCAACCAGGAGATGCAGGATTTGGTGTCAGCCTTGAGTCTCAAATAAACTATAGAATAGCTTCTAAGCTGAACCTATATGCATCAGGATATTATTTATTCCAACCACAAGAAACCAGCAATGTACTAAGAAATACAGCATTATCTGAAACAGATACGATACAAAACTATTTGTCAATTACGGATCAGTTTTTAGCTCGAATAGGTGTAAGTGTACAACCTTTAAGTAACAAATATCCACTAACAATAAGTTTAGGTGGTCGTTTGGAAGGAGTACCATCACATGATGCTATTGGGGGAAGCAATGGTCGCAGAAGACCAGGGTACACAGTAACTGCAGAACCATCAATTAACTATGATTTTGGATCTGATAGAATTAATTTTTCAATACCTATTTCATTATATCGCAATCGTACAAAAAGCGTTTACGATTTATCAGATCCAACTGGAAAAGCTCATGGTGATGCAGCGTTTGCAGATTATTCTATCAATGTTAGTTACGTACACAGATTTGGATCATCACACGTAAGAATGTAAAAATCATTATTGATAACTCTATGAGGAAATTTTAAATAGTTTTGAATATCTGATTTAATTTTTTTGTTTTTCATAGCAAACCGCTAGCTTTAAGTGCTCATGTTTTTCATGAGCACTTTTTTTTGAATATAAGCTACATTTAAAAATAAAACCTAATTTTCAATAATTATAAAAGGAACACTAATATTTGAAAAATGCTCTATTCTAATGAGAAAACTAAAATTAGATCAAGTCATTAATCTTGTAAAAACAAGCGTTTAACTCTTGGAGAAATTCTACATAATATTTCATACGGAATGGTTTCAGCAGCTTTAGCTAACTGTTCTATTGTGCTGGTAATGCCAAAAATTTCTACTTCATCTCCAACTTTAACACCTTCAATATGACTAACATCTACCATGGTCATATCCATACACACCACTCCGATAATAGGGGCTTGATGTTTTTGAATGGCAACACAATAATTATGCTTTGAAATATTTCGTGGTAACCCATCTGCATACCCCAAACTAAGTACTGCTATTTTTGAATTCTTATTGACTTTCCCGGAGCGATTATAACTGACTGTTTCCCCTTCCTTAATTTCATTAATTTGACTAATTCTGGTCTTGAGTGTATGTACTTTTTCAAGTAAATTAAACATATGAGGATCGGAATCAATGCCATACAGACCAATACCAAGACGCACCATATCGTATTGTAAATGTGGATGTCTGCTGATACCAGAACTATTGATTAAATGAAGCATTGGTTTATATCCAAGAGCTTGAATTAAGAGGTGGGTCATGGCATCAAACCGGGACTTTTGAATTAAGGTAAATTCATCAAAATCTGCTTGATCACTTGCTGCAAGATGACTAAAAATACTAACTACCTTAATTTGTTTATGGTGTTGTAATACTTGAATCAACTCAGGAATTTCATGTTCTAAAAATCCGAGGCGATGCATGCCCGTATCTAATTTAATATGAATTTCTAAAGACATGGAAGTACCCATCTCGTAAATTAACCTATGCAATTGAATGATGGAAAAAATTTCGGGTTCAAGCTGATTTTCAAATAAATTTTTAAAATCTGTTGTCCCGGTATTCATGACTAAAATAGGACATTGAATTCCCTTTTGTCTGAGTATAATTCCTTCATCGGCATAAGCTACTGCCAAATAATCAATTCCTTTATGATCCAAATATCTCGCTACTTCATAATGGCCACTTCCGTAAGCAGCAGCTTTAACAACTGCCATAATTTTTGTATTTGTATTCAAATGCTTTTTATAAATAGAAATATTATGAGCTATGGACTTTAAGTTGATTTCTAATATGGTATCATGTTTAGAGAGTGAATATTCATTAAAAAATTGTTCCAATTTAAATTTTCGTGCACCTTTAATTAATATCAGTTCATTTCGCAAATTCAATGATTCATGTTCTGCAATGAAATCCTCTGTATTAATAAAAGAATAAAATAAAATCGATTTAGGAAGAATATGTTGTATTTCTGCAATTTGATAACCAATGGCAATTAACTTATTAAATCGATACTTCTGAATCAATGCAATCAATTCCTGACTCCATTCAGAAAAGGGCCTGTGATCGCCAAAATCTGAAATAATTAATGTTCTGTTTAATTCCACATTTTGTTGTTCAACAAATCGGCATGCTAGCTCTAAGGATTTTAGATCAAGACTATAACTATCATTAATTAAAATACACCCGTGTAGTCCTTCCTTTTGTTCCAGACGCATACTTAAGCCATGCAGTAACATGATTCTCTTTTGAATAGCTATAGGTTCAATCTCAAAGCAAATGGATGCCAAAATACAATGCAAACAATTCTCAATAGAAGCATCATCGACAAATGGTATTTGGAAATGGAAAGGTTTTTGGTTAAAAACAAAATCAACCTTGGTATGATTTAATTGGTCTATTGTTTTAACAACACGAATTTCTGCATCCTTATTAAATCCCCAACCTATAGCCTTGGAATTCACTTTCAGTGCATCATGAATTTCGGGATAATCACTGCAGTACAAGATTTTATCAACATGCTTGAATAATTTAATCTTTTCAGCAACTTTATCTTCTATCGAATTAAATCCTGAATGATGTGCATCACCAATATTCGTTATGATACCGAATGTTGGACAGATCATTTGTTCCAATACTTCAATTTCATCATAGGTCGAAATTCCTGCTTCAAAAATTCCGATCTCATCCGTATCGTTGAGTTCCAGAACAGATAATGCAACACCTAGTTGAGAATTATAACTTTTAGGACTTTTGCATACCTGAAAATCTCCTTGAAGTAATTGAGCGAGCCATTCTTTAACGATGGTTTTTCCATTACTTCCGGTTATTCCTATAACAGGGATAGCAAATTTTTTGCGATAATGCATGGCCAAAGTCTGAAGCGCATGCAAGGTATTATTTACCTTAAGCACATATCCGGAAACTTCTGGTATTGCTTCTGCATGTGTTACGAAAACCCGAACACCTTTTTTTGATAATGCCGGAATAAAATGATGACCTTGAGTATACTGTCCATCCAGCGCAAAAAAAATAGTTTTCTCAGGAAATAGTATATGTCTGCTATCCGTTTCAATTCTCGAAATACATAAATCGGCTTCTGATACTTGAATGACATCAGCACCTGTAACATCAATTATTTCTGCAATACTTATGGGTATCATTTCAAATCAAATCCAATATCTTTTCTATAATTTTTCCCTTCGAATTGAATTTTCTCGCAGGTCTTAAGACTTTTATTAACAGAAGATTGCCTGCTTTTTCCTAAAGAAGTAATGGCAAAAACACGACCCCCATCGGTGACCAATTGTCCATTTACTAATTTAGTACCAGAATAGAAAACATGACTTTGAGAAATCTGTTCATGACCTGAAATGACTTTCCCTTTTTCAAATGCTCCAGGGTATCCTCCACTTACCAGACATACAGTTGCTGCGGTGTCCGTCTTAATAGATATCATAGATTGCGAAAGCGTATGTTCCTGACATGCTATAAAAAGTTGTATGAGATCCGTATTTAATCTTGGCATAATGGCTTCCGTTTCAGGATCTCCAAGTCTACAATTATATTCGATGACATATGGATCATCACCCACTTTAATCAAGCCAAAAAATATAAATCCCTGATAAGGAATTTGGTCTGCCTGTAATCCATTAATAGTGGGTGCAATAATTTGATGCATCACTTTTTCTATCATGTCTTCATCAAAAAAAGAGACCGGAGAGATCGCACCCATTCCACCTGTATTAAGACCTGTATCACCTTCACCAATTCGCTTGTAATCTTTAGCTTCAGGCAGGATGACATACTGTTCGCCATTCGTTAAAACAAAAACAGAAAATTCTATACCCTGGAGAAATTCTTCAATTACGACTTGTGAAGATGCATCCCCAAATTTACCTTCCAACATGGATCTGAATTCAGTCTTTGCATCATCCAAAGTTTCACAAATCAACACACCTTTTCCTGCTGCTAATCCATTTGCTTTTAAAACAATGGGTAGATTCATGGAATCCATGAATGAACAACCGGCTTCAATTTCATGTTGGTCAAAAGTTCTATAAGCTGCTGTTGGAATTTGATGGCGTGACATAAACTCCTTTGCAAAAGATTTACTTGATTCCAACTGTGCTCCTTGTTGATTGGGGCCTATTAAAATCAGTTTATGAGATTGGACTAAATCCTGCAGCTGATCCATAATACCATCAGCCAATGGGCCTTCGGGGCCGCACAAAACAATGTTGATATCATTTTGAATAATGGCTAGTTTCAAACCTTCAATATCAGCTAATTCTATATCTAAATGGATACAAAGACTATTTATTCCAGGATTTCCGGGAATACTGTATAATTCATTGATTAAACCGCTTTGCTTAATTTTCCATGCCAGGGCATGCTCTCTACCGCCTGACCCAATAATTAATATATTTTTTTTCACAAGATTAACATCTTTATTTTGTAATGATAGAAATGGTATTTTAGTTGTTTCTCAATCAACTATCGTAATTCATTCGAAAACTAATTTAAATGATACCTTATGATTACTTTAAAATTCTTAATTCACGACGTAATATTTTTCCAATATTTGTTTTCGGCAATGAAACTCTAAATTCAATGTTGCGAGGTAATTTATAATTGGTTAAGTTTTCTTTGCAATAATCCATGACTTCTTCTTCAGTTAAAGAACTATCTTTTTTAACAATAAAAACTTTCACACTTTCACCGGATTTTTCATCAGGAACTCCAATAGCAGCTGCTTCTAATATTTTAGGATGAGCCACCAATACTTCTTCAATTTCGTTTGGATAGACATTAAAACCTGATACCAAAATCATGTCCTTAATCCGGTCTACAATTTTGAAAAAACCATGTTCATCCATTATGCCTACATCACCGGTACACAACCATCCATCTTTAATGGTTAGGTTTGTTTCATCCGGTTGGTTGTAATATCCCTTCATAACCTGTGGGCCTTTAACCTGAATTTCGCCCTCCTCATTAATTCCACAGACATGGCCTGATTTGTCCATGAGTCGAACATCTGTTGATGGAACTGGAATTCCTATATAACCCAACCTACCAGTCCCATCCAAGGGATTAAGACTTACAACGGGTGATGTCTCAGTCATTCCAAATCCTTCAGCAAGATAACAACCGGTCACTTTCTGCCATTCAGTGGCAATTGATTTTTGAACGGCCATTCCACCACCTACTGAAGCTTTTAAATGACTAAAATTAATTTTTTCAAATCCGGGATAATTTAATAAAGCATTATACAATGTATTGACCCCGGTCATCAAACTAATAGGATATTTTTTAAATGCAGCAACTATGCTACCAATGTCTCTTGCATTTACGATAAGAACCGTTGTAGCACCAATGGACATCATTGCCAAAATATTTACAGCAAATGCGAATATGTGATACATAGGTAATGGTGACAAAGTAACTTCCTTTCCTTCTTCAAGGTAGTAGCAAATAACGGCTTTTATTTGTTCAACATTAGCTACTAAATTTCGATTCGTCAGCATGGTACCTTTGCTTACGCCCGTAGTTCCTCCCGTATATTGTAATAAAATAACGTCTTCCCGATTCGATTCGAAAGGTACTATTTTATATTTCTTGCCATGATCCAAAGCAGTTGTAAAATCAATTGCGTTCGGGATATTAAATTTTGGAACCAGACATTTAACATATTTGACCATGAAATCTATGAACTTACCTTTTACGCCACCCACTAATTCACCAATCGAGGTAGTGATCACTATTTCAATTTTAGTTTTGGCAATAATTTTTTCCAAATTAGCTGCAAAATTTTCTGCGATTACTATAGCCTTAGCACCAGAATCACAAAACTGATATTCCATTTCACGAGGCGTATAAAGTGGATTTGAATTGACAATAATCAAACCCGCACGAAGAGCACCAAATATTGCAATGGGATATTGAAATAAATTAGGCATCATTAGGGCTATCCGATCGCCTGGTTTAAGTCCTCTGGAATGCAAATAGGCACCAAATTGTTCAGAGTACTCATCCAATTGCCTATAAGACAGCTTTGCGCCCATACAAATAAATGCAGTCTTGGATTCAAACTTCTTGAACATTTCTGAAGCGAATGCAATCAACGAAGTATAGGCATCTGGATTAATATTAGCTGGAACTCCAGCAGGATAATGTTTTAGCCACGGTCTAGACTCCATGAATATTCTATTTTGACCTCAAAATAAGGCGAATGATTCAAATTTGCATCAATTTTCTAAATAATGCCACTTAATTAGCATATCATTAATATATCATATTGAAATTTAATAAATTATACATAAACAAAACACATATGCGTTATTAAGAACCTCTATAATATTCGGATTGCCGGTTGAAGAACATGAAATTAATTAAAAGTAATAAAAACAAGGTGTCTTAAAAATCCTAGCAAATAGATCGAATGGTTTCATACCATAACCTGCATAAATTTCATTCATTTACTTATTCTAATACCTCAATAATTTTCTACTTGCTTTAAACAGCTTAATATTTAATTTTCGGGCATAGAGATTGGCATTTTGAGTGTATTTTGATTTAGGATCATCGATACTATTAATCCAAGTTGATAATGTATTAACTCGTTGATATTTTGGAAACGGACTTGAATAATTTATACCCAAAGTATCCACAAACAAAAAAGCTTCCAAATGTTGGTTAGGAGTTTCATCATGTTTTAAAATGACGATGTTACTATTTCCAATTCTATTTTCTACAACTTCATGCAATAAACTATCCAAGAATATAGCTCCAAAAAAGTGATTCTTTTTTAATTCTGTATGCCTCTTATCATAATAAAAATAAACCGGACAAAATTTAAAATTAAGTCGCATGGCTTGAATGAATGCCAAATTAAACGAATCCCGGCGATTTGTAATCTTTACTATTTCTTGAATCAATTGTTTTTCCCGTGCAGAGCAAATGACAGCACGATCTAATTCCTTATTTAAAGCTGCAATTTTTTTGGACTCACTTTTTAAACGAACTAATAACTGGCCATCTTTTAAATGTTCTAATGCATTCCATGATTTATTGTCTATTGACTCCAGCAAATCATCTTCATGAGCTGAATCTGCATTACTTGCACTCTTATTTTGCGCAATAATAGGCTCAATTAATAAAATGTTAAAATGGATCAGCAGCAAGAACAAGATATACCGTTCACCAACTATTTTTACGTTCATAAGCATTGCATTTGGAAATTTTATCAATGCAAATTTCATAAATTCATTTACGATTTAATATAAAAATTAATTCTTATGTCACAATACATTGATATAGAAGCTATTAATCAACAAATTGGAATAGAAAGTGCCTTTGTAGATCGACTTCAAGAAGCACACAGCAGGATCATCGTTGGGCAAAAACACATTATGAATCGAATGTTGTTGGGTTTGTTGACCAGAGGCCATATCTTATTAGAAGGCTTACCAGGCTTAGCTAAAACTTTAGCTATTAAAACTTTAGCTAATTCCATTGATGCCACTTTTAATCGGATACAGTTTACTCCAGATCTACTTCCTGCTGATATCATTGGAACCCTAATATATAATCCAAGCGATCACCAATTTTCGGTACGCAAGGGTCCAATATTTGCCCATTTCATTTTAGCTGACGAGATAAATAGAGCTCCTGCTAAAGTGCAATCAGCACTATTAGAAGCAATGCAGGAAAGGCAAGTCACACTTGGGAAAGAAACGTTTAAACTTGAAGAACCCTTTCTCGTATTAGCAACACAGAATCCCATCGAACAAGAAGGAACTTATCCATTACCTGAAGCACAGGTGGATCGGTTTATGATGAAAGTCAATGTGACTTATCCTACTATGGAAGAAGAACTTGATATTATGCGAAAAAATTTGTCAGGTGACATCCTAACTCAAATAACTCCGGTAATACATCCTGAAGATATTCTTAAAGCCCGTAAAGCAGTGTCTAAAATTTATATGGATGAACGGATTGAAAAATATATACTCAATTTAGTATTTGCAACAAGGAATCCTGAACTTTTCAAACTAAAGGAAATACAATTGCTCATTAATTATGGTGCATCTCCAAGAGCAAGTATTTTTTTAGCACAAGCAGCTAAAGCAAATGCATTTATTAACCATAGAGGTTTTGTAATTCCTGAAGATGTGACCAGTATTGTTAAAGACATTTTCCGGCATAGAATAGGACTAAGCTATGAAGCCGAAGCTGAAAATATAACACAAGACCAAATCATTTCAACTATATTATCGAAAGTAGAAGTTCCATAAATGCAACTCAATCGACACGATAATTATTTTTCTTTTAAACCACCTGTCCATTTGAAATGGATTTGGATGGGAATCTTATTTTTAAATCTAATTGTATATAATTTAACGGCACAAATCAATCTTAAAACACAAGATGTAGTTAATTTATTTGAGGACCACCATCATGGGGTTTGGATTAATCATTTTATAGGTTCTAATTCAGAACAGGATCAGATCATTCTAAGTTTAGGAAATGACCAAAAAGATTACAAAGGAATCATACAAAATTTAAGTACTAGAACCATCACTTTTATTGAAGGAACATATATTCCAGATACTTTAAAATGCATCATTACAGATTCCACTGGAACGATACTTGGTACTTTGCTTGGAAGTTTTCAAGATAGTTTTTTAACTGCCCGTATTCTATATAATTATAAAAAACAAGGAAGTCTAATTCAACTCAAACAAATACCTCGAATACAATCTAAACTACTAGACTGTCCGCCACAATTGAATTATTTCAGCAGTAAAATGGATTCGATTAAATATCGGATTTTTATCCAGAATAATGGAGATGGAATAATCATGGGAAGATTAGAGAATTGGATTGATACCATTACCTACATATTAAGAGGAAATTGTGTCAATGAATCATGTAATCGTTCTGTTGTAAATGTTTACAATCTCAATAATATAAAACTGGGACAAATTCAACTCGATGTCAAAAACTCAAACATACATTTATCTGAACTCACAGGAGTATTTGATTCATTAAATCTTAAAATAGCAAAAAACTATCCCTTTGCATGCAAAACAAATACATTTAATTCCAGTCTTCTGTCTGCTCAATATCTTAATCTTGATGACAAAGCTTATATAAAATGGATTAATGATTACATCATCCAATACAATCAAAAATTGGCTATGGAGCAAACAGGTACGGACAGTACCCATTTACAAAAATCATTTTTAACCATGGACGTAGCATGGATTAGTGATTATTGGATTAGTGGAGATATTCTCATTACAGGAAGTAATAATAAAACTAATAAATCTTCCTTCAATTATAGTTTCAGGCAAAATGAAAATCTCGATATAGCGGATTTATTTGAAAAAGAAGTTGACATAAAACTATTAATTGATCCTTTGATTCATGATCAAAAAACAAAATTAGCAGCGTCAGGGACAAAGGGATATAAACACTTCATCATGAATGATGAATTTAAACATTGGACACTGTGGCCTCAAGGGATTTGTTTTTCATCAGAAGCCAATAACATCTGGGGCACCCAACACCTATTAATACCCTATAAACTTTTAAAAAATCAGATACGTAAAAATGGACCTTTAAAACGTATATTATAATATCATGGAGACCCAAGAATTATTAAACCAAGTACGAAAGATAGAAATCAAGACTAAAGGATTAAGTCATCATCTTTTTTCTGGAGCCTATCACAGTGTATTTAAAGGTCGCGGGATGTCTTTTTCTGAGGTTCGGGAATATAGTATTGGTGACGATATCAGACACATTGATTGGAATGTAACCGCACGTGCAGGCCAAACCTATATGAAAGTTTTTGAAGAAGAACGTGAATTAACATTAATGTTATTAATTGATATTAGTCCTTCTACTTATTTTGGTTCGACAGCTCAGTCAAAAGCTGAATGGATTGCTGAAATGGCTGCTGTACTGGCATTTTCTGCCACACAAAACCAAGATAAGGTTGGATTATTATTATTTAGTGATAAAATACATTTATTCATTCCTCCAAAAAAAGGAAAACAGCATATACTTCGCATTATTCGGGAAATACTCGTGAGTCGGAATGACGCAAAAGGAACTAATCTTGACATTCCATTAAAATATTTAAACAGTGTCCTCAATAAAAAGAGTATCTGTTTTGTTTGTTCTGATTTTCTATGCCCTATACCGGAAACAACTATACGAATTGTTGCAAAAAAACATGATCTGATTGGATTGCAAATATTAGATCCGCTGGAACAGGAAATTCCAAATGTTGGCCTAATAGCATTAACAGATTCTGAAACCGGTCATGAGATGATCATTGATAGTTCTGATCCCAATATGAATAAAATAATATCCCAACACCACTTACAAAATAATAACCGCATTAAATCTATTTTTTCAAAATCGAATGCAGATTTTTTAAGTATGGATATTCAAAATAATTATATTAAGACACTCATTAAATTTTTTAAAAGCAGAAAGTAACATGCGCTTGTTGATCATATTAATTATTTCTTCTTTTTTTGTTACACAAGTATTTGCACAATCGCATTTTAGTCAATCCATTGATTCTACACATATGTGGATTGGTGATCAACAGTACCTCCATCAAAGGTCTTCAAGCAATCAAATTGCTGATGATCCCATAAATGTAATGGATACCTTATCATGGATGGAAATATTGGATCGTGGTTCATGGACCAAACAGCAAGATGGAAGCTTTATCAGAGATGTAAAATTCACTGTTTTTGATAGTGGTTATTTTGAAATACCTATTTTCCAGATTTCATTAAATGGGGAAACATTGAATACCAATCCAATTGGAATAACGGTTAATTATTTGCCAGATGATACCCAACAACTCCTTCCAATAAAAGATATCCAAGAAACGAAAGGACCTAGTCCGATTTTAATGTATGCTATTATAATATTCTGCTTTATTATATTCATGCTAATCATCCTATATTATTTTTTCAAAGCAGATAAATTGAAACCAGGTAAAATTATTTATCAGGAAGTCATGTCTCCTTATGAAAAAGCGATCGCTGAATTAAATAAACTTGAACAAAAAAAATATTGGCAACAAGACCAATTGAAATTATATTATGATAAACTCAATGAAATTCTGAGATCTTATCTGGCAGAAGGGTTTAAAATAAATGCCTTAGAATTAACTTCTAAAGAAATTATCCAAAACATAGAAGAAAAAAATATTCAATTAAAGCAATTGGATTTATTGAAACAGAATATTAAAATTTCTGATCTGGTTAAATTCGCCAATTTGACTCCGGATATTCATACCCATTCCGACTTGATGAAACAAGCTCATGAATTTGTAGCATCTAACAAGTCCCTTTCAGAAGAATTAATGGCCATTAACACCGTACATTGGAATCAACTTCTAGGAACTGAACTTGCCAAACAATTTGAAAATCCAAATGAAATTCCTCCAGATATTCTGTTGCAACTAAAGCGTGATGATACTTTAGAAACACTTAGCTTAATTTCTTCTATGGTTGTAAAAAATCAATTTCAACTGCCGGCTACTTGGGTAGCTTTGCATCAATCGAAATTAGGTCAATTGTCAAGATGGCATTATAATCTTATCATGCAAAATAATCAACAATGGGTTAACATACTGTTGATGATTGTTTTAATACCACTCCTCACTTTATTTCTTCCTTTTCTAATGATCATTGCCATATTGAAAAAAGAAGCGATATTTTCAAGAGGTATATTTGTTTTGAGTAAACATAATAAATTAATGGTAAATCAAAATAAATTATCATGAGTCAGTGGTTTAATCAGATCGAATGGTATAGTCCTTACATGTTAATCCTATTAGGAATCATACCTTTTTTGCTGTATCGTGAAATTAAACAAGCGTCCAAACATTCAGCCAGTTTAATTTATCCTTCTTTTGACGCCTTTAAACCACAATTAAATTGGAAATTAAAATTATATCAAAGCGTTCCTTATATAAAATATCTGGCATTAGTATTTTTAATTATTGCATTAGCAAGACCGCAATGGGTGTTGCGAGAAGAAAAAATTGATGCTGAAGGAATTGATATATTCCTGGTTATGGATTTGTCATCAAGTATGTTGTCCCAAGATTTCAACCCCAATCGATTAGAAATAAGTAAATTGGTTGCCATAGATTTTGTAAAAAAAAGGTCTTATGATAGAATTGGTCTTGTGGGTTTCTCTGGAGAAGGCTTTACGCAATGCCCATTAACCGTAGATCATCAAATTCTGACTAACCTGTTAAGTCAATTAGAATGTGGATATTTAAATGATGGCACTGCAATCGGCCTAGGATTATCGACTGCGATTAATCGTTTGAAAGATGATAGTTTGACCCACAGCAAAGTCATTATATTATTAACGGATGGGGTCAACAATGCGGGTGAAATATCTCCAGATCTGGCAGCCGAAATGGCCAAAGTCTTTAATATTAAAATTTATGCCATTGGCGTAGGATCAACTGGAGAAGCCTACTCCCCTGTAGGAAGACAGGCCAATGGTGAATTTGTATTTGGTATGGCTCCTGTTAATATTGATGAAAACCTACTCCGTAAGATAACTGCAGAAACCGGAGGAATCTATTATCGGGCAACCAATCAAAACGAGTTGCAACAAATCTATCAGGAAATAGATCGCCTTGAAAAAACAAAAATAGAAGTCAAAGTATTTAAACGTTTTTCTGAAGAATATAGATTTTTCTTATTGATAGGATTATTCTTAATTGTCCTTGCGTGGATCATTCGTATCACCTTTAATAGACTCATGCCATAATATGTTTAAGATAGATTCCATAGCATATCTTACTTTATTGTTGATCATTCCTGTGATATATGGGGTTTATTATTTTCTAAAGTTGAATGCTGTGCAACTGTGGTCTCGATTAGGAATAAGTAATCAACTCAAAAAATCCTGGCAATCGAATACTGCTTTACAACGAACCAAATTCATACTTTTTTTAAGTATACTTTTTTTATTAATCATTGCACTAGCTAATCCACAGTTTGGTTTAAAAAAAGAAAAAGTAAAAACCCAAAATACAGAAATACTCATTGCTCTGGATATATCACAAAGCATGATGGGTTCTGACATTAAACCCAATCGCTTGTTGCGAAGTAAATTGTTAATTAAACAATTGCTAGAACATTTCCGAAGTGATCGTATTGGCTTAATAACATTTGCCGGAGAAGCTTATTTACAATCACCTTTGACCACAGACATGGCTACCATTCAATTATTGTCCAATATGATTGAAACCAATATGGCCAGCACTCCAGGCACCTCACTTTCAGCTGCCATAGAACTAGCCAGGAAATCATTTCCAGATAAAGAAGGATTTCATAAAATGCTCATCTTAATTACTGATGGGGAAGATCATGAAGGTGAAGCTATAGACCAAGCTAAATTAGCTGCAAAAGAAGGTATCAGCATCGTTACCATTCCTATAGGTACTGAAGAAGGATCCTATATTCCGAACCAAGAAGCAACTGGTGAATCATTTAAACGAGATAATAAAGGCAATCTAGTTAAAACCATTCCAAATAGGAAACTGTTATCTGAAATAGCAGATGTAAGTTCCGGGACTTCATTAGAAATTGATCAGGGAGATGCATTATTTGAACAATTGACAAAACGGGTACAATTGATGGCAAAAAAAGATGTAACTTTTCAATCATTTAATGAGTATCAATCTTATTTTCAATGGCCGCTTGGTATTGCGATTCTTTTATTAATCATAGACTGTTATTTAATTTATAAGAAGAGACATGTTTAGGATATTATTGATATTCCATTTCTTATTTCTCATAAGCTGGGCATCAGGCCAAGCACTTAATCCCTATGCCCAAAAAGGTGATCGCATGTATAGAGATTCCAATTATGTTGGAGCAGAAGAAGCTTATCGGAAAGCTAATGCCGAAAACCCAAGTTTTAATTTTCAATACAACTTAGCCAACAGTCTTTACCAACAAGGAAGAATCAAAGAGGCACAATCTGCATATGAAAAAAGTATTTCGAATTCATCCACTACACCCCAACAATTATCATCCGCATATTACAATTTAGGCAACACGAATTTTCATAATAAAGCCTATGATAAAAGTATTGAAGCTTATAAAGAATCGTTGAAGTTAAATCCAAAAGATGCAGCTGCAAAAATAAATTTAGCTCAGGCTAAAAGAATGAAAGTCCAACAGCAACAGCAGGAACAACAGCAACAGCAGCAAAATAAACAACAAGAACAAAAACAACAAGATCAAAAACAACAAGATCAAAAACCGCAGGATCAAAAAGACAAAAATCAACAAGAACAAAAAAACCAACCGCAAAACGAAAAAAATGCAGATCAAAAAAAGATAGATAATTCACAGGATGATCCTAAAGAGAAAAAAGAAGATCAAGGTGGAACTGAAGAAAAAAAATTAACCAAAGAAGAAGCCAATCAATTACTAAAAATGGTGGAAGACAAGGATAAAAAAGTTAAGGAACGTTTACAACAACAGAATCGCAAACGTGTTCCCAAAGACAAAGATTGGTAATAAATGAAATACATTAACTTAATCTATTCAATATGAAAAAACTCATTTTATTAATTTGCTGTTTTTCCTTCTACAAGCTGAGCGCACAAAATGAAGCACTCAAAGTCGAGGTTAGCTCAGATACCATATTATTGGGTAATTATTTTGAAGTTAAGTTCATTCTTCAAAATGTAGATGGTGAATTTATTGCACCTCAATTTCCCGGTTTAAAAATAATTGCAGGGCCTAATCGTGCTTCGAGTTATTCTTATATCAATGGTACCATTAACCAAAGTTCAAGTTATGTGTATTATTTAAAACCTGAACTCGAAGGAGATTATATCATTGATCCTGCTATACTTAAAACCAATGATGGTGAATTAAAAACACCACAACTCAAAATTTTTGTTGCGCCCAATCCAAATAATATAAGGCAAAATCCGAGTCGGACTTATGAAATGGATGACCCATTAATTATTACACCACCAACAGTCCCTCAAAAGAGTAAGAAAAAAGTTTATAAAATATAATGCGCATATTACAGCTACTTTTTTTATTCCTGAGCATTTCAATATCATTGAAATCCCAAGTTAGTTTTGAAGCTACAACAGATGCTAAACAAGTATTAACAGGGAGTACTTTTCAGGTACAATTTACTTTACATAATGCAGAGGGTGGTTCATTTACTGCTCCGGACTTTGGAGGTCTACAAATAGTGCAAGGACCAAGTCAGTCTATGCAGACTTCCATCATTAATGGGAGCATGAGTTCATCATTATCATATGTTTACGTATTGACTTCGACAAAACTTGGAACATTTACCATCGGGTCTGCGACTATCCGAGTAGGTAGAAATATATTGAAGACAAAACCAATTCAAATTGAATTTCTTAAATCTTCAAATATAAAGGCAGAATCTAAACAGTTCTTTATCAAAGCAACACTAGACACTACGACAGCTTATGTAGGACAACAAATTACCTTAAGTTATAAACTTTATACGCAAGTTAGTATCCAAAATATTGAAGTCGTGACAGGTTCTTCGTTTGATGATTTCTATAAAGTGGAAGCAGAGAATGATAAAAATGGTGTGTTACGAGAAATTATCAATGGCCAACAATACACGACTAAAGTCTTGGGGAAAATTTTTCTATTTCCATTAAAGGCAGGTCATTTAACCATTAGCCCTGTTGTATACCGGGTTAGTATTGGAGAAGATGATCCGTGGGGATTTAATATGTCTAGTATTTTTAGACAACAAATGGAAACGGTAATATCCAATGAATTGAGTTTAAAAGTGCTGCCATTGCCCAAACCCATTCCACAACAATTTTCCGGGGCAGTAGGTCAGTACAAGATTGATTTCAAAGGCGTCAACCAACAATACAATTTAAGTGATGCGATTAATATTAGTATGTATCTGGAAGGCGATGGAAATCTAAATCAAATTAAACCCAATATATTTAATCAAGATACCAGTTTTGAATTTACAGAATCTCGTGTAAGCGAAATTCAAAAAGCAGCTCCAACACAAAAACTGATTCAATCTCGGTACTATGATTATTTATTAACACCAAAAAAACCGGGCGCCTACACACTAATGCCCGAGTTTATTTTTTTTAATCCTTATACAGGAACATATGAAAGTGTGCGTGATAGCTTTAATGTACAAATCAACTCACAAATTGTAAAAAATGAGCAAGCAAGAAATACTAATGAAATCAGAGATATTTATATCAAAGAATCTTTGACAACTTCAGATGGATTATTGTGGAATAAATGGTTCATTTGGGTATTCTTTTCCCTTCCTTTTTTACTAGGATTAATATTCAAAACTTTAGACATTGACTCCATAAAAAAAATATGGAATCAAAAAAAATCAACCAACAACAATACATACCATAAAACTAATTCACAAGGTATTTCGAACATCCATGATTTAGAACAATTATTCATTAGAATAATCAATATGAAATTAAATACCCATCACCAAAATCTTCAGGAAATCAAGCAATACCTTGTCTTGGAACCTGACATAAATTTGAAACTTCCAATTACAAATCTAATACAAGAATTTGATTACTTAAAATACACTGGAACTCATGATTTTCATTCATTACAGGAATTCAAACAAAAATTGGAGCTGATGATTGGTCGTGATTAAAATTCACTGGTCATATAGAAATCAACATCAGGAAAATTATCTTGAACTAATTTTAAAGTCCAAGAAGATTCAGCAAGAAATACGACTTTATGATCCTTGTCACGAGCAATATCCTTCTTACGGCGCTGAATAAATTCTTCTAATTTCTTTGGATCCTTGGCATTAACCCAACAAGCTTTATATAGATTGATTGGATCATAATTACATGCTGCATTATATTCATGTTCCAATCGATATTGTATCACATCAAACTGCAGAGCACCAACCACACCAATAATTTTGCGTTGGGAATCTTCTTTAGTAAACATCTGCGCTACCCCTTCATCCATGAGTTGTTCTAATCCTTTAGCAAATTGTTTGAACTTAGAAGGATCTGCATTATTGACATATCGAAATATCTCAGGAGAAAATCTTGGAATACCTTTGAAATGAAGTTTTTCGCCTTCCGTCAATGCATCTCCAATCTTAAAATTGCCGGAGTCATATAAGCCAACGACATCTCCGGGATAGGCTTCATCAACAACTTCTTTTTTTGCTGCCATAAAAGATGTTGGATTCGAGAATTTTAATTGTCTATTCAATCTAACATGAAAGTAATTGGTATTTCTTTTAAATATCCCTGAACAGATCCTGAAGAATGCAATACGATCCCGATGCTTAGGATCCATATTGGCGTGGATCTTAAAAATAAAACCACTTAGAGCTTCTTCTTCCGGTTTGACAATTCGTTCTTCTGTTTCTCTGGATAAAGGTGTTGGTGCAATTTCCACAAAACAATCGAGCATTTCCCGAACTCCAAAATTATTAACGGCACTACCATAAAAAACAGGTGCTATTTTTCCACTCAGATAATCTTCACGATTAAATCTTGGATATATCGTTTCTATGGTATTCAATTCATCTAAAAAAATACCATGCATTCTTGACCCAATAATTGATTTGAAATCCTCACTGTTGGTATTTTCAATCGTAATCACTTCTTCACCATCTTGTTTTCCATGTGGTTTGAAATGGATGAATTTTTTTTCATATAGACTATAAACTCCTTGAAAAGACTGTCCCATCCCAACTGGCCAAGATAGGGGTGTAACATGCAGACCTAATTTGGTTTCCACTTCATCCAAAAGATCAAAAGGATCTTTACCCTCACGATCCATTTTGTTGATAAAAACAATAATCGGCGTCTTGCGCATTCGACAAACTTCCACAAGTTTTTCTGTTTGCTCTTCAACACCTTTTGCAACGTCAATAACTACTATAACACTATCTACTGCAGTTAATGTTCTGAATGTGTCTTCAGCAAAGTCTTTGTGGCCGGGTGTATCCAAAATATTGATCTGTAGATCGCGATAAGGAAAAGCCATGACGGATGTGGCTACTGAAATTCCACGCTGACGTTCGATCTCCATAAAATCTGAAGTTGCATGCTTCTTTATTTTATTAGATTTTACTGCTCCGGCTGTTTGTATCGCACCACCAAATAGCAACAACTTTTCAGTTAGGGTCGTTTTTCCGGCATCCGGATGAGATACGATGCCAAAAGTGCGTCTTTTGTTTAATTCTTCTTGAAAACTCATAAGGGCTGCAAAAGTATAACTATTTATACTTTTTGTCCATAAAATGGGGCAATGAATGTGTGATTTAAAAAAATCAAACAAAGATTTTTTTGAAATAATTTACCTTTCTAGGCATCATTTTGACCTTTTAATCGATCTATAAAGATATTACTTATCACGTAATACCAAATTTAGTTATCACTATGCTTATAAACCTAAATAGACAGATATTGATTTGTATTTGCATATCTATACAATTACTCAATGCACAAGATTTACATGTAACCAATTATAATTTTGCCAAACCCTATTTCAATCCTGCAGAAGTTGGCAGTTTCTCTGGTACCATTAGGCTAGGTGGAATCTATCGGGAACAATTTTCGAATTTTATCCACAAACCCTATCAAACTGTATTATTTTATATGGATAGTCCAGTGTCTAATGGTCTTCGACCAAGTCATTGGATTGGAAGTGGCCTACAATTATCTTTGGATCGCGCTGGTGATCTTGTGGTTCAAAATATTGGGATTATGGGATCTCTAAGCTATCATATTGGCCTCGATGCCAAATATAAAAATGTGATCGCCCTGGGATTTCAATTTGGAAACATCCAAAGGTCTGTAAATCCAAATCGGGCTGTTTTTCAAGATCAATTTGAAGGCAGCCTGGGAGCAAGTAAAGATTTACATTTTATTCAGGATTACAAAGACAATTACCAGGATTACAATGTTGGTTTAAAATTCACCCATAAATTATCGAGTTATTCCAACTTTGATGCAGGCCTTGCTGTCTTGCATCTGGCGCAACCAAATATTCGATTTAAAGATGGACAAATTGATAATCCCATTTACCGCAGAATTAATTTAAATGCATCTTATGGAATTGATTTGTCTGATGAGATGAGTCTTACCCCGGTCTTATATTTTTCAAAATATAGTAATGCGTATAATACATCTGTACAATTATTATGGGATTATCGATTCTTCGAAAAATCTGATAAAAAACAAAAAATAAAAACACCAAAAGACTACCAAATCAGTTTAGGTGTGGGTTACAGAATTCAAGATGCAGTACAATTTATTGTTGGCGGAATATATAAACAGTGGAAGTTTGGATTCGCTTATGATATGACGGTTTCTTCAGCATCACAATTCGATAATTATTATGGAGCATATGAAGTTGGCATCAGTCGAATATTGAGTTATCCCAAAAAACCAAAAGTAGTTTCCAAATTTTATTGTCCTAGATTTTAATACAAGCTTATGAGAAAAATAATATTTTTTTGGATCCTATTATTGGTGCGTCCACAAGCACAGGATTTGCATATACAATCTAAAGATCTTCCGTGTGTCAACAAGCATTTCAATCTCATGATACACATAGTGGTTGATTCCTTACGCAAACCTGGAATTGATGTCTCCACGATAATGGGCACTATAACTGGTGCCAATTATCACTTTGCACCGATTTGTGCTTCCTTCAGTGTATGTGGTGTGGATACCATTAACAATTATGCCTTTGACAGTATCGAAGACATGGATAAAAGAAATGAATTATTGGCCTTACATCAAAAACCCAATGTCATTAATGTCTACTATGTGGATTATATTTTAACACCATCTGTATGTGGATTATCAGGCCTTGGAACACTCATAAAAAAATCATGCCCGGGTTCCATTACTCATGAATTCGGACATTTGTTTGGATTGGCACATACCTTTGAAGGCAATGGCATAGAGCTGGTCAATGGTGCCAATTGCGATGTAGCAGGTGATGGTATTTGTGATACACCTTCAGATCCTTTTGTACCGGATTCACCACCCGGAAAGTATGCTTCAGGATGTGAATTTGTGTTCACTGGAAAAGATGCCAATGGTGAATATTATCAACCTGATATTGGAAATATTATGAGCTATTATGGATGTGATTGTGGATTCACCAGGGAACAGTATTTAGTCATGGCAAACACTATTGTTAATTCTTTTATTAATCTATGGTAATATGAGAACACCTTTTTATTTTTTTATACTTTTAGGTATAAGTTTACAGTATTTACAGGCACAAACTTCAGATATCAATAAAGGATGCATACCCTTAAATGTAAATTTTACGGCACCTCAATTATCAGATTATTACTGGGACTTCAACGATGGCAATAATGCAAGCATTTCAAATGCCAATCATATTTTTACTAAACCTGGAACCTATCAGGTTAATTTATTTGAAGGAAAAAACGGGCGACTTGTCGGCACTATTCCAATCACCGTTTATGCAGACCCGGTAATCACGTTTACAGGCGCACCCATATCCGGATGCAGTCCACTCCAAGTTGTTTTTACATCTTCAATTACTAATGATCCTGCCATCATCATCAAAGATATTTTATGGTCTTTTGGTGATGGTAATAGTTCTACACTCATGAACCCCACCCACACCTATACCAATTCGGGAAAATACAATGTTTCCATTAGAGTAAATACTTCCATTGCAGAATGTGATAAAACTTTTTTAGTTCAGGAATATATTCAGGTAACAGGAACCAAAGCAGCTTTTACCCTATCGAAGTCGATAGGATGTGAAATTCCATCGACTATATTAATTGCTAATTTCACCAAAGATGAAAACGGCAATACCTATTTATGGGATTTTGGAAATGGTAGTACCTCAACACTATTTGATCCAAAAATGATTGTGTATAATACAACCGGAACTTATAAGATCACTTTAAAGGTCATTGATAATAAAGGATGCGAATCAACAATTAGTCAATCTGTTGTTGTTGGTCCACCGGTTATTACACTTGAAGGTCAAGATAGTTTCTGTATCCAAACCATGGGTGCTTTTAAAAATACTACTGTTGCAGATTCTTTTCTATGGAAATTCAGTAGTGGTGCAAATATTAGCACAAGTAAACTCAAAGAACCTAAATTTATTTATCAATCATCAGGAATCAAAACGATAACACTAACTGCTTATAATGGTAATTGTAAAACGGATACTACATTTAATATTTTTATTGATCAGGTGGATGCAGACTTTACCATTACCGGACCCGATTGTTTACAAAACACTAATATTATTTTGGATGCTAAACAAAAGGGCTCGTATACCTATCTTTGGAATGACAGTATTAAAGGAAAAGATGTATTGAATTACATCTATCATTCTCCACAACGTGATTCTTTATACAGACACAGAAATGACACTATATTTCAATCATTAAGCATTACATCATCCATTGGATGTTATGCTTTTAAAGACAAGTATTTTATACACCGAAGACCAAATGCTATATTAATTCCTTCCGTTAAGGAAGGTTGTGCACCATTAAAAGTGCAATTCACTGATGCGAGTCAATCCATTGATAAAATTATAAAATGGAAGCTAATCTATGGTGATGGTCAGATCGAAGACAAATCCAATGATCAATTAGGATCTCATGTCTATAACAAACCCGGGGAATATTATGTCAAATTCATCATCGAAAATATCAAAGGATGTATTGACACTTCAGAAGGATTCTGGATTAAAGTTGGTGAACCCATTATACCTACATACACCATAGACCAAACAACTATTTGCCTAGGAGGAACGATAAATATTAAAAAAACAAATTCAGATCCACGTATTGACTCATGGCATGTGTATTCTGATAATGGAAGATTTAGTCATTGCTGGACATCGAACGATGCTTCACATCAATTTGTAAATAATCCGGGAACTTTTCAATTGCAGGTAGTCTCAGAATACAATGGTTGTTTTGCTAATGCTGCTGAAACTAAAACCATAACGGTAAAAGGGGCGAAAGCCAATATTGCATTTATGACCAATTGTTCTGCAACTCATGATGTGATGTTTGTCAGCAAAAGTTTACAGGCTTCACAGTTGAAGTGGTCATTTGGAGATGGACAATTTTCTACACTCGATTCACTCATTCATCACTATGATCAAAGAGGCACCTACAAAGTCACATTAAGTGCTACAGATGCATCGAGTGGCTGTCCTGAAAATGTAGATATTAAAACCGTACATATCAAAGAAATCAAAGCTGCATTTTTGATCCCTGAGAAGATCTGTGACAATGTACTTTATCCTTTGGACGCCAGTGCTTCACAAGATGTGGATCGCGATTGTAACAAAGGTTTTTTATGGCGGTTTCCAAATCACAGACCACGGGAAGTAGGAAAGGATACCATTATGCACGGTTTTGGTAAATCAGGGTATCAGGAAGTCAGTCTGGTTGTAGAAGATATAAATGGTTGTAAAGACTCCATTACCAAGGGCACGACAGTATATTCGATAAACCCCAATTTCGATGTGGATAAAACCAATTTTTGTATTCCAGCAAATCTAAAATTTACCGATAAAACTAAATCTGATACTACACTGGTATCATGGTCATGGAATTTCGGATCAAAAGATCAAAACCCAAATTTAAAATTCACAAAAGACGACACGGTATTAGTCATATTAAGTGTAAAAGATACCATTGGATGTGTAGATACAATAGCAAAAACATTAAGTATCTATAAACCTTTTTCTAAAATTCAATACTCGAAAGGACTTGGTCTTTGTATAGGAGAAACCGTTCAATTTAATGCTAATGATTTTACCAGTGGAGGATCATCTTTACAATTCATGTGGAACTTTGGTAAATTTGGAACCAGCAACTTACAAAATCCAAAAATAGTATTTGATAAAAGCGGCAAACAAAAAATATATCTCAACTATGAAGAAAAAGGATCCGGTTGCATGGGTACGGATTCTGTAGAAATGGATATTGTAAAAATACCGGAAGCTCAATTTTCTACTGCATTAGATTCGATACATCCCATATGTTATCCCGCCATTTTTGAATTGAAAAACAATTCCAGCACTGAGGGTATCGTCCGGCACACCTGGAGTTTTGATAACGGCTCTACCAACAATTTAGTCAATCCCACATTTGCATTTGGCAAAGGCAAGCACCATATACAACTCATCGTCAGATCCATTTATGGATGTTCGGATACGATTAGTAGAGATTATACCTTGATAGGACCTGAAGGTAAAATCAGTGCAGATAAATTAGTGCTTTGCAAAGGAGAAGAAGCTGTTTTTTCAGCTATTGATCTGGTTGATGTTAATCAAATAGAATGGGATTTTAATGATGGAAAAATCATTAAAGGTGAAAATCCTGTTCGGTATCGATTTGATTCAGTAGGAACTAAATCTGTATTTCTAGTACTTAAATCTACGGATACAGGGTGCGAACATATAGACAGTCTTGCAGTAAAAGTCCCTGAGATCCTTGCAGATTTTTTATGGATTGATACATTGAATTATTGTCCAGGCTTAGCCCTATTTAAAAACAAATCGATAGGCGCAGATACCTATGAATGGAATTTTGGAGAGGGCTTAACCAGCAAAGAACGAGATCCAAAAGTAGTCTATAAATCTCTCGGAAAAAAATCAGTGGAATTAATAGTCAGTGATTCAGTGACTAAATGTCGGGATAAAATTACTAAAGAAATAGATATAGAGCAGGTCCTTGAATTTTATAAATTCCCGAATGTATTTAGTCCGAATAATGATGGAACGAACGATTACTTTAATGTCGCCGTAAAACCAGCGTACAAAGATTATGTAGAAGTCGTCCAATTCAAAGTATACAACCGTTGGGGTAAATTAATATACAACAATGATAGCCCAAACACAGGCTGGGACGGTCGATGGCAAGGTATAGATGCCCCAGTGGAAGTATATGCCTATTTTATTGAAATCAGAATTCGTGATTGTAAAAGTCAGGTGAGTAAGGGGAATGTGACGATAATAAGGTAAAGTTAAATTGTAAAATATTGTTAGAAATAAATTTTAGTAGTTTCAAATGCCTATCGATAATATAAAAAATAAACTACTAATATGTAAATAATTCGAACTTAAATTTTATTATTAATTCCTTCTAAAAATTCCATTAATAAATACATCAAAAGTATCACTAACATCTATACGATAGCTAATCCTTGTCATTGTCATATGATTTTCAGAAATATCCTTGAGACAATAAATGGTTGTATCAAGAAAAATTCCAGGAAAGAAATCTCTTCCAAAATCATTAATATATAAAATGGTATCTTTATTGCAATTAAATACCCAATAGTAATATTGAGAATCTGATGGAAATGTTGGGCTAGTATAATATCCATAGTCCCCTTCAGATCTAAAACTACCTTGATTTTGGTAAACGCCTTTAAGTGTATCATGTTTATACTCTTTAAACGTCCAGTAAACTTCCCAATTTTGATTTAAAATATTTTTTATTTCGTTACAATCTGGGTTCAATAAACAATCCTTAGTACAAGAATTAAAGATGTATATCAAAGCCAACAAAATAATAATCTTATACGAAAATTTCATTTATATCTTAACATTTTGCCAATTGAATAAATATATGTAATGGTATCATTATTTTTAAACCCAATACATCCTTCACTTAGTTGCTGAATATTTATTTCATCATTAGAAATAAAATATAATTTAAGATGTGATGATTCACATAAATTATTCCGTAATTCAACTCTTAGACTATCATTCATGCAATTATACCCATAAGGGCCAATTAAAATGGTATCGATACTGCTTTGATTGAAGCAAGGATAATACAATTTATTATCTTCAAAATGATAATTTCTGCGAATTAAACCTTCGTAAAAAAAAACATTATTTATATATGTCTTGTATTTCATGTAATAATTCCACGAACCTTGCAAGGTATTTTCCTTATTGGCGCAACTCAAGTTAAACTCAGCATTATAGCCGCAATCCTTATCACAACTAATACTAGTAATTAAAACAACTAAACTAAAAAATAATAATTTTCTTGACATTTTTAAATAGATTATTTATGGTTACTTTGTAATTTCCTGGACTTAACATATTAATGTTTTTACTTTTGATTGTAAATCCAATAATGATTTCAAAGGTATACAAAAAATTACAATTTTTCGAATAATGCCCATAAACAATGTACTTTCCACTTGTCAGATTATCAATCCTAGGAACATGACATATGGCACTCAAACCATTTACTAACCAAGTAATTGAGAAAGGTGGATCCATTCGTACCATTAATTTCTCCCCAACCTTCATCTTTATACAAAGTACCAAATTGCTAATCCTAAGTTTCCTCCTTCAGCTCAAAACATTGATGCACATTTGCACTACAAAAGTCACTTACTTTACGAATATAGTACATTATTTTGATATAATAAACTTCTTCACTTGTGAATGATTATCATCTTCAGATTTAATAAAATAAATTCCATTACTTAATGAAGAAATATTGATTTCATTTTTTGAAGTTGAAAAATCATATTGCCGAACTATTAGGCCTTGTGCAGTGATAATGCTCACTTGATAATGCTCAGATGAGGATTCAAGATAAAGTTTTGAAGATGCTGGATTGGGATACATCTCGAACGAAAATGCATTGTTTTTAGAATCAAGATTTCCGGTTTTCTTTTTGAAATAAATTCTAAGTATTTTAGAAGTTAGCGGAATGATACTTCCTTCCACAGTATAAAGTTTCGCATTGCATATCTTAATATCTGCATATTCTATTTTTGGATCTATCTCTAATAATTTTTGAAATGTCACACTCCATGTCATTTGCTTTTTAGCTATTTCATTGGTTTTATTTTTATTCATTATCACTTCTTGAATAAAACTTTTACCAGTATATTTATCTTGAACATATGCTCTATGATAATTATTTTTTACTAATGTATCTTCCCAATACAAATTACTGCTAAATATACTCATTTGTAGTTTTTTTGAATCATATTCTATCTCATACGATAGACCTTCAAATCTATTAATCGGAGGCGTGAAGACTATTTTGCTTCCATCAAAACCTTTGTATAATGAATCTACATTTTTCCATTGCCATACTAGATCATTGCCATCACTACATTCAGACTTCAACGGCGCTGGATTATCGTGGGTAAAGTAATTATTAGGTCTTAATTGATACAGGTCAAGTGAATCAACACTTCCATCACCATTCACATCTGCAAATTTATAATTCAATTGATTTACAAAACGCTGATTCCAGTCTGTTACACTTTGACCATTCCATTCATACACATGATCTCGTTGAGGTCCTTGACTCCCATATCCTCTAAAAATATTAATAGCATCAAGATATTCGACTCGCCCATTATTATCTGTATCTGCGGTCCATACACAATCTGACACACATTTTTGATCCATACATGGATGTACGAAATGGTCATTATATATTTGATGAACTTGTTCTATTTGTTGATAGGCCAAATTAACATTTTCCAAATGATTAGAATCCGGACTATGGTGAAAAACAAAGGCAAGGTCTAAAGTTTGTGATTCATTATACGCGACATCCCCACATTCAGCAACATTAAATATTCTTACTTCATTATCAAAGTACGGTAATTTTTTCTGATACATAGACCAACCATTAACTGTATTTGGATTATCAGAAAATACATGTTTGGATATATCTCCGGATATTGGATTGATAATTGGGTAACCTAATCGATTGAGTCCTTTAAAATAATTATAAAGTTCTTTATTATTTGCTGGATCAATTAATTCTGTAGGAACACTATTAAAGTGGTTGTTAAAATAAACATTAAATACATCCATCGGCCTGTTTAAAAAGACAATCGATTGAACGGGTGGCGAATTTTTATAGGTGTAGGAAGCACTTATGCTTGGACATTTTCCTAAGCTATCACCATCTTTGACATCCGCATTATACCAATAGGAGGCATTTCCATCTGGGTAGGAACCTACATAGTCATCATTATAACATCCTATTTCCGGATCAACATTGATACCCATTCGGCAATCAATAAGGTCTCTTTTTCCAGCATCTTTGTTTGTTAATTGGTAGGAACAAAAAATACTTCTATTTAATATTGGATTTGTAGAGCAATTAAACGCCCAAGCTGTTAGCCCAATTTCAAATCTTAAATTAGCATTGGTATTACTAAAAATGGTCCAAAATAATTGCTGAGGTACTACAGCATGATCAATGGATGGATGCCAGGGATAATCACCTTGATCAGGATTATAAATACCATCCTGATTATTATCATAAAAAGGTGCTAAAGAATAATCCTCAACATCAATTTTGAATCCATTAAATTGTTCAAAATAGGGATTAGACTTTCCAGGCCATGAGTAAATACTTGAACGTTTAATATCAATTTTACCATCCTTTCCAAAATCTAATTGGTGAGCAATAATATCGGTGTAATCCGTAGTCCAAATCTTATTAAATTTATTATAATGCGATTCATCAGGAATGAAAGTGGCATTGTACAAGGGTCCTGGTTTATAATCACTATTATATGATGGATTAGCTGCAAATATATTCCCATTTGAAAATCGACCAGCCACTTGCAATCCTGCATAATACATAGCACTCACCGAATTATAACCTGTATAAGGAGCAAAGAATTGTCCTCTATCTCCATCCCAAAAGAGTGATCCTTCATTTGAAATAGTGGCACGAATTTCATTGCTATTAAGAAAAGCAGATTGAAATAAAGGGGAATTTTGTGCATTTAGAGTCGAAAACAAAAGTAGAAAACCACAATTGAATGACACCCAATTTAATCGTGTTATTAGTTGCATATTAGAAGATTGGTTACAAGAGTAACGCTGGTAAAATCTAAATGCTGCTTGCCAAAATTTCAGTAAGCAATCCTTGAATTGCTATTATTTATTACTAACCATTCAGGTGAAAATTAAAACCTGTTGTTTTTGTCATCATTTTTGAAAAAATCAGGCAAAAATGTACCGTTGCTTCGAACGGCACAAGCCGCCAAAAACAATTTACATTTTCCTTATACGACGGATTTTATCCGTCGCAGCAACATTGATCGTCCCTACAGGATTAGTACCGGAATAATTTTTTATTCTTGAAGTTTTTTCCAAATCATATCCTTCAATTCTTCTATGCCCTTGTGCGCAGCAGCAGAAATAAATATATGTGGCAGATCTTTAGGTAATTCAGGTTCAATGAGGCTGGTCCATTCGGCATCAGCGATATCGATTTTAGTAATGGCCAATAGTCTTGGTTTGTCGAGTAATTCAGGATTGTATTGTCCTAATTCGTTTAATAGAATTTGATATTCTTTGGCAATATCTTCACTATCGCAGGGGATTAAAAACAACAACATGCTGTTGCGTTCTATATGACGTAAAAAACGTGTTCCAAGGCCCTTACCTAAATGCGCATTCTCGATGATCCCGGGTATATCAGCCATGACAAACGAACGGTCATCGCGATATTTTACGATACCAAGATTAGGGGTTAATGTGGTAAATGGATAATTCGCTATCTCCGGTTTCGCAGCTGAAACGACTGATAATAATGTGGATTTTCCAGCATTTGGAAAACCAACTAATCCTACATCTGCAAGAACTTTTAATTCTAATATTTTCCAGGCTTCAATACCTTCTTGTCCGGGTTGTGCATAATCGGGTGTTTGTTGTGTTGCAGAAGTAAAAAACATATTTCCTTTTCCACCTCTACCACCATGCAGCAATATTTTCGTTTGACCATGCTCAGTGATCTCGAACATTTTTGTTTTAGTTTCTGCATCAATGGCTACTGTGCCCAATGGGACTTCCACGATGACATCATCTGCATCCGCACCGGTGCAATTATTGTCACTGCCATTACCGCCATCAGCAGCATAAATGTGTTTTCTATATTTTAAATGCAGTAAGGTCCATAGTTGGGCATTACCCTTGAGTATGATGTGTCCTCCGTGACCACCATTACCTCCATCGGGTCCACCTTTTGGATTGTGTTTGCTTCGAAAAAAATGTACAAATCCCGCTCCTCCGTGTCCTGAACGAAAACAAATTTTTACATAGTCTACAAAATTTTGTTCTGCCACCTGATTAGGATTCGTTATTAATAAAAATTATTGTTGCTCTAAAAAATAAACAAGATGAAATACGCCTTAACATTGGTCCATTACTGAACACAATCCATCAAAAATTTCATCTATACTTCCTTCTCCGTTAATTAATGTTGATTTGTTAAATCCCTGATAGTAATTATACACTTCAGAAGTTTTTTTCCTGTATTCATCCATCCGTTTGCGTATAATCTCTTCATCATTATCATCCGCCCTACCTGAAGATTGTCCGCGATTTAATATCCGCTTTACAATTTCATCGTCAGAGACTTCCAGTGCAATCAATTGATGAATAGCCTCCCCTTTTTCAGCCAACATAGCATCTAAAGCCTGAGCTTGCGGAATCGTTCTTGGAAATCCATCGTAGATAAATCCTGCCACACCTTGAATGGATTCAACCTTGTGACGCAACATTCCTATTGTGATTTCATCAGGAACGAGTATCCCCTGATTCATAAATTCTAAAGCTTTTAATCCCAATTCTGTTTTTTGGGACATCTCTGCACGAAACAAATCACCGGTCGAAATATGAACTAAATTATATTTTTCTACCAATTTAGCTGCTTGGGTGCCCTTACCACTACCTGGAGGGCCAAAGAGTATTAAATGAAACATATTTTTTGAATAAATGATCTAAAAGATCCAAGGACAGTCACCATCTAATTTGATCCCGTAATTGTCATTGAAGCCGCAAAGATAGCATTTTTAATGGGTTTTATATCGATTTGATTTATAAAATAGCAAGCTTTATACGAATACTAACAGAAGCTTTCTAGGAAAGTATAGTCCGGTTTAATGCAGATTCATATTGAACCATTAGTATTGTAATGATCGTCCATAGGACTCTGTGGTAGGCTATTCAGTACTAATTTTGACTGATTCTTTTATCCCTGGGATAACTCGACAGATCTTTAATCAATTTGATTCTTTTAATCCAATAGTCCGATTTGAGAATATTTTCTTCAATAACCCCTTGTGAAGAAGAACTATGAATGATTGAAAGATTTGATTTTTGATTGACAGAAATGATACCCACATGGTGAATGTGACCCTTTTGTCCAAAATAAATGAGATCCCCAGGCTTCGCATGATCCAAGGACACCGTTTTACCGCATTTAGCCTGATCTGCTGCGCAGGAAGCCAAATCTATGTCCATCCGTCCACACACATAGATGACCAAGCCGCTACAATCAAATCCTTTTTCAGTCTTTCCACCTTTGCGATACGGAGTTCCGATTAATTCGCGCCCTAAAGTCACAATGATTTCTCTTAATTTGGCATCTTTGGACGTATCTGAGTGAGCTTTTGTCTTGGTATAGGTATATTTAGGTGTAGAAGAACACGATTGTAGGCAACATACGATGCCTAAAATAAAGATAAAGCGCAATATTCCAGTATGAACAACCATAATCGATTATTTTACACATTAAATAAAACGCTAATATATAACTTTTTGTTTTATATTTCTATATAAAATTTATCCCGATCATTCAGGAAGGGGTAGGCACGTCTGAACACCGTCATTTTATCCTTATTTAAGCTCATCATTCCAATAGTATCCTGATGCCCCAAATCAAGCAATTGATTTCCTTCATAATCCCAAATTCCGGAATCCCCGGCATAAGGAATGTCCAGGCCATCTTGCCCAATCCGATTGAGGCCAAGCACATAACACACGTTTTCGATGGCTCTTGCAGGCAACAAAGACATCCATGCTTTGCGTCTTCGTTCAGGGAAATTGGCCACACAGACTATGAGATCTACTGCCTCTGTATTGCGCATCCAAACCGGAAATCTTAAATCATAACAAATGACCGGCATAATCTTCCATTGCTTGTATTCAAGGATCAATTTCTGAGTTCCGGCTGTGTAATACCTATCTTCTTTAGCCAAGGTAAACAGGTGCCTTTTATCATAAGTCTGGATATGGTCTGAGTCCGGTTGTATAAATACTAGTCTGTTGAAGTATTGACCAGATTCACGAATGATCAGACTTCCCATAATGGCAGCTTGGTGTTGACGAGCTATTTTTTTTAACCATTGAATGGTTTCGCCTTCCATATCTTCTGCTAAGACTACATTATTCATGGTGAACCCGGTTGTAAACATCTCAGGTAAAATGATGAGGTCTGTTCCCGGCGGGCATTGTTCCCGGATCATGTGTTCAAAATGTAATCTGTTCTCATTGGGATGCTCCCACACCAATGACGTTTGAACCAATGCTAATGATAATGAAGACATAAACTAAAGCTTAGAAATATCCAAAAGTAAGGTGTTTCTTAGATTAGGCATGAGTTATTTTACGAGCTATAGATTGTTTTTCAAGGATACTTTAAAGCTGAAGTTCTCATTCAGATTTACCCTGTTTTTTTATTGATCAAAAACATCATACCTTCGTATAGTTAAAAAATAAATATGTCAAATCCAATACTTAAGCAATTGTTACCTCACATTTCTGTGATAGGTATTTTTGTCCTTGTTTCATCCTATTTTTTCTATCCTCACTGGCAAGGTAAGGTGATGCAACAGGGAGATGTTTCCTCATGGGAAGGTGCTGCGAAAGAAATCCTGACTTACAATAAAAAAAATCCCCATGATCCGGCACTTTGGACTCAAAGTATGTTTAGTGGGATGCCTTCCTATCAGATAGCTACTCCTATGGAATCCAATTTTTTTATTTATGTCCAAAAAGTCATTTCTCTGGGATTTTTAACCGGCCCGGTTGCTATACTATTTTATTTCATGATTTCATTTTATTGCTTGTATTTGGTCTTAGGATTGTCTTCTGGATTTGCTTGTGTAGGGGCACTATCTTCCGCACTGGTAACCGGCAACTTTATACTCTGGGAAGCAGGTCACTTACCTAAATTAGTCGTATTGGCTATGATCGGATTTATCGTAGCTGGACTAATCTTATCTTATCGAGGCAGATGGTGGTCCGGTGCTGCATTATTCGCTCTAGGAATGGGCATCAACATCCTAAACAACCACGTGCAGATGAGTTATTATGCATTCCTGTTGATTTCACCATTGGTTATTTCTTATGCTATCTATTATTTGCGAAAAGGAGATTGGAAGTCCTTTCTGATTCCAAGTGGAAGCCTTGCAGCAATTACGGTTCTGGCATTATTGGCTTCGGCAAACAGCATCTTGCCGACCTATGAATATGCTAAACAAACCATGCGTGGAGGTCATATCCTTAAGGAGGTTTCCAATCCGAATGCTTCTGGGGCAGATGTCAATGAAAGTGGACTGCAGTGGGATTATGCCATGAATTGGAGTAATGGAATGATCGATTTGATATCTGGTATTATTCCGGGCGCAGCTGGAGGTGGCTCGTCAGAACCATTAGGAAAAGATGCCGAGGTCATCAAAGATTTGAGAAAAAAAGGATACAATCCACCTAAAAATATGAAGGCTCCACTCTATTGGGGCGCACTTCCATTTACGAGTGGACCTTATTATTTTGGAGCAGCTATGTGTTTCCTTTTTGTGCTGGGATTGTTTATCGTCCGCGGACCATTAAAGTGGTGGGTAGCTATTGCAGTTCTTCTGGGATTATTACTTTCCATGGGTCGCCATTTTGAATTTTTAAATAAATTAATGTTTGATTATTTTCCATTGTACAGCAAGTTCAGAGCACCGAGTAGTGTACTTGCTGTTACATCTTATTTTGTTCCTATACTGGCCATGCTGGCACTAGTTGAAATTTCTAAAAAAGAAATGACAATGGAATCTTTTAAGAAAAAACTTATCTATAGTGTGAGTATTACGGGAGGTATATGTTTGTTTTTTATATTAATGGGTTCCAGTTTTTTCAGTTTCGAAAGTGCGAATGATGCATCGTATGTTAAAAATGGTTTCAGTACAGAAGCGCTTATATCTGACAGACAATCCTTAATGACATCTGATTCAATAAGAAGCCTGGTCATCATCTTACTGGTAGCAGGAATTGTTTTTTATTATTTCAAAAACAAATTTTCATCTATCGTAGCGGCTTGTCTATTGGGTGCAATTACTTTATTTGATTTAGGGGGTGTTGCGAAGCGATATGTTAGCTATGATGATTTTGTTTCGAAATCGAAAAAAGAAAATAATCAAAAAGCACGACCAGTAGATCTTGAGATCATGAAAGATCCTTCCAATTATAGGGTATTGGATTTGACGGTCAATACATTCAACAGTGCAGAACCTTCATTCTTTCATAAAAATGTGGGCGGTTATCACCCAGCGAAATTGCAGCGGTACCAAGATATTATCGATAGACATATTGATCCGGAAATCAATCAACTCACCAGTTCATTACAATCAAGTACAACAGATAGCAGCATCAATAATGCACTGGCATCACTTGAGGTTTTAAATATGTTGAACACAAAATATTTTATACTGGGACAACCCGGTAAAGAAATATCATTACCCAATCGTGCAGCTTTTGGCAATGCATGGTTTGTCAATACCATTCAGACGGTACAAACTCCAGATGAAGAAATTCAGGCATTAAACAATCCTAATTTAAAACAAACAGCCATAGTAGCTTCATCATTTCAATCAGATATTAAATCCTCGCAATTCGATGCACAAGGAACAATATCTCTAATTTCATCCACACCAAATAAATTAGTTTATGAGAGCAATAGTGCAACAGATCAGTTTGCAGTTTTTTCTGAAGTGTGGTATGGTCCTGATTTAGGTTGGACTGCTAGTATTGATGGAAAAGAAACACCGTTGATTAGAGCCAATTATGTTTTGCGCTCATGTAATGTTCCTTCAGGAAAGCACCAAATCGTTTTAGAATTCAAGCCCAGATCTTATCATTTAGGGACTACCTTGTCGATGATTTGTTCGTTGCTATTGATTGGATTTATGGGATTTGTTGGATATAAGGAATGGTTTGGGAAGAAGGGGTAATCGGGTGATCGAGTTTGAATGGTGATCGAGTTTGGATGGTAATCGGGTTTGAATGTTGATCGGGTTTAGATGGTGATCAGGTTTAAGGAAAGTCGTCGGTCATAAGTCGTAAGTCATTAAGAGGAAGAATTGTCTAATTTTATTAATGATTTTTAGATTCAATAATTTAAAACTTTTTTTCAATATTTTATTATTCTCAAGGTATGGGTTTTTCGAAAATAATGTCAGTTGCTTTAGAGTTAGAGAAAGAAATTATTGACTTGGATTTCGAATCGCTGGCCTTGCATTCAAGTGTCAAAAGTTATTACCGTTTTGACCTTACAAAAATTCGTTACGTCACACAATGCAATGCTTTTATCTTGCATCACATTCTGAATGGATTGAATAAACCCATACAAGAAATCACGATCGTGGATCATGGTGCCGGCTTAGGTTTTTTTTCTTTTTTAGTAAAAAAAATTGGAGCCCGATGTATATCACATGATTTATCAGAAGAATATTTGGATGGCATCAAAACTATTGGCACGAAATTAAATTTGGCGCCTGATGAATACGTACTTGGAGGAACAGAAGCCCTGGCAACTTTTGTGCTCCAAAACAATATTCATATCGATGGTATTGGATCCAGAAATGTTATCGAACACATTCCGGATTATCGGGAATTTTTTAAAACATTGAATTCTTTTTTAAAGAGTCCCTGTAATGTGGTTATTACTACTTCTGCTAATATGCACCATCCAATGGTAAAGAAAATTCATGAAAAAATACATGCTCAATATGAACTCGTAGGTTCTGGAATGGATATGGACGATCCCACCATTAATGAAGCACAGTGCGGCATAAAAATTCGAAGTGCACTAATTCAAACTCATTTTCCAAACCTTTCATCAGATGAAGTCAAACGACTAGCCATACTCAACCGCGGTTTCACTGAAGCGCTCATTGTACAAAGAATTGAAAACTATATAAAGACTGGAATTCTTCCCACGCCACATTCGGATCCAACCAATACCTGTGATCCCTATACCGGAACATGGGTAGAGCGCCTGGTGTCCATACAGGATTACAAAAATGCGGCGGTACAACAACAATATGAATTCAAACATTTATCAGGTTTTTATAGCACATCATACAGTGCCTGGTATAAAAACATGATGGGTTTATTTTTGAATTTATTACTCATTATTCCGGGACCATGGCGAATCCATATATCTCCTTTTCTTGCAATGAAGCTCACTAAATCATAGCGGCATGTCGAATAATTCAGCAATCATTCCATTTGATTTTTCAAAAGATTATATATTGGAAGATGACTTTGTATTGCTGCGACCTTTAGAAATAAATGATTTCAACCATCTATTGACTTTTGCACTGAATGAACCAGAGATTTGGAAATATTCTTTACTTTCCGGTTCCGGAGAAGAAGGCCTCAAGAAGTATATAACGCAAGCTGTGGAAGCCAGACAAACTTGTAAAGAATATCCCTTCATCGTCTATGATAAAATCAATCAATCGTATGCCGGAAGCACCCGCTTCTATGATATTCAGTTAGCGTACCACACCGTACAATTAGGATACACCTGGTACGGAAAAAAATTTCAAGGCACTGGACTGAATAAACATTGTAAGTTTCTATTATTTACTTTCGCTTTTGAACAAATGGGTTTCGAACGCGTAGAACTTCGAGCCGACAATCGCAATACCAGAAGTAAAGCTGCGATGCAAAGCATCGGATGCACAGTAGAAGGTGTTTTGCGACGTCATATGCCGGCACCAGAAGGTGGACGAAGAGACAGCATCGTATTAAGTATTTTAGATGATGAATGGAAGGATTCGGTGAAAGAGATGTTGAAGGGGAAGTTGTAATGAATCTAAAAACTTGTTTGAAAACTTTCTGTTGGATTAATATTATATGCATAGTAATTCTAGAATTTAATTATTTATCTGAATAGCTATTTTAGAACAAGACAGTTTTTGTTAACGCGCTAAACAAATAGTCTGTGATTATAAAGACAAATCTTAAATTTTATTGTTATATTTACAAATATATATATCAAATATGAGACATTCAATAATATCGATTTTTTTATTACTAATATCATCCCTGTTATATAGTCAACGTCAAATTGGCCTTGATATTAATGGGGAAAGTCAAGATGAATTTCTAGGAACCTCTGTTGCAATTTCAGATGATGGCAGCACTTTTGTAATGGGAATGAATCCAACGTATAGTATATTAAATCCACAGGGTTATATTAAAGTATTCAAAACCATTGGACAAAGTAATCATCAATTGGGAAATACAATTTATGGCAATGGCTTAAATAAACATTTTGGGGGTCAGGTATCTATTTCTGGAGATGGCAATCGAATAACAACTGTTGAAGATTTTGCATCTGGCATTAAAGTATTTGTTTTTGATTTAATCAATAATAACTGGATTAAAAGCGCTGAAATTATCTCAACCACTAGAATACATGAAGCTTATCTTTCAGGAGATGGAAAATCACTAGTAATAAGCAAAAGTATGTCAATTACAACATATAAAGAAGAAAACAATAATTGGATTGAATCAGGAAATATCATGAAAGAAGACCTTTCAAGTGAATTATTCAGTTATAGATCTGCTATTTCTTTTGATGGAAAAATTCTTGTATTCTCTGATCCTGACTACAACAATATTAATGATTCACATGCCGGCAAGGTTTATTTTTATGAATATTTAAATAACGAATGGAAACCTAATGGTATACCAATAATTGGAATTTCTGCTTGGTATAGAATGGGTATTGGAATTGATATTTCAAAAGATGGAAAAAGAGTGGCAATACTTACCCAAGCTACTACCAGTGGTACCAATTATGGTACAATTATAGTTTTAGACCACAATGTAAATGACTGGATCAAAACCTCAGAAATTAAAGGTGAAATTAACGAAACTACATTTGGTGGTCTTCGTTTAAGCCTTTCTGGCAATGGAAAAGTAATAGTTACATCAAGTTCTAATGGCTTGGTACATTTTGAAGAAATTAATAATAATTGGAAACGCATAGGGAATTATATTAATAGTCATATTTACTCTGATGGTCATAATGAGGATTTAGGTTATAGCCTAGATTTAAATTATGAAGGGTTAAGATATGTTGTTGGAGGGATAGGATCAATAAGTAAGTCAACTTCACGTGGGACAGTAAGAGTTTTTCAATTTGACCAAATTATGGGTAACGTCATCTTAGATGAAAATTATACCTGCAAATATGATGCTTATAATGAACTTTTTGTCGGTGGAGCTACTTTGCTGATTCAACCTGGTGATATTAAAGTTACAACAGATTCTAATGGTTATTGGAGTGCAAATTCATTAACTAATGGTACATACATTATATCATTGGATACTTCACATTATAGTGACTGCAAAAGATTAGATACTTTTCAAATTGTAGATGAAATAAAATTTTTAAACTTACCAACTCAGTATTTACAGCGAGAAAAGAAAAACAAAATAATTGGAAGATTTTTCTTAGATGACCAATTTCCATTTTGTTCACAGAACACATCAGAATTGCCAGCAGCAGGAATTGAATTATTATTTAGCTATAAAACAGGTTTTATTAAAACAGTTACTGATTCAAATGGATTCTTTATCATTAAAAATCCTCCTATTGGATTTTATCAAATTAAAGCAGTTGATTCCTTACAATATGGCATATGTGGAAGTGGTTCATTTTTTAATTATTACCAAAAAGATACAGTATTGGATTTAAAAAATAAACTCATAAGTAAAAAACAGTACAAAAGTAATGGTAAACTATATCATGATAGAAATTATAACAATAATAAAGATCTTAACGAAAATTTTGCAAATAACGTTAAATTTAAAATAGGCAACATTGTTGGAATAACAGATTCAACGGGTAGTTGGGAAATAATTGGATTAAAAGCTGGAAATTATACTATTGACCTTGATACAAGTAAATTTTTACAGTGCAAAGCACAAATCAATATTTCTAGTCCTGAATTTGTGAATTCATTTGGCAACATCGGAATTCAGATTATCAATAATTGTATTGATCCTATCATTGACATATTCATGCCGAGAATGAGACCTTGTACAGACGGACAGGAATTAAAGATTAAAGTAAATAACCCACCTTATTCTTTAGCAAATACTGACAGTCTTTTAATTAAAATTAACCTCCCAGAATATATCGTTCCTACATTGTTACCAAAGGAATTTAGATACAATATTAATCAGGATTATTACTTTAAAACTAAACCGATTAAGATTGGACAGTCAGAAACATTTTCAATACTAAATCGAGTCAAATGTGAGACACCTCTTGGCATTACCTTATGTATGGAAGGACAAATACTAAACTTTGATTCTTGTAGCCTTGTAAATTATATTAACCTTTACAATCCGTTAAAGTGCAACCCTATTTGGGATTCTGCTCATCTTATGGTAACAGCTATTTGCGAATTCGATTCGATATTTTTTAATATTTTAAATAATGGTAAAGGCGATTTAGATTGTTACTCTCCAGTCAATATCTTTGAAGACCAACAATTAATCTTAAAAGATTCGGTTAAATTAAGAAAAGGAGAACCCCGTAAATATGCTATTCCTTCAGAAAAATCATTCTATAGAATTGAAGTAGCTCAAAGTGAATTCCATCCTGGGAATAGTCGTCCCAATGCCAATATTGAAACCTGCACTACCATGATACCTTCTAAGATTGGCCTTCGACTTAAATATTATGAAGATGATCTTGATCATTATAAAGACATTTTTTGTGGCATAGTTAAAGGCAGCTATGATCCCAATGATAAATCTGCAAGTCCATCAGGAATTGGAAACTTAAACTATATAAGACCCGAAGAGATGGTAAACTATGTTATTCGATTTCAAAATACAGGGAATGACACAGCTTTTACAGTAGTTATTAGAGATACCATTTCTGAATTATTTGACATTCTAAAATTGGAAATTGGACCAAGCAGCCATAATCATTCTTTTAAACTATTTGGTAAAAACATATTAGAATGGACTTTTACAAATATAAATTTAGTAGATAGCACAACAAATGAAAAATTAAGTCATGGTTATGTTCAATTTAAAGTACCTTTCAATAAATTCTATCCTGACAATACTACAGTAACTAATTCAGCTTCAATTTACTTCGATAACAACGCTCCTATTTTAACAAATCAGGTTTCTCAGACTATTCATCGACAACTAGAAGATCATACTACTAATACAAAAATAGTTGAAGCTAATAAAACTACCATTCGATTATTTTCAATAAGCCCAAACCCTACGAATGGGATTTTCGAAATAAAGTCATTGAATAAAATGAACCACAATTCAATTTTGAAAATATTTAATCTTGAAGGCATGGAAATTTATAATGATTTTGTTAAAGATCAAAAGTTTATCCATATTTTCAATAATGGTGTTTATATCATTAAGATAATAAATAATGATGGTAAAATTCAAATCAGTAAAGTTGTGGTACAATAGCTTTAGAAAAATCAAATCAGAATTCATTGTATCTATTAATTTGGCTACCAATAATTTCCAACCAGCTGATGAATATTTAAACAATAACGTTCTTGGAAAAACTAGTTTTGCTGACTGTTTACATTGAGCAACTACTAGGCATCATCAGTCAGATTCTTTAATTTACTGGAACCTTGAGCATATAATTAACGTATATAGAATTGTTGGTTATCATTCTATTAATATTAGAAATGACTAAAAGTCCACAGAAATTTCATCTACACTTGATTTTATAATGTAAGAACATGAAGTACAAACTAATATTTCAAGAATAGGAAAATCTCTATCCAAAATCTTGATTTTATCAAAATTATGAGACACCAATGAGATCTATTAAGAAAAGAAATTATAAATTTAAATCCTGTGCAGATTCTAGTACTTTTTGAGGAAATTAATAAAATATCCAAGCTTAGACTAAGAACAAAACACTAGATAGTATAAGTATTTAGACCCCCTGAAAGATAAAATATTCTAACTTTGTTAATGAGAATTTAAACAAATGAGTATATTTGAACTCTAGATTAGGTGATACGATGAATCATCTATTGAGGGAATAAAGTTTAACGGCTAACCTAAAATATAGAAAAATCTAAAAAAATTTCCCAATAGCGGTTTATAAACTTAATTTTACCTAATTAACATTAAAAATAGTAAATTTAAATTTTTAAAAAAAAAGGGCGGTTTTGAAAACCAATTGAAAAGTATAATTTAACCAACAAATAAATAAAATGGATGCACAAAAAGTCGACATGTTCATCATGTCAAATGCAAAGTTTTTCGAGAGTCATCAAGTGAATGCAATTAGAGAAAGACTATTAGTGATTGATGATTCAAAATGGCCAATGATTTCAACCATTCAATTGAAAGACCCAACCACAATTTTAATAGTTTCAATTTTGGCCGGCACGCTTGGGATTGATCGCTTTATGATAGGTGATACTGGCTTAGGAGTTGGCAAACTTTTGACCTGTGGTGGTTTAGGTGTTTGGGCAATAGTAGACTGGTTTATGATTCAGGGGGCAACCAGAGAAAAAAACATGCAAAAACTTCAACAATTTTTGTATTAATGACTCAAAACAGGAATAAGCTTTATTCAATTCTGCTTATATCTTGTATTGCAGGGTATATTTGGCTATATTTTAATTTTAATAACATGGAAAATACTAGTAAAGAATTCCATGTGTGTGTAATAAAACATATTACAAATATACCCTGCCCTTCCTGTGGCTCTACCCGTTCCATCCTTTCAATTACTAAAGGAAATTTTATGGAGGCTCTTCAAATAAATCCTATGGGTTTTATAGTTACTGTAATTATGTTCTCAGTTCCATTTTGGATTTTTATTGACATAGCCACAGGACGACAAACATTATTTGAATTTTACCGAAAAATGGAGACTTACTTGAAAAGACCGCAATTAGCAATTCCATTGATATTGCTGGTAGTTATTAATTGGATATGGAATATAACTAAAGGACTATGATCAATAAATCGAAATTTGCCTATGAACCTACTGATCATGAAGCAGAAAAAGCATCAAACAGTTATTTAATGTCATTAATTGCGATTATAGCAGGTTTACCTTTACCTATTATTAATCTTGTCGCAACTTTAATTTTCTATTTAGGAAACCGTAAAGGAACATATTTTGTTCGATGGCATTGCACACAAGCCTTACTTTCCCAAGTATCCATTTTATTCATTAATAGTTTTGGATTTTGGTGGACGGTATCAATAATATTTACTGATGATACCATTACGGATAAGTATATTGCTTACATAATCGCCGCCTTAATTTTCAATTTGACTGAATTCATTGCAACTATTTATACTGCTATTCAAACAAGAAAAGGAATTCATGTTTTATGGTGGTTTTATGGCAACCTGACTCATTTAATATGCAAATCAGAATCATGAAAAAAATTATACTTCAAGGATTTATAATTGTAGCATTATTTTTTGCGGCATGGTTTTTATTAATGCAGGTAAATTGGATTGAAATTTTTAAATTGAATGTGTTACAAAATAAAACTGAAGAAAAATTAGGAGATCTTTTTTGGGAAATGTTTCAAAAGACTGAAACTGAAATCCAAAATCAATTTATCTTAAATTCAATTGACAGCATTGTAATTAAAATTTGTTCTGAGAATAAAATCGACAAAGAATTAATAAAAATTCACGTAATTGAAAAAGACGAAATCAATGCCTTTGCATTGCCAAACGGACATTTGGTAATATATACTGGTTTGATATTAAATTCAGATAATTATGAAGAAATGAGCGGCGTTATTTGTCATGAAATGGCACATATTCAGCTTAATCATGTCATGAAAAAGCTTTTAAAAGAAGTTGGCTTATCTGTATTAATTTCAATGACCACTGGTAATGGTAGTTCAGAAACCATAAAAGAAACTGCAAAATTGCTTTCTTCCTCAGCATTTGACAGAAATTTGGAAAAAGAAGCAGACATTAAAGCTGTTGATTATCTTGTTAATGCAAAAATAAATCCCGAACCCTTCGCTCAATTTCTCTACAAGCTTTCCGACATGGAAACTGTCCCTATTAAATATTTGACTTGGATAAGTACCCACCCAGAATCAAAAGAAAGAGCAGAATATATTATTGAATATAGCAGAGACAAGAAGGTAAAGTATGAAGCAATCTTGACTAATGAAACTTGGGACAAAATGAAAGAAAAACTAAGAGAATGATAATAAAACCAGGTAACATAAATACCTTCAAGAAATTGACAATTCAATCGTTAAGCTAAGATTTGCACTTTGTGTCAAGCGTATTGCTTGATGTGAAATTTTGATTAGAAATCGCCAATTTCTTGTTCCATTAAAAACGATTATTAAAAAATAAAGGAATGAAAAACATCATAATTTTAATTTTCATTGTTCAATTTGTTACTTCATGTTCCGAAAATTCAGAAATCTTTATAGCACCAAGTATTGCATGTATAAATGAATATAAAGATACAACAGATAGTGGTAGATGTGATTTTATTTCAGAACAATTTCCAGATTACTATTGCGAGGTTCAACATTTAGATGAGTTTGTACTTGAAGAATCCAGTAAAGAATATTTGCCTCAGTTTTGTTATCAAATTGGTAGTGTAATAAAATATAAGGATAACCATGATCATTTTATCAATTTTAAAATCATAGATAAATGGTATAAATACGGTATAAATATTTATCCTATTAAAAATTGTGTTGGAGATACTGCAAAATCAATAGGCAGTTGTTTTGGTTCAGAGAGAGTTTTCATTGTTTTTGAATCTGATTCTCCAAAAATAAGATTGATTTTCGAACTAGAAACATTCCCAGCAAATGTGTTAAATTATAATGGAGAATTTGGCGATGCATTAAGCATCGTTAGATTAATAGGTAATGGATATTATTCAACTGATTTTTCAGTGATCGTTAATAAAAGGACGTTGAGTTATGAAAAATTCTTTCATCAAGAGTTTTATTCAGTTATTAATTTAAATAATAAAAATTACAAAAATGTATTAAGTTGTAATTTAAAATTGAATGAACCAAGCTTCACATTTTATTACAGCAAGGAATATGGGTTAATAGGATTTATGGATAAAGATGGAAAAATATGGACACTAGTAGAATAATTGTTTTAAAGCGTAACTTAAGATAATTCCACCAATTAAATTTATTTTTCAATTTTTTACCTAAAATAAAAAATGTAAATCTAATTTTTGATTTTCGAAAACGTTACAACACACCTGAAGGTCTAAGTTTTCGTTCCAATACATTAATTTTTATAATATGTGCATATAATCAATAATTTAATGTTAATTCAATTTTAATTGAAAGAGAATATTTTATTAAATACAATGACTATTATAAATATCAAATTGTTCTGTTTATTGAAAATTCACTTATAGTTAATTGCATATGATAAATCAAATTAACGAATCATATGTTTAATAACAAAGTGATTCAACTATCTTGATAAAAGATGAGCGTTTAAATTAAAGACTCCTGTTTTTATCTTTGACTTATGTAGGTCTAGGCCACTATTTCAATCGGCCAATATCTAGTTTTATTTTCTTCTTAGTTCTATCAGGACACTGCACTGGTGAAACCACCTTAATATATTGTTGCTTTTCCAATTGATTTGTGCCATTGGAATTTTTTACTTCTAGTTTGACACTATAAGTACCTTGTTTATGATAAACAATAGTAGGATATTGAACCGAAGAAGTATCTTTATTAGCGCCTTCAAATTGCCAGAACCATGATTTGACATCTTTGGAAGATGCATCAAATAATTTAATTGCATCTCCTGCACAGACTTCATTTTTTTCAACTGTGAAATCTACCTTAGGAATGAGAAGTACCGTGATGGTTTCAAGGAGCTCTACTGTACCACATGAGTTGTGTACTTTGAGTCTTACATTGTATTCGCCTTCTTTGTTATATTGATGAATGGGCGAAGCTTCTGTACTTGTAGAGTCATCACCAAAATTCCATTCATAGATATTTCCATATTGACTGGTGTTCGTAAAGAAAACTTGAATGCCTGTAATACTAGTTGAAAAAGAAGGTGAAGGCATTGCATCTATGCTAATATAATTTTTATTGACTTTAGTCATGGTTGTTGTAGCATTACTAGCAGTTAATTTAACATCATAAGTACCCGGAATGGTATATTCAATTTCTGGTGGATTCTTGTCTTTAGAACTTGAAGGTATTCCTCCTGGGAATTCCCATAAATAATCTGTAGCGGTTGGCGCTGATAGATTTTTGTATTGGACTTTATAAGGAGCACAGGCCCTTTGAGTATTGGCAGAAAAGTTTGCAATGTTTTGTGCAGCAATAGTTACTTTAAAAGTTTTCTTTGTTGAACCGCATCGATTAATAACTTCTAAAGTAAGATTATAGACACCTTCCTTTTTATAAGTATGTATGGGTTCAAAATCTGAAGAAATTTCACCATCTCCAAATTTCCAAATATAGGTACTGCCATACTTTGAGTTGTTTTTAGTGGTAATGTCAGATTCTATAATTTGAACATCGAAGGCAGAAACAGGAGGTGCTTCAACGTCAATCATTTGATTTATTGTAACTATATCAGTACCCGCAACATTGGTCACTTTTAGTGTTACATCATAGACTCCCCGAGTTTTATATACAACAGATGGATGTTGCAAATTAGAAGCTGAAGGGGTTCCTCCGGGAAACGACCACTCCCATTGATATGGATTTTCTGTTGATAGATCTGTAAATTGTACGGTATTTGAATTGGATATGCATAGTGTTGTATTCGAAGCTTTAAATGAAGCTACAGGTGGATTTCCTAATGTGCTACAACCTATAGCACAAGAAGCGTTTTCTACAAAGGCACTAATTACATTAATAGATTGATTAGACCATGTTTCGCAAACAACACAAGTTCCCATAATAGTGGTTGATCCGGCATCATTTTGTGCATTACAAACATGACCTGTATGATGTGCCTGTAAATTCCGAAGAACACTTGGACCTCCTCCAAAATCACTCAACACCATATATTTATTTTCGTTACATAATGCACCTATCCAAGTCAAACCGACAGCACCTGCAGTATATTTGGTGCTCCAAGCTACAGCCATAGCATAATCCGCACTACCATATCCACCCGCATTTCCCCAAGCTTTATGTACATCCAAATGTGTATTAATATTGTTGACCCCATCCCATGGATCTGTAACAGTATCAGTAGCAATAAAAACAGTCGATAAATTTAATTCAATTCCTACTAGAAATTCATTGTCAAATAAAGTAGCCGCATTTGCTAATACACCTACGCACCATGCTTCCGTACCCGTTCCTCTTTTTTGGTAAACTGTATAGTCATTTGCAATAGCAACATTAAAACCATAACAAGCGGGTACCGATCTCTTTGAATTGTTATTTTGACTCAAGACTATAGATCTATTTTCATGAGCATCTACTACAGCACTTTTTACATTAGGATTGTTGATTGCATCATTGGATTGATAGAAGATCAATTGGTCTTTGGGAGCATTTTCTACAAGTCCGCTCAGCGGTTCAAAAAAATATTCAATACCATGATCTATTATATATCCGTAAAAGAAATGATCTGCTATGGTTATACTGCTCATGGCATCATGCGCTGCATTCAATGAACAATGATAAGTCTTAATTCTATCATCTTTTGGGACTATTCTATTATTATTCTCTTGAGCCAATTGTAAATAATAATTGGGTTTCAATAAGTCATATTCAAACAAGTCTAAGGTCCATTTTTTATTGTTTCCCAATTGAATGTTCACTTTGTGGTATACCCCTTTGGAGCTTAACAATTTTTGAATGGCGGGTACATCGATAGATACAATTTCATACTTAGTAAACAACTGCTTCAAAGTAACATCAGCAGCTTCGTTCCTAACAGAAGGAGCAATAATGTCCTGAGCAAGTAGATGGTTTGAAATCAAAACAACCAAACAAAGTGAATAAAGGAGTTTCATATAAAATGATTTTAATACAAATCTAGTGAAATTGCATTTAAATTGCATCTTACCCTACTTATTATTTTATACAATTATTCTGATTATGGGAAGATTATAGACGATTATTCTTCAAAACCTATGATTTCAACAAATTTTGTTTTTTAAAGTCAAATGCGCCAGTCTTAGTAAACTATGATTGACTTATTAGAACCCATCAATGCCATTATTCATAAGCTATAATCTTACCTTTCCCATTCACTTTATAACGATACTTAGAACGTTGCAGAACACAATTTGGGCTGGTATAATACAAATATCCATTATCTCCCATGGTCACCCAATTAGGAGTATGATAAAATGAATTGTGCATGATTGGTATTTGATCTGTTATGACTCCCTTTTGAATGGCTTTTAAATAAATGGAATCAGAGTCATACAGAAATAAATCATCTTTGTGATCAATATAATAGTAGCCTTTGAAACACACTTCAGAATTAATCCCTGAATCTACTAATATCTTAGTCTTTCCATAATCAGGTGAGGCGTATAAGTAGGTATTATATTGCAGACTAATATTTGTAATTTCTGTCCAATATAAATAACCTTTTTCAAAACAAAATATTTTGTCAGAAAGTTGATTCCTCGTTGATGAAAATTGACTCCAAGTTTTACCAAAATTTTTTGAATAGTATATAGAGCTATCCCCATATACAAATATGATGTCTTGATCATTAATTAACAAACCATCCATTGTTAAATGTGGGGTAGAAAACTTTGTCCATGACTTAGCCTCATCTGTAGTATACCACATTTCATTATTACTTATCAAGGAAATAGTTTGTGATTTACTTTCTGATAAAAAAACATTTGCTAAATTTTTAAGTGTGTCAGGTTTACCAATATTAAATAAAATATTAAAGTCATTATCGTAAATATTTATAACGTTGGTATAGGGATAACAATTCGAAAAATAAGAAATTTTTGAATTTAATTTTCTACACGAAATGTTTTCATGATTTCTATTTAAAAAATCAGATTCAATATATTTCCAAGTTATGCCATTATTATTAGAAAGTTGCCATCTGTCATCTACTTCTGCCAAAACATGACCTTTTGAATAACTTATAAATTGGTTAATCCTTGGTTCATTATTTGGAATTGAAATTCGTTTTTCTATTTGATTATTATTAATTATAACAATTCCTCCACTCGAAAAAATTATCCACCCTATTTTATTGATAAATTGAACATTTAGTGCGTTAGAACAATTTTCTTTTGATTTGTAATGACTCCAATTTTGATCATTAATTAATTTGAAAGAATATTGGCCCTTGCTTATGAATAATGAATGACCATTGATTTCAAATAAATCTGGAAAAGATCCGTATTCTATCTCATTTTCTAATGAATTCCAATGCTCACCATTGTCATCTGAATATTTTAATTTGCTGTAATTTCGATAATATATTCTTAATTTTGAATTCAATTGTTTGGAGTGCCGGAAATTACTTTCAAAGATATGCTCATTATTGTTTTCATCAATTGGAATATTAATTTCTTGATTCTGAAAGTTAGGTAATTTTTTAACCAAACATTCATTATCATACATACTATATAAAATGGAACTATCATTAAATAGTATATTATCACCTGGAAAAACTTTATTATTGATCTTATAATATGTTCTAGTAAAGTCATTGGAATAGAACAATTCATTTCTATCCCAACGAAATATATACCCATCTTCACCTATATAACTATTATATTGATCACACAAACTGTCGACCAATATCAATTGATTCATTTGATTGAAACAATACAAGCCATGGTCCAACAAAAAATAAATAGAGTCGTTGGGCATTTTGTAAATGAACTTAAAATTTCTTTCTTGTTGGAAGTAACTAGAATAAACATCTGTAGCATTATTGTAATAACTATGCTTACTGTCAAAATTCATTTCTATATGCTTCCAATGCTCCCCAAAATCTTTGCTTTTGTATACTTGAAAACTGCCGGTTAGGATCATCAGCTCTTGGGTCTTTTCTAGATATATACCATCCAATAAGGTCATCCCATTGGGCCCATTTAATTTCACCCATTCTATTTCCTGGGACCTAATAATACCAAAACAAAAAATAAAAAATAAGCATTGGAGAAAGCACTTCATCATGATCGATAGACTTAGCTATTCTGATAACGAGACGAGATAGATCTTATTGTAGCTTGTAGCATGACGCTGAGTAGCCATTAATCCTTATAGTATAAATCTCCATTCGTGCATTCGTGGCAAGTCTATTCTATAGTTGAAAATAGGATCAACTCTTATGCTATTTTAAATCTTAAAAATTGCACCCATTATTATTTTTTAACAACTTTCTCAACCATTTCTCTTCCTGTTTTATCTCTAACTTTAATCAAATAAATTCCAGCCTCAAGATTTCCTAAATCTAATAATTCTTTAAAGTTAATGCATTGATACATTTGGTGCGAGATTAACTTTCCTGTCATATCCAAAACAGAAATCGACTGAATCAATTTATCCCTATTCAATAACTCAACAAATATTTTATCCTGAACCGGATTGGGATAACACACTACTGCCTCTTCTGATGGAAAAGGATTCCAAGTCATGGTCATAGTACTATCACACACAGGTTCATAACCCAAACGATAATTCACAAAGTTGGGAATACTAGCATGATTCCAGGCTGGCAGATGAATGCCATGTTGTTCGAAATTGCATGCTTTACCTTTTTCATTGGGACTATGAATCACATGCATAACCCGATTACTCGTTCGTGTTATCATATAGATCTTACAGTCAGGAGCTAGCATCATTTGTCCGAATTGAGCTGCCCAGATTTGTTCATCAACATAACCATCCCAGGTATCTATTAAAGTAAGACTAGAAGGAATATCGGATGCCCAGGTGTCTATTTGGAATAAATCAACTTGTGTGGTTATATAAATAAACCTTGAATTAGGTGAAAAAGCAACTCCAACTGAATATTCATTGTTTTCCTTAGCTGTTCTGATATTTATAAAATTGGAAAACTTACCAGTGGACCGATCAAAATTCATAATAAAAAGACCATCACTTGGAGTCATTCTTCCAAATTTAGTTCCATCAGGAGAAAAACAAGATTGTGACCCACCATCTCCCAAATAATTCATAGAAAGCCCAATTTGAGTTTCAACAATTTCTTTGACTTCAACATTATTAAACAATAGACTATAGTAAAAATCATTTGCTCTACCTGGCACAACTATCCACCAGTCTTGATTATTATAATGTTTAGTTGCTGTCAAGTCTCCTGCGGATAAGAATTTTTGAATTGCTACGGTATTTTTTTCTATTACGTCTCCATAACCATTATTTAAGTTTATATCAATTGCAGAATACAATAACTTATTAACAGCTCCTCCCGGAAAACTTGGATCTGAATCAAATTCATAATATTTATGAAATAAAAAATACTTCTTATCATCTAATGGGGACGGGAGGAATAATGATCCATTAAATATTTTATAGTCTCCATCCTTACATATAAAATCCCAAACAAAGCCTCCATTAATCTTTCCATTTGGCATAGGTCTATAAAGTCGATCAGATATATTACAACCTGCAGTGTACATCAATAAATTACCATTTCTATCAGCTATACTGGCATTGTTTTGATGAATACGATAGTCTTTTTTTACTCTACTAATTCTAACAGGGTTTTTATTAAAGTCTAAAGTGAATCGATAGAAATTGGTATCATCAATAAAGGCATTTGAACCACCAAATAACCAAACATAATCTCTTTTTCCTTGACCTGACAATAGTAGAGGAAGAAATAATAACAATATTGTGCTTTTCATGATTTAATAAATAATGAGCGCAATTCTTATTTCCGGAATTACGCTCATTAAAGTTTAACTATTTTTTAAAAAATTTTTTGAAAACTATACCTCCATCCATTAGACATATTTCTGCAAGATAAACACCTGAATTAAATCCTTCGGTATGAATATTAATTTGATTTACTACGTCCTTTACTTCATTTGAGCTCAATGATTTTCCTTCCATACTTCTGATTACAATTTTAATCATTAGTTGCTCATTATTCTGAATGTAAAGTTCATCATCGACAGGATTTGGAAATAGAATTATTTCATTGTTATTATCTTTTAGTCTTGAATCTTATTTTTCAACTGGAAGTGGACTTGTACAAGTTATTTCATCAATATAACGGTTTACACTGTAATTAGCTGCGAAATAAAGCCAGTTGCACCTATCCCTTCACAAATTTCAAATACTCAACACGCTCTCCGGATCTGATGGCTACAATATATATTCCGGGGATCAACATTGAGGTATTCAATCGAATCACATCATGTGGATGAACGACAAAATGGTTCTCATCCAATTGCTGTTTTTGAAGATTGTACAATTGGATAGATATGGATTGGATGTCCCGAAGATTAGAAACTATTTTTAATTCATTGGAAACAGGATTCGGATACAAAATCCAATCTGAATGTTTAGCAGAACCTATTTTTGCAGTAGCCCAATTACTGGTGAGTAATTCTTGATTGGAATCTATGATTTGTAATTGATAATGATAGTCCTTATTTGGTACTATAGCATAGTCCAGATATTGCAATGGATTGGAATGGGTATTCAATGCAATGGTGTCGATAACTTCTCGATCTAAGGATTTATATCTTCTAAGTAAACGCATGGATTGCATTTCAACAGCAGATTCAACATTCCAACTTAACCCAATGTGATCCGTTTGCGCTTCTGCAAAAAGTACTACATCATTTAATCCTAATGGCCTTAATCCAAATAATTGAAATTCTGACATCTGAAGACATCCGGGCGGTAGATTAGAAGCCGATACGCCATCATCTCGCCTGAAACTACTGCCTTGATTAGCTGAATATCCCAATCCACGACGAGCGAAAACATTCCAAATAATGCAACTATTAGCTCCCCCATAAAGCAAGGTGTCAGCCTTTAAAATAGCATTTCTGGAGTCTACAAATCCAGGGGAACAAACTTGTAGTTTGAGTCCTTCCATGACCAATTTAAAGGCCTTTATATTTCCTGCAGAAGAATTACTTTTATAAATATCAGGCTCCATCCCATACTGAGTTATTAATGCCCAAGTCATATCCCAAATCATAGAACACCAGATATATCCGATCCCATGGGGCTGTGTTATGTGGTAAACATCGGGCATCTGATTGTAGTTTGCTGGATTAATATTCAGATCTACATTGTAAGGTGTATTTCTGATACCCATTCCTGAAGGTGCATGACCTGAAGACCAAGTAGCCAATCCGCGATTCTGATAGGCGTAATCAGTAATTTTCATAGTCATAGCTAAACCAAAATAATCACTCCAACCCTCACCAGCTTGTTCTGCATTGGATAAACAATTTACATTATTCGGCCCCCCAGTTAGTCTATTCGATATGCCATGACCGTATTCATGTGATATAATACCACCATCAAAATTTCCATCTGCTAAAGCAGGAAAAATATTGGATAATTCACCGAAAGATGGCAAACCATTTTTTATTTTTTGACAATCCGATTGACTTAATTCGATCACAGGTATAGTAACCAATTGACCATAACCTCCGGTTGGTATAGGGTCCGGATAACCTGCTGTTGTTTTACATACCGCTGTGGCCACTGCGCCCTCTAATTGCGCCTTATAAGCTTTAAAACTGATATCACAGTTGCCATCATCCACAAATGCAATCTTACCATTAATAGCACTTCCATTCACAATTGGCTGACAGACATCATTGAAATTTCCTACAGCATCATAAGCCAATACATTAGAAGCTTTTAAATAAGTAGGAATTTGTGGACCAAAACCTGCCCTTGAAAAAATATATGAGGTATTGTTAACTACAAATTTATAAGATGAAGAAGGCAATAATGTCAATTTTACACCACGGGATAATTCCATTTTTATTTTAACACAATCCGACTCACGAATCATGACCACAGGAATATTAACCCCACTACTAAATCCACCAATGACGAATGGTTCTGTTGGATCGTTATTGCAGATGACCAGTGCGATAGCACCTGCACTTTGTGCCTTACTTATCTTACTGACATAAGAACAAATACCACGGTCCACTAAAGCAATCTTTCCATTCACAGCACTGGCATTTACATAGTTGTTACACCCCAGACTTGGATTGGAAGAACCATCATTGGCTAAAATAAGATCACTGGAAATAGGCGCCTTGATCACCGGGCCTATTGCAGCAGGAACAAACATTATTTTCCCAGCAATATTAGAAGGAGATTCAATTATAGCAGTATCGTACGTAGGCGTCTGCCAGACATACATTTGCATCTGAGGCGGATAGCCGTCAACCGGCGTTCCAAAATTGGCATTATTTCTTGCACCATCAATATAGTCTATTCCTTCAGCAATAACATTATCCAAATCCTGACCTCCGCGATTCACATTATTGTATTGGAAATTTCCGGCAGCTTCAGTAAATCCGTATTGATACCAAACATCATGCATCACATTATTCCAATAAAACAAATTGGTAATCGCAGCGTTTTTATTTTGTGCAGGAGCATTAGCAGGATTGTAAGTGAAATCAAAATTTAATGCACTACCACCTACAGCACGTGCTGCATCACCACCTGTAGGCATATCATTATTATCCATGTCCTCATAGGCATCCACATTATTTCCCTGACTGGACCTGTAATTGAACTGTCCATCACTATGCCAGCCAAAAGGACTGGCGTTAGGAGCCTTAACCCAAGGAGTCATGACTAAACTACGTGATCCGTGATTAGGACTTTCTACCGGAATGGGATAGACCCTATAACAAGAGTTACTTAAAGCTGTAGTTTGAGAAGATTCATCTTTAGAAAACAAACTTTTTTGTTCAAAACTCCTGTGGCTTAAATCGCAGGACAACATTTGATTGTGTTCCTCCAATATTGAACCATTAACAGGATCTACAAATACATTCCACCATTCGGCACTGTTTTTCCTTTTCCAAAATATTTGAACTGCTTGTTTGATCACTTGCTCCTGAACATAATATGATGGTCTGGATTTAATTTCATCCTGATTAAATGCTGCAATTAAATAAGTTTCCCATTGATCTATTTGTCCTGAACGAGATACATTTGGCGAAATGGTTCCAACAATTTGTTTACTTTTAATCACTGCTTGAACACATTCTATTGTTGAATATCGCGCACGTGTTGTTTGAATTTTCGAATAAATATCTGATAATAAAAATCCACTTTTATGCATAAGTTGATCATGTGCATTGAAATGCAGAGACATTTGAATGGGATAAATGGGTATTCCGTTATATTGTTGTTCTAAATAAACATGTTTAAAACCAGTAGTGGGATCTTCATATTGTGATGATATGCGTATTGTTGTTAGGTCTTGTGCTTTTAATTTCTGATCCGAAAGATTTGGCAACATATGTTCCAAAGAAAATTGTCCTATTGCGCAATAATTTATAAAAATCATTGCCACAAATAAAATCCTTAACTTTAAATACAAAATGTTCATTTCAATATAAGTTACAAAGATAAAAAATACTCTGCGTTATTAGGATAAAAAATAGCTTTAACAAAAAAAAAGGAACATCACCAATGAAGGTAATGTTCCTCAATCACTAATTATCGTTTGTTATACATATTTCAATTTTGAACTACCATCTTTTTCGTAATGGTTTGATTGGCATAATCTACCTGATAGTAGTAAACGCCTGACACTGACAATACATTTCTACTTACAGTAAATCGATTGATACCCTTTTGCATGAGTTTGGTTTCTTGATAATAAACCTTTCCCGTAGCGTCATAAATCGACAATTTAGCTTCGCCCTGACTAGGAATAAACACATCGATCGTTGATTCATTGACCATCGGATTAGGCTCATTCTGCATCACATTAAAATCAGGTGATTTAGTCCATTGATTATAAATCAAAGACACTTGTTCTTCCTGATCATCACTAATATTTATGGCCAGTGAAGGAGTTACTGCTGAACTAAGTTTTAAGTATTGAGCTAACTGACCATAATCTTTTGCCAAGAATCTAATTCTAAATAATGGTGTATTATCATCAAGCTTACCGTTCCAACAAACACTCATTAAACCTTGAGCAATTTTTGATAAATTAGCATTCGCATCTGTAAACCCTGTTGATTCAAAACCAATGACATCCAATATTTGAATAGCCTTAGGATTAAAATCAAATGTTGATTGGAATCCTAAAAATTCACTGCAATTCTTCAAAGTAATAATGGCATCATAAATTTGTCCTGCCTCTAATTTTTGGTTTTCTAAACCTAGCTCCAAAGGATGTTGAGAACGAATCACGACATTTTGATTTAAACCCCTTGTCTTAGCACTTTCATTGATGTCTCCAATCTTTATTCCAATGAAATTAACTTTCATATCGCTCATCAATGGTTTGATGATATAAGATTCTGGAAAAGTCTCATTCATGGCATTCAGTGGATCATTAAATGAATAGGATTGATCCACAAATCTCCAGCTTGTATTACCCGGAATATCAGCAGTCACACCCAAAATCAATTTCCTGATATCAGAAATATCTTTGGCTGTTATAGAACCAGATTTATTCACATCAGCTGCAATCAGTTTATATGGCGATATTATTTTTTCCTGACCCAATATATGTTTTTGAATTTTCACTATATCTGCAGTAGTAACACCATTCAACCAATCATCATTTTTCTCAGGTTTGATCACGTAATCATTTCTTGTTGGAACTTGTTCAAATTTATATTGCCCCTCAAAATTGGTTAGTGTAGCATTCATGTTACTTTGATCCAAATTAACTGAGGCATACTCTACTTGTTTATTCTTTTCTGAGGTAATCAATCCTTCGACCACAACATTCGTCAAGGTATTTGGACAAATGTCAACTTGATTGCTGTCCTGTACAATGATATATGTTTTACAAACTGACTGATTTCCATTTTCGTCTGTAACAAATAAATCTAAATCAACGCGACCAATATCCCCACAACCAAAAGTTCGGGATACATCATTGGTATCAGAAGTAAAACTAAATTTAATGGCAGCACCACATGCACCGGAACTTGCAACATTAATATCTGAAGCTCGGATCATGGCTTCTTCATTATCGATAGGGTATGGTTCGTAAATTCCATTTCCATTGACATCTACCGGCACCAAACCTATAGCTAATCCTTTAATGCAATATGCAGTTGGCGCTTTACAGAATCTTATCTCAACCTGATTATGACATTTAGCTACATTTCCACATAGATCTTCTACTTCCCAATAAATAATATGTATTCCCTTAGGCCAAAGATTTCTGGTTCGTATTTTACCAATATCTCGGAAGGAATAGTCGATGGTACCATCGCTATTAAAATCGATTTTATATCTATAAATCATATCATCCGGATCCGTACAATCATCCACAGCTTTTATTCTGAGGTCGATTTCAAATGGTGAACAATCCGCACCATAATTGCAAATTACAGTATCCGGACATACATCAACAATTCTAGGATCTACACTATTGATTACTTTTATGATTTGCGTATCGGTGTAGATTATGATATTATTTTTGAAATCGCGTTCACACCAATCAATAATTTTCCACACTCTAAATATTTTAAAACATGGATCTCCTGGTATTGTTGGAGAAAACTTAAGGTCGTCATAACTGATTCCCACCTGACTACATTCATCATCTTTAAATGTTGGCAGTCCATAAATCGCAGGCAAATGTTCCGGAATCAATACACTTGGATCACAAATACCAGTGGTATCTAAATCCAATGGCCACACAATACTTAAATCATTCAATGGTTTGTAATTGATAATGTGAATTCCTTGAGTACAACTATCCTGATTACCAAATTGATCTATGGCAATAAATTTGCGATAGATAAATCCTTTTCCGCATTGATCTAAGTGACTGGTATCCGTCTCCTCCAAAATTGTAGGTGGACAATTATCAAGTGCAATTCCATCCAAAGGATAACCATAAAAATCATGTTCATAAATTGGATCAATGATGATTGTATCCCGATCTACTTGCGATAAAACTACTTTTCCAAAGGTATAATCCAATTGACTAAAATCAATATCAAATCTACAATCAATTGCAATATCAGGAGGACATGTGATACGAGGTTTGTCTTTATCCTGAACTGAGACAAACACCATACAAATGCCTTCGTTACCACTTTGATCTATTACTTTAAATCCAATCATAATTTCTTTCCCAACATCATCACAACACAATCCCACTTCTGGACCCCAAACACTTGCAGATGTATCACAGCTCAAATTATCCATTCGTCGAACTTCGAAATGATCCACATGACATTCATCAAAACTTCCATCATCGAATACAGCAGCAGGAATCCAATTGACGCCAGCCCCATTTAAAGATACAACAGTTCTACGCTGACAAATGGCCACTGGTTCTGTGGCATCACGAACCGTGACAATAAGTGTATCTGTTGTTAAATTATAACATGAATCATATAAGCGATAAACGATCGTGTCTAAACCTACTGGTAATTCAACTGAACCTCCATTCTTGTTTTTTAATATTCCTCCCGGATAGACTACATCGATGGTTCTAATTCCATGACATGCATCTTCTGCATAAATTGGAGGCAACACTACTTGAGCATAACATGATTTATTGGTTGTTGTAGCGTGGAAATCATTTCCTAAGAAACTAACCACCGGACCATCAATATCTTTAATTTCAAAAATTTGTAAACTTGTTCGGGTTATTTCTCCACTGCACCACCATTCACGAACTCTCCAAGTACGCATGATTTTACGAACGCAATTGATTTCACCAAGATCAATATCTGAATAATCTGCTACTAAATTGCAAATCACATTTACATTGGGCCATATACTATCACCTTCTAGAGTAGGTAATCCTGTAACATATGGATGTGGATGACCTTCAGCATCTAATCGATCAATTCTTCCACAGAATAATTCAACTTTTTCTGGTGGAAAAATAATGCTATCTAAATTTGGACGCTCCACAATTAACAATTGTGAACAAGTATCACTAACATTTCCTAATAAATCGGTTGAAACATATTTACGTGTTACCCGCTTAATAAAACGAGGATCACAATAAATCGGTTCGACAAATTCATCTAATAAGGTTACTTCATATTGACTACAATCAGTAGCAACAACAGGTCGTTCCATATTATTAAATACCCTACAACTAACCGTGTCGTTTAGACATAATATTTCCGGAGCTAATTTATCTTCAATCTTAACATAAGACCAACAAGAATTACCAGTAGTTGGATCTGTTACAGTTGCTATTATTGTCTCGCCCAACCATTCCGCTGTAATTGGATTTGGAATTGGTTTTCCATGGAAACTCAAATCAACAATAAAAATATCGTAGCAATTAAAATCATTCGTTAATAATGATTTCGCGGTAATGTAAGTTTGACAAGAACTATCCAAAGCCAGATTAATATTCTTACATGAAATGCTTGTAGATCCCAAAATATTAATTTCAAAACTACATGTTGCCTTATTTCCACCTCCATCAGTAACTTCATAAACGTTAGTAGTTACTCCCGGAGGAAATGGATTTCCACTTGGAATACCTGTAATGAGTTTATTCTGCAATCCTCCTTCAAATTCGACTATATATCTGCGGGATAATATAGATGGGCTATCAAACCATCTACCCGTTGGATCCCAAAACCAAACAAAATCACCAGGAATTACTCCAGGTTGTCCTAATCCCCAGTTCGCATAATTAAACGGCTCCCCTGTGGTCCATTTAAATCCATTAAGGGATGGGAAATATCTTAAACCAATCCAGTATTGATTATCTAATACACCAATAATGGTTTGAATTTTAGTTTGAAGAAAATTATTTTCATTGGCATTTTCAATGGTTACTAAATGTCCGCCTAATTGTGCCGCAGTCAAGTTAGCATCGGTCCAGATTTTATGATTTGGAAGTCCAGCATTGGATATATAATATGTGTTGCCATTAAATGATCCCAAATAGGATAATCCAGGAAATACTGCCGTAGTATCAAAACAATTATCATTGGCTTCCACATTATAACACAATACTCTGTTACATTCCATGCTGTCCAATAATAAAGTCATATCTGCAGGACAAGTAATGGTAGGCGCTACGGTATCATTTACATTAATGATCTGTGCACAGGTACTCATATTACCACACACGTCTGTTGCTTTATAAGTTCTAGTTAATGTAAATTTACTTGGAAACGACTGATTACTTTTAATATCTGACACATGAGAATTCACAACTACTCCTGCACAATTATCAATACTATTCACAGTAGCGGGATTAATTGGTGGCACATCATTTGGACAAATTAAATTCAAATTCGGTGGGCATGTAAGTCGTGGATTGATATCATCATTCACTGTAATAAGTTGAATACAGGTTCCTTGATTCCCACATGCATCAATCGCAGCATAAGTTCTTCTTACCGTAAATTTATTTAAACAGGTCTGTCCAACAATGGCATCATTCAGAAAGCTATTTGTCACTGTACCAGAACAATTATCAGATGATGTAATTAAGCCTACATTAGATGCTGGAACATCGGATGCACAAGTTACAGTTTGATTTGAAGGGCAATTGACTACAGGTCTAGTAGTATCATTCACAGTAATAACTTGTACACATTCTACAAATGGACAACAATTATTAGTTACTCTATATGTTCTGGTCAAAGTAAATTTATGCGCACATGTTCTACCTGATTCTACTTCACTTTGCAACACAACATTTAAGGCCCCACCTGGGCAAGGATTTCCAAGTATTTGTACTGAATTGATATTTGCTGCGGGCACTTCTGAAGAACATGATACCTTTAAATTATTTGGACATCGTATGACGGGTGGTCCATAAACTGTAACGGTATAAACTACCAAATCATTAGCACATTCATCAATATCTAAAAGGTTATCATTATCTGCATCAAAAAATATTCTGAAACTCATAACTAATGTTCCAGGTATTAGTGGATCAACCAATGATACACTTCTAGAAAAAGGTGTTCCAGCATATGCTGCTATTGGAAATGTTCCATCAGCAGGTGCAAAATTTACATTGGTTCGTGTAAATTGTTGAATGACTTTTACCTGACCACTAAGTGATACATTAGTTTGATCTATAAACTGTGTAAATGTAATATTATTTGGAGTTGTACCACACACATTGAAGGTACCTGACTCATCCACACCATTATGATTATTGGTTAATTGTATGCCATTTATAGTCGTTTGCAACGACGGTACAGGATTTACAGTAATTAAATATCTGATGGTATCTCCAAGACATTCACCGGGATCTATGGTCGTATTGTTATTCGTATCTGACCATGGCAATAAAGTGATAGTTACAGTTCCTCCAACTGCAGGATTAACTAATCCTGCAGTGGCAGGATTAACAGGAATAAAACTGGCAACCGGTGCAGAACATCCATTACACCAAGGTGCAAACGATGTACCCGAATTAGAAATTGTTTGATAAATTCTAACATTTGCAGAACCAGTTAATTCTAAAAACGGACTGCTAATAAACACATTATTCGGTGTAGCATTACAAACAGAAAATCTTGCTGTATCAGGAATACCATCATTGTTATTTGTAATCTGTACACCATTAATATTAGCTTGTATGGTTGGCTTTGGCAATACGGTAATGACATACCTTAAGGTATCGCCAGTACATTCGTCCGGATCTATGATCTGATCATCTGATTCATCTTGCCATACTAAAAAAGTAACAGTGACTGTTCCTCCAATTAATGGATTCACCAAACTAGCTGTAGCAAAATTTGGTGGCGTAAAATTTCCAATGGAGGTAGCGCAATTGTTACACCATGGAACAAAATTAGTACCATTTGTAATGAAGGATTGAAACACATTGGGTTCAGAAGCACCCGTCAATTCTTGAAATGCATCAGATATAAAAACATTATTTGTGATACCATCACAAACGGTAATCCTACCAGTATCTGTAATACCATCAAAATTATTAATGACTAAAACATTGTTTACTTCAGCTTGCAATCTTGGCTTAGGATTAATAACATAATTTATAGTTATCGAATCACCAAAACAGTCTATCAGTGGATCAAAATTATTATCAAAATCTACATCAGAATAAAAAATAATTTTTTGTGTTGCAGTTCCAACCATAGTTGGATCAACTAAAGTCAAACTATAATTCGTTCCATTAAATATTGTTGAATTTAATACACCTACAGTATTATCAAATTGTTCAATCTCAGCAGGTGGCGGGCTTGCTACCAAACCATTAATATTGCCATTCGATGCTGTTTGTGCAATATATGCATGAGAAGCATTGGTGGTAACAGTATTCCAAGAATAGAAGGTACCATTGCAAATATTTATCGTGGCAACTTCAGATGGATCTTGATTTCCATCATTATTACTTGACACCAGAATTGCTGGTCCACCATTCGTATTATATGTGAAAGAAGCTGTAGGTACTGCTCCTAATGAAGCGGCAGGAGGTGCTGCTTCAAGCCATGGACAATAAATGACTAAATCTGAAACGGCAGCTCCGGATCCTCCATTAGGAGTTGTTGGACCGGATGGATCATCCCAATAATTGATGGTTGCATCCACTATATTTGGACTTAAATTATTAACTCCAAATTGATCGCCGGCAAACCAGTTACCAGGAGTTGCGGTAACGTTTCCAGCATCTGCCATCAAGAGTACATCTGTGCCATTATCAATGACATCATTGAATATATTGCCGGTCACACTTCCGTATCCGAAATTTATAAATCGGACGCCGATGCCATTGTCGTAAATATGATTATTATCAACATTAGCGAAACCTCCATTAACATCAATGCCTATAGCATATCCATTAATTGAAGAGAGATTTCCAGAAATGGACGCAGATGCTTCTGATCCAAATACTGATATTCCAATACCAGTCTGACCCGTATTATTGAGTTCAGAATTGTTTTCAATGGTAACAGAAGCACTATACGGAATTGAATTATATGGTGATATCACCTCGATACCCGATAATCCGCCAATTACGGAAACCTGATCTAAAAATAATGCTACAAATCCACCAACAGTATTTGGTGCAAATAAAGGTGGTATAGGAAGTGTATCTACCCTTGCTCGAATTCCAATATTAATTGCATTGATTAAAACGTTATTCAAATAAATTTCACAATTTCCTCCACCTCCATAGTACGGATCTACATTATCTGCGTTAATTCCAATTAGGGAATTACCAACTGAACCACCATATATCGTGATAACATTTGATGTAGGCAAATTCCATAAATTAATACCGCGTCCAAATTCTCCTCCGCTGTCTCCAACGATATTATTAGATAATAAAACCGTTGACCCAAGTTGAACAGACCAAAGATTAATACCCCAGGTAAAATCTGATGCTCCTGTAACTCCAGGTGCTGCATTTACTGTATTATTACTTATTGTTACTATAGCGTTAGGAGCATAGAATAGATTTGTATGCATACCTATAGCATCTTGACCTACCGTCACATTATTACCGCTCCAAGTCATGCTACCATTACTGAAGAAATTTTGTAAATGGATTCCAATATTATTTGGGCTAACTTCAATGGTATTATTTGTAATATCCGCATATGCATTGGTAAATAAAATCACTGCTTGACCACCATTGCCAGGGTCTGATCCAAAATTTCGGATAATATTTTCATTAATAATGTTGCCACTTGAAACTGGCCCATCATTCGATAAACTTATTCCTCGTTGTGCAATATTTTGAATGATACAATATTCAATTGTAAAATTATTTAAAGGATTTGATACATCGTTGTTATCTCTATTGGTTACACCTCGTCTAGCGTCGATATCAATGGTTCCGGTTTGTAAAATACTTGCACCAATAATTGCAGGATTATTTCCATCTATTACTATACCATTGATGGTTACCTGATCTACTAATACTCTAAACAAATCATTTGCGCCTGGATTTCCTCCTAGTGGATTGCTTGTAGGAGGTGTTATGATGGCTTCAATGGTTGGATCTGCTTTAGGACCATTAACACCATTTGTAAATAATGCAAAACGTGTACTCGCATTTGTGTTGGCCTGCGGTCCATTAAAAGTTAATTGTTTATTTACTGTAACCAATTCTGGATAAGTTCCCGCAGCAATGGTAATGACGTGTCCATCCAAAGTCAAAGGGTCATCAATGGCAGCTTGAATCGTTGCATAATTATTTCCGGTATTAACATTTGTGACCTGTGCATAATTATATGGATTGAATCCAAAGAATAGAACTAAGGTAAATACATGTAATCTTATTTTTTCAAATAAAAGTACAGACTTCTTGGTTTTAAAAATGGAAGTTGAAGTTCTATTAATTTTGAACTTTGCAATAGCACAAAAATGAGGGTTCGACATCCTAGTCATAAATTACAATTTTAGTAAAACATTAAATTTTTACTAAATCGTCTTGATGCAAGATGCAACTGGTGCTAAAGAAATACTTTGGGCAATAAGGAATAAACTACTTGGAGTCAATTCTTGATGCAAACATATTATGAAATAATTTAATATAATAATTTATTGATATATTTATTTATATTTATATATAATATTCTTATTATTAATATTTTATATAATTAATAATACTATATAGATTAAATTTTTTTACGGTATTACACACGGTTGTTTCAATTTGATTTTTGAACGATTAGAAGAAAATAGCTATCCATTCAGTATCTGTTCTAAATTAATTTAAAGAAAATCTGATAGTCAGTTGATGGAATGAATGCATATAATAAAACATAAATCCAAACGAGATAGAATCTCTACTGTAAACCATATTCACTTCGAAGTAATGAACATACCAGTGAATCTTCCAAAATATTATTTTTAAAGTAGTGTTTTCTCAATAATCCTTCTTCCACAAAATTAAATTTTTTGAGTAACTTAATGGATGCTTCATTTTGGGGACTCACGAAAGCTTCTATTCTATTCAAATTCATTACTTTGAAGCCATAATGGATGATTCTCTGAAGAGCTTCAGTCATCAACCCCATATTTTTATCTCGCTCAGAAAATAAATGGTAACCTATTTCTGCACGACCATGTTCAATATAATACGTATGAAATCCACACGCACCTATTATAAATTCAGTTTTCTTATTGATGAGTTGAAAGTTGACAAAAGTCCTATTAAATGTAGCGATACCAAGATTATATTTTCTTTTCTCTTCTTGCATTAATTGTACATTTTCTAAACCAAAAAAATTCATGATCTCTTGATCCGAATAATGATTAAAAACAAAATCATAAACTTCAGGAGTCAAAATCCTTAATTTCAATCTGGGTGTTTCTAAAAACTCAAGATTCATACACTCTTTTAAAAAACGTCAATAAATGGAATCCATAAATTAAAAAAGGGAGTTACCATTTCTAGTAACCCCCTTTTGTATTATTCACTTTAAATCAATCCACCTTATTTCAATATCACCATCTTCCTGGTTTGCGTGTTGGTATCAAAATCTACCTGATAATAATATACTCCATTGGATTCTATTTGCGTCTTCTCGATCATCCATTCATTATATCCTTTATTGAATGTCTTCTCCTCTTTGTAATAGATTTTTCCTGTCGCATCATAGATCGTCAACATCACTTCACCTTTGTGGGGCAACAACATTCCTATTGATGTTGTCGTCGACCATGGATTCGGTTCGTTTTGTA
>JBGAVH010000012.1:0-148877 GCA_044228225.1 Saprospiraceae bacterium | reverse complement strand
TCTTGCTTTGGCAAGAGCACTCAATCATGTTTCATGAAAAAAGAACAAAAAGTTGTTAATTATGACGACAATTAATATTTTATAAAAATATCAAACAACCAAAATAATTTTTCAACTGTTTTTCTAGTTTGCGTTGAAAAAGGAGTTCTAAAGATAAATTTTAGAATTCAGAAAGTTATACACTTAAGGTCAACAAAGAATGTGTCGTAGCAATTTGGTGTTCTTCTTTAATCAATTTTAATCCTGCTTCTTCTATAAGCTTAATAAACACTCGGCTATCATACATCTGACTGTTTCCATTAGCCATGGTAGTAAAATACAATGAAGTCATTTGTAAAGAATACATGGCAGCATGAAATTTTTGTTGATCCCAAAATGTTTCATTGATAATAATTTTTCCATTAGGGTTTAGTGCTAGTTTACATTTTTTAAGTATGCCAATGATTTCATCATCCGAAAAGCAATCAAGAAATTGGCTCATCCAAATGATATCATATTTTCCAGGAATCTCAATTGATTTATCTAAGATGTTGTGTTCAATTAATTCATATCTTGTTGATATGTTCTGATCTTCTAATATTTTTTTTACAATTTTAATTTGTCCAGGCAAATCTATTAAATGCATATTTACCTCAGCATTATACTTCAGGCATTCTATTGAAAATTTACCCGTATTGCATCCAATATCTAGTATATGTTTGGGTTGGTAAGAAAATAGATACGGCATGATAATCGGAAAAACCAGATCCGAATAATAGTTGTCGAATTCAAACCAACTGGTTTTTTGTTGCGGATTCAATTTTGATAATCCTTCGTAAATGGTGTTCCATTCTCCTAGATATGGCAAGCCTTCCGGTTTGCCATTTAATATACTTTCTTTCAACTTTGATGATCCCTCGTAACAAATATCCCTCATGAAATTGGTATTTACTCGTACCATTGGATCATTGATAAACATGACACCCGTTTTTGTAATGGTATAGACATCATCAGTAATTTGAATTAAACCAATTCCTATCCCGGCTTCCACTAAAACACGCAATCCGTAGTGACTAATATTGAGATCTTTCATTAACTCAGCAAAAATTAATCCCTTATCGCTTTTGTATAATTTTTTAAGAATATCAAAATCCCTCAATAAAACGGATGCCTGAAATGCATAGGGTGCAAATGATATAAAGTGCGCCTTCTCCAAAGCGGTAAATGCATGATCGTTTTGATCTTTAAAAAAAGAATGTCTGTTATTAAATTCCACCACTACTATATGTTTTTAATTTGGAGCAAATATAGTCACAATGAAGATGTTACTTTATATATTAATCGCTCTATCCCAATTTATAAGCTCTACATACTCCGTCGTATTATGAATTTAATATATTCTTCTATATGCTAAGCGCTATTTATTTATCTTAAGCTATCTTTGTGTAAATAATTGTCGGATGTCAAATTTTTTGGATAAACTCAAGTCCTTATTTAAATCTAAAGATTCCTTTGAAATGCAAGAATCTGAGCCTAAATCGTTGATATTCAATAATAAACCTTCAAATTCATTAAATGATAATGCTACAAATCAAACAAGTATTAATGATAAAGAACCTTCATTTAGACCTAATGAGACTATAGAGAAGGTGAAAGATTTTGTTCAAGGAACTTCCGAAGAAATAGTTGAACAAGGAACCGCAATTTGGGATGCGGTCAAAGAGAAAGTTCATATTTTGGATGAAAACACCCAAGAATTTAGGGATCAAATTAAGGAAAAAGCTAGTGAAACACTTGAACGGATAGAGAACTATGTTAATACTACTGTTGAAAAAGCTAAAATACTCGAACAAGAAGAAAAAAAAATAGATCAAAATCAAGATGGTATAGCAGATCAAGCTGTAGATTTTGGAAAGCCTCTAAGCGAACAGCATGGTGAACTTTTTGACAAAGCAGAAGCGTGGTTGAAAAAACAAGAATCATTAACGAAGCCAACAGAAAACCTTCCAAATCAATCTTCAAAAACCATTACTCCTTTGGAACTCCCAACTGAGGAATAATGTTACAAAAGGGTCAAGCATTAAATCATTTAACATTAAATAAATTTTTATTATGGGTAGTTTAAGAAGGTTGTTTACCAGCATTTTTGGAGTTGCAAAACATGCTACTGAAAATGCAATGGATAAAGCAGAAGAATTAGCAACAAAAGCTAAAGAGGAAATCAAAGAAAGTACAACGGAGTTGCGTGAAAAAGCTGCTGAAGGATTAGTGAAAGCAAAAGCATGGACTGAGGAAGCCGTTGAAGAAGTTAAAGAAACTGCACAAGAAACGCTAGTAAAAGTTAAAGAATCAGAGGCATACCATTCTGCTACAAACATGGCTAAAGAAGGCTGGGAAGCAGCTAAAGACTTAGGACATACCGTTGCAGAAAAAACTGCAGATTTAGCAGCTAAAGCAGAAGAAAAAATGGAACAAGTTGCTGATAAAGCCCAGGAAGTATATGCTTCTACTGTGGATAAAGTTCAAGATGTAATAGATGGTGACGAGGCCAAAGCTCCAGAGCAAAAAAACGAAGGGCCAGAACAAAGCGCTTAAAAAATTAATTTTTAAATCTTGTTAAGATTGAACTTGAACGATACCAAGTTCATTGGCTTTTTCTTTAAGCAAATTTAATGCAGCATCATAATCATTTGGAATGAGACCATCCAAAATGGCTTCTCTTATGGTATTTTTTAGGATCCCTACCTCCCTTCCGGGTTTGAGCTTGAAAAGGGTCATAATCATCTCTCCTGTAATCGGGGGCTGCCAATTTCTAATGCGATCATTTTCTTCTACCTCAGCTAGTTTTTCTCTAACCTTACTATAATTATTTCTAAACTTTTTAACTTTTTCTGGATTCTTAGAAGTAATATCAGCCTCACACAACATCAACAAATCATCTATATCTTCACCTGCATCAAATAGCAATCGCCTTAATGCAGAATCCGTAATCTCTTCTTGGGTCAAAGCAATAGGTCTTAAATGCAATCTGACCAACTTCTGTACATATTTCATTTTATGATCCAGTGGTAATCGCATTTTCTTAAAAATTCTTGGTACCATTATAGCTCCAAGTGCTTCATGGCCATGAAAGGTCCATCCTATTTCCGGGTCAAATCGCTTCGTTTGTGGTTTAGCAATATCATGTAAAATGGCAGACCATCTCAACCATAAATTAGCGGTTTTCTCACTTAAATTGTCTAAGACTTGTAAGGTATGATAAAAATTATCTTTATGGCCTTTACCATCCTGATATGCAACTCCATGAAGCAGCGTGAATTCAGGAAATATGATATCCAATAATCCTGATTTAAACAATAAATCAAACCCAATGGATGGAATTGGACTTAATATGATTTTTTCAAATTCATTCGTTATTCGTTCCTGAGATACAATTCGGATACGATCCTTATTATCAATGATACCCTGCCATGTTCGATCATCAATTTCATAAAGTAGTTGTGAAGCAAAACGAATGGCCCGCAACATTCTTAATGGATCATCAGAGAAGGTCATATCAGGATCAGTAGGCGTTCTTAATATTTTTTTCTCCAAATCATCCAAGCCTTGAAAGGGATCTATGATTTCGCCATAATTTGATTTATTAAGACTTATGGAAATGGCATTTATAGTAAAATCTCTACGAAGTTGGTCATCCTGAAGTGTTCCAGGTGAGACCAGCGGTTTTCTTGAATCATGGGAATAGGATTCCTTACGAGCGCCTACAAATTCCAACTCTATATCTTCATATTTGATCATTGCGGTTCCAAATCTTTCAAAAAAATTAACCCGAGCTACAGGTCTGAATTGACCGGCTACTTCCTGAGCCAAAAGGATTCCATCGCCCTGACAAACTATGTCAATATCTTTACTAGGCCGACCAATTATACGATCTCTAACAAATCCGCCAATTGCATATACAGGTATTCCTAATCGATCTCCGGCATCAGATACAATTTCGAAAATTTTCCTTTCTGAAGGATTAAGATCAAAAATCAGTGCATGTGGATTCATGCCAAAATTGGGATTGTCATGTTCGTGTATTCTTCTTCCATGATATCTAACAATTCAAATAAGACTTCAGGATTTGATTCAGTTACTAATTTTGCTCTGTGTTCTTTGATTCCTGGTAGCGCTTTGAAGTAATTGGTATAGTGTCTGCGCATTTCGAGGACACCTAATTTTTCCCCTTTCCAAACTATAGATTGTTTTAAATGCTGACGCGTTGCTTCCATTCTTTCCTGGATAGTAGGTGGCGGTAATAATTCGCCAGTTGAGAAGTAATGTTTAATTTCTCTGAAAATCCATGGATAGCCTATACTGGCTCGTCCAATCATAATACCATCTACATCATACCTGTTTTTGAATTCAAGAGCTTTTTGTGGAGAATCTATGTCGCCATTTCCAAAAATAGGAATATGGATTCTGGGATTGTTCTTGACTTTTGAAATCCATGACCAATCAGAGTGACCTTTGTACATTTGGGCTCTGGTTCGGGCATGAATGGTTAGAGCCTTTATTCCGATATCTTGTAATCTCTCTGCTACATCCTCAATAAATATGCTGTTTTCATCCCAGCCCAGTCTAGTTTTAACAGTCACTGGTAAATGGGTAGATTTTACAACGGCTTCGGTCAATTTCACCATTTTTGGAATATCTTTCAAAATCCCGGCACCGGCTAATTTGCAAACCACTTTCTGTACTGGACATCCATAATTGATGTCCAATATTTCTGGATTTGCCTTCTCTACGATTTCAGCGGCCTTCATCATCGAATCCAATTCTGCACCGAAGATTTGTACACCTATTGGCCTTTCTTCATCATAGATATCAAGTTTTTGAAGACTTTTTTCAGCATCCCGAATCAATCCTTCTACAGAAATGAACTCTGTATAGAGCAAATCACAGCCTTGCTTCTTACATAAAGCTCTAAAAGGCGGGTCACTGACATCTTCCATTGGTGCCAAGAGTATAGGGAATTCAGGCAAAACCAGGGGTCCAATTTTAATATTTTTCATTTCTAGGTGCAAAATTAACTTAAAAAGATCATGCTTTAACATTTTTCAAATTCTAATTGATGTTAATACTTACCATTTGATTAGGTCATTAATCCATTTTAAAACTTCCTTTTTTATTCCTACTTTACGGGCTTAAATTTTGCTCATGTCAATAGCTGTAATTATTTGTTTTATAGTTGCTTATATTTTAATTGTATTCGAACATCCATTAAAATTAGATAAATCTGTTCCTGCCCTTATGGCCGGTGTCGTTTGTTGGAGTATAATTGCCATTTCAGATCTTCCCCTTGAAGGTGGCACTTCATTGGAAAATGGGCTCTCTCATAGTTTAAGTAAAATAGCTGAAATATTGTTGTTTTTAATTGGAGCTATGACTATTGTTGAGCTCATTGATTTACACCATGGATTTAAAATTCTTTCGGATCTTATAAAAGCTACTTCGAAATATTCCTTGTTAGTCATTATTTCTCTTTTTGCTTTTTTCTTATCCGCCATTTTAGATAATTTGACAACAACTATTGTAATGATAACTATAATACGCAAGTTGGTTGCTTCACAAGAAGATCGATTGTATTATGCATCATTTGTTATCATAGCCGCAAATGCTGGGGGAGCATGGTCCCCTATTGGAGATGTTACTACAACCATGTTGTGGATAGATAAAAAAGTGAGTACTTTATTGTTAATAGAATACTTAATTGTTCCGTCATTGGTATGTATTTTAATTCCATTAGCAATAGCGTATTTCTTGCCTGTATTTAATGGAAAAGTAAAGATTGCAACTAACCCTATCGATCATCCACATTTACCATCCAGCAGGATCATTTTATGTTTTGGAATTGGAGGATTAATATTTGTACCCATATTTAAACAGATAACTCATTTGCCACCTTACTTAGGGATGATGTTTTCTTTGGCTGTCATTTGGTTGGTTTCAGATTTAATTAATTATCGCACCTATCCTCCTGAAGAATTAGGTAAAAAATTATCTATTAAAAATGCATTGTCCAGAATTGAAATGCCGAGCATTTTATTCTTTTTTGGAATACTTGCGGCCGTTTCAGCACTCGAAGTTTTAGGTCACTTGAGTCATATGGCTCTATATTTAGATCAGTGGTTTGGGAATACAACCATTGTTGCTTTTATATTGGGTATACTTTCTGCAATTGTAGATAATGTGCCTTTAGTTGCTGCTAGTTTGGGGATGTATTCTTTTGAAATAGATCATGCGTTCTGGCATGAAATCGCATTCGCTGCCGGTACAGGTGGTAGCATACTTGTTATTGGTTCAGCCGCCGGGGTAGCTGCTATGGGTATGGAAAAAATAAATTTCATTTGGTATTTGAAAAAGATAAGTTGGATCGCTTTGTTGGGATATCTGGGAGGTTGGTTAGTATTATATTTTACGCATTAAATTGTTTTATGAAAAAGTTTACGATTCTATTTTTTTATTTAACCTGTCATTCAACCTATTCTCAGCAGAATGAGATTCAAAAATCATCCATAGAAACCTATTTCAAAGCATTGGAATGGAGATTAATTGGACCATTTAGAGGAGGGAGATCTTGTGCTACTACAGGTATAATTGGTAATTCAAATGTTTATTACTTTGGATCTACCGGCGGTGGCGTATGGAAAACCAATGACAAAGGAGCAAATTGGCTTAATATCTCTGATGGATATTTTGGAGGATCCATTGGAGTAGTATCAGTAGCGAATTCTGATCCAAATATTATTTATGTCGGCACAGGGGAAGAAACCTTGCGAGGGAATGTATCACCTGGCGATGGTGTTTGGAAAAGTGAAGATGCAGGAAAAACATGGCAGTACAAAGGTTTAAAAAACACGCGACATATTTCTAGAATTAGAATTCATCCTAAAAATCCAGATGTCGTCTATTTGGCGGCAATTGGAGATTTGTTTAAGCCTAATACGGAAAGGGGAATATATAAGTCCATAGATGGTGGTAGTAACTGGAAACGAATACTCTACCCTTCTGACAGTGCTGGATGTGTAGATTTAGTAATGGATCCAGTTAATCCTAAAATTCTTTATGCTACGTCCTGGAATATCCAACGTACACCCTACTCTCTTTCTAGTGGTGGCAGGCATTCTACGATTTGGAAAAGTATGGACGGTGGGGACAGCTGGGTCGATTTAAGAAAAAACAAAGGACTACCTAAAGGGATATGGGGTATATCGTGCATAGCAGTTTGTCCAAGCAAAAGTGATCGGTTGTATGCGATGATTGAAAATGAATCTGGTGGTTTATTTCGCTCAGATGATAGTGGTCTAAGCTGGAAAAAAATGAATGAGAGCCGTGATCTTCGTCAACGTGCCTGGTATTTTAGCCGTATTTATGCAGATCCAAAAAATGAAGATGTTGTCTATGTTTTAAATGTTTCATTTCATAAATCCAGCGATGGTGGTGCTAATTTTAAGACCATTTCAAACCATCACGCAGACAATCATGATTTATGGATTGATTCCGATAATTCTTCACGCATGATCATTGGAAATGATGGCGGAGCACAAATTTCTGAAAATGGAGGCTCCACTTGGTCTTCATTAAATAATCAGCCAACTGCACAATTTTATAGAGTTACAACAGATAATGCTTTTCCTTTTAGAATATATGCGGCGCAACAAGATAATAGCACCATTCGAATTCGACATCGGACGCAAGGAAATCAAATCAGCTCAAGAGATTGGGAAAGTACTGCCGGAGGTGAATCCGGACATATGGCAGTAGATCCCAATGACCCGGATATCGTTTATGGTGGAAGTTATGGTGGCTTGTTAACCAGATACGATCACAGAAGAGATTTGGAGCGAAATATTAATGTCTGGCCTGATAATCCAATAGGTTATGGAGCCATTGATCAGAAATTCAGATTTCAATGGAATTTCCCTATATTCTTCTCCCCTCACGATCCTAAAAAATTGTATTGTGCTTCGAATCATTTACATGTTAGTAACAATGAAGGTCAATCTTGGGAAGTGATTAGTCCTGATTTAACTAAAAATGATTCCAGTAAAATGATGGCTTCAGGAGGTCCCATCACAAAAGACAATACATCGGTAGAATATTATTGCACCATTTTTGCAGCAGCAGAATCGCCAAGAGTTAAGGATTTACTTTGGGTTGGATCTGATGACGGACTTGTTCATGTCAGTAAAAATGGAGGCAAAACATGGAATCAAGTTACTCCCCCAAGCTTACCTAATTGGGCTATGATTAATTCCATCGAACCCGATCCATTCATTGATGGAGGATGTTATCTAGCAGCAACGAGCTATAAATCCGGAGACTACAAACCTTATTTATTTAAAACTGAAGACTATGGTAAAACGTGGACTAAAATTACTAATGGAATTGCCGATGAACATTTCACCAGAGTATTACGGGCCGATCCAAAGAAAAAAGGTCTGCTCTATTGTGGCACTGAACGTGCATTATATGTATCTTGGAGTGATGGAAAAAATTGGGTTCCGTTTCAATTGAATTTACCGATAGTTCCAATTACAGATTTATGTATTAAGGATGACATCTTAATTGCTGCAACGCAAGGACGAAGTATTTGGACCCTGGATGATTTGACACCTCTGCGTCATGGATTACCGGAAGTCAATGTCAAGAAGAATTTTATTCTACCTCCTAAACCAACCTATCGTATTGAAGGAAGTATGAATAAAAAAATTTCTAATTCAGGCATCAATCATCCAACAGAAATTATGTTGTATTGCTTTTTAGATTCAATAATGGAAAACGATACGATACAAATATTTCTATTAGATCAGAATCGAGATACAGTAAATCGTTTTTCCAATTATCCTGATGAAAAATCTACTTCTATAGAATTGACTTCAGGAAGTAATTTGGTCTTATTAAATTATAGATATCCTGCTGCAAAATCTTTGGACAATATGATACTCTGGTGGTCTTCATTAAGTGGCCCCAAAGCAGCCCCAGGACAATACAAAATCATTTTTAAATCCAAGCAATTGTTTGATTCAACAGTCTGTGAAATTAAGCGCGACTTGTCATATCCAGTTACCGATGCTGATGTAAAAAAACAATTTGATTTTATAAAAAATGTCCGTGATAAAATCAATGATGCCCATAAGGCGATTTACCAAATTCGAGATGTCAGATCTCAAATGAATGATGTATTATCCAGAGTTGAAAAAACAACCGCTACTGATACATTATTTAAATTAAAAGATTCCATCAATATTCAATTGACTAAAATCGAAAATGAACTCTACCAAACAAAAAATAAGAGTGGTCAGGATCCGATCAATTATCCCATAAAATTGACCAATAAATTAGCCCATTTAATTGCTTTATATGATAGTGGATCATATCCGCCTACAGATCAGGCAGAAGCATACAGAATTGAAGCGAGTGCATTAGTCGATGTTCAGATTCAAAAGTTCGAAGCCATTAAGACTAATGAACTCATGTTGTTGAATCAATTGATAAGAGAAAAAGCAGTCAATGTTATTAAGCCTAAAGAGGAGTAAATATTATCTAAATTTTACTATTTAGTACATTTATAGTGACTTTGGGCTATGGCTTACTAATATATTATGAGTATTTTGAAAACTTGGATTAACTATAATAAATAATCTGTTTTTAGAAGGTGACCATTATTTTTAGTAGATGTTTAATTGATGATTTTATTGAATTTAAATATGGAAATCATTTTAACTAAACAAGATTACAGCTATTAATACATTACGTTAAATACTAATTAACTCCCATTTAATAAAAGTTGTATCTTCGCAAGATAAAAGTATTTTTATGATTACTAAGGAAAAATTGTTAGCACAGATAGAATCCTTTCCAGAAAATATTTCAATAGACGAACTAATTGATAGGTTAATTTTTATAGAGAAGCTCGAAAATAGAATATTGGAGTCGGAAAAAGAAGAAACCATAAGCGAAGAAGAACTTAAAACTATCATCTCAAAATGGTCCGAATAAAATGGTTAAGATTAGCTAAAGATGATCTTAAGGACATTTATAATTATATCAATAATGACTCTAAACGATACGCTAATTTACAAATTGAAAGAATTCAAAGGCGTACACAAGTTCTAAAAAAGCAAATATTGCTAGGTAAAATTGTTGAAGAATTAGGTAACCCTAGAATAAGAGAATTGCAAGAAGGAAATTATAGAATTTTATACAGGATAGTTAGCGAAAAGGAAGTTCATATTTTGATGATACATCATAGCGCTAGAGACTTAAGGAGACATTTAAAATAAAAACACAGGCTAACTTGAGATCGAAACAAGAAGAGCAAATTATGTGTCAATCCTGATAAAGTTTCAAATTCATATAACTTTGGATATTTTTGTTATGTAGAATTTTGGATTGATATTTCATAGATAGTAATTTGTTTTGGTTTTGAATTTATTAAGTTCTTTAATTCAAATTTGAATGGATTAAGAAATAAAGCTTTATCATTTGCAGTATGTCACTGTTTGTATTCAAAAAGGCTTTCTAATGCTTGACTATTTAAATGCATTTGGATAAGTTAGGATGGGCAGCTTGCTTCGTTATAAACAAATGTATTCTAGATTCTTCGATCAAGAATAGTCGGTAAGATCCATTTTATCACAAGGCAAACTTTTAATGTTTTGTGCATAATCTGAAATAACAGCAATTTTAGCCCAATGTCAAAAAGCAAAAATGACTTTAATATCTATTTTTTAGCTTTCATTAAGTAAGGAATTCTGATATTGATATTGCTATTGAAATGTATGCATTGCTCTAGAAGCATAATTGTACGCTACATTAACGTCGACTTAAACTAATTTGTATTTTCCAAGTTTTAAAAATAAAATAGAAATTTAAAATAAGACTGGCTATTAGCAGAAAAAATAAAGCTGAGTTTTGGAATGATTGCTGAATCTTTTTCAATTGATATTTAGACTCATTAATTGTTGCTGAAGTCAAATGTTGGATCGGTGATGCATCAATAATGTCTAAAGAGATTGGACTCAAACATCTACGATTGGTTCCATTTCCCAACTGTCCTGATGGATTATCTCCAAAGGTAAATATTTGTTTGGCCTTATCGATAGCTATGGATTGAAAACAACCGCCTCCAATTTCAACAATATCTTTTAGTCCCGGAACCAAAACTGGAGTAGATGAACTGATGGTATCTCCAGTGCCTAACATGCCAAAATGATTTTTGCCCCAAGTCCATAGATGATCATGCTCATCAATGGCTAAGGAATGCCAACTTCCACAAGCAATTTTTTTCATTTTAGGAAGTCCAGTAAATGGTACCGGATGATCATACATTTTTTTGGTTTCTTCTTTAAATTGAAATGCTGGATCCGAACCCCAAACCCATATGTTACCTGAATTATCTAAAGCAACAGAATGATGCCATCCGACAGCAATGTCAACAATTGTTGGTAAAGATTCGATTTTATTGGCATAGGTTTGAATTCCTTTGCAATGGTGTCCCAATTCATTAAAATCATTGGGGCCCCATGACCAAACACTACCATCCTTCTTTAGAGCTAAACCATGATAACCTACGGTTGCAATTTTTTTTACATGATTCAAAGGAGATATTTTAAAATCCTTTATTTGGAGTACGTTAACAGGCCACTGGCTATGTTCTCTGCTGCCATTGCCTAACTCACCAAAATAGTTATGTCCCCAAGCCCATACAAGGCCATCGTCTTTTAATCCTAATGTATGCCAATGTCCTCCTTCTATTGCGATAAAATGATCATGATTTTGTAACTCCTGAGGTGTTGAATGATCATAAACATCAGAGCATCCTAACTGACCATAATTATTTCTTCCCCATAAGTAAAGGTGCCCTGATGAATCCAATGCAATACTGTGATCGTAACCTCTTGAAATGGCTTGAATAGATTTAAGATTTTTTACTTTTAGTGGGATATTAGAATTGATTAATGAACCATCCCCTAATTGACCATAATCATTTCTACCTATGGTCCAAACTTGACCAATCGAATCTAAAACTATGGCATGGCCATTTCCACCGTCGACGATTTGTGCTATAGAGTCCGCAACAAAAATTAGGGTAATTATCAACGTACAAACTATTTGCTTCATATGTGAGCATTTATTCATTCAGTATAAAATTTGATCAATTTATTAGATTCAAAGATAATAACAAGGATAATATAAATTGAAGAATTTGGACTTGAAATGGGTTCCCAAATTCCCTGAGAAATGATGTCATTAAGCTTTTATATTGTAGAAGTAGCAAGAAAAATATCTAAAAATTGTTACAAAAAAATGTTTTTGCAATAATGGGAGATGTGAAATTTCGAAGATATAATTAAATGACTAATAAAGGATAAAGAACATTACTCATTTAATTACAGGGCGATTATTGGTTTGATTTTTGGAAAGTTCATTGTAAAAATCAGATTTTCAACTTCAATGGTGAATGAAAATTCCATTGTAATTTTGATACAAATAATTTGTGTGCTAACAAAAATCAAAATGAATTCAATTCACATATTCAAAAAGAAATATAGTAAAACTTTCCCTTAATTAAAATAAGTTTGGATATATTGGTCTTGTAAAAGTTTCGAATGAAATCAATTAATTTTCATTTTTTGACTTAATAAAACTACCATTTATAAATAACAAAACGGACTGAGAAACCGCCAGCAAATAACATTTAGCTGAATCTACAATGTCCACCCCAAGCAAAAGAAACGACAATTATGAACTCTGATAAAATATTAACAAAATAGTTTTACTGATATACCATACAAGTTTTTCCGGAATCAGGACAAGTTTGGATCTACCAAATGGCAGACAAGTATGCAACTTGCTTTGTTAAAACCAACGGCTAGAAATCTAACTGTAATTATTTGGATCGACTTGTCTTGGTTCGACGAGAATATCATTAAAAAAATATGATTTGACCCATTTATAGAGTATCTCATTCTTGATCAAAAAAAAATTGGAATAAGTACGACGAATTCGAAAATCTATAATAAATTTGATCTAAAATAGGATGATCTTGAATATGCAGCAAATTGATTTTAAGGCTTGGCAATTGAAGTTAGTCAAAACCTTAAACAGCTTAGTAATGCACATCAGGGGTAAAAACAATGGACAAAAACTTTAATAAACCCTTTTAAAAATTATTACCTAATGAATTTGATAAAATATTTTGAAAATGTAGCTTTTATTTTTTGTGCTGGTATTATTGCTTTGTTTGTGGTGAGTGAAGCTGTGGAAATTATTTTCATCATTTATACTTCTTTCAGTACAACCACTTCTTTTAATGAATTATTAATTCACGACACAGAAACTGACCAAATAGTAAAAACCATATTTAACATTTTTATTGGTCTTGAACTTTTGCAGACTATTAAAATGTATTTTGAAGAAAAATTGATCAGAGGAGAAATGATTTTGCTTATTGCCTTAACTGCTATAAGTCGAAAGCTGATTACTATGGATTATGCTCAGACAGCAGGAATGGATACTATTGGATTAGGAATTTTAATAGCTGCTTTAGGAATAGGATATTATCTTATTAACAAATCAAGCAGCAAATAAAAATATTGTAGAAATTAATCGAAATAGAATATGCAAATAGATTTGAGTTTCTGGATAGGCTTCAATGTTTTTGTACTGCTGATGCTTGCATTGGATTTGGGTGTCTTTAACCGTAAAGAGCATGTAATAAGTATCAAAGAGGCTATGACTTGGTCAGGTGTTTGGATTGCACTGGCAATGTGCTTCAATACCCTTATTTATTATTGGCAAGGTCAGGCGAAGGCGCTGGAATTTTTCACCGGATATGTGATTGAAAAGTCATTGAGCGTAGACAATATTTTTGTATTTGTTTTAATATTTACTTATTTCAAAATCCCTTCAATTCATCAACATAAAATTTTGTTTTGGGGGATCATTGGGGCTCTGATAATGAGAGCTTTCTTTATTTTTGCGGGAGTAGCATTGTTGGAAAAGTTCCATTGGATGATTTATTTTTTTGGAGCCTTACTTATTTATACAGGATACAAAATGCTGGTGCAAATTGAGAGAGAATTTGATCCCGAAAAAAGTCCCATAATAAAACTCTTTAGAAGAATAATGCCGGTTACCAATGAATTACATGACGGTAATTTTTTTGTAAAACAAAGCGGAAAACGATTTGCTACACCATTATTTTTAGTATTGATATTAGTTGAAACTACCGATTTAATTTTTGCAGTAGATAGCATTCCTGCAATATTAGCTATTACACAAGACCAGTTTATTGTTTATACTTCAAATGTGTTTGCTATACTGGGTTTACGCTCATTGTATTTTGCCCTTGCTGGAATGATGGATAAGTTTAGGTATTTATCCAAAGGGCTAGCGTTGATTCTAATGTTTGTAGGGTTGAAGATGTTAATAGTTGATTTCTATAAAATCCCAATTCTAATTGCTTTGCTTGTGATTGTAGTTATTTTAATTATCAGCATAATTGCATCATTAATGTTAAAAGTTCATAATGGCGGAACACCTTCGAACAAGCAGAAAGACAGCCGATAATACAAAGATTAAAAGAAATTATAAAAAGAAGGGCTTTGAGAAGTAAAAATACAGTTGTACTTCTAATAAACAATCTAGGCAAACTAACTGTTGTGCTTCTTTAACTTTCTTTTTTTTATAACCAATGGCAGAAACCTGTGACAAATAAATTTTGGTAATGAATGACAATTATTATATCAACATTGAAGTAAAATGAATTTTAAATTATTTATATTCCCAATATGAAGTATTTACACAAAAATATTTTTTTTACAATGTTAGCAATGCTCCTATTTTCTTCTTGTGGAAACATAAGCAACGAAGTTGAAAACAAACTCAATGAATTAAAAAACATGACTGAGTCTTTAGATTCTGTGCTACGTAAAGAAGTTGATAAAGTAATAACTCTTGACTCATTGATTGATAAGGAAAGTGAAAAAGTTAAAAAACTTGATACCTTAATAAATAAATCTTCTTCTCAACTTGATTCTATCTTTAAGAAAGGTAGTAAGCTGAGTGAAAAATTTACTAACTAAAATAAATTGTATCTTATGAAATGTCCAAATTGTAATATTAGTTTAGTAATGACAGACCGAAGTGGTATTGAAATTGATTATTGCCCGGATTGTCGTGGAGTTTGGCTTGACAGAGGAGAACTTGATAAAATCATTGAACGTTCTTTACAAAATGTCAAAAATATTCAAACCAATAGTTATACTGAAAGACAAACCTATTCAAGTGACAGTGACTATCGGTATAAGAAAAAGAAAGGATTGTTGGGTGAATTGTTTGATTTCTAAATAACAAATGAATCATCAAACACAAGCTGATGTATCCAGAATAAAAAGAACCACTGGATATAACAGATAAGTATTCCTCGTCAAATAACCGAGGCAAGCTGTTGTGTCCGTAGGACTGCTTATCTCGTTCTACGAGCAACAATTTATACTTTGTTGCTCAGATTGTCTCGTAATTATGACAAGGACACCTGCCCAAACAAAAGACGACTATGGGAAAATTCCTGCCCAATTGCGTCATTCAAGCAGGGATGAATATTTTGTTATACAAATTTGATTTGGATGTAATGACAAGAATATCTTCCTAAGCAATAGAATAATCTGAGATCTTATGAAGTGAATCTTCTACTTGGAATAAGTTAATGTAATGCCGCTCTAATTTCTAAATTTTTTACAACCTCAGCCTCTTGTTCCATCCACCATTCCAATCGTTTGTAAACCTGAGGCTCCGGAAAATAATTCAAAGCCATTTTTACATAAAGATGGCCGTGTTTGGCTTCAGATACCCAAAGCATCTTGTAGAATTTTTTATAATCCGGATCCGTGAGATGTTCTTCAATAAGTCTGAATCTTTCAGCACCCCGTGTTTCAAAAACAGAACCAATGAGCAAATGATCCAAGAATCTTTCTTCACGACCACTGTGTAACTTTTGAATTAAAGCTTTGATATAGGGATCCTCTTTGATTTGATGTTGAAGTCCTATGGATCTGGATTGCATAAGCTCATAGACCAATTTAAAATGTTCCAACTCTTCAATTGCGGTATCAATCAGGTCAGGTAAAATTTCCAATCGATCCGGATATTTAGCAACGAGGCTCATAGCCATTGCCGAGGCTTTTCGTTCACAATCAGCATGATCCTGTAAAAAAGCATTAAAATCAACCATAACAGCATCTAGCCATGCTGTTGGACTTGCACATTTTAAATCTAAGTTTAATTTCAAGAAGTGCTATTCTTAATTCGAACTTTTATACAATAAATACATCAATACCATGAGTACAACAGCTACTCCTATTAGAATCATAAAAAATTTGCGTTCTTGTTGTTTATCAGCAAACTTACTTGGTTTATTATGCTTGGACATATTCCTTATTTTGGGACAAGTTAAGTGATTGTTAGCTCATTTAATCTTAGCTTTTTAAATTATTTTTTAACAAAACGTAAGATCTTATGGTCTATTTGCAAAAAGTAAAGGCCAGGTGGAAGCATGGGTATTGATAATGAATGGTTTATGGTTGTTCCTGAGTACTTATTTTTACCCATTATATCAATAATTTGATAATCGCTGTCTTTGTTTAAATTAATGACGTTTAACTGCTCTTGGACAGGATTAGGAAATATTAGGTATTTCTTTTCAAAAGTGGAAAACGAGTTTACATCTGTTTGTATTTTTTCGATACCTTTTCTTATCCCATTCCCAAAAGAAGTAGCCCAAATTTCATTGTTGTATGGATTAAAAAAAATGCGCTCCGGATGCTGATAGACGTAGGAATTTACCGTATTAAATATTGGAGTGGAAGCAGTGTGGTCTGATGATACCAACAATCCATTGGATTCTGTACAGACATACATTTCTTTGGTATTTTTAGGGTTTATAGTACATGAATTAATATTCATATCCTTCAAAATATGAGTCCATGTGATGCCTTTATCTTTGGTTTTATATAGCCCATTGGTGCCCCTTGGTGTATTGGCCCATCCTTGAAATGCTGTAGCATACCAAGTACTTTCTGATGGATCAGAAGGATCAATGGTGATGTCTTTGGTATAGTATTGCATGTTTACATCCGTTCTATCCAACCATGTTTGACCCTTGTCTTTGCTATAAAACACGCCACTGCGATTATAAAATGTACTGCGATTTGAATTCGCATGAGCACTAAAAGTGACCACTACATCTCCATTTTTTAAAACGACTATGTTAAATGGATGACCCTGAGTTCTTGGAGGACTTGGTAGTTTGGTCCATGTGCTTGAAGTTCCTGCCTTTAAGTTAGTTGTGGTATAAATACCCCCTACTGTACCATCAATAACTGAAGCATACATTCTGTTATCATCAGTTGGATCTGTAGCAATCCATACCACAGGATTATTAAAATCATGCATTAGGGTAAATGATGTGCCATTATCAACGCTCATGGCAATAGTTCCACGCCCATTGTCTAGTGTTCCGTCTTGAATTCTTGTGGTCTGATACATATCATGAATACTACTAGTCGCAGCATAAATAATTCCATTGGTATGTTTAACGAGACGATATACACTATTGGAATTTAAGCCATTAATAATGCTCCAGGTTTCACCTTTGTCTTTACTCGAAATTCCGTTAATATCAGAGAATCCAACATGCATCGTGTTGCTATCCGCCCATAATATTTGCCAGCTGGTTGTATTTTCAAGTCCGCATCCTTTATAGTTTTTAAGTTTAGGTGTGTTGATATTTATTGGATTCAATGAATTGGGATTAACATATTTAGCCTCCCAGGTTAACCCACCATTCTGTGTGGTATGAATGTATCCTAAGTCAGTAATTGCAGCTATGTTGCTATTCCATTTAGCAACACTGAATCCCCATGCAGCCTCACCATAGGTCCAAGCGCGGTCACCTTGAGCACCAGACCAACCTGTTGAGATGTTTTTATTTTGAAGTGTCATAAATGTATTTGTCCAAGTTTGACCTGCATTAATGGTTTTGAAGATAGTTGGTTCGCCTGATGCACTTCCGCCGGCTGCATATATTACATTAAGATCATTTTCAGCCATACCTATAAAAATGGGATCATTAGATGATAAAATGATGTTGTTGGTTACATTTTTCCAAGTTCCAGAAATGCCTTCCAAAGTGTAAATTCCTTTTGCATAAGCTTGATATCCATCGGAAGGTGTGTACCCTGGATAAATATCACCTTGATTAAAAGTTAATATGGCACAACGAATTTGATTATTGATCCTGGCAGCTGCAAAAGATTTGATTCGCTCTCCTGATGGCAAACTAGTTAATGAAACTTCATTCCAAGTATTTCCACCATTTTGGGATACCTGCAGACCGGATACTGTTGCAACAATAATCGTATCTCCAAAGAAAACACTACCACCTATAAATAAATCATTGGCTGATTTAATCGTAGTATAGCTCATCCCCCCATTAGATGAAAAATAGAGCCCATCATAGTGAGAAATAACCAATCTGTTTGGTTTATTATAATCGCAATTAATATAATAAACGGCTGTATTAGCTTGTGGATAATTGTTCAATGGTTTCCAACTAACTCCCCCATCTAAGCTTTTTAATGCTGTATTCTCTTCATTAACTGAACTGATCATATAGCGTGTTTGATTATTGGAATAAACCATTTGACTTTCATGCCACCCTATCAATTGTGTAAAAGGAATATTAGTCCAAAGGTTACCATTGTTAGTTGTTTTAAATACAGCTCCCAAATCACACACAGTAAATATCTCACTGGGGTCAATTGGATTAAATGATGGATTGTACAAGGCGCCTCCACCACCTATACCACGTGATTCCCAATCTGTAATCTGTGCCATAGTAACATTCATGAATACTAATGCAATTGTTGTTGTAAATATTAATTTTCTCATAGTCTAAAGATACAACCTGTAATCTCTTTATGTATTTATTTGATGAATTAATTTGGGTCATTTTATTAAGAACTACAGTGGTAATTAAATGCATTTTTACTTTTGATGAACTTAATATGAATTAAATAGTCTTATTATTGTAGATCATAAGCAAGTTGTGCAATTAGTATGAACCAAACTGACTCAATACCCATAAATAATGACCTAAATAGTTTGGAGGATAAATTGGTATTTAGTCTGAATCCTGAACAACATGATGTTCTGGATCAGATTCATTCCCATGAAGGTGTTTTGTTTCTGACTGGAAAAGCAGGCACAGGCAAATCGACCTTGTTGAATATTTATAAAAGGCTCCATCAGAATAATTTAATCATTTTAGCTCCGACAGGAGTGGCTGCCATAAATGTTCGGGGACAGACGATACATTCCTTTTTTAGATTTCCACCAGGATGGATCCAAGCCAAAGACTATAAGCTTATTTCTTCGTCTATGGTGAAAAAAATCGATCGCATCATTATTGACGAAATCAGTATGGTTAGAGCTGACATGTTGGATCATATAGATCAAATATTGCGTTTGTCTACAAAAAAAAATATTCCATTTGGTGGCATTCCCATGCTATGGATCGGCGATTTATATCAACTACCTCCCATAGTCAGTAGTCCTGAAGAAAGAAGCTATTTTAAAACAGAATATGAATCTCCCTATTTCTTTTCTGCCCATGTCATGAAAGAATTAAAATCATTTCAATTGGTAGAACTCAGTCACATTTTCAGACAACAAGACAAGCGATTTATTAAACTACTTAATGAAATACGATTAAATGATGCAGATCATGAAACCTTGGATGAAATCAATGAACGCTGTATCTCCATCCCTTCGGATCAATCCAATGTAATCATTACACTTACATCTACTAATGCTGCTGCACAGCAAATCAATCTGAAGAAATTAGAAGAAATAGACCACCCTTCTAAAATTTATACTGCCAAAATTGAAGGATTGATCAAACCTAGCCAATATCCACTCGATCAACATTTGTTACTCAAACAAGGAGCACAAATCATGACTATGCGCAACGATCCTGGAAAAAATTTTGTAAATGGGAGTTTAGGTATTATTGAAGAATTAAAAGAAAACAGCATACTAGTTCGCATTGAAAATCATGATAAATTAATAGAAATACAGGCTGTTATTTGGGAAATTATCCGTTATACTATGGAGGGCTCTGAGATCAAAACTGAAGTTATTGGATCTTTTTCCCAATTGCCGGTTAAATTAGCATGGGCTGTAACCATTCATAAGAGCCAAGGCAAAACATTCGAACACGTTATAATAGATCTGGGCAAAGGAGCATTTGAAAATGGACAGGTTTACGTGGCTTTAAGTCGTTGCAAAACACTGGGTGGTATTTATCTCACTCAAAAATTAAGTTGGAAAGACATTCGGACTGATGAACGGGTTACTGAGTTTTTGCAACAATGGGCTTAAATTGAAGCCAATAATACATTTCATTTTCATTATTTCATATAGAAATCATCTAAATCCTCAAAAAAATTAAATTATTTTTAAAATAATTCTACAATTAAGTAATTGTATTACTATTTGTTATACATAATATAAATAAATATATTTAACTTTTATTAAAAATAATTTGCATAATTCAAAACCAGCGTATTACATTTGCACTGTATTAGTTATGTAATACACTAAAACAATATAAAATGATACAATTACAAGACGTTAGTTTTCACTACAACAAAAAGAAACCATTATTTGAAGACCTAAATTTAGAACTTCATCCGGGTAACATTTATGGTTTATTAGGACGAAATGGAGCTGGTAAAACTACCCTACTCCGTCTAATTAATGGGTTGGTGTATCCAAAATCGGGTACTTGCGATGTGTTGGGTTATAATCCTGAAGATCGCCATCCTTACATGTTATCGGATATCTATTTTGTCCAGGAGGAACCCAATATTCCAAATATGAGTATCCTCACCTATTTGTACACTTATGCCCCCTTTTATCCAAAATTTGATTACAACAGTTTTTTTAAAATGTTGACCGACTTTGGTTTGGAAGGTGGTTTAAACATGGAAAAACTTTCATTCGGTCAAAAGAAAAAAGTGCTTTTGTGTTTTGCAGTTGCAACCAATTCTAAGATCTTGATTTTAGATGAACCTACTAATGGATTGGATATTCCATCCAAAAGTCAATTTAGAAAAATCATGACAGAAGCTATGCTAGATGAACGGATGATCATTATATCAACACATCAGGTAAGGGATATGGTTAATCTTATTGATCCCATTATAATTGTAGAAAATGGACAAGTGATCTTTCAATATTCCATTGAAGAAATTGCGAGTGCTTTTGTATTTGAAATGCAGTACACATCTTCAGAACCTACAGGATTCATTTATTGTGAACGTGTAGCTGGTGGTTATCAAACCATCAAAGAAAATACAACTGGTGAATTATCCGATGTTGATATTGAAATACTTTTTAATGCTATACTTATCAATAAAAAGGAAATTCAAACAGTTCTAAAGCGTCGTTTATCTAAATAAATTATTACCATTATCAAAAAAAATAATCATGTCTAATCAATCCATAATTTTTTCATCTAAACGTTTTATGATCTTATTAAAACGTGAAATCAACCATGCCAAAAGACCTTTTTTATATGCTATTGGAGGTGTATTTGGAGGTTTGAGTATCGGTGTCTTAGTCCAATTGTTTTCAAACTCCAATTTGCATAATACAATCAATATTGATTCTTTAGTAATGTCCGTAGCCATTATGGGAATTATATGGTCTAGTATAAGCTTTTCTGAGTTAATCAATCCGGCAAGTAAACAACAATATTTAGCATTACCTGCATCTACATTAGAGAAAATTCTCTCGAAATGGTCTATTGTTTCAATCCTAATTCCAATTTTCTTTATTGTATGCTATATACTGTACTCCTATGCATTTACTTTTGTAATTAATGCATTAAGTACCAAAAATCTAACTTATGCATACTTTCCAATCAATGATTTAGTAAAATTTATATTGAGTTTATCTTTAGCACAATCCATATTTTTCGCCGGATCCGTTTGGATGCCAAAAAATTCAATTTTAAAAACTGGTGCAGGTCTGGTTGCTGTTTTCTTTGTAATCGTCATCTTTACTTTATTTGCAATGAAAATCGTCTTTTATGATGTCATTGATGGCTGGAGTTTAAACAGTAGAAATATTGATGGTGATTTTGATTTATTCAAGACAGTCAATTCGATTTATGTAAAATCAATTGTATATCTAATTACTTATACATTTTTTATAACAGTTTCTTATTTTAAATTAAAAGAAAAAGAACTATAATGGACTTTAGAAAACATCAACCCATATATATGCAGATTGCCGAAGTCTTACTTGAAGATATACTCAAAAAAAGAGTTGTCGATGGTGATCGAATTCCTTCTGTTAGAGAAATGGCTACCACAGTGCAAGTCAATCCAAATACAGTTCAACGTACCTATCAATGGTTGCAAGATGAAGAAATTATATTCCAAAAAAGAGGCATTGGTTTCTTTCTTTGCGAGCAATCTTTTGAAAAAACATTACAGATCAAAAAGAATGAATTTGTAAGAGAAGTATTACCAGAAACTATTCGCCAAATGAAGATGTTAGGTATTACCGAAGCCGAATGGCAAGCATTGTATACGTCCATTTCCAATTAAAAATATAATCAACTATTCAATTATCCATTAAAAAAATTCAAATGAAAATTAGTAATAAAATATTATTAGTAGGATTAGCATCCATTTTAGTTTCCATTCTTATCGTTATGATTTATGGTAAGAATCAGATTTACAATAATCCGTTAATTAAAATTCACCATAATGCACCTGATATTAATAAATCAATAGAAATTGCAGGGTATCATGGTTTAAAAGTTATTGGAGATTATGAAATTCAAATTTCAAATGGTGCCAATCAACTTGCAATGGAAGGAGACTCCCAAATGATTGAAATCACAAAAATGGAAGTAAAAGATTCTATTTTAATTATAGGATTAGATGAAAATTTTCACATAGACTATAGTTCAGGAGTTAAAATAAATATCCATTGTCCGTCATTACGAAGCATAGAATACTTAGGTAGCGGAAATGTAGTTATGCAAAATGAATTTGCAGAATCAAATGTTGCCATCAAATTAACAGGTTCAGGTGATCTTTCTACCAAATTTAACTCATCCCATATTAATGTTGATTTATTAGGCTCAGGAAACATTATCAATGAAGGTAGTAGCGAATCCATGAATATCAATTTAAATGGCTCTGGTGACGTAACTTGTGAACATACTTCTTCGAAGAATGCAACCGTTGTCTTAATGGGATCAGGTAATGTTCGGTTGTCTGTAAGTGAGCTATTAAACGTTCAATTATTAGGAAGTGGAGATGTTGACTATATAGGTGACCCTAAATTGACTACTTCCAAAATGGGCTCTGGCTCAGTCAATCGAATCGAAAAGTAGAAAATTGGAATGAGTAGATTGGTCTTGTATTGGAGCACTGTTAGTATAGGCTTTTGAAAACAAAATGTTTTTGTAGATTTGCACAAACTATACTAATGCCAATACATTCGACCGATAATCTAGAGCTAATCCGACAAAGTGCATCTCAATTTGCAGAAGCGAATATCAGACCACATGTAATGGAATGGGATGAATCCCAGCATTTTCCAATGGATTTAATGCACAACTTAGGAAAACAAGGTTTTCTTGGCGTTTTAGTTCCTGAAAAATATGGTGGATCGGGTTTGGGTTATCAAGAATATATAACTGTAATTGAAGAGATTACAAAAGTATGTAGTTCCATTGGATTATCAGTTGCCGCACATAATTCGCTGTGTACAGGTCATATTATGACTTTTGGAAATGAAGAACAGAAACAAAAATATTTACCACTGTTAGCTACCGGACAATGGATTGGAGCCTGGGGACTTACAGAAGCCAATACGGGATCTGATGCCATTAGAATGCAGTGTGTTGCTAAAGAGGATGGAGATTCCTGGATATTGAATGGTACAAAAAACTGGATAACACACGGTATTTCCGGTCATGTTGCGGTCGTGATAGCTAGAACGGGTGATTTATTGGACAGTAGAGGAATGACTGCCTTTATAGTAGAACGTGGCACACCCGGGTTTTCTGGAGGCAAGAAAGAAAACAAATTGGGCATGAGAGCCTCAGAGACAGCCGAAATGATTTTTGATCAATGTAGAATTCCTAAATCACAAGTCCTGGGTAATGTCGGAGATGGTTTTATTCAAGCTATGAAAATTTTAGATGGTGGAAGAATTAGTATCGCTGCTTTAGCTTTAGGAATTGCAAAAGGCTCCTATGAAGCGGCAGTTAAGTATTCTAAAGAAAGGCAACAATTTGGTCAACCCATCGCTCAATTTCAAGGCATTGGTTTTAAACTAGCAGATATGGCCGTTAAAATTGAAGCCGCAGAGCTTTTGACGCGTCAAGCAGGTAAAATGAAGGACAACCATCAGAAAATGTCGAAGGAATCTGCAATGGCCAAATTATATGCTTCTGAGATTTGTGTCCAAATCGCAACTGATGCCATACAAGTGTTTGGCGGATATGGATACACCAAGGACTTCCCTGTTGAAAAATTCTTCAGAGACTCCAAATTGTGTACCATCGGAGAAGGTACTTCTGAAATTCAAAAACTGGTTATCTCTAGAGAATTAGTAAAAGATTAGAAATCTTTTTAACTAATCCTTTTTAATTATGATAGAAATGAGTACGAACTTGAGCCACCATTTGGTTCATTGTTAAATGATCTGCTGTCCCCAATTGAATTTCTTTATTTTTGAAATGTTGGCTCTCCTTTAAATAGTTCTTTAATTCTTCTTGTGCCGTACCCGGCCCAATGATGTAAATCGCATCAGCGGTTTCGAGATGCTTTGACACATCTTTGTACAAATGATGCAGTTGAATCGTTTCCTTAGTATGGTGTGTTTTCTCACTATTATTGTGATCGGTCATATGAGGGGCCTCTATTTTATGTAAGACATCATAGGTTCCATCATGCTGACTATCAGCATTTCCAATCACATAGGCATGCTTGTGGTCAATCCAAACTCCCATAACTTTTTTTCCTTGGTAATCCATGTTATTCATAATTTTATGCTAAGGTAGAATGTTTCTACAACAAAGACCTGATTTAAATCACTTTCATGGATGATTTGAATCAGTTGATTGCTTCCACCACAAACAGCTCGATAAATCAAAACTTTGGTTGATGTCTTTTTCAGCTTTGTCGTTAGTATATGCATTTCAAACAATAAATTTTATCAAAAACATTATTCAAATCTTCCATACCTGAAATTTTTCTATTAAATTTACATAAATTTAGTTCAATGTTGGACGCTATTGCATGATATCATTTTATGTTAACTAGAAGTTTTGTTTTACTTACTTTTCTACTGTTATCATCAGTTTGTTGTCAGCATAAGTTAAACCATCAAAAGGAAATTAAAATTAAAAATAGTAGCCCGAACATTTGTTTCCTTACATTTAGAATATCCAAAGATTCAATGAGTAATACCAATAAGATTGAATTACTGAATCAGATCATTACAGAAGGTTCATTTAAACCAGAAACTCAAGAATTTTCGAATTGGAATTCCAAACTTCAATTTGAATTAATTGATCAGAACCATTCTATCATGTCTGTATTCATAGAACATCCCTTGTATAAAAATATAGAATATGTAGATGAGCATGACCAATTCAAATCCAAACAATTGGAATTAAACACAGCTGAATTTTTTATTAGATTACAATGGATAGGGCAAAATGCTACTTTGAAAATAAGTGAGTACCATAATCAATCATCCAAAAAATTACTCTCCACGATTAAATTATCATTATGAAAAAAATTATTTTACTTTCGATAGTCCTTAATTCTATATTTTCAACTAGCCATGCTCAAATTTTCAAAGTCGATACTTTACAATACAATGGTGATATTTCTAAATTTATAAATATAGTTATTTTAGGTGATGGCTATACCGCTAAACAACTCGATACTTTTATTTTAGATGCAAAAAAATTATCCAATTATTTATTTAGCCAATCACCATGGTCCAACTATAATAATTACTTCAATGTATTTGCCATAGAAGTAATTTCCCAAGAGTCCGGTACTAAGCATCCGAATACAGCCCCTGACTGTGGAAATTCAGTTCCTATTACGAACCCAAACACCTTTTTTGGTTGCACCTTTGATGCAAATAGCATCCATAGATTAGTAGTTCCAACCAATTACACCAATATAGCTATGACATTGGCAAAAAATTTTCCAAACTATGATCAAGTTTGTATTCTAGCCAATACGCCATATTATGGTGGTAGTGGTGGGTCATATGCTACTACAACTTTAAATACAGCCAGTAATGAAATTTATGCGCATGAAATTGGACATTCCTTTGCTGCACTTTCAGATGAATATTACGCAGGTGATGGGTATGCAGGGGAACGTGTAAATATGACCAAAGAGACCAATCCTTTATTAGTTAAATGGAAAAATTGGATGAACATTAATGGCATAGGAATTTACCAACATTGTTGCGGTGGCAATTCCGCTCAATGGTACAAGCCCAGCACAAATTGTAAAATGCAAAGTTTAGGTTATTCCTATTGTAGTGTTTGTAAAGAAGCATTGATAGAACGGATACATGCTCTGGTTAATCCTATTGTAAGTTATAGGCCTGAAAATTTAACAATCAATAGTTCTGATTCAATACTTCATTTCGAATTAGTGAAATTAATGAAGCCTAATACCAACACACTTAAATTAGATTGGAAATTGGATGGTGCTCCACTACAAAGCAATGTAGAGTCCATTCAAATCAAGCAAAAAAATCTTACCCCTGGTCTTCATTCATTAAGTGTAGTTTGTGAAGATACAACAAACTTTTTGAACATAGATAAACACGCTACCAAACATTTTAGTACAGTGACATGGTCTATACAAAAAACTATATCAGATATTAAGTTAACAAGTTCAGAACATAAAATTTCATTTTCATTATTTCCTAATCCAACAAATGACATACTCCATATCCAAATTGAATTAGACAAAAAAAGTGAAGTATCATTGCAACTCGTTTCTTTGGAGGGCAAGGTTCTTCGAAACATTTTAAAAGAATCCAAAATGGATGAAACCATTTCTAATTCTATCAATATTAAAAATTTACCTAACGGAACATATCTCATTCAAGCTCAAATAAATGATATTGTCCATACCCAAAGCTTCATTAAGCAATAAATATTTAACAGAAAGTAACTATTCAAGTCTTAGCCCAGTATGGGCTAACCATTTTATTCGACGGATAAATTCCGTCGAATAAGTTAAAAGTTCAATGTTTTTGGCGGTATTTTTATCTGTTTGTTTTTTGCAAAAATGATGACAAAAAAAAACCTATCTAATGGTTACCTGACCGAAATAATATTTTGAAAATTCAAAATAGTGATCGGTTAATCAAAAATTTTTCTAAAGGTTAAATTGATTCTAGGTGTTGTTATTTTCTTGGACTGTGGTAATCTGTGCAACCAATATTTCTGAGTTTCGCCTTCCATAGTTAGTAAACTTCCATGTTCTAAAACCATTGAAACAAGTTTTCCATTTTGCTTATGCTTGAACAGAAATTTACGTTCGGCACCAAAGCTGAATGATGCAATTTCTGGTCTTGGTCCAAGTGCAACTTCGTCATCACTATGGTAAGCCATACCTTCAGTTCCATTATGGTATAGATTTAATAAACATGAATTAGAGTTAATTCCTGTAATTTTTTCTGCCATCTGTTTAAGTTCAAGTAATTCGGCAGTCCAAGGCAAGGCAACTTTGGTAGTTTTAGAATACGTATAAGCATAGGGTTTGTCACCATACCAGGCAGCTTTTCTTTTTGTGTACAAGTGTTTGCCAAATATGATAGCTTCATCTTGCTTCCATTCTATCTTATTTAAAAGATAATAATAAAAGCTATCTGATAACTGTTGATCAATAATTTTACCAAAATAACGCACCAGTCCATCGTGAGGCAATAAATTAAATTGAGGATCTGCTTCAAATAAGCTCATTGGATTCATTTTATGCTATAAACAGGATACTATTAAACAACCAAAATAAATAGTATTAACAATTATGAAAGCATCTGAGAATGGTGCATTTCCCATCCAATAATCGCCTGCTTCTTTTCCTTGCCCCACAAATAATGGCCAATAATACCCGAAGCCGGAACTACCCTATGACATGGAATAATCAAAGCAATGGGATTAGTACCAACAGCCTTTCCAACAGCTCTTGATGACATGGGATTATTAAGTTCGTTTGCAATCATGCCATAGGTCTTTAATGCCCCAAAAGGGATCTTAAGTAAATGGTTCCACACTTGAAATTGAAAGGAAGTACCGTGAATGTGTAATGGGATAATATTCTCTGGTGTTTGATTTAAGGAAATAAATTGTTGCACCGCTTTATGCCATTCATTGGTTTGTTCCTTAAATTGAGCCATTGGAAATTGCCATTTCAATTGTTCAATTGATTTTTTTTCAGAACGGACAAAATGCAAATAGCAAATACCTTCAAGAGATGAAACTATAAGCATCCAACCAAAAGGACTATCAAAATATTCAAATGATAGTTCTATTTGTATATCTTTATTATTAATTATTGGATTTGAATTTTTTTTAATGCTAAAATAAGTTTCGTTTAATGGGGCATGAGAAAATTTTTCTTTAGAAGTTTCAAATAGTCCTTGATTAATTAAGCCCAAATTAGCCATAATTTTTTCTGCGGTAATATATTGTAAGAATTCAAACGGTTCTAATCCAATCCAATGTTGAAAACTCTCTTGAACATCCTTTGATATCATACTTTCATCATTTCTAAACTGCTTCGAATGATTTTGATTCCAATTACAGATCATTTTTTCAATAGCCTCAATATCAACAACTTGAATGTTTTTCATAAACCAATTAATACTAGTAAAGATAGCGAAATGTTTAACACAAAGAGAATTAATGACAATGAACAATTTACTTTAAATTTCGTTTTAAAGAGGTCGCCTGATATGTATTGTTAATTATGCAATCTAAACCGTTCATCTTTCTGGTCATCTTTCAACTTCTAGTTGCACAGATCGGTGTTAATCTATTTAGTTCATATTGTTGCTGTTTAAAGAAAACAACGGTTTCTTTTTTGCCAAAAAAAGACGAATGCTTTAAAACGTATAAAAAAGGTAATTCAAAACAAATTGGAATATCTTGCCTTAAAAACTCCAAAATTAAAAAGGGCTCTTGCAGTAAACAAGAAATAACATTTAGTTCTTCAAAAGCAATTGGTTATACCAATTCACAGGATCTTCCTAAATTAGATATTGCAAACATTGCTTTACAAACTCCATTTTTTATACCTACCAAAGCTGACATTAGAAATACATTAATTAGTTTAAACCCTATAAAACTTTGTATTTCTGGTTATGATCGAAGGATACGTATGTCCTCATTTTTGTGTTAGGATCATTTAATGAATTTTAATCTGTATTATTTTTTTAATTTACATTAAATTTTTTTTAAATGTTACGTTTAATTGTTTTGGGTATTATTTTTTCTTGCTACATTAATACCAATGCTCAAGTATTATCAGGCTTTGTTTACAACCAAAAAAATAATCCTTTAGAAGGAGTCTCCATCTATTTTTTGAATACAAATAATGGGACAACCACTGAGGAAGATGGCTCTTTTGTATTATATAGAGCTATTAATCAGGATACTCTTTTGCTATTTTATCCTGGAATTGTTACAGATACATTCATCTTACCAAAAAGTCAGAATTTCGTTAAACTGATTTTAACTGAAGGTATTACTTTAAATGAAGTCACCATTTCACAAAATAGAAGTGCAAACCATTTTTCATTATTAAATCCTGCCAATGTTGAAACACTGAATTCATCAGAGTTTAGAAAAGCAGCTTGTTGTAGTCTTGCAGAAAGTTTTCAAACAAGCAATGCTGTAGATCTTAGTTTTACAAGTGCGGTAACAGGTAACCGAGAAATACAATTCTTAGGACTTAGAGGATTATACACACAGCAATTAGTTGAGAACAGACCCGTTTTTACTGGAATTCTGTCTTCCTTAGGTTACGATTTAATTCCAGGAACTTGGCTTAATCAAATAAACATATTGAAAGGTGCGAGTTCTGCTATTTATGGTGCACAAAGTATGACTGGTGCAATTAATATTAGCTTAAAAAAACCAGATGAAGATCATAGGATTTATGCCAACGCATATGCTGACTATCATGGTCGAAAAGAGTCTAACTTACATCTTAATAAATCATGGTCGAAAAAAAGTCACAGTGGGCTTTATCTGCATGGTTCTCAAACATCGAGCAATAAAGATCATAATCACGACTTTTTTTATGATGAGCCCAATCAAAAGAGATTGAATGGATTGTGGAGAAATACCTTCTATAGTAAAAATTGGGAATGCCAATTAAATGTGCAGGGCATACTGGATCATAAAAGTAGTGGTGAATTAAAATCGAATCCCAATCCATATAAAGTAACACAAAAGTTGAATCATTTTAATTTTAGTGGAAATTTGGGGTATTTGGGATTTACAAATCCAGATAAGAGTATTGGTAATATTTTCGATATGGCATACTCAAATTTGAATAATACTTATGGAGATCATAAATCAATAACTGCTAGCGAGTCTCGATTTATGTATCAAATGTTGTATACGAATATTTATCAAACGGGCATGCACAAATTAAATATGGGTCCTACCATAGCCATTAATATTGCTTCAGAAGAATTGTTTTCATCGGAATATAAAAAAATCAATTATAAGGAAATCATCCCAGGTTTATTCGCTGAATACCAATTTCAATATGGAGAAATAAAAAACAGTGAATTAAAAAAGTGGATCATCATTTTGAGTCAACGAATTGAACAAATCAGCTCAAATACCATTTTTTGGTCGCCGCGGATCAGTACAAGATTTAATTTCAATACCCGGTGGACAGGCAGAATTTCAGGTGGTCGCGGATATCGCCACTATAGAATATTTTCTGATCATTTGAATTATTTAGCAAACAATAGAATCATTGATATTGCTGATTTACCCAACTATGAATCCTCATGGAATTATGGGCTTAACCTCGTTGGAAAGCCATTAATTAAAAATTCTGAAATTGAAATTAATCTAGATGCATACATTACTACTTTTCAAAAGCAACTTATTTTTGATTTAGATGATAACCGTCCTGAAAAACAGTATATCAGCTTTTATGAATTATCTGGTAATTCCAAAACATCACATATTGGTGCAACTATAAAAATTCCAATTATCAAAAGAATTAGTTTGAAACTTGGAGGTAAATGGATAAACTCCAAAATAAATTACCACCTAGGATATAGAACTCAACCTTTTGTACCCACTTGGAGAGCACTTAGTTCGTTAGATTGGGAGTCAAACAATAAGATTTGGTCCGTTAATATTACCGGTCACTTTGTTGGAAAAATGCGATTACCCGATAAGACTTACTTGCCAAGTCAATTGAGCGCCTTTTATTCAGAAACATCAAATCCATTTCTCCATTTACAATCACAGATCAATTATTTGAAACCGCATTGGGAGATTTACCTCGGATGTGAAAATATGACCAATTATACCCAACACCATGCAATTATAGATAGTAAAAACACTTCATCAGCCTATTTTGAGACTTCAGAAGTTTATGCTCCATTAAATGGTATAAAACCTTATATCGGAATCAAATGGTGGCTCAAATAAAAAATTGTATAATTGGCTTATTTATAAGCGATTATAAATAAATATAAAGAATATATAATTATTCAAGAAAAAATCTAAAAAATTCTTTTTTCTCAGGCAGCAATTTAGAAGATGCATGGATCTATATAGTATAACCATTAGGGTTGTTAAAAAAATTGATTTGTTTAAGTGTGGATTTTAAAAGCCAACCTGTTATTAACCTAAGGTAGTGATAGGTAAGGTTAGCTCCGATACCCGGGTGTCGGAGTTTTTGCACTAACATGTTCAATAATCAAAGTCGACTACAAAAATTTAATATTTTACCTACTACTGTCGAGGAACTTACCGCTAACGGGTGGTTAAGTTCCTTATTTTATTTTACTCATTCATATATATAATTATTTAATTTATTATTGCTTTATATTCAGATCTATACTCTATAATAAAGCTTTTGAAAGTTGCTTTTCATAGTTAATTGAGCATTAGTCTAAATTTAATTTATACTGTAAAATTATATTATATATATACATTTCTGAAATTCAAATATTTAGTAAGAAGTTAAATATCCTTATCTGTAATATAGAATTCAATTCGTCTAATCTTAACAATTATTAGCATTTTGCTAAACTTATAATCTTCTCAATCCACTAAGGATATTGTAGATTTGCGGCCTATAAAAAGGAATAGAATCAATATGGAACGTAATCATATCATAGGCTTTGTACTCATTTTTGCCATACTCATGCTTTGGAGTGAATTTTTCTTTAAACCATCTATGGTTGAGAAAGCTAATGAAAAAAGGTTTGCAGATTCTATGGCACTGGTGAAAACAGTTAATCCGGTAGATCAAATCAAAGATGCACCTGGTGTATTGAATACAACAGATACCATTAGAACTACTGATAGTACAGCCCAAATCGTTGTACCTGAAAAAGAAATTTATTTAAAAAATAGTCTTGCAGAGTTTACATTCAGCAATAGAGGTGGCTCTATCAAGCGAGTTAAGTTAAATAACTATCATAAAATTAAAGTTGGGGAAAATCATAAAGAGGAAAAAATAGATTTGTACTTATTAGAAGATGCTAAAAACAAATTTGATTATGAAATATCAGGTAATCAAGGAAAAATTCACACCAGCACTTTGAATTTCGATGTTATCCAAAATACGGATACTAAACTAACTTTAACCGCTCAACTTCCAGGTGGAGGAGCCTTTACACAAGATTATACCTTGTCTACGGATAATTACAATTTAAATTATTCCATTCGTTTAGAAGGTTTAAATAACAATAATGATGTGGTTTTAAATTGGGAAAATTATCTTGATAAATTGGAAAAAAATTATGAATATGAAAAGTTTTATACTTCCGTATATTATAAAGTAAAGGAATCTAATTCTGATTATTGTTCTTGTAGAGATGATGATAAAAAAGAAATTAATGATAAATCTATCGAATGGTTTTCACATTCTAATCAATTTTTTAATTCTTCATTGATTCCTAAAACTGGATTCAAACAAGGAACTTTTGAAACAGTTATGCTTCCAGAAAATAGCGAAGATTTAAAATTATTAAAATCAACGGTTGCAATTCCATTTAATGATTTGAATGCTAAGAATTTCGAAATGCAATTCTATATTGGCCCAAATGAATATCCAAGATTAAAAGCATATAATAATAATCTTCAAGATATCATACCTTATGGATGGAGCATTTTTGGAACTATAAACAGATATTTAATTCTACCCTTGTTTTTGTTTCTTAAAAACTTTTTTGGCAGCATGGGTTTAATCATTTTATTGATGACCTTAATTGTCAAACTATTCGTATTTCCACTAGCTTATAAAATGCTTAAGTCTCAAGCTAAAATGGCTGCATTAAAGCCTGAAATTGAAAAACTTAAAGCTAAGCATAAAGATGATGCCCAACAACAGCAAGTGGAAACTATGAAAATGTATAACGAATTTGGTGTTAATCCTTTGGGCGGTTGCTTTCCCCTATTATTACAGATGCCAATATGGATTGCACTCTATAGATTTTTTCCTGCAACTATAGATTTTAGACAAGCGTCATTTCTTTGGGCAGCTGATTTAACATCTTATGATGAATTTTTGTATTTACCTTTTAGCATTCCATTTTTCGGAAATACATTAAGCTTATTTGCATTTTTATGGGTAATATCTACAGTTATATTTACCTATTATTCTTCGAAAACTATGGATTTTTCTGCCAATCCGGCCATGTTGTATATGCAATATCTTATGCCGTTTATATTCTGGTTCATGTTTAATAAAACTGCAGCTGGTTTAACTTGTTATATGTTTTTTAGTAATTTGCTAAATATAGCTCAAACTATTGTTGGAAAAAATTATCTGTTCGATAGTGATAAAATTCGGGATACGCTGGAATTAAATAAATCGAAACCGAAAAAGAAAGGTGGATTTCAAGCTAAATTGGAAACGATGATGAAGGAACAACAACGTATCCAACAAGAAAAAGCTAAAAACAAAAAATAATTATGTTTATGAAAAATTTAATATTTGTTTTGCTTATCAGCTCGTTGTTTGTATTTTGTAACAAAAAAGCTACCGTTACAAAATCTTCGAATGAAAGCGAAATTATAGAAAAAGCAAAACCCCTCCCACGATTTATAACTTCGCTAACAATTAATGATACCTTATTAATGAATACAGATACCTTATTGTATTATCAGCGAGCCCCATGTTTTGGATTTTGCCCTTCATTTGTGTATACTGTATTGACCAATGGCATAGTTGTTTATCATGGTTATAATAATATTGAGCCCTTAGGAACTTGGTATTCACTTATATCTGAATCCTGGTGGTCTGAAACAATCTCTGCCGCTAATCAAATTGATTTTTTTAATTTATCAGATCATTATCCCATAGACATTAAAGAGAACATTCCAGACTTACCCAATACTAATATTTTAATCAAAGAATATGGTAAACGCAAATTTATTTCTGACAACCATCACAGTCCTGCAGAATTGAAGAATTTTGAAATAGCAATAGATAAAAAATTGAAAGATCTCAAGTTAACAGATTTGAAAAATTAATCTGAACGAATACCTTCTTAGAGTCCAATACAAGAGATATTATTTATATAAACTATTTGACTTTTTGGACAATTAGTGTTCGTTGATGACAAGTTCCTGTCCCACCAGAAACTTTCCACTTAACTTCTATTGCTTGTCCTGCACCTAAGTTGCTTAAATAAGCATTCGAACCAATTGGGTTTGACATTCCACCAAATGATTCGCATTTAATTACTGAAGCTGCAATTTGACTCCCGTTGCTATAAATTGAAATGGTGACTGGATCTCCAAAACCAGTATTTTCAACTGCTCCAGTAAAGAAAATTAAATAATCACCAGCACCTGGAGTGATAGTCATACCTGGGATTAATACATCAGTTGCACTTGTAGTAATAGCATCTACTAATGATGTCGCTTGATTAATAACTGAAATGGAACTCGCTATAGTAATTGAGCCGGCTGCATTCGTTATCGCAATGCCAGTTCCAGCTATTAGAGTTGCAGCCACTGGAGCAGCTCCAGTAGAACCAATTAATAATTGTCCATTGGTTAACGCAGAAGATTCAACAATACTACCACCTGAAGAAACCATAATTCTATTATTATTTAATGCAGTTGATGAATTAGTACCGCCATTAATAATCGGCAAAACGCCGCTTATATGAGTAGTCAATCCTACTTTACCATAGCTCGGAGCAGTTGATATACCGCCTGACAATAACACATTTCCTGTAGTTATATCTGCTAATCTACTCAGACTCGTAGAACTATTCGCATATAAGATATCACCAATAACGTAATTTGTTATTCCTGTTCCTCCTTGAGGTGCCGTTACGGCAGCATTATCTGTTAGAATTATAGCATTGACATTAGGCAATGTAAATGTTTTTTCTGTTGTATTGGGCCCAGTAAATTTAGTAAATCCATTACCTGTTCCACCAAAATTAGAATTGATGATATTAGTAACGTCTGCACTTCCATTAAAACTACCACCATGAATATTTCTAGGAGTAGTTAGTGTAGCAGCACTACCTGTAGTATTTTGATTTAATATAGGAAAATCTGCAACCCCTGCGATACTTAATACACCAGTACCAGTTGTAGATTTTAATATCCCAGTAGCTAAACCTGCTGTACCAGCAGAATAATCTGTACCTGCCGTTGCAATCGATAAATCTCCTACACTTCCTGAAGTTTTAATCAAACCATTCGTGGTAAGATTGGAAAGTCTATTTATATTTTGACTGGTATTTACAGTAATGGTGTTGACAGTTCTAGTTAGACCCGGTGAAAAAGTCAATGAACTTTCTTTTCCATTAAATGTATTCCAATCTGCGGAAGTTAATGCACCTCTATTTGTTGCTGATGCATCAGGCAAATTAAATGTATGAACCGTACCTGTCGATGAAATATTAAAATTCGTTCCTGCGGTTCCAATTACAAAAGTTTGTATTGAACTTGTTAATCCATTCAATGAAGTAATGGCACTACCTGAAAGAAAGCTCGATATAGTTCTAGTCGTTATATTACCTAAAGCATCCGAAGTTAAGATGTTTGTATTTGTAGAATTAATTCCTATTCCTGCAAACCGGACACCCAATGTTGTATGCAATTGAACAAGTGGATTGTTAGTACCAATGCCCACATTACCACTATTTTTATTGAATATATTATTGCCCACTAAAGTCCATTTACTGCTGTCAACTAAGATTTTAGTACCTTTTGGGTTGATCACAATTTGAGCATTGCTTTTTACAATGATAAGGAGTAATATTAGTATTAAATATTTATATTTCATTTGAATTTAATTATAAACTCAGCAACATATTTTAGTATAAAATATGTTGCTGAGTTTGGGCGTCTAAAGGTGTTATTATGCAATTTTAACAGAAGCAGTATCCACTTCAATTATTTAACCCATTGAACTTCTATAATGTCACCGGCTACAACTAAGGTTGCCATAGCAGGAGTTAAAGTTGCTGTTCCAGCTACAGTAGTATAATCAGTCGCAACTAAAAGTTTTGCGCCATTTCTAAATACCAATACCTTAGAAACGGTTCCAGGCATATTGGTAACAGCGTAAACTGCTTGTCCAGTTGTTGCAGTATAGTTTTGATCTCCACTTTGCAAAATAGATTCAGCAGTCACTCTTTTCAATGTGCCATCTGCAGCTGAAACAACTAAACTATCAGTTGCTAAATTGCCACTTTGCAAACCTGTAATTTTCAAATTATTTGTTGCATCAGTTGATATAGTTGTTGGTTTTGTCAGAGCGCCTCCCAATTCAACAAGGTTACCCGTTTTGGTTAAACCATTACTAAATGTTAGTGAATTAAAAAGAGATGAAGCAGAAATAAATCTAACTTGCCCAGTGGTTGGATTTACAACCATAACACTATCCGTTGTATTGGAGCCGGGTTGTAATCCCGTAATTGCGAGGAAATTGGCCGCTGATGTTGCAATTGTAGTCGGTTGAATTAAAGTTCCACCTAATTGTACCAGATGACCCGTTTTAGTTAATCCATTATTTGCAGCATTTAAATAGGATGAAAGAATTAATGCTGTATCTGTATACCGAACAAATTTACCCAATGTATCACGCATCTGACTTGGCGTCACATACAGGATGGTACTATCAGATTTTGTAATAACTGCAGTAGAACTATCCAATACCCATTTAATGGTACCTTTATTGTCGATTACTTTAGTAGCAACTTTTTGGGCCATAATGGCGCTGCTTAATGTCATTGCAAAAAGGGTGAAAAATAAAATCTTCTTCATAATTTTTTGTTTTAATTTATTTGTTTTTTAATTAATTGATACTTATTTTAATTGTAGAATTCTAACTTCATCTCCCTGTGTACATGGGACTTCTGAAATAATCGAATTGGTGCTATTTACCGTAAAAGAAATCATAACGCCATTTCTAAATAATTGAATTCTACTTTGATCATAAATGGTATCCGGAGTATAGAATACAGATTGACTAGGTGTCAAAACTGTTTCGATGCTTTTAAGCATACCCGTAAGAAAAGAATTCGATGGGATCATTTTAACTAGCCCATCTCTGGAGTTGCTTACTAATATTTGATCAGTTCTAATATCACCGATTGAAATACTATCAATCATAAGTTGACCATGTATTTGTAAAGCACTTTTTGGAGTAGTAGTGCCAATTCCTACCCAACCATTTTCTGTAAGCCGCATTCGTTCTGTATTATTTGTTTTCAAAATCAAAGGTTCTTGATCCTTAGTTCCTAGAAAATGTTTTAGTGAATCCGTTCCACTATTTCCATCTAGTTTCCATGAATCGTTAGCATTTTCTGACGCCGTGACTTTAATCCATTTAGAACCATCACAATAATAAATACTTGGGGAAACATCGTTGAGCGTTGCTACATTATAAATGAACATTCCTTCTACAAATTCCGTTAGTGGAAGTGAATTCATAGTTTCAACCAATGAGATTCTTGGCAACCGCAATCCTTTGTTTCTGGACTCCATTTCTAATACTGAATTCCGATTTATTGATGAAGGATTATCACCTATTTTTATCTGAGAAAACAAAGTAGTTCCAAAGCAAAAAGCAATAATACCGGATGTTATAAATATTTTTATTACATTCATTGATTCCATTTTTTTGAATATTATTGTACTATAAATTTTTGAGTTTTACCAATTTGGTTTCCACTCGAAGTAAGTACAATAAGCAAATAAGTACCCGCAGATAGATATTGACAGTCAGTCCATATTAAGTTGTGTGCCTTATTAATTTGGATTGGTGTAACCATAATTTTTTGCCCTATTGCATTAAATATAGAAATTTCAGCTTTGCCTCTGTAATACGTTTCAAAATCTAATACGAGGCGCTCATGTTGTGCGATAGGATTTGAATAAACCAACAAGTATTCTCTTAAATTGCAATCTCGACGCGATGATATCACTTCTGAATAAAAAAATGAACCATCCGTATCCTTAATATGTAATCGATAATAGGCTAAATACGCAGGTTGATCAATCGTAATTTCATAAAAATTATCATTTGGTCCTCTTGCAGCTATAACGGTTTCAATTCTTGTAAAATGGATTCCATCAAAACTTTGTTCAACATTAAAAAGTTCAGTATTCGTTTCATTAAAAGTGGTCCAACTTAAGACCGTTTGACATTGTTTGGATGAAGAACTAAAGTCTACTAATTTCAATGCTAAAGGAGGAAATAATTCGACACTTCCTATTGCAATTGCAGTAATGCCCCCAATCATAATTCCGCTCAAAGTGCTGTTTTCTATATTATTACTTGCAGTTGGCCCGCCACTCAAATCTATCCATGCGATACCGTTCCATCCAACTAATCTTAAAGATGAAGTCTGTGCAAATAACACCATATTAGGGATACTGACTGTAATTCGGAGTCCTATTCCTGTACCTGTTGTTCCTTGACCTAAATTGCCAGAAGCACCTACTTGCCAGTCCCATTGACCATCTGAACTTACCACTACAATTGGTGCAACAAAAGAATTAATATTATGCGGCCCAGCATTGGGTTGGGTTGGATCCAGATATAAACTGGGATTTCCTAATATCCAAGCAGATGCATAAGCGTCTGTTGAGACAGAAGGACTTGACATTTCCAAAGTTCTTAGATCATTTCCACTTCCGATTGGAAAAATAAAGGATTGATTACCATATTTTTTTATGTACCCGTTGATATTAGCACTATCTGTACATCCAATATAATTTGCCGTATCAAAAGCACTAAAATACCCTGGCAATGCGAATCTATCAGTAGACCATGAAACACCATTTACAGCGGATATATCCACCAATCCATAATTTGCTAATTCTCCGCCAGTAAACACCCTATTTCCTTGGCAAAGTGCCTGAGTGATAGGAATCAATGAAAATAAAATGTATAAATATAGTCTCATTTTATGGGCTTGTACTTTCAACAATAGTTTGAGTTAGTACAGTGGCACAAAGATGCTTTGCCGCAGCATCCAAAAAGTTACATAAATATTTTAATTATGTACAGAATTATTAAAAATACTTGCGAATGGATGCACCAGCGATAAATGACGTTGGATTCTTTTCTTGTATAGCCCAGAAAAAGGAGCGAGTATATAATTGAATTAAACAAGATTTATTAAGTAATATATCTGAAGCCAAGCCTATTCTAAATGTATTATAGCCTCCTATACCGGTTGATCCACCAATGCTGATATGCGAATTCAACTTCAAATGCATATTTAAATCATACGAAGGAGATATATGCGAATAAGGTAAATAATTTACTTCTCCTAAAAATAAAAGTTTATCATTCCAAAAGACTTTTGTAAAACTAATTCCCAACTGCAATGGTAAATTTTCAGTTCTAGACTGGTTAGATTTGTGTATAAATTCAGATTGATAAACTTCAAATGATTTTAAGTTTATATAAATGGAATCAAAAAGATTTTGAACTTCAATTCCTTCAATTCTTGTAGTTGTATCTAATTTAGATTGAATCGTGTTTTCATTCCAACGAACCAATCCTAATTTATCGATGTGAAAATCAATCCAGCCGTTGTTTAGTAGTTGAAATCCCAATAAAAAATTTGATGTGGCACCAATTCCGTTAATAGATTTTGAAGTAAAAGGATTTGGTGTAACGCTGGTTGTAAAATCCAAATCCACATCCACAAATTCTCCATCCTGAGCAGTAAAAATAGACCCTTTATTTCCTACAACTTCTATGGACTTATGACCAATTGCCAAACCCAGATCCATACCAAATCTAAAATGATGCTTAGTTTTAATAAATCCTGTTTCTATTGTACTATAACTTAAATAATTATAATTTAACTGATCTAACTTAGCTGCTTGATTTTCATATTTTTTATTGCCAAAAAACAACAGCCCGAAATAATCCTTAGAAAACAATGCATCTGCATACTCAATATGATTGATGCCAAATCGCCATTCAGAATTTTTAATACCAAAATAATTACTGCGCTGTTTTCCAAAATACAGTCCGATAGTCCATAAACCGCCACCTGAATTGAGATCTGACAACTGAGTAAATGCACGATCCTTTAACTCAGGTGATATTTCACCTCCCTGGATTAATTTTTTTGTGAAACCCCAGGAAACGTCACTAGAGCCAACTCCTAAATCAGTCTTGAATCCAATGACATTTTTATATGCATTTGTTTGATAATTCAACAAACTCAAATTTTGAGAAGTTGATGTTGAATATGTGTAAATTAACAATAATGTTATTATTAAATATCTCATTTTATACGATAAATAAAATCACCAGTTAAAATAAAATCAATGTCATAGTTAGAATACAATTTTACATTGCTTGATGTTGGCTTTGTATCGAATATAGCATCGATTTTAATATGTTTGTATGTTGTCAATTGCTCAATGACTTTTTGATCTACCGGAATTCGGATAATGGATTGTATTTTTTGATCCACCTTGCCATTTGAATTTATCGGGGCAGCTTTAATAATCTGATTTCCATCCAAAAGGACATACTTACTTATACCATTTTCATCCAAAAGAGACATAATGATACGTGCATCTATCGGAAATCCATTTTTTGCTATTAAATTCAAAGTTCCTTTTTCTACTTGACTCAAATCCACTTGATTCAAATTGATATCTATAGTATCTGATAATTGTAGACCTTTAATCGATAAATTCAACGGCGCCTCTAAATGAAAATCAATATTCAGTAGTTTCCCATCGTAAATAAAATCGTTGTGTCCAAATTCATTTCCATTTGGATTGGTTTGTAATCTAATAGCATATTCAATTTGATCCGGAAGATTATTGATGAATGCATTAATATTCGAATTTTGACTATTGATCTTAAATCGTTCAATGGCTGGAATTATTGGTGGATACTTATTGTTATCTTTTGCTCTATTAATATATAACGGGTTTTTGATTATTGCACTTGTTAAATCTATAACATTATTTTGTTTAGTATTAATAGATGTCAATTGATCAATGTTAAAAACTGCTGCAGCACCTATATTATTCTCAACCGTTATATCCATTTGTATTTGGTCAAACTGAATCATTCCATTCAATGAATTAAATTCTTCCAATGCAACTTTTGCCGGGCCATAATTAAAGGTAGTTTGATTTAAGTATCCTCTAGCATATTCCGGTTTAATATCTAGCAAGGCAATTTCTGCAAAAAAATTATCACTTAAAGAGAGCGTTTTTAACTGACCTGTACTATCTATTGCCGCGATAAATGTATTCGATGCCGTGTTAAATGTATCATTATTGGGTCCTGATAAATCAAGATGATAACCTGAAAAATCAAATTCATGTGAGTAAATGCTCAGTCCTCCTGGTGGCGCAGGTTCCAATGTTTTATAGACTTCAAATGGAACACCATTTTTTGTAGCACTTGGTAATTTATATGCAAATCTAACTGAATCCTGCAAAGTACTTTTTAAATTTAATCTAAGTTTTCCTGATTTAATTCGGGATTCTTTTAATTCAACTCCAATAGTTTTTAAATAAAAATTCTGAGTTTTGTTAATTATATTTTGTTGGGGCCAACGAGCGGTTGCTATAGATGGATGTAGATTATATACTTTAATATTTGCAATGATAGCATTTGAAGTATCTACCAATACTGGAATGCCATTACTTCCCGGCGAACCAAAACTGATTAATTGTGCATTAAGCTTTCCCTCCAATGTTTTTCCATCTAAATTGTACGATTTAGTCTCCGTCGTTTTGGATGCAATAAGTGGAAAATTTCCTTGAACAATTAATTCATTAGTCGATCTATTTCTTAATTCAAAAACAACATTAGTAATATCAATGGGCAATCCATTCGTAAAAGAAATATCCATTTGACCCGTGGCTAAAGTCATTGTAGAAAATATGGAGTCAGCACTTATGGGGACAACAGGAGCACTGAATGATGGTATGGATGGAATTGCAATTTCCTGGCCATTTTGAGAAATAATAAGAAATCCCAATAGTCCAGCTTGCAAACAAATAGCACCTAAGGTAATTGGATAAGAAATGTTAGCATTATATAGAGAAAGCGAATCTAGGGAATATGATTTTGTTAATCCTGTATCTCGAAATGTAAAGAGTGAATCTACTGAAAGATGATATAATTTTTTATCAAAAACAATTTTCAAAGTTTGATTAGAATCAATCGCTAGAATAGAATCCTGAACAATATCTTTAAACGACAAGCTTGACTTTAAAAGCGGAGTTAATAATTCAGTATTCCAACTAAGTTCTGATTTACGACAGGATATCATTATAAAAATAAAAACAAAAGCAAAGCATAGAATTCGCAATTTATTTTTTACAAATATCCTAATGTTAACATAGTGATTGTTCTCCAATATTCTCATAGTTGAATTAAAATTGAAATAATACTAATTGATGCTAAGATAGAAGATTTTATTTAATTGGATCAATTTTAATGTAATTTACTGAAAGTGCGTCATTTAGATTCAACATAATAATGATTCAATGGCATTAAAATTGTACATTTGCAACCCATTTCTTATGAATTACAAAAAAGCTAAAGTCGGAGTAGTAGGTGCCGGTAGTTTTGGAACTACTATAGCCACTTTATTGGCACATAATAGTGAGGTGCTTTTGTTTTCAAGAAAGAAGGATGTTGTGGACCGAATTAATAACGAAAACGTCCATCTCAACATAAAATTATCCCCCAAAATAAAGGCTACCGATCAAATAGAAGAATTGATTCATGAATGTGGTTTAATTTTTCCAGTGGTACCATCTGAATCTTTTAGATCTACCATTCAAGCCATGAGTCCTCATCTAACTCCGGGACATATATTAATACATGGAACTAAGGGACTGGATATTTCAGATATATCACTCAATGAATTAAGCAAAACCCAAATCTCAAGAAAACACATACATACTATGAGCGAGGTTATTCGGGCTGAGTCTCAAGTTGTTAGGGTTGGGTGTTTAGCAGGGCCAAATTTATACAAAGAAATTTTGGATGGCCAACCAACGGCGTGTGTCATAGCTAGTGAATATGATGAAGTAATAAAAATTGGGTCAGAATACCTAACCAGCAAATATTTTTTTGTATTTGGCTCATATGATTTAGTTGGGGCTGAAATGGCCGGTGCTTTAAAAAATATAATTGCGTTAGCATCAGGCATGTTAGCCGGACGAGGTCTTGGAAAGAATATACAGGCTATGCTCATTACTCGAGGACTTCGTGAAATGATAGAACTTGGAAGATGTGTTGGAGCTACTCATAGGTCATTTTTAGGAACTGCAGGTATTGGGGACCTCATAGCTACTGCGACAAGTGACAAAAGCCGAAACTTTACATTTGGGATGAGGTTTGGACGAGGAGAAAAAATGAATGATATCATTAATTCAATGGACGAAGTCGTAGAAGGAGTTAGAACAGTTAGAATTGCATATCAATTAGCCAAATCTTATCAATTGAGAGTTCCCATAATCCAAATGATCTACAGTGTCATATTCGAATCATTTGAATTGGATAAAGCCATTCAGTTTTTAATGCGGTATCCATTCGGTCCTGATGTTGATTTTATCTGATTTATAGCCCATTTAGTCAGCAAAAAAAGAATTTACATATAATATTTTCACTAAAATAGAGTTAGTCCTTATCTTTCACCCGATTTAATACTGAAATTTATTATGCTTGATCAAATGTTTTCTCTTGAAGGTACTGATATTGATAGCCAAAGCGCCAAGATCATAAGTGAAGAATTGAACAAATTGAGCTCTCAAAAATTCGATTATATTAAATATCGCCAGGCAATCAAAGGCATGACCGCATTGAAGATTGATGAAGAAACTGCCATTCAATCGACTTTAATGACGGCTTCAACGATGAATGTCACAGTGGAGGACATAAAAAATTCAGCTCAATTTTTCAGTCAATTACTGGATGATGAAGCTAAAAAATTTGCGCAAGCTACAATTCATCATTATCAAGAAAAAGTAGAAGCAAAAAAACATGAAATAGAACAAAATTCTAAAAGAATTGTAGAACTCGAGGAACAAATTAAAAACATTGAACTAGAACTTCAACAACTTAGAAAAAGTATAGGAGTAATGCAAAGTGAAATTGAATCAAATGAATTGAAAAATTCTGATAAAAAACTCAAATTTACCAATACCATTAATCGTATTAAATCTTACATTTTACATGATATTTCATTACTTCAAAATAGATAATTCAAATTAAAATAATAAAAACAAATTATGTCAACAATAATCAATCCTGGATCTGGTTTAGAAAAACCGAAGTCATTCTGGAGTAAACCCGAAGGTGTAACTGGAACCGTAGTTTTAGCTGGCTTACTTATTGGTGGTGGCGCGATCTTATATAAATACCTACCCTACCTCATTTCTTTAGCTGGAAATATGATCTATTTGTCGGGTATGTTAATTGTTCTTGGTGCTATTATATACATGGTGCTCGATCCAAAAATGAGAACCTTAATCGGTTACATGTATAAAAGTATAATGCGATGGGTTACAGGAATTTTTGTCACTATTGATCCAATAGGTATATTAAAAAACTACATCGAAGATCTCCAGGATAATCTTTCTAAAATGAGTGAACAAATTGGTGTATTAAAAGGACAAATACGCAAATTACAAACCAATGTAACTGAAAATTCAAAGGAAATAGAAACCAATCTAAAAATGGCTCAAGTAGCTAAAAACCAGAATTTGGAACCTCAGATGGTATTGGCTACCCGTAAAGCCGCAAGACTTCAGGAAACTAATGAAAAATATACTCACTTATTGAGTAAAATGGACATCTTAAGTAAGGTACTGACTAAAATGTATCAAAATTCTGAAATATTGTTGGAAGATACCAAGGATCAGGTAAAACTTAAAGAGGAAGAGCGGAAGGCTATTAGGGCTTCACATAGTGCCATGAAATCAGCTATGAATGTAATCACCGGAAATGCTGATCAGCGTATGATGTTTGACCAGGCCCTAGAGCATATTGCAGATGATGTGGCAAGTAAGGTTGGCGAAATGGAACGATTTATGGAATTGTCTGAGAATTTTATGAATTCAGTTGATTTGCAAAATGGTGTGTTTGAAGAAGAAGGATTAAAAATGCTTCAATCCTATGATGAAAAGAGTAAATTACTTCTAATGGGTGATCGATCCAATAAATTTAATTTAGATGCTCCAAGACCAGAGCGAGAAGAAAGTAAAAAAGATGACAATCACTATGATGGATTATTTAATTCTTAATGTTATACAAAGAATTTAAGCCTAGAATATACTTTCTATTTTACTGAATCAAATTAGAACTTATATCAAAGATTCTAATCATGATATTCTGCTATTTTTAAATATTATAAAACACTATAAAGTCAATTAAATCCCTATATATGAATTCAATGTTAATAAAACGAATTGGAATTTTTAAAATATTTCTAACATGCTACATATTTTGCCAGACACTAAATATAACTAATGCCTCTGACTATTCCAGTGGCTGGGTGATAAAAAATGATGGCAGCAAAGAAATCGGTTTCATTAAGCCTTTTGATAATCTTGACAAAAAAATATTTTTTAAGAAAAATAATTCAGATAAAAAGTTTCTTGCATTTTTATCTACTGAACTTAAGGAAATCGCTATTATTTATGCTGCAAATGATACTTTAATTTATCATAAATTTAAAGCAGGACAATTTATGGGATTTAAGTATAAATTAAAAATCAGTGACAACTTATTTTGGGCAACTAAAAAGTTTCAATCAACAGTTTTAAATGGTTATATATCCTATTATTTAGATTCAAATGCAGTTGGGACCGGATTGGGCAATGGATCTAAAGCACAAATGCAATATTGGACTAAAGCACTATTGGTTCAGTTTCCGGGTGAAGAACATTTAATTTATCTTTCCGATGATCAGCCAAACATAGATTTTGGTTCCATGGATAAAGTAATGCGAAATAATTTCGAACGTACAGATCGTTTATGCCCAGAATTTCTTAAACTGATGGAGGCAAAAAAATATAAGGTTGAAGATTTTATTGAAATGTTGACAACTTATTCTAATACTTGCAAAGGTTAAACAAACTAATAAGTTGCTTAACATCTAAGAATTTTTAACCATCATTCTAGTAATATTTTGTGAAACTTGGATGAATACATATTCATCCATAAGAAGCCCTTTTATTTGATCTAATTGAATTTATTAAAATATTTCTTTCAATAGTAATCAGGGTTATTCATTCCACTCACAACCATAATTTTTTAAATTCAAAGCAATATTAATCTCATTCATATCAAAATAATTGGGATCGAAATCATCTCCAAGCCAATCAATCATAGATTCGTACTCTTCATGTTTTGGATTTGATATGATACTTAGTAGCTCAGTATATCCATAAATGCCACCACAGTCTTCAGGAGGGCAACTGGATTTTCCTGAAATACATTTTGGAATTTGTCCAGATACATGCTCCATTAATATTTCTTCTAACAGTATTTCATGTTCCCACCTATCACCTAAATCATATACATAATTGATAATGGATTCTTGATTTTTTAATATAGCCTTTAGATTAATTGCCCTTGAATCCATTGTCTTCGCTACTTCAAATTCACTAGGTGCATATTGGTTTATACCATCGTCAAATAAATGTAAATGTGAATTTTTCCAACCCATTGATGTTTGAATTATTCTGTGCATATCATCCAACATGGTATCAGAATAAACCAATAACCTTCGCCATACCTTGGGCTTTGAACCATTAAGTGTAATTTTTATTTGGTATATTTGTGGTGCCATATAATTAAATATTAAAATTATACCTTATTTTCAATTAGTATTATCTAGAAGCAGGTTCAATCAATTTTCGTAGTAATACAATTTGTCCTAAATGGTAATAACTATGTTCGATCATAGCATCAATATTTCTTTGAAATGATCCGTATTTCGCGTCTATAAATACTTCATCTAATTTAGATTCAGACATTTGTTCAATTAAATTTGCAAATTCTTCTGAATCTTTCCAAAATTTGTTCAAAAACACCTCCCATTCAAGTTGAGATTCGATCGGTTTGAAATCAAAACTAAATTTGTCTTTGATATCAAGATTACCTCCTAGGAAAACATTTTTTAAACCATTAATATAATAGTGTATATGTTGTGCCAGTATGGCAATAGAATTTAATTCTTCATATTTTGTGCATGCAATTTCCCAATTCAAATTTGACAGTTGATGTTTAAAATTTGTATTGGCTATCCACGTGCCATTCAAGATGACTTCACGAAATCGATTAGCAATTGTTTGAGACTTATTCATTTCTCTTTTTATTATAAAAACTAAATTAGATAGATTTCAGATAAATTAACCATACAAAAATAGAATTAAAGTTAGAAACCAAATATTTTTGCTAAAAAATTATTTATTAATCATTAAAATTTGGTTAAAAACTTGATTTGAATCATAAGATCGACTTTATTGCTTTAACCTACTATGAAAACGCACCTGACTAATAATCATTAGCTCGGAAAGGGATAAAATCACAACCATTATTATGATACAATGTCAATCAATAATAAATGATGCCAATACATATAAAATACCTTTTTGTTTACCATAGCTCTATAATCAGAAAGTTATGAAATAATTTTAAAAGCCGCCACATTTATGAAAATAGCCATAGAATAATAAATAATCTAAAGCAAATTGATTTACAAAAATATACTTACCTAGAATTTGAATCGTATGGAATATACCCGTGCCACTTCCATGGTATGCATGTATCAGCGATTATGTTCTCTATAATTTCTTGAAAAATTTGCTCTCCATTTTCGCTATTGGTCATAATAACAATGGAAATACCCTTCTCAATAAAATTAATATTATAATTTCTCCATGAACCACCATTACCCTCTTTAAAAAATGCTAAACCATCTTGGCATTTCAGCAAACCCCAGCCCAATCCGTATGATAAGTGTATAGCATCATTTTCAGAAGTTGTATCATAAGATATAGGCGGAAATTGACTCTTTGAATGAATGGCAATCTGAGGAGAAAACATTTCTTTATAACTGTTATGGTTAAGTCCTTTATGTTGCATCAGAGATTCTATGAATTTAGAATAATCCGAAATGGTAGTGACCAGAGAACCTCCTGCTACAGGTTCAGTGCGTTTCCTTTTTAGATCTATTTCTCCATTGTTCATGTGTCCCACGGCTATATTATCTTCACCAAATGAAGCGTGCCAAATAAATCCTGTTCTTGTCATTCCGAGTGGTTTGAAAATTCGTTCTTGAGCCAATTCTTCTGTATTTTTTTGATGTATTTCTTCAATCACTAATTGTAAAAATTTGAATCCTTCACCGGAATAGGCATATTTTGATCCTGGAGTAAAATAAATTTTGATGACACCAAGTGTATCTTGTTCTCCGGTTATGGGGTTAAACCATCTAACGTTAGGCAGACCAGTAGTATGACTTAAACACATTCGCGCAGTTATTAACTTCCACCTATCATCGTTTTTTAAATCAGAAAAATATTCATAATCGGAAATGGGCTTTTTTAAATATTTATACAATGGTGTATCTAAATCAAGTGTCTTTTCTTCAACAAGTTTCATTACAAGAAAACCAAAGACTCCCTTACTGAAGGAAGCACCATAAACTATGGTTGAGGTATCCAACAAGGCATGCTTAGGTTTATTTTTGTAACCGTATGAATTAATGTATACCGTTTTGTTTTGATTCAATATGGCAAGATTTAATCCGTGCACATTAGCACTATCCAATAATCGTGTAACAATTTGGTCAATTTTAAATGTTGAAATCGTACTACCGTCTAATCTTTTTATTTGTTGAATTTGACTCAATGCCATGTCAGCCACAAGTAAAAGTATGAATGTAAAAATAGATTTCATAAATAGGCTTATTAATTAAAATTGCATAAAAGATTCATGTATATACAAAATTCAACATACTTGTTTAACTACTCGACCATCTACCAATAGTCCTGCCAAATTATAACATTTTAATGATTAATCTAGTGGCTTCCTGGCTCAGTGGATTTTAAAATCAAAAAAAGTTTGAAAGAATTAATATACAAGTTTCTAAAATTAAATGTTACCTAACTTTTATTGATCGTGGACGTTCGATGATTTCCATGCCATTTATATCTTTTCCATGAATATTAAATCTCAATAAGGTTCTAACGGTATGTATACCATGAATCCCGAATGCTCCTGGATTCAAATAAAGTAATTGCCATTTGGAGTCGTAAGCGATTTTTAAAATATGTGAATGCCCACAAACTAGAAGTTGTGGTTTGTGTTCCTTCAGCAAAGCTTGAACATGAGATGAATAGGTCCCGAATTTGCCTGCAATGTGAATAATCATTACTTTCACCTCTTCAATATGAAATATATCGTATTCAGGTATTGATAATCGAATATCTTTATTGTCGATATTACCAAATACCATTCTACAAGGTTTGAATGCTTTCAGCTGATCGACAATGTGTAAGGCCCCTACATCACCGGCATGCCAAATTTCGTCACATGTTTTGAAATATTCAAAAATTTTATCGTCCAAAAAACTATGCGTATCTGATAAAATACCAATTTTTATCATTCAGCAATTTTGATTATAATTTTACCAAATTGATCTCCTTGAGACATCCTCAATAGTGCTAGATTTACATCTTCAAAAGCATATACTGAATCAACTATCGGAACGATTTTATAAGTATTGATAACATCTAACATGTCTCTAAATTCCTGATCATTACCCATAGTAGACCCAAATATTGAAATTTGTTTCCAAAATATTTGTTGGGGCATTAAATTACCTATTAATCCTTGAGTACCACCGTAAATACAAATCCTTGCCGCTGGGTTACACACTTTAACTAATTTATTGAAATCTGTGCCTGCAGCTCCATCAACAATGATATCTAATCCATTGCACATTTCCAGGAGATTTTTATCCCAATCCAATGAAGTATAATTGACCCCGCCTTTAGCTCCAATACTTATAGCCTTTAGTATTTTTTTATCACTGGAAGAATTGACATACACTTCAAGCCCAAGTGCGATAGCAAATTGCAAGACAAATAACGCTACCCCGCCACCTATTCCTGTAATTAGAATTTTTTCTCCTTTGCGAGGTTTTGTCTTAGTTACAAGAGCCCGAAAAGCCGTCAATCCAGCTAAAGGAATAGCTGCTGCTTGTTCATCTGTAAGGTGATTTGGGGCTTGGTAAATCGATGAAGTAGGGACACTAACAAACTCAGCTAGTGATCCGTTACGAGGTAAACCCAATATTTCGAATTGCTTAGATTGTGCATTTAAATTTTCACCCCAAAAAAAAGCTGGATTAATGATTACTCGATTATTGAGGTGCAACCCACAGACATCTGAACCCAGTACAATTGGAAATTTAAGCCCAGCATATTGCCCCTTGGTAATCCAAAGGTCTCTGTGATTTAAACCTGCTGTTTTAACGGTTACTAGGCTAAAATCTTTCTCTACATTAGGTTTATCCATGTTTCTAATCTCAATCGGTTGATTGATTCCTTCTAAAACTAAAGCTTTCATATATAATAATTGAATCAAAGTTAAGCAAATTGAAGAAATAGAACTTTTACTCAGTTTAAATCATATAAAATGGGCCATAAGTATACCCGCAGCGATACCAACATTTAATGATTCTGCCCCTAGTGTTTTAGAAGGGATGCTAATCAGTTGATCACATTGACCTAATACATTGGATGACAGACCATTAGCTTCATTGCCAAGGCAGATAATTTTTGGTGATTTCAAATCTATTTCCAAATAAGATATGCCATTTAATGAAGCACCTAGAAATTGATGTTCACCTAATCTTTGCTTTAGGTTTTGGATTTCAATTTCTATGGTTTTAACTCTAACGACACTGGACATGGATGCCTGTATTACTTTATTATTCAATGGATCTACACATCCTGGAGATAAATATATTGTGCCTATTCCAAACCAATCAGCTGTCCTGATTATGGTACCCATATTTCCTGGATCACGTATTTGGTCTAAAAACAAGGAAATTTCAGGACTTGGACTATGAGCTTCAGACCAGGTAGGAAATTTTATGATAGCAAGTACCTCTTCTGTTGAACTTAACTTTGAAATTTGTTGAAACTGGCTTTCAGTAATTTCTTTGATTATGTCCAAAAATGGTGCTATTTTTGATTGATTTTTCAATATCCAGGATTTGGTTGCCAATAAACTTACCAAATCATTAGGTTTTGAACGAATCAAATCAAGCACCAACCTAGATCCTTCTGCAACAAACATTTGATCATTATATCTTTGTTGTTTGTCATGAAGGGATTTTATCCACTTTATTTCATTTTTAGAAAGCATAATGATCCATATAGCTAATCAATTCTTGTACATTTTAAGGTTCAAATTTAAGTTAATATTTTCTCTTGGGCTCCTAGGAATATTGTGTTCATGCAATTCCGTAAAATTTTTGCAAGCTAATGAAGTACTTTTAGGAGAAAACAAGATTGATTTAAAAGCGTATCAATCATCTGAAGATCGTCTTACATTAACTCAAGAATTGAGTACATTGTATAAGCAAAAACCCAACAGGAATTATTTGTTTTTTATTGATCGGGAATGGTTTTATTACTATTTAAATGCTCGAAAAAATAAAAAAATTTGGCTTCGAAAAACGTTACAAAAACAATCTGAGCCACCAGCGATATTAGACACTTTGCTCATACAAGCTACCGAGAAAAATATGTATAACTACTTATTTAATAAAGGCTATTTTAATGTTAAAGTATCTAATACAGTTAAAATCAAGAAAAAAAGAGCTAATGTTCAGTATTTGGTAGAACCTAAAAACAGATATTATGTAAAATCTTTGGTCGTCAGTGCGGATGACACAAACTTGCTATCATTAGTTCAAAGTACCATCGATCAATCATTACTAAAACCTGGCTCACCTTTAGATTTTAATGTTTTTCAAAGCGAAAAATCAAGAATTTCTGAATTGTTATTAAATCATGGTTACGCAGAATTCAATCCTGTGTATATCCAAAATTTAGACATTGATACCACTGGAAACTTTGCTGATGTTAGCTTAAATATTATTAATCCTGAAAACAAAACAGAACACAAAAAATATACGATCCAAAATATTCAAATCCTGAATGATTATTATCCTGTAAATTATGAGGCCATTAATGCAACATTATATGATTCTTTATTATTTTTGGATCGAAATAGTCCCTTTTACATTAGAAATAGTGTAATAGCCAAGAGAATTGGAGCTAGACCCGGTAAGCTTTATAATAAATCTGATATTGAAGAATCTTATGCCAAAATTGCAAAATTAGGCTTTTTCAAATTTATTAATATTGAAACCAAACTAGACAGTACAGATGCAACTAGATTAAACCAATCCGTTTATCTCACGCCCCATAAACTTTGGGTTTTTGATTACGGAACTGATGTAAGTTACACTACTTTGAAAACAACGGGCCAAAACCTATTTGGAATATCAGGATTTATCAATCTAAAAAACAGGAACATATTTCATGGTGCAGAAAATTTTGATACCAAATTGGAAGCTGGAACCGAAATTAGTTTTTTAAATATCAATCGATTCAATTCTGTCAATTTTAGTTATTCGAATGAATTAACCTTACCAGATTTTTTAGAAGTCACACGTACTTATAAATGGAGTAGATTTCTTTTAAAACCATGGATTAAAATGCCTGCAGAACCAGAAACTAAAACAGCCTTTAGTATTGGATTTGATTATGTCAATTTAACTTCTTTATATTCTTACAATTCCCTTAATTCCAAAATCTCCTATGACTTTAATATCAATAGAAGAAAGCGGATTACGATGAATACCTTCAGTGTCAGCTATTATGTTCCTAAAGTATTTGCTGCATTTGATTCTATTATTTCAAAAAATCAATTTCTTCAAAAAAGTTTTGTTGGTCAAAGACTTTTCACCTCATTCTTTTTAGGTGATCTAAGATATTATTACCAAAGTAAAAAGAGTCCAAGATATAACACAACCTTTATCGGTAGCATTGAGACCAGTGGATTGGAAGTAAGTTTAATTAAATCGGTTTCAAATCTTATTAAGAAAAATGCATCAATTAATACAGATGCAAAATTGGAGTTTTCAAGATTTATCAAACTGGAAGGTGATCAACGTTGGTATTATTCATTGAAAGGTGGTGCGTCTATTAATGGTAGATTTAATGCTGGAGTTGTTTTTCCTTATGGCAATAGTAAAACTACACCCTATATCAAGCAATTCTATCTTGGTGGACCTCAAAGTCTAAGAGCCTGGGGAATTCGAGAACCAGGTCCGGGAGCAGACCCAATTTCCAAAACAGTCGACCAGACCGGTACTTATTATTCAGCCGGAGATGTAAAAGTAGAAGCGAACATTGAATTTAGATTTGACTTGGTTTGGATATTTAAAGGAGCTTTTTTTGTGGACGCCGGGAATATCTGGTTACTTCCCCATAAAAACCAGGATGCAGAATTGGGGACTTTCGGAAAGAATGCCTATAAACAAATCGCGGTGGGTTCTGGATTCGGCCTCAGAATGGATTTATCTTACTTTCTCTTCAGAATTGATATAGGCTTTAAACTTCGCAACCCATATCCGAATGAAAACGGTAATTATGGATTGTACTATCCTACAAATCCGGTAAGCATTAAAGGGCTTTGGAAAGATAAAAACATCCATCTTGCATTGAATTACCCTTTTTAGTTTGTCTTAGTTGGATATAGGAATCATTTATACCATGTATTCAATTCCATTATCACATTAATCAATCGATAAATAACAGATTGACTCATAAATGAATTTATATACTTATCCCTATTCATTGTAGATATTTTGTAGGATTTTTTAAAAAATATTTATAAATAATACATTACATATTATAAATATTCATATATTTGTGCTCGACTACTACACAAAAGAAATTCCCAAACGCAGTTATTGTTTAATTTTTAAAACAACTGCACATGAAAACTACGTTTACCGCTCTTCAAAGGGCTTACTTTGTTATTGTATTGTTTTTAAACATTACTTTTACCTTACACGCCACTGTATTGAGTTACAATTTGGAGTGCCCTCCTTCTGTAACTGTATATTGTAACGATGATTTGTCAGATCTTGACAAATGGGGTAAGGCTTGGGTGTGGGAAAATTATATTAAAAAGTATACCCTCGCACCTAAATCGGTAATTTATAATACCAATTCTTGTGGTATTGGAACTATTACACGAACGTGGGAATATGAAGATCCTCACTGGGTCATGCATACTTGTACTCAGACTATCAGGGTTATAGCCAATGGATTACCTTTTAGCCTTGCTGATATTAATTGGCCTCTTTCGCTTGAACTGGAAGGTTGTAATCCTAATGCGGATCCAAGTAATTTACCAAAGTATTACAATGTGCCTACTTTTAATAAGAAGTCATGCAGCCAACCTATGTATTCATATAAAGATATGAAGTTTACTGTTGGAGATGGCTGCATGAAGATTCTGAGAGACTGGAAAGTCATCGATTGGTGTCAATATGTTCCAAATGCTAAACCACAATTAGGTGTTTGGACTTATACACAGGTCATCAAATTAGTCTTAAAAGATTCTACCGCAAAATTAATTTGTCCTAAAGACACCATAGTTGATGCGAATCAGGATTGCAAAGGAGCTTTTGTTAAATTGGATTCAGCAACTGCATTTTCAAAATGTGGTGCTATTTATAAAATCACAAACACATCCCCATACGCTAAATCAAGTGGAGCAAATGCTTCTGGAACTTACCCATTGGGAACAACACAATTTTATTTTATAGCAGAATATGGTTGTGGCAAAGAATTAAAATGCTTAGTTACGGTTACTGTAAAAAATAAGATCCCTCCTACCCCGTATTGTTTAACTGGTGTCATCGTTGCTTTAATGCCCATTGATACCAATCGTGATGGGACCGTAGATGTTGGGATGATTGAAGTATGGGCAAAAGATGTTGATCATGGATCCTATCATCCTTGTGGATACAAGAACCTTAGATTTTCATTTTCAAAAGATGTGAATGATCGATCGAGAATATTTACTTGTGATCAACTCGGTAAAAATGATATTGAAATGTGGGTAACAGATAGCTTTGGTAATCAATCGTTTTGTAAAACAATGATTGAAATTCAAAACAATAATGCCAGAATCCCAAATTGTAAAAGAAAAGATAGTATAACAACAAACCCAAGTTCATTATCTGTCAATGGTACTATACACCGGGAAAATTTAGAATTTATTGAAGAAGTCAAATTACAGTTGGCTGACATGAGTTCATTTACTATAGTAACGAAGAGAGATACTGTCTTTAAAATTAAATACGATACGCTAAAAGTACCAAGTGGCACTGTTTATTATATTCAGAAAAAAGATACTTTAATTTCAATAAGATACGACACCATTCATCAACCCATATATGATGAAAAGATGAATAGGTCTGATGGTTCTTATGCTTTTTTAGATTTGAAAAAAAATCGCCCATATATTCTACAACCCAGCAAAACAAATCAATCCATTCAAGGTATTGATATCAATGATGTTATCGTATTGCTTCGATATATCATGGGTGTAGAAAAATGGAATTCACCTTATAAGAGAATTGCTGCTGATATCAACGGTGATGGAATCATTTCTAATGCTGATTTTGATTTATTATATAGTGTAGTGAATGGATCGAATACCATGAACGCCATTCCTAAACTTTGGCGCTTTGTACCGAAATCATATATCTTTCCTGATCCAATCAATCCTTCAAAACCCGCATATCCAGAATCGGTTGCTCTATCATCCATGAATCAATCCATGAATAATCTTGATTTTATTGCAATCCGTATAGGAGAATTGGATGGATCCAAAACCTATAAAAATTTAAATTCAGAAACTGTTGTTTCTAGAAATCAATCTACATCAATTGCTTATGTAACAGATCAAAAGCTTGTAAATGACAAGACTTATAACATACCTATTACATTTGAAAAACCAATATCAGGTGGGACCTTTAAGTCGAGTTCAAATTTTGATATTCTGGAAATATCGGATCCTTATCAAAGTTATCCTGTAAGTGATGGAATTATATATTTCAATAAATCAAATCAATCAACAACACAAATTGTAATTAAAATCAAAGCACTACAAACGATTGATTTATCCGTAATTTTAAAAGATATTAAAGCAACTATACTACATGCTCAGCAAGAAGAAAATGTAAAATTCGCTGTTATGTCAAATAAATCTATTGGGCATCTTGATCTTATACGGGTATATCCAAATCCAATTAAACATGAAAAACTACGTTTTGATTTTAATTTACCAATAGCTACAGATGTTATTTTAGAGTTTTCAAATCTTCAAGGCCTAGAAATGTATCGCACTATAAAACATTTTGAAAGTGGACTACAATCATGGGAGATAGATCCCCAAAAAATAGCCAACTTTCATACTGGAATGATATTTTTTAAAATTTCAGATGGGTCCTATTTTGATACAGGAAAATTGTTTTTAGAGGAATAGAATATTAAAACTACGATGTAAGGCTAGTATCTTCAAGGCGGGTGCTAGCCTTTTTTTTTTAAGTTTAATATCATGATTTAATTCGAAAACAAGTCAATCATTGTTTAATCCATTAATTAGCTCTTACAAAAATCGCTTAGCAAAGTGCCAGGTTACAATTCCTGCTGCTACACTAACATTGATGGAATGCTTGGTTCCTCTTTGTGGAATTTCAATACAATAATCTACACATTGCAATACGGATTCAGAGATCCCATTAACTTCATTTCCAAAAATGAGAATATAAGCTTTATCTACTTCAACTTCAAAGTTATTTAATGATATGCTGTCCGAAGTTTGTTCAATCCCAATAATGCTGTAGCCCTGCAATTTCATGTTCATTAAAAAATCTTCTAATCGTTCAAAATGACTCCAGGCAACTGTTTCAGAAGCGCCTATAGCCGTTTTTTGAATTTCAGGATGTGGTGGTTGGACCGTATAACCGCCAAGAATGATTTGCTCTATGCCAAAAGCATCGCCAATTCTAAATAATGAACCTACATTATGTCCAGAACGAATTTGGTCTGCTGCCAAAATTAATGGTATTTTTGGAGCTATTTTGAATGCATCAGGACTTAACCTATTCAGTTCTTGAAGCGATAATTTTTTCATAATAGGTATATATAAAGAATGATCACAAAAGTAAAATTATTAGACCAATTGAAGATAGTATTATTCATCTATCCCTTGGTATTATTGTATTGGAATTATATAGGTGACGGCAATGATTTAATTGAAATATTGCCAACACTCAAGAAATGGAACCAACCAGAGCTCTATTCTAAAGATTTTTTTTTAAATTATATCAAATCCATTCCTTTACATGAACGCACAGTCAGCCTATTATTTTTGTCTAGTTTAGGTGCAACAATACCCTGGGTAATGTTCCTTATTCATGCATTATTTACTTGTTTTTTGATCATCGGTGTCTATAATGTAGTAAAATTATTTATTTCCCATAATTTGATTATAGTTTGGGTTTTAATAGCACTATTTATTGTTTGTCCTTATACTTCTGTAGGTAATAATGAGATTTACTACAATATGCCAGTTGCATCCTTATTTGCAAAGACTTTTGGTGTTTGGGCTATTTATTTTCTATTAAGCAATCAATTTTATTGGTTTGCAATTTGTCTAATTGCATCTAGTTATTTTCATCCTATAGTAGGTTTGCAATTAAGTATTTTGTGCTTTGGTTCAAAACTTATTCATGATCTAATTACTAAATCGAAAACTAAGATTATTTATAAATCCATTTTACTCTATATAATAGTCATCTTTCCATTTTACCTAATCCTACTTTATTACACCCAAGCTCCCCATGCACATGATCATTTTTTATTTGATATTCTAGAATTTAGAATTGGGCATCATTTTTTAATTGAATATAGTGGCATTTTAGACATATTGATTTATCTAGTTTTATTTGTCTTTGGTTTGTGGTATTGGAACACAAGAAATAAAATCATATTTTATTTTTATATTTTGCAAGGTATTTTATTACTCATCTATTGTTTAGGAACCTCTGCATTTCATTCGGAATTCATACTTAAATTTCAATGGTTAAAATCGACAATTTGGATTGAATGGTTTTCACTAATTTCGATAGTTGCATGTATCGAAACTTACTGTTCAAAAAAACATTACTTCCGTTTATTGCCAAGATTAACCATAGGTTTGTATAGTGTTATTTTCATCATGGCATTATTTAAATTCAATGCTAATAATCCAAGAATAACTGAAGAGAGACTTTTAGGATTATGGGCCAAAGAACATACTCCAATTGATGCATTGTTTGTTGTTCCACCGGATTTTACCTATTTTAAAACAAATTCAGAAAGAAGCAGTTGGGTTGATTTCAAAGCCATAGCACATCACCCGCAATATTTATTTCCTTGGTATGACCGAATTCATCGAATTTATAATATTGATTTATCGGATCGAAGGAATCATATCGATTTACAAAATAAAGCCAATAATCAATTTAAAAAAATATCCGATGAAACATTATTGTATTTAAATAAAAATCAAATGGTTGATTTTATTATTTTACCTATTGATGCAGATTGGCATACAGAAGTGTTAGAAGTCGTGTATTCAACAAAGAATTATCGTATATTCAGGTTTATCTAATATATCAAACCCTTTAATTATTTCAAGAGGAATTCCAATGGTATGTCGAGTCTTTTCCTCCAATCCAATTCACTGTGACTCGCCTCAGGAAAAACAAGAGACTTATAATTCACAGAATCTTTATAATATAATTCGAACATCTGATCAATCTGTTTTTGATATGGGGCATACCATGAATCCAGATTTTCAGTACCATGATCGAAATAAATTTTTTTATCTTTAAGTAAAGGCATTTTTTCCGGTACATATTGCATCATCCCTGTAAAAAAATGTTTATTGTCAAAAATTACACTTAACGGCCAGTGTGTGGACATACACATGGCACCACCAAACACTTCAGGATATTCCATAAGGGCATAGAAAGAAATGAGTCCACCCATACTTGCACCACCAATAAATGTATTTTGAACACTTGGCAGTGTTCTATATGTACTATCAATATAGGGTTTCAATTCAAATACCATAAATTTTAAATATTCATCTGATAACGGCTTGCCATTATATTCTCTGCTTATTCTTCTTTTATATTTTTTATCAAGTGCTTCAAAAGGTTTAGTCGGATTGTATTCGCGATAGCGATAATCAGTATTCCAAATTCCCACTACGATACACTCCTTAATCTTTTTTTCTGCAACAAGACGATTCAAGGCCTGATCACAACTTAATGGATTGGAATGATACGATACATTTGGGTCAAATAGATTTTGTCCGTCTTGTAGATAAATCACGGGATACTTTTGATCTACATTGACATTATAGGACTGTGGTAACCAAATGTCTAAATTTCTTTCAGTTACAAATTGTGATGGGAAATTTATATAGCGCGTTAGATGAACCGGATCTTTGATTTGTAAGATTTCCTGGGCACTGGTTTTATGTTTAAATCCTAGTGCTACAAGAATTCCGGATAGTATAACTTTCCAACGATTAGTCACTACTATTTATTAGCATTTTTATGTTTATAGATGATGCATGCTTTGGTAAAATCAACAAAAAGGGGATGAGGATTTTCAACCGTACTCTTTAATTCAGGATGAAATTGAACTCCAACAAACCATGGGTGCTTAGGCAGTTCTACAATTTCTACTAAATTCTTTTCAACATTCATTCCAGAAACAACCATACCTTTTTCTTGCATTCGGGTCAAATATTCATTGTTAAATTCATAGCGATGACGATGCCGTTCTGATATAAGCTGTTTACCATAAGCTTTATAAGCCAGTGTTTGTTCTTTTAAATCACAAGCATAGGCTCCTAATCTCATAGTTCCACCTTTGTTTTTTATTTTCTTCTGATCAGGCATCATATCAATAACCGGATATGGTGTTTTAGGATTGACCTCATAAGATGATGCCTCTTTTAATTTGAGTACATTTCTTGCAAATTCAACAACCGCGCACTGCATTCCTAAACAAATTCCAAAAAAAGGTATGTTATTTTCTCTAGCGTATCTAATTGCTTGAATTTTCCCTTCAATGCCTCGTTCACCAAATCCAGGTGCAACTAATAAACCATCAAGTTCTTTAAATAATTTGCTCACATCTTTTTCATCCTCTACATCTTCAGAATGTATAGCAACAACTTCTATTTTACATTCATTGGCAGCACCTGCATGTACGAAAGATTCATATATTGATTTATAAGCGTCTTGTAATTCATTGTATTTCCCTATAAGTCCTATTCTAACCTCTTCACTCGGATTTTTTAAATGACCTAGAAATACTTTCCATGATTTAAGATCGGGTTCGTTTTTGGACTTCAGATTGAGTTTTTCCATTACCCTTAAATCCAATCTTTCTTTGAGCATTAACAATGGAACATCGTAAATGGTCTCAGCGTCGATCGCTTCAATGACCTGTTCTTGCCTTAAATTGCAAAACAAGGCAAGTTTAGATCTAATTTCGTCTCCTATCGGCTTTTCTGTTCTACATACCAGAACATCAGGTTGAATTCCTGCTTCTTGAAGTTCTTTTACAGAATGTTGCGTTGGCTTGGTTTTTAACTCTTTTGCTGCTGAAAGATACGGAATCAAGGTAAGATGCACTACGGCGCAGTTTTCAGGCCCTTTCTCCATTTTATATTGCCTCAAAGCCTCAAGGTAAGGCAATGACTCAATATCGCCCACAGTGCCTCCTAATTCAGTAATAATGATATCAAACTGATCTGTTGCCAATAATGATATTCTTCTTTTTATTTCATCTGTAATGTGAGGGATGACTTGGACCGTTTTTCCCAGATAATCCCCTGCCCTCTCTTTGTTGATGACCGTTTGATATATTCTACCAGTGGTTACATTATTAGCCTGAGAAGTTGGAATATTTAAAAATCGTTCATAATGTCCAAGATCTAAATCAGTCTCCGCACCATCATCAGTTACAAAGCATTCCCCATGCTCATATGGATTTAACGTACCGGGATCGATATTGATGTAAGGATCAAATTTTTGGATGGTAACTCTATAACCTCTTGCTTGAAGTAATTTGGCCAATGAGGCGCCAACGATTCCTTTTCCTAATGAAGATGTTACGCCACCCGTAACGAATATATATTTTGCCATTGATTAACTTAGTATTGCTACGGGACACAAAGGTAAGTTAATAATTTACTACTAACACTATAAACTAAATTTAAAAGTCAAACTGTCTAAAAATCTTAGGTAAAGACTAATTAAAAAGGGTGAATTATTAATAACCTATTAATTAAGCTGTTCAGGGTAGTAATTTGATGCAATCATTTGGCGAAATGCTTCTTGTACCATTGGTTTGTCTTCCTGATAAGTTACGCCAAACCATTTTGAAGGTGATTTCAAAACCCCAACCTTGAGTTCACCCCGATCCATCAATTCTTGAATTAATTCCGGAATATAAAATTCTGCATTTTCTTCATTGATTCGGTGTGATAAAAAATTTATAAAATAGGCTTCTGCCCATTCAAAATAATTGGGATGGAAGCCCCACATATTCATTGAAACTGGCGTATCTGGTGATAATTGGAAAACTTGATCCTCTTCTGTATAAAAAATTTCATTTTGATCATTAATACGAATGCCTTTACATTCTTTTATATATTTTAAAAAACCATCCTCATCAACAGTACATACACCTCGGTTTACTTTTCCAAAGTCAGAAAGTGTATTCTTCAATAAATAGGCTATAACTACATAAACAGATTCATTTGCTGAACTACTTATCAAAAAATCATAGAGTGACTTTAAAGCTTCTCTCCCGTAATAATCGTCTGCATTAATTACACCAAAAGGCTCTGCAATTAAATCCTTAGCAACCCAAACAGCATGTCCTGTTCCCCAAGGCTTAGTACGATCGGCTGGTACATGAAATGGTGCCGGAATACTATCTAATTCCTGATAAACATAATTCATTTCTATTTTACCCAACCACCTTTGTTCCATTCGTTCCTTAAATTCAGCTTGAAATGAAGATCTGATCACAAATACAATTTTTGTAAATCCAGCTTGAATAGCATCATAAATAGAATAATCAATAATGGTTTCTCCATTAGGTCCAAAGGCATCCATTTGTTTTAGTGCCCCATAACGACTTCCCATTCCTGCTGCTAGAATTAATAAACTTGCTTTGTGTTTCTCCATTGTAATGAATTAGGTTGCAAAAATAAAAAACCTCAGCATATAAATGCTGAGGCTATTGATAAATGAATTAAATCAATTCTTACGATTTCATAAAAGACTTAGTCTTTTGAGCATAATTGGAAGCTATTCTTACAAAATAATTACCAGCAGTCAATTGGTTCGTATCAATCTTAAATGTGTGATTACCTTCTGAAATTTTTCCATTATAGATCACTTTAATTTCAGAACCGATAGCATCAAAAAGGCTAATTCTTAAATATTCATTCTTTGAATTAAACTGAATTTCTGTAAAATCAAATGCAGGATTTGGAGCAGCGATAAAGGATAATGAAAAGTCTCTGTCATAGTCTTCGGTTGCTGTAGGAGCACAACCTTCTATAATTGGTAGCTTTTGAAAATCATTGAAAAGAAATTGACTTACAGTAGTAGAAGGAATATCAAACCAATCGATTAATATAGAAGCATAAATTGATCTGAAATCATATTGCATAGCCACACCTTCATCATTTCCAACAGTTGAGTTAATCGTAGGATTATTACCTAAAATATTACTATTAACACAATTTCCAAATACAAATAACGGGGCGGCTGTACCATGATCAGTTCCTGTACTATCATTGGCTTTTATCCTCCGTCCAAATTCAGAAAAAGTCATACCTAAAACTCTTTTTCCTAAACCAGCAGCATCTATAGTATCCTGAAATGATTTGATAGCGTCTGATAATTGTTTTAATAAATCTGCCTGAACTCCTAATTCATGATCATCAGGATCACATTGGTTGGAATGGGTGTCAAAACCTCCAATTGTTACAACATAAACTTTTGTTTTCATTCCTCCTTTAATCAATTGCGCGACTACATTCATTCTATCTAATAATGCATTGCCAGTTGCTGCTATACTTCCGCCTGCTTTATCATTTGCAGCTTTTATAATATCAGAATAATCATTAGTTTGTTTTAATGTTTCCATGACATATCGTAGTTCATTACCATAGTTAGTATTTGGAATGGTACTTGCAAAAGCACCTTCAGGTAATTGAGCTAATGTTGCAGGATCATTAATGGCTAAACTAAAATTAGCAACAGTGCCCTGACAAGTTTGAGAAACCAAAGACCCTATAGTTAATGCTAAGGGATCTGGATATTGACCGTTGGGATATCCCGTAGGATAACTATTGTGATTATCTTGATAATATCTTCCTAGCCAGCCTGTTGTTACATTTTGATCAGCTGCAGACCCAGAAGTCCAAATATCAGTAGATCTAAAATGAGATCTATTTTGATTTGGATAACCTACCGATTGTATTAGTTTCATCTTTCCGTCTGAATATAAGGATTGGAGCCCTGTCATTGAAGGATGTAAAGCTAAATTATCTCTCAATTTTAGACCTAAAGACTCTTTGATCAAAATTTTATTTCTTACTAAGTCCAAATTCGAATACTGATCCAGTGGTAATACCATATTTAACCCGTCATTACCTCCTGTCATTTGGATCAAAACTAAAATTTTATCATTTTCAGGACTGACAAAATCAAGAAATGAATTTCTTGCTATGGCATTCACAGGAATACCATTTATAAGTACTGGCACAGTTGCCAACGAAGTTGCTTGAAGAAACGTTCTCCTTTTCATTTTAAATAAATTTTAGAAGGTGATTAACTTAAATAATATTCCGGCATCGCCAAAAGTGATAAAAACATAGGTTTCAATCTGGTCTCTATTACAGTTCGGGCGGCAGCATTATTAGGATTGGCTTTATAGTTATTCCAACTTGTCGTCCATTGTGCTTCAGTTGTATTCGCTAAAAATTTGGTTTTTAAATAATCTAATTGATTCTGATAAATAGCTTGGGGCAGCAAATGATTGACTATATCTGCTATTAAGCTATTGACATTTCCCGGGTCTGAAAATCCTGAAATATATTCGACCAAATCCAAACCGTATGTTCCTGCTACACCTCTGGGTCTTATTTGTTTATTGACTCCTTGATTCGTAAAAGCAACTCTTAATGGATAGGTCACCGAATTGATCCAAATCTCATGAAATCCTGGTTCCTGATAATATGGTGTCCAACCTGCTACACTTGGTATATCGAAGTAAACTTGTTGCATTCCGGTTGTACTGTTAAAAATGGAAAGAAAGAGTCGATATCTTGTTTCCAAATCCGTTGAAGTCTTAAAATGCATGGCCTTCAAGGTATTAAAAATAAACTCATAAGGAGGACGAATCATACATCCTAGAGCCTCTATAGAATAAAAATGATCACTTGAAAGTAGGGATTTTAGTACAGAAGAAATATCGAAATTATTTGCAATTAAAATATCTGCCAAACCATTAACAATATCGTTTTCAATTGCAGCATCTACTTTGTAATAAACAAAATATCGATATAGCTTTCGGCAAATAAAAGTTGCTGTTTCTCTTCGTTCAAAAAGTATATCTATGACATTTTCATATTCTTTAATTCCTGCATTTTTAATGACTTTGTTATTGAAACGGGCTGACAATTGTTTATCAGTAACATCATGTAAATTGTCTATGTATTGAACCTGATAAGTTACACTTGTATCAGCATTCCTCGTCACTCTTATAGTCCATCCAGTCAATGCCTTTGCCATAGCCAATACATCCTGTTCTGTATATGTAGTATAATCCCCAGGTCCAGCCAAAGCCCCCTTGCCTAATGTGAATAACTCCATAAGCTCTCGTCCATAATTCTCATTAGGAGCCTTTTTGTTACTAACATTACCATTTAGATAAACAAGCATACCAGCATCAATAGTAATATCTTTTGCCATTTGTCTAAAATCTCCAATGACATTTTTACGAATGGTTTTTAGATAGTTATAACTATACCGTGGATCAAAAATATCTGAAATAACAAAATGATTATGCCAAAAAAGCATCATTTTTTCAGTTATACTCACTCCTTCATTAAACATATTTTCTAAAATCCATGCCCGAAGGGAATTATCCCACAACTGTTGAAGTCCCTGCACACTGGGTGTAAAAGGTTTGTCCACCCATGTTTCTCCTTTAGAAGTGTGAGGATCCACCGGTGTATCAGTATAAATAACAGGCGGTGCAGGTTCACTAATCTTGGATAATAATTTTGTAATTGTCAAATTCAAACCATCAGAAACAGCTTGTTTGATCATTTCATGTGTAGGACCGAATGTTGCTCGGCGCAAAAGATGTGCAGCCGTAGCATAATTCCATGTTCCAGTATAAGGGCTTAAACCACCATTGATGGGAAGCGCTGTGTTTTTTTCTAGATTTCCAGTTTGACCCAATCTAGTAAAACTTGTCAGAAGACTCCTTCTATCCATAAGAATTAGAATTATTTGTTAATCAATAAAGTAATCAGTGAATGGACTACATAACTTATCAAAGGTTTAATAAATACTTAATATTTTCATAAATATTTTATAAATCGGTCAAAATTGAAACTATTATATGCGAAATACTAATACTTGTTAGTGTTCATTAAATAACTATCTATAAAGTGATGAAAACTTTAATTGCTTAAACAACAAGGGTCTTGATTAAAAAAGGATGTCAATTTGCCTTCGGAATAATATTTGGAGCACTTTTCACTACCATCTGCAATGTTTTACGAATACGTTCTTCTAAAAGCACAATTTTTTCAGCAAGTAACTTAGGAAGCATGGCATCGTGATAATGTCTAACTGTGATTAATTCCAGATCATGATCGACTATAACTTTGAATTCATGTTGTACTTCTTGAATTAGATTTGAAATTCGTTGTTTATCATTGGTCACGCAAACCGAAAAAGAGATAGCCGTGTTGCGCATCATATTTACTTTTACCCTATGCTTTTGGAACAAATCAAACAAATGAGCCAGATGGTGTTCAGCAACAAAGGACAAGTCTCTTGTGGCAAAATGTACTAAAGCTTGATTAGGTTCTAATACTACTATGGGTGGATATTCTAAATCTATATCGCCTGAAATGAGACTTCCTTCACCTGACGGATCAATAAATGATTTCACATATAAGGGAATACTATTTTGTTGCAAAGGCTGAATGGTTTTAGGATGAATAACCTTTGCACCGTAATAAGTCATTTCAATAGCTTCTGAATAGGACAATCGATCTAACTTTGTAACATTATCGAATTTATTCGGATCAGCGGTTAATATTCCAGGTACATCTTTCCAAATGACCATTGCTTCAGCTTTTAAAGCAGCAGAGAAAATAGCCGCAGTATAATCTGAACCTTCACGCCCCAAAGTAGTTGTGTTGTTCTCTTTCGTAGACCCTATAAAACCCTGAGATACTACCCTTTTACCGGATACTAAAATTGGATTGATTTGGGATTTGATTTTAGAAATTGTTTCTGTCCATGCAATTCTACCTTCCTGATAAGTATCATCTGTTTGAATGAGGTTTCGTGCATCGATCCATTCCGTTTCAATTTCTTGATGACTCATCCAGGCAGCTAGAAGTCTACTAGATATTAATTCTCCAATGCTTACAATCTGATCGTAAACATATTCATATTCCATTTCACGGGTTTCCTCAATGATCCATTCTGCTTCAACAATATGGTCATTAATCTCTTGGAAAACACTGTGTTGAGCTGACCCAAATAATTGCTCAGCAATGATTTCATGAGATCGCTTAATTTCTTGAAGTAGTTTATTGGCTAAAGGAATATCAACAAACTTTGCCTCAACCACTTTCTCTAAGTGATTGGTGGTTTTGCCAGTTGCAGAAACTACAATGACTAAAGGAGTAATGCCACCCTTATCTTTTATTATCTGAACCACATTTCTAATTCCTGCTGCATCTTTTACTGATGCTCCACCAAACTTAAATACTTGCATAAAAGAAAAACTAGGCTGCAAATTAAGACAAATTCATGATTATTTAGTTCTTTAAGGATGCAAACAATAATCATACATCAATCAACATTTATTTTATTTATTTTCGTTATGACAAATGGCATCACAATTCTGAATAAGTTCTTTTAGGTATTAACCCAAATTTAACTATACCTCATTTAATTTTAATTGACAAACTAAGTCTTATCATAAAAATCCTTAATTATGAAAAAGACATTTGTTTTTATTTTTTCTTTCTTATCTTCAATAACATTCATTTATTCTCAATTACAAATTGGTGGCGAAATAGGGCCTTCCATTTCTAATATGGGAATTCAAGGTGATGGCGATTTAATTCCTAGTACTCATGTATATACAGGTATCAAAGCGGGTATCAATGTAAAGTACAATGGTAATGCCGGACTTGGAATTGAAAGTGGAGCATACTATAGGACATCAGGTTTCAAGGTTCGGGTCGAAGAAGATTTTAAAATCTATGGACTTGATTTTGGTGGAAGTGTTACGGCAATACCCGTTTTTAAATTTGTAGAAGTGCCATTAATGGCTAATTATTCGATTGGAAATGATCGCATTAAAGCATCTTTTGGAGCTGGAGCTTATGCTGCATATGCTTTGGATGGAGATATCAAAACTCGAGGTCGTTTCCTAATTGATTTCAATTTAGGAACGTATGATTTGAATATGAACAATGATCTATTTAATAGATGGGATGTTGGATTAATGGCTAAAGCAGGATTGGATATTCCAATGGATAAGATGAATATTCATTTTAATACAAGCTATCAACATGGACTGACAGACTTATCCGATGAACCCATTTTAGATATACGAACTAAACCTTATGCTTTAAATTTTGGTGTTGGTCTAAGCTATAAATTCTAATCTTGATTGAGTACCTTTTTATTTTTCCGATACAAATAAATCATCGTTCCGACAATTAGGTATGGCAGTGCAAGCAAATAAAGTATCCCTTGATTCAAGCCTTGTCCTGCCATACCTCCACTTTTCATATTGGATTCGGCAGCCATTTTACACATTGGACATTGTGCATCCATTGGAGTTATTAAAACTACAATTAAAAGAAATACGATTACAATAATTGAGTTGTAAATTTTCATCCTATATTTTTTAAGTGTAACAAGTATATAACATTAAGTAACAAATAGGGCCAGTAATGCATACATACAACCATATTGGAAATACCCATTTCGCTAATTTCTTATGATTGACTACCTGATCGGTTAAGCCTCTTACAAAAGTCAACAAAACAAATGGAAAACTAACTGCAGCTAAAACTACATGAGTTATTAAAATAAAAAAATAGAGGTATCGTATATTTCCTTCTTTGCAATAATGAGTATCTGGTGTAGTTATGTGATACAAAACATAGGCAGCTAAAAATAATGTAGACAAAGTGAGCGCAATCTTCATCATAAATTGATGTTGTTCTATTCTTCGATTTTTAATATGTATATATGCAATGATCAAACAAATTGCACAAATTGCATTAACACATGAATATAATGGTGGCAAAAATTTAAAACTTATACCAAAATCCAAATGAATTTTGCGCATAAAAATAACGAGCAACAGAACAACAGCACTAACTATATAAACTAAGATATTAAGTCGTTTAATTCTTAATTCTTGATCTGTCATAATAATTATTTTAAACTTAAAAAAACGGGTAACTGTTGAATCAAGTGTTTAACTTCTTTTTCATCATTTAAGTCGTAGATATTCCGAATCATACTATGTTCGTCTAATAATATTACACATGCTTTGTTTTGATAAGATTCAGAAATATTTAATCCACTATTTACAAAAGGAAAAACATGCTGACTTGCCATATAAGTCTTGATCCATTTCTTAGTATCCGGCCATTTGAATTTTTTACTTAGTTCGTACATTAATTCACCTTCCTGAATTCCTACGATTGTAAAAATATTAAAATCGAATTCCTTTTCAGTTTGTTTATAGATGTTAAGTATCTTATTCGTCAGAACCTCACGACTTCCATCTGATGGAATAACTGCAATCAACCACCGCTTACCGGCTAATGAACCGGAATAAAATACGGAATCCGTTTCTGTTGTAGCTTGAAAATGTCCTATTTCTTGCTTCGGACTTAAGGCTGACATTGCTTCTTTTCGCATGTTTGTACCTTTTTGAAGATAATAATATGCGAATGCAGGAAGTCCGATTAAAATAATAAATACGAGAGCAAATTTAAACGTGTTAGACATGCTCAAGTAACATTAATGATGTTGAGATTGTTCTTGACTTTTTGGTTCTTCTTTAATAATCTCAGATGAAGTGGTGTCTAATTTATTTTGCACCTCAGGTTCATCTTTTTTAATATGTGTTTCTTCAGATTTCGTATCAGTATGTTTCATAGGAGCAGAGAATACAGCTATTGGCCTGTCATTTATCATTGCTCTTTCTCGCTTCCAGAATCGGCCTTCAGAGAAAAACGCAATAACTGCCCAAATCAATAATAATGTTGGTAATAAAACACTTTTAACCAAACCTGGTGCTTCATATTTCATATGCATGAACTCATACACAATAAAATAAGCTTTATACAAACTTAAACTGATCATTGCAAAGTACATTAACCAAACTGGCAAATGAAAACCATCAACGATATATCCTTTTCCAAGCAGTGCAATAAAAACTTCTACCAAGGTTATAACACCTAATAAAATAAGTCCTTTAAAAACAACTTTTTTACCTTCCTCGTAACTTAAATGTCCCATGATCTCTAATTCAATACGGTTTACAATAAATAAAATACTAAAAATACAAATACCCATACAAGGTCCACAAAATGCCAATAGAGTCCTATTTTCTCAACCATTTCATAGCCATTCTTTCTTTTAACATATAAGCCACTAGCTACATTCAACATAATAATTAATAGAAAAACAACCCCGCTGAAAACGTGAAATCCATGAAAACCGGTAATAAAAAAGAACAATGCTCCAAACGCTTTAGGTCCCATGTGCTGCACTTTCTCTTCACCACTTTCAGTTTTATATTTTAATGGATTATAATGTCCGTCATGTGTATGTATTAAATACGTTTTTCCGGCAATTACAGGATCACCAGCTTTAATATCGTGACCATCACCTTCTAAATATACTCCATTTTCAGTATGAGTTCCAAAAGGATTATGATGTATGGACATATTCTCTCCCTTAATTAAAGTGGTCCATTCCCAAGCTTGGCAACCTAAAAAACTTAACCCACCCAAAATGGTCAAAAACATCCAAAAAATAATTCCTTTTTTATTTTCACGATGCCCTTCTTGTACCGCTCTAACCATAGTAACTGAGCTGACAATCAATACGAAAGTCATAATCGTCACAAATATCAGTGGTTGATGCTCAATCCCTCCAGGCAATCCAGAGAATACAAAATCTGGAACAGGCCATGTAGGCATACTGAATCTAAGTGTCCCATAAGCAATTAAAAAAGCAGAAAATGTAAACGCATCTGATAGTAAAAAATACCACATCATGAGTTTTCCATAACTTGCTTTGAAAGGTTCCTTACCTCCTGACCAATCACCTCCTTGGTGATCGATATCATGTGCATGTGTGCCGTGTTGTAAAGTATGATCTGAAGCCATTATCTTCTAATATTTCTTATTGTAAGATTAAAAAAACCAATAAATAAATCCAAAGAAAATCAACAAAATGCCAATATTGTCTAACTAAATCTATTTTTAAAGTACGCAATGGATTAGCTGAAAATGGTATTAAAAATGCATTTATAAATACAATAATCAACGCAGCTAAACCTCCTAAAACATGAAGTGCATGCATTCCGGAAATCAAGTATAAAAAGGAGCATGATACATTTAAATCTATCGATAAACCCTGAGCAAACAATGTTTTCCAAGCAATGATCTGCATGACCACAAATCCAATTCCAGTTATTGTTGTAAATATTAAATAACCCTTGAATTTTGATTCATTTGCGGTTTTAAAATTTCTATAACACAGCTCCATAAAAATAGATGAAACTATAATCAAAACAGTACTATAAAAGAATTCCACAGGCAATTTAAATTCATACCAATTCCCTACCGGTTTTCTTACCAGGTATGCACTAGTAAATGCACCAAACATCATACAAATAGAAGCCATCGCTATCCATAATCCGAAACGCATTGCCTGCATTCGATTTGGAGGAAGGGTCTTATCAAACATTTGTACAACTGGCATATCTAGCTAACGATGTTATTGATTATGAATAAAATTAAAATAATAGGTAAATAAAATATGGAACAAAACATAAGTGCCCTTGCGCGATTTCGATCATTATTCTTATATAATCGAAATCCAAACCAAGCATAAACAATCATGGTTAAAACAAGTAATCCTAAAATGCCAATGTTTATGTTACCATTAATTAAACCAGGTAATAAAAAAACTACACTAACCAATGAATATACAGCAGAATACAATCCGTATGACGGATCAGGTTTGCCTTCATTTTCTTTTACCAACTTAAAACCCGCAGCCATATAATCCTTATGACCTAACCAAGCAATTGCCCAAAAATGAGGAAATTGCCATAAATACTGTATACCGAAAAGACATAATGCTTCAATGGTGAATCCGTTTTGTGCAGCTACTCCAGCTATTAAGGTTGGAAGCGCACCAGGGATAGCTCCCACAGGCACTGCTAAAGTAGAATATCTTTTTAGTGGGGTGTAAACAAATGCATAAAGAACAAAAGAAAACATACCAAGGGCAGCAGCAGCAGTACTAATTGCCGCTAAAGCAATTACACCTATTGTACAAAAGATTCCAGAAATTAAAACACCCATGGAAAGACTCATTCTGCCATCTGCAATAGGCCTATTAGCAGTACGCTCCATCAGTTTATCATAATCTCTTTCTAATCCTTGATTCAATGCATTTGCAGCAAAAGTTACGAATAATCCACCAACAAATAAAAGACTAAATACAGACCATTGAAAATCTCCTTTAGCAAAAATCAAATAACTAGCCACACTAGAAAAAACAACCATTAAGCTTAATTTAAACTTAACAAGTATGCCGATGTCGCGAAAAACATCTTTTAATCCTAAAGTACTTAATTTAATTTGATTCACCTTTTTACTTAATTAATATCTATTAACTTATTAATTCTAAATTGAATTTGTATTATAATAAAATCTTTTCATTAATGACTACTATGTTCTTCTCCTTCTCTTAACGGAATGTGTTGTTGAACAAATTCACGTTCATCTTTACCATAATCGTAAGCCCATCTTTCAACAGTAGGTATTTTACCAGGCCAGTTCCCATGACCAGCTTCAATAGGTGTAGTCCATTCAAGTGCATTTGAGCCATATGGATTTTGTGTTGTCATTTTTTTACCTTTATACATGCTCCAGAAAAAGTTAACAACAAATAAAAGCTGAGCTAAAAATGTGATAATTGCCGCAACTGTTATAAATTGATTCATGGTCGCAAAATCTGAAAAAGCATCAAAATTATCAAAGCGATAATATCTCCTTGGTACACCTGCCATTCCTAAAAAGTGCATAGGACCAAAAACAGCATATGCACCAATCAATGTTACCCAAAAGTGAATTTTACCCAGAGTCTCATTCATAAATCTACCAAACATTCTAGGGAACCAGTTATAAACTCCGGCAAACATTCCAAAAAATGCAGCTACACCCATTACTATATGAAAATGCGCAACGACAAAATAGGTATCATGTTGTTGGATATCAATTGCAGAATTACCTAAAAATATACCCGTAAGACCACCAGAAATAAACATCGATACAAACCCAATACAAAACAACATTGGTGTGTTCAAACGAACATTACCGCCATATAAAGTACTAATCCAATTGAACACTTTTACAGCCGATGGAACAGCGATAATAAGTGTAAAAATGACAAAGAAATTAGAGATAAAAGGATTCACCCCAGACATAAACATATGGTGAGCCCATACAATAAATGACAAAAACGCAATCGCTAAAATAGAAAACACCATGGCTTTATAACCAAAAATAGGTTTTCTGGCATGTACAGATAGTACTTCCGACACTATACCCATTGCTGGCAAGATGATAATATAAACTTCTGGATGTCCTAGAAACCAAAAAATATGTTGATATAATATTGGGCTTCCTCCAATTCTATCCAAAGCCTGACCATTTATGAATATATCTGATATATAAAAACTAGTCCCAAATGATCTATCAAAAATTAATAATAAAAAACCAGAAAATAAAACAGGAAATGATAGTATCCCTAAAATAGCAGTAACCAAAAAAGCCCAAATAGTCAATGGCATTCTCCAAAGACTCATACCCTTTGTTCTAAGATTTAAAACGGTAGTCACATAATTAATACCACCAAGTAAGACTGAAACAACAAAAAGAGCTAATGAAACCAGCCACAAAGTCATACCTGTACCAGAACCAATAGAAGCCTGAGGTAATGCACTTAATGGTGGATAAGCGGTCCAACCACCTGAAAATGGACCAGTACTTAAAAATAATGAATAAAACATCACCACACTTGACATAAAAAAGAACCAATATGAAAGCATGTTTAGAAAAGGAGATGCCATATCCCGCGCTCCAACTTGAAGAGGTATTAATAAATTACTAAAAGTTCCACTCAAACCAGCAGTTAACACAAAAAATACTATAATCGTACCATGCATTGTCACAAGAGCGTAATAAAATTCAGGGTCTAGAGATCCAACACCAGCATCATTTACCGTAATCCATTGTCCAAGTAATGGCTTTAACCATGTGATACTTGCATCAGGAAATCCAAGTTGTAGTCTAAAGATAATAGACATACCAGCACCAATTACAGCCCAAAAAATACCAGTCATTAGGAATTGTCTGGCAATTATTTTGTGATCCATACTAAAGATCCACTTAGAAATAAAATTCATTTGATATTTATCTCCTTCATGGTGCTCATGAAAGTGATCATCAAATCCTTTTGTTTCAATGAGGATATCTGTTTCTGTACTATGTGTATTATGTGATGACATAATGAGTGATTATTTAAAATGATAAAATCTTAAATTCGATTCGTCTATTCTTAGCTTTACCTTCCTCTGTTTCATTTGTTGCAACAGGCTTTGTAATTCCAAATCCTAATGCAGCCATTCGATCAGCTTGTACACCCATAGAGACTAAATATTCTTTAACTGCATTAGCCCTTTGGATTGAAAGCGTTAGGTTTGCATTTGCATCTCCTGTGTTATCAGTATGACCACTAACTTCAACTTTTAAATTTGGATATTTCACAAAAGCTTCTTTTAAAACATTAAGTGCATAATTTGAATTCGTATCCAATTTGGCAGATCCAGATTCAAAATATATATTATCTAATGCCAACGTGCGATCAGCAACATTGTGATTTGTCGTATCTAATGCTTTATTTAATGCCAATTGTAAGTCAGCAGCTTTAGATTTTAATTCTAAACTTATAGCTTTTCCTTTGAAAGGATCTTCATCTGTATTCCTTATAGATCCAAGATAATATGACTTTTGTTTTTTATTCCAAATGTCAAATTCTTCTTGTGATACAACCTTTACTAAACGACGCATACTATAATGTCCTTTTCCACATAACTCAGCGCAAGCTAATTCGTAATTGAAAACTTTCCATTTAGGTTCACTGTTTGGATCTGTTGGATCAGAAGGCACATTGTATTCAGGATACTTTCTTAATTCTTGACGATAATCCTCCGTAGATTTAATTGGTGTAAAAACAAAGTATGTAGGAATTCCTGGAACAGCATCCATCTTCACTCTAAAGTGAGGCAAATAAAAATTGTGCAACACATCTTTTCCTATAATACGGATTCTAATTTTTTTACCTTTAGGTATAACCAACTCATCTGAATAAAAATCATCCAAATTTCTTTCATCATTCCAATCCTGACCTAAGTCATTGATACCTGGTTTAATTAATCTAAAATCTTTAACACCTAATTTATTATCAGGACCAGGATATCTTAAATTCCAAGCAAACTGTGATGCAGTTGCTTCAATTTCTATATAGTCCTCTCCTGTTGTAACATCAGCCATAATATCATTCCACGCTACCAAACCTTTGACCACTAAGATAACCATTACAAATGCTGGAATTGCGGTCCATATCATTTCTAATCGATTGTCATGAGGAATAAACAAGGTTTTTCTTCCTTTTTGGTATCGATATTTATAAGTAAACCAAAACAGTGCGATGTGACATAATACAAATACAATTACAGTGAAAAACGCAGTTACATTAAACATGGAATCTATTTTTCCACCATGTAAACTTGCAGAAGTATGCGGACCGTAACCTAACATTTTATTTGCATAATGCAAACAACACCAGGTAAATCCAGCTAAAAACAAAACACAAAAGATTAGTAACCAACGTGAATTGATTAAGGAACTTTTGACCAAGGATTCTTCAGCGCCTTGTAATTCTGTAGTAATCTCATTGATTTTAGCGATTTGAACTAAAACTACAAATAATAAGATTATAGATAATATGATAATTAAACTTGTCATTCTTCTATTTTTAAAATCAAATTATACGTGATGGTGTAAACTTTCTTGCAAAAAAGGATCCCGTTTAGGGGTTAAAGATGCTTTAGATAAAAAGTGTAAAGCACTGCCGAAAAACAAAGCTAAAAACCCAATAAGTAATCCAAGTTCTGGAAGTCCAGGGATATTATTTCCAACTTTAAAAGATGATTCGTGTCCTCCATGTTCAACTACTGTGGCAGCCGCTTGATGACCTTCAGTAGTAGCTTGAGCTGCTCCTTCACTTACATGAGAGACCATTTCATGTGCTGCTGTTTCCAATACACCTGGTTTGATCATTTGAAACAAATCCATCCAGTGTCCAAGTACAACGATAATTGCAACAACTATTAATGAACCATATTTTCGCTTAGTATCATTTCTCATAAGAATTAGAAAAGGCAATACGAAATTCATTACAAGGTTTCCATAAAATAATACTGGATAATCCCGAATACGAGTTTGAAAATAAACGGTTTCCTCACCAATATTACCATACCAAATTAACATATATTGAGAAAACCATAAATATGTCCAAAATATTGAAAAGGCAAACATGAATTTACCCAAATCATGAAAATGTTCAGCCGTAACGTTTTGATAGTATCCTTTACTTTTTAGATAAATTAAAAACAATATAGTTAGCGCAATCATACTTACAAAGCAACTCGCTGCTGTATACCAAGCAAACATAGTGCTGTACCAATGTGCATCAAGAGACATGACCCAAAACCATATTACTGCCGCACTAGAAAATCCAGCTATTGGTAAAAAAGCAGCAGCATATTTTTTCATTGAATTATAATGTGCCCAATTTTCGTTTCCATGATCATCTTCGCTTATGGTTAATGCTCTCATTTTTCGGGCGAAAAACAACCAAGTAGCTAAAATTCCTAAGCCGCCAATGGTATAAAAATTTTTATTTAAAAATCCTGATTTTCCTTTTAATACTTCATCAGTTGCAACAACCTTTTCATCTGCCCAATGGTATAAATGATGCCATCCAAAATACACTCCTAGAGCAATGACCGTCATTAAAACCAAACCTATTATTAAGAATTGCGACATAGCATCCCAAACTCGTCTAAACACCACATTCCAACCGGCATATGCCGTTATACTAATGCAAATAAAAAATATGGCCATCAATGCAATTAATGTAAAAAACACAGCATTATGCAACAAATTTGTCCATACCCGAGTATGGTTTGCATCATCATTCATAAAAATAATGATGAAAGATAATATCCCAATCCCGCCCATTATGCTTAGGATTAATCTATCTCTTGATGGTAATTGAATTGAACTCATGTCTTTGTTTCAAATTTTTCTTTTAAAAATCAAATTCATTTATTTAGTTTTAGGAACTGCCGGCACAGCAGTTGAGGCTGCAAATGCTTTCTTGGCATCTGCAATTGCTTGTGAACCACTAAATGTATTTTCCTTTTCTGAATAGACTAAATTTTTTGACTTGGCCTGTAATGATCTTATATAATGTATTACATTCCAACGTTCCTGATATGATAACTTAGAGGTATATCCACTCATAACATTTCTACCATACATGATAGCATGATAAAACCGTCCTTCAGTGGTAGCAATAAATTCATCCTTTAGAAAATTAGCTGGTTGAGCTGGATAGACACCACCATCATCTCTTACCAAATAACCTGCACCATCCCCTGCTACACCATGACAAGTAGCACAATAAATATCGTAAAGTTGTTTACCACTTTCCATACCAACTCCTGTAATCGGAATAGGGTTTGAAGTAATTTCATTGGTTGCACGAATACGTTCCGGTTCAGTATCTGAATAATAATAATTGACATGCCCATTAACTGGAGTACGAATTGCTGAATTATTAGCATCACCAGTCATCATTGAATTATATGTCACTTTCTTTATAGAATCATTAGGCGCATAACTGTTCATTCCTCTAGGAATTGTACCATTAACCGGTTGCCTTGCTTTACTAAATTCATGGTACGTTTCTTTACTATCCCAGGTATGATAATAGTAATAATTATCTACATTAGCTTCATAAGCAACTGAATGTGCCATGTCTGGCATATACTCATGTCCGGAGTTATTACCATCTGCTGGTGAGCATGAAATTGCTGCAACAACTAACATGATAGAAAAAATGATATAGAATATTGTTTTCATGCTTAAATCGATTTACTATTAACTTCTTCAGCTCCAGTTTCATTAAAAAAAGTTTTAGCTTCGCTTTCAGAAACTTCAGCTTTATCAAAAGCTATACAAAATTTATCATCTGTAGTTCTCAAATCTAATTGAGGATTACTCACCCCAGGCCACAATCCACAAATGGTATAAAAGGTAATGGTCATACCCCAAGCTGCAAATAAAACAGTCAACTCAAATGTAATTGGAATAAACGCAGGTACAGGCCAATGCGGTTTGCCTCCAAAAATGATCGGCCAATCTCTTGTAAATATCCAACTCATTCCTAGGAAAGCAGTAAGCGTACCGATCATACCGTAAACAAAACCAGCATAATGCAATCTTGATTCGCTTAAACCTAAAGCTTGATCCATACCATGAACCGGAAAAGGACTAAATACATCCATAATTTCTAGATGTTTATTCTTAGCATTCCTGACAGCATGAAGTAAATCCTCTTCATCACCGTATATACCGTAAATAACTTCTTTATTATATTGTCTCATTGGAAATATTGTATACCTAAATAAATGAATTAATGTTCGTGAATAATATCCGTTTCAGAGTGGGCGTGATTGCTAGCTTTATGTGTAGCATTCTTGCCAATATATTGATCTCCTCCAACTTTTAAAATATGTTTGACTTCAGCTATTGCAACCACAGGAGCGACTCTGGTAAAAATCATATATAACGTAAAAAACAAACCAATAGTCCCAGCAAAAATTCCAATTTCAACCCATGACGGGTAATAATAGGACCAAGATGAAGGCAAATAATCACGAGCTAAGGTTGTGGCAATAATTACAAAACGCTCGAACCACATTCCAATATTTACAAAAATGGACATAATAAACGTGATTAATACACTACGTCTAAAACGCTTAACCCAAAATATTTGAGGTGATAACACATTACAAGCCATCATCCCAAAATAAGCCCACCAATAGACACCCATTGCCCTATTAAAAAATGCAAATTGCTCGTAAACATACCCAGAATACCAGGCAATAAATAATTCTGTTAAATAAGCAACCCCAACTATTGTTCCTGTAACTAGGATAACTTTATTCATTGATTCAATATGTTCTAAAGTAATATACTCTTCCAATTTTAAAATTTTCCGAGTCATAATCATTAGCGTTTGAACCATTGCAAATCCAGAAAAAATCGCTCCGGCAACGAAATACGGTGGAAAAATAGTAGTATGCCATCCAGGTATTACCGATGTAGCGAAGTCAAAACTAACTATTGTATGAACTGAAAGTACTAGTGGTGTAGACAAACCGGCCAAAACTAAAGAAAGCGCTTCCCATCTTTGCCAATGTTTTGCTGATCCAGTCCACCCAAAAGACAATGAATTATATATTTTCTTTCTAAGACCCGTTGCTCTATTTCTTATGGTTGCAAAATCTGGTACTAAACCAGTATACCAAAACAACAATGAAACTGAAAAATACGTAGATATTGCAAACACGTCCCACAATAAAGGAGAGTTGAAATTAGGCCATAAAGCTCCTCTTGTATTAGGATAAGGGAAAAAATAAAATACCACCCAAATACGCCCCACGTGAATTAATGGAAACAACGCTGCACAAATTACTGCAAATATGGTCATCGCTTCTGCTGCTCTATTAACACCTGTACGCCATCTTTGGCGAAACAGCATCAAAATTGCAGAAATAAGAGTTCCTGCGTGACCAATACCAATCCACCAAACGAAATTGGTGATATCATAACCCCAGCCTATTGTACGATTAAGATTCCATGTACCTGTTCCCATCCATATTGTCCAACAAATACAAAACAATCCATAAGCTAATAATGAAACAGCCGCGATAAAGGCAATAACCCAGGCTCTGGTTGGAGTTCTTTCTGTGGGTGAACACAAATCCTCCGTTATCTGGTGATATGTTTTGTGACCTTCTACTAAAGGTCTTCTAACTGGTGCAACAATTCCTCCTGCCATTCGTAATACAATTTAATTTTAAGCGTCTAGAGTTTCGTCTCTGTTATTAACTTTCATGGTATAATTAACCACGGACTTAACATTGATTTCCTCTAATACTATGTAATTCAAAGGATTTTCCAATTTATTAGCGAGCTTACCTGATTTGTTATTCATATCTCCAAAGGTAATTGCACCCGTAGGACATGCAGTCTGACATGCTGTTTTAACATCATTATCGGTTAAGCTTCGTTGTTCTTTTTTAGCTGTTAATTTTCCTTCTTGTATTCTTTGAATACAGAAAGAACATTTTTCAATAACCCCTCTGGATCTAACAGTTACATCTGGATTTAATACCATACGAACTAAATTTTCAGCGTAATATGGTTTATCCGTTTCTCCTGCCAAATTGTGTTGGTTTAAAGGGAATAAATCTGCAGCTGTAAAATCAAACCAGTTAAATCTTCTAACTTTATAAGGACAGTTATTTGCACAATATCTAGTTCCAACACATCTGTTGTAGGCCATTTGATTTAAGCCATCAGAGGAGTGATTTGTAGCGTTAACTGGACAAACATTTTCACAAGGTGCGTTATTGCAATGTTGACACATCAAAGGTTGATAAACTACATTTGGATTTTCTACATCACCGTAATAATATCGATCTATTCTCAACCAAGTCATTTCATGGTGTCTTGAAACTTCATGTTTGCCGACAACAGGAACATTATTTTCAGCCATACAAGCAACAGCACAAGAACCACAACCAATGCACGCATTTAAATCAATATGCATTCCCCAATGATGACCTGAATTATATTTATAATCATGCCCAGGATATAAAGTATGCGAATTTAATTTTTGGAATTCAGCACGTTCCTCTTTTAAGTGTTCAACATTTTCTTTTATATCCTTTAAATTGCTGTGACGTAAGATGGATCTTTTTGTTAATGATCCTTGATATCCTTTAGTCATGCCTTTAAAAGCGTCATCAACAAGTGCAGCTTCGTCAGCATTAATCATATTGCCTGAACTCTTTTCGATAGCTGTTACACCTAAAGTATGGTGGTGCTGAACACAAGCAAAATGCTTTTCTATATCTCCTAAACTATCAGAAATTTCTACTTCTGAAAGATGATATTGAATTAAACCGTTTTGATCGATTTTCATATATGGGAAAACATCAGTTCCTATGCCTGTCCCGCAAACACCCGATTGTGTGCGTCCGTAGCCTAATGGAATTGAAGCAGTACCGTTCATTTGACCAAATTGTTTAATGGCTCCAACTTCTATACTTTGTCCTCCAAAGTTTATTTTGACCAATTCCCCATTTTCTTTTACTTTGTGTGCAGCGGTAAATCTTCTATCACCATCGAAACTTATAGGTACAGCAACATAATTTCCCCAAGAACATCGAGTTATTGGGTCTGCCATTTCCTGTAACCAAGGATTATTAGCATATTGACCTGCTCCTACTCCAAGATTTTCGATAAACGAAATTTCTAAAGGTGAAGAAGACGGTTTAGTAATATTGTTTACTAAATCAGCCGGATTTAATTTATAGGATGGCGCATTAACAGCATTAGCATTTATTTCTAGTATTCCATCATGCAATGACTTATCCCAAAATTCTTGAAAATTAGTGCTTGATGTTTTTGGCATTATTGTAGACTGCCATGTTGATTTCAAATATTCATAAAATGGCTGTTCTGCCGATTTATTTAAATTTACAGAATCCGACCAAACAAGCAATGAATGTCCACCTTGTCTAGTATTAAATATAGGTGTTATTGTTGGTTGGATTAATGAGTACATTCCTCTTTTTGGTTCAACATCACCCCAAGATTCTAAATTATGGTGTTCCGGAGCAGTATATGTACACAAGGCAGTTGTTTCATCCAAGATTGCATTAAAACTTACTTTCAATTTTACCTTAGCTAAACCTTCTGCAAATTCTTTAGCCATAGGAAAATCATAACAAGGGTTGGCATTCCAGAATAGAACAGCATCTACTGAACCCGCTGACATATCTTTGGTTAACTGAACTAAATCTGCTTCATTTCCTTGTCTTTGATATGATCCATTTGCAAAGTTAACAGTAGTTCCTATGTTACCGAGTAATTGGTTTATTCCGAATACAAGGGATTGTTCTGCCATATTATTAGTTCCACATACTATTAAGGATTTTCCCTTAGCCCCCACTAAAGCATCTGCCAATTTCATTAATGCAGATTTAGCTTTTTCGTTTATATTGGGAGCAGAAATGGCACTACCTCCAGTTTTGCTCGCAACAAAATTATATAAGTTTGCTATGGCAGCTCCTTGTTCAGATGGTTTAACCAAGATTCGATTATCAGCATTTGATCCTGACAATGACATATGAGATTCAATTTGAATATGCTTTGACATAGAAGGATTAGCCATATCAATGGTTCTTCTCTTGGCATATTGTGACGCATATTCGATTGGCGAAATCCAAGTACCTAGAAAATCTGCATTGAAACTAACAATAATTTCTGCTAAATCAAATCGATAGTCTGGGAGAATTCTTTCCCCAAAACATTGTTCAGAAGCTAAAAGTAAAGCTGCACTAGAAACGGCATCATACGAGATGTGTTTTGTAGATGGAAATTTAACACAAAATTCTTGAATTGCCCTTTTAATGGTCGGGCTCATGATGGTACCGCTTACGATTCGGATATTAGAAGTTGTAGATAAATTACTACTCACTTCTTTATCCAATTCTGGCCAAGAAATATCTTCTAATTTACCACCAACTATCTTTGCAGGATTTTTAATTCTATTAATATCATATAAACTCAATACAGAAGCCTGAGCCCTTGCTGAAGTACCACCTCGAGTAACAGAAGAACTGGCATTACCTTCTATTTTTATTGGTCTACCTTCACGTGTTTTGACCAAGACAGAACAGTAATCTCCACCATTAACTATAGATGATGCATAGTAATTGGCAATACCTGGCACTATAGTATCCGGTGCAATAACATAAGGAATAGCTCTTTTTACTGGTATTTCGCAAGATGCTATTGTTGCTGCACTGATTCCAAAGCCTAATACTTTGAGAAAGTCTCGTCGGTTTGTCGCCAACTCTGTAATTCGATTGTCTTCCAACACTTCTTCTAAGGCAATTGGTGAAACTTCGGCATTTGCTTCTGCAACCAACAATGGATCGTTTAATAAATCCCGATCGCTAATCCAGGTTTGATTATTATTTGTTTTCATATTTTCTTTCACTTGAAATCAATAATGACACTTTTGACATTCTAAACCACCAATATCTGAAACTTTAACTGATTTTCTCGTTCCAGCTTTTAACTCATCATGATAAGTCTTATAACTATCATAATACTTATTATCTTGAAATTTAACATCGGTCTGGCGATGGCAATTGATACACCAACCCATTGACAATGGCGAATACTGTCTTAACACATCCATTTCTTCAACTTTTCCATGGCATTTTTGACATTCTATTTTTCCAATAGTCACATGTTGTGAATGGTTGAAATAAACATGGTCAGGAAGGTTGTGAATTCTTACCCATTCTATTGGGCCTGCAATTGTTTTTTTACTTTCGTTGGTTAATGATCCAACAACATCACTCCATTGTTGATTCACATCTACGGCACTTTTGGTATCCTTTTTAGCTTCATCAGACATCCATTTTTTATATATTTTTTCGATGTCTTCGTTAGATAATTTTTCATAATTCTCAATGTACTTATCTGTAGAAGGATCAAATCCGATGGCAGCAAATATTTTAGTTATTTCTGCGGTACCATATTTAGTTCCTTTTTTAATAGCCTTATGACAATTCATACAAGTACTTACTCCAGGAATTACACTTTGTTTACTTCTTCGTGCACCATCATGGCAATAATTACAATCAATCTTGTGAAGACCGGCATGCGTTTGATGGCTAAATTTTATAGGTTGATCCGGTGCATAATTCTGTTGTCGCCCTAATGAAATAGCATTATTTACGGTTGTATAACCACCAAATAATACCAATCCAAATAATACAAAAGTTATTACAGATTTATTGGTTAAAATATTCCAAAAATTGGGTCTAATGGAATCAGTATCTCCTTCAACCATATTTCTAGTATGATTTAAATCTGTAATGATATTCCATAAAAAGATGGCTAAAATGGCAAGTATTGCAAATACCATATACATCCAAAAATTAGAACCAGAACCGTTTGATGCATTGGCGTTTGCAGCGCCAGGTGTTCCCGCAACATCTTTTGGACCACAGGTTCCTTTAGCCGTACAATCTATATATAAGAGTATGCTTTCAATTTCTTCATCAGAAATAGCCGGAAAAGCAGTCATGACTAATTTGTTATTAGTATTATAGAGTTCAACAGCTCTTGGGTGTCCTTTTGCAATCAAACCCTGAGAATTTCTAATCCAACTATACAAATCAGCTTTTGGAAAAGCAGACCATCTAGCTTCAACTCCTGCTAGAGCAGGCCCAGTTAGATTATCTTTCATGTTTTTATTGTGACAGCTGGCACAATTATTTTTGAAGGAGGCTTTACCTGCATCAATACTTGGTGCAGCTATTAAAACCAATGACTGTAATAAGAGGATAACAATGATGTTAAAAACGCTTTTGCAGCTCATAAAGTATTGAAAAATAGATGGATATAAATTTGTTTCGTTTGACAGAGAGTTTTTATACTCGCTTTCGGTGCAAAAGTAGCCTGAATAATTAAATTTCAAAACTTTATTACGTATCATTTATAATAAATTTTAATAATATTTTAACGAAATTCCAATCAATATATCCAAAACAGTTAAAATCTTCTTAAAGTTTAAACTGCAATAGGTGCTTTTATTGAAGGATGAAATGAATAATTTATCAATTTAAAATCATCAAAATCAAAATTAAATATATCTTTTTTCTCTTTATTTATAATTAAATTTGGTAATGCATAAGGTTTTCTGCTTAATTGGATTTCAGTTTGCTCCAAATGATTTAAATATAAATGTACATCACCAAAAGAATGAATAAAATCCCCTGGTTCTAAATTGCAAACATGTGCCATCATCATCGTTAAAAGTGCATAAGAAGCAATATTAAAAGGAACTCCTAGAAATACATCGGCACTACGTTGATATAATTGGCAAGACAACTTGCCCTCACTCACATAAAATTGAAATAAACAATGGCAAGGACTTAATGCCATTTCTGGTAAATCACCTACATTCCAGGCTGAAACAATGATTCTACGAGAATCAGGCTGTGTTTTAATGAGCTGGATAGCCTGGCTTATCTGATCTATTGATGCACCTGTTGAAGTCGTCCAAGATCTCCATTGATGCCCATAAACTGGTCCTAAATCCCCATTGTCATCAGCCCATTCATCCCATATAGTAACTCCATTCTGATTCAAATAACTAATATTGGTATCTCCTTTTAAAAACCATAGGAGCTCATAAATTATGGACTTAAGATGTAGTTTTTTTGTGGTGACTAAAGGAAATCCTTGAGCTAAATCAAATCTCATTTGATACCCAAATACACTTTTCGTACCTACCCCTGTTCTATCAGATTTCACGACACCATTTTGGTATACATGCCGCAATAAATTCTGATACGCTTCCATTAGTTTGTTTGAAAATTGAAGCTCAAATTTAAGAACATATTTAATTTTTTATAATAGATAATACATTTAATTTACTTCTATTAACAATTATTTCTGACAAACTCCCGGAAGTAGTTCAAATCCACCGAATTCCCTCTAAGATGAAATTCTGCTCAGTTTGATAATCATATCAATAAGTTATTATAAAATAATAAATCAAAGATGAAATATTTTGCACTAAGCCTAATTAACAAATAAAGCCCTTCAATAAATTACTGAAGGGCTTTATTTGCAATTTTATTCATTTTTTGTTTAATCCACCAATAACATACGTTTAGTTGCAGTATGATCAGCAGCATCAAGCTGATAATAAAGTACAGAAGATGTACTCAATTCACTCTTAAGTATTTTGAATTGATTTAAGCCCTTCTGACCTTGCAATTCATAAACTCGAACTACTTTACCAGCTACATCATAAATAGTCAATTTAACTGCAGCTGCTTCAGGCAAGCGATACCCAATAACAGATTCAGTTCTAAACGGATTTGGTTCATTTTGGTATAACTCGAAGATACCAGTTTCTACAATTCCTTCATCCGTTCTAACTACTAACTTCACGTCTTTTAACTGATCTAATTGGTCATAAGCTTCTGCATGAGTTACATCACTTGTTATGGTGATCATTTTACTGATTTTACCACTTTGAACCACTTTAAATACGACAGTGTATAACACTTCATCTTTTGAGTGAGTAACACCGGTATTTGAGTTCCAGCTTGTTGTTAGAATACCATTACGGACATTAGCAACATTTGTTTCATTCATATTGAGAACTCCAGATTCAACTTTTTCAAAAATGAGACTTTCATGGTCAAAGTTCATTGTAAACTGATAGCCGGCAATATTAGTAAAATCGCTTGATCTAATGGCCATTTTGTAATAAGTTCCAGCCACAACCTCGGCCTCTTCAATTTCAAGATTAACGATACCAGTTGTCCTAACCGTCGGAGCCACTAGCCCTGCTTTAGCATTTCCTGTCAAGTCACCCATCTTGATGGCCATGAAGTTTTGATTGTAATCTTTAACTAGAATTGGTGTTATAACAGCTGTTCTAGGAGCATTAAATGGTTTTGTCGGATCTGCAAAAGTGTAAGTATCAGGAACAAAGGTCCATGATTGTACTTTACCAAATTCAGGAATTACACCTAAAATTAGTTTTCTGATTTCAGAAATATCCGCAGCAGTAACTGTACCTGAGGCATTAACATCTGCAGCAATCAACTTATAAGGACTAGTTATTTGAGCCTGACCTAATATATGTTTTTGAATTTTTACTATATCAGCAGTACTCACACCATTTAAATGATCATCATTTCGGATAGGTTTGACCGTATAAGCTTCATTTAGAACCAAATCCCCAAACTTATATGGACTACCAGAAACTTCACGCATCATCGTAGCATTACGCTCTAATTGTACTTTAACAGATTTTGCCTCTTCATTTCCTTCAGTCATCAAATTACCAACTATTCTTGCAAAGGATCCTGTATTGAGACAGCTGTCCAGATTATCCTGAACAATGACTACAGTCTTACAATAATCTTTGTTGCCTTCTTCATCCTGAACCCACATTTCAACATTAACTCGCAACTCATCGTTTTGTCCGGCTTTTACAAAATCATCGCAACAAACCCTAATACTAGGTTTGTTTTCATCTCCATCAAAATAGAACTTCAAGCTATCTTTTGGAGTGCAATTATCATAGCTTCCAAGATTTAAGTCTTTAGCCCAAATATCTACACATCCGGAAGAAGGCATCGGAACCGTAATGACTCCAGTGATACAATATGGTGTTGGCGCTTTACAATCTTTAATTTCAAATAATGTTTCGCATACACCTATATTTCCGCAACCATCCTCTACATTCCATCTGATCTTATGAATACCAATTGGATAAGTACCACTAGCATTGAATGGATTGTGATTATCATCAGCAAATGGATTATGGCTATATTCTACAGTATCTCCGGCATTATATTGTTTTTGAGTTAAAGTACCCACTCTAAAGTCGTAACCACCATGAACACCTTTACCATCATTGTATGCATCTATTTTGTATTCCCAGAACAACCAATCAAGTGGAGTACAGTTATCCGTAGCGGTTGCAGTTAAACTAATATGACCTACACAAACTTTGAGTGTTGGATCTATGGATGCTGGTTCACATGGTCCCACATTACATGTCACAACAGGTTTATCTTGATCACGAACTTTTATAATTTGTAAAGCCTCCCATCTTCCAATATTCGGATCAATAAATGGATCATACTGACACCAGTCAATAACAACCCATTTACGCAATACTTTGAAGCATGCATCTGGTTCAATGGTAAACGTTTCGTCAAAATGTTCAATTGAAATCAAAGAACAATTATCATCTGCATTATTTACAACCGTTGGTTTACCCAACTGAGGATTTTCAGGGCTAATATCTGCACCACAACCATTTATTACAATTGGGTTTTGGTTACAAACACCATTTGGCCATTGAATATCTGAATATCTTGGATCGTTGCAATTTAATGGATCTATAAAGAATGGATCACAGTCTACAACCCAAATTGTTTGAATTGCATTTACCCTACTGTTGTTAGGTCCGACAGCCGTAATAATACGTTGAATTTGACCCTGACCACATTCTCGCAAGTCATTTACAACTATGGTTGGAGTAGTTCCGCAAGCACTTAAAGCGTAACCATCGAATCCCCATACTAACTCATACTTACGATCCCAATGTGCCGAATCAAACAATTGATTATAGTATACGCAGGCTTGATTTGGAGCAGGCATAGGTACTTGATTGGTTTGTACAAATCCAGGATATCCTGTTAATTGATTTCTTTCACAGAATTTATGACAAACAATATCAGAAGTTTTAACTTTTTCTCTTGTATTCAAGTCAGTCACTACACGTCCGAATTGTCTATCATTTGGATCTGAAGCTTTAGCAATGTCAAACCAATACCAACAGCTAACGACCATATTTGGTGGTGCTATTACAGTAGGCACTCCTTTATTTTGAACTTCAACCTCAATCATACAATCTGAGAAGTGACCAAATAATGGTCTGCCAGCATTCATTAAAGTTGGGTTAATTGGACCAGCTCCAGGATCTACATCAAACACTCTCAATACAACCATTATTGTTTTTCCAACATCTTCGCAGCAGAATCTGGTATAGTCATCAAAATAAACTTGATTACCAACAAGAGTTGCGTCATCATCACCATTCGATCCACCGCAAGAAACTGTATTATCACGAGTACTTCCATTGTTAGTACCTAGTAAATCAGCCATACGTATGGTTTTGAAGAATACATGTGGGCTGCAATTATCGTATGAACCTTCATCAAATGATTCAGCATAAATTTTTGCACCATTTTCTGACGGAGACAAATTACCATTAACTGAAACAACAGTTTTTGTTCTGCAAATTGGAACTGGAGGCAATCCATCAACTACGGATAAGCTAATTTTCTTAACAGTAGAATTTCCACATTTGTCTTTAGCAACTATTTCCATTCTATGAACTCCAACAGGTAAATTAAACACAGCCCAAGTTCCATTCGGATATTGCACTGCTGTACCCGCCCATGCTCTTACAATGATATAAGTCGAATCAGAACAATTATCTTTAATCCATGGTGGAGAAACTACCCAAGTTGCTTTGCATGTACTGCTATTATCAGTAGTAATTACCAAGGTGTCAGGATATGAAATTTCAGGACCGCGTTTATCCAAAACTTTAATATTTTGAATAAACTTAAATGGATTCACGCCAGCAATTACTGGTAAACACATATTTCTAACACTCCATTCTCTTAAGATATCCGTACTATTTTCACAAACTTCATAAACATCATCCACGTATTTCATAGAAATAGCGCATCTTCCTCTCAATGATAAATCAATACCGTCAATTGTTGGATAACCAGTACCCTCCCACTTAACGATTTGATCTGGTCCCCAACACAATCTGTTTCCAGAATATTGCGGATGAGCATCATAATAGATTGGGTATGGTGATGGATGGCCAGCATTAGGCCCAGAAGTTAAGAAATTCCAACCTAGTTTTCTAGGGACACGAATCAAACCTCCTGAGGATTTCCAAATTGCAGAATCTAATAAATAACCATCTACACATTCTGGATATGGTGTGATATGTTGTGAAACATCCTTATCATACTTTTTATCTTGACACTCAAGACTTGGATAAGTTATATCATCATAATTTTTCGGAAACTTGATATCCGCTAAATCTAATCTTCTGATGTAGATATATTGAATACAAGTATCTGAATTACCAGTTTCATCTACGACAATCCAATTTCGTTGAATTTCAGCCACATAAGGCGATGCACATTCACCATATTCTGTAAAGTCATCGTGATATTCAAATGTATATGATTGTTCACAAGTCAACAAGGTTGGTCTTCCTAAATCATCAGGATCTATCGTTGAAATACATGTAACTATAGTATCTCTAGGACAAGCTATGTTTGGTTTTTGTTTATCTTCAATGCATACTTTACCCCAACATGAATTACCTGATCTAGGATCCGTTACTGTTACAATAAAACATTTACCAACATCAGAATAGTTGAAACGATTTGGATGCGGCACGTTGTTGCTTGCATCTTTAACCGTAATGATATAGTCATTGTAGCAATAATGATTTCCTCCTTCTAAAATCATGTCTGCATTTAATACAGCAGAACAATTTTGATCCAATGACAAATTAAGTTGATCATTACAAACTAACTCAGCTGAAGTAGGTATGTATGGATTCACCGTCACATTGAAACAAGAAGAATCAATATTACAACTCTTATCACGTGCATAAACACAAACCCGGGTTGTACCCTTGAAGTATGAACCGTTAGCAGGAACAGACCAGATAGAATCTACACCGCAACTATCAATGGCATCTACAGGGAAGTTAAAGAATTTACCACAATCTCCAGGATCAGAAGATATTGTAATATCCTTATTAGCAGTCACTACTGGTGCATTTACATCTCTCACTGTAACACTGAACATACACATTCCGGTATTACCACTTCGGTCTGTTAAGATATAGGTAAACTTAGTAGTACCAATAGATAATAATACTGAATCACATGAACCAGCTGGAACGTTTTTCTTATTAGCTGGAATATCTGAAGGCGTTAATGTAGTTCCACATGGGGTAGTCTGAGTAATTCCTGTAAAAGAAACATCCATAGTACCTCCCTTACAGTTATCATTGAATACAGGGTGATACCACAAGAATTTTTTATGACATTGTCTAAAATCAGCATTCACTATGGTATCTCTAAGTACTGCAGGAGAAATACATAAAATTTGTAATCTCCAATTAGACAATACATTAGTTATTAATGACGCTGAACAAGAATTGTCCTCTAATTCTAAAGTCCAAATACCATTTGATCTTTCATGGTATACAGAGTTCATAGTTTCTTGAGCTTTATAGAAACCGCCATTTCCAAAATTTGGTACACAAGGTGCGGAAGTAATATTTCCATTTGCACCACCTTTTGCAGCTAATTCGCTTACATTTAAATTAAAGCTTGTTGCAGCAGGACAAATGTTATCCCAAATTAAAATTCTGGTCCCACTTGGACTTACTAGGGTCACTTTCCAGTCACCTAAATTCTCACTTGTATTTCCAGTTAAATTCAATAATCTAAAATCACCAACTAAACAGTTGTTCGGAACTGTAATGGTAGATTTAAAGCAAGTACCTTGATTAAATGGAACATTGAGATTTGTAGGATTAATGAAAGTCAAGGTATCATATTTAGCACATTCTGGAGCTTGAACATCCAACACAGTAACTGTAGATGAACAACATCTGACATTAGCCAAGATGCTTTGTAAAGCTACAGTATCACCATTAGAAGGTATAAACTTATGATCTTTATTCAAAGATCCAATGGTAGCCGGTATGCAACTTGTTGCTAAATCCCAGTCAGATGACAAATTCATATCCATATGACTAATTCTGTAATAACTACCTCTACATAATTGTTGGCCTAGTGCCCCTTTCCAATCGTTTATAGTGATTGGATCCGGTGAACCTTTTCCAACTGGATTAAATCCGTTAGTAGCTACTACATCTATATTTCTATCATTCAATTTCAATGAATAGCCTCGACCCACATTAGGACCTACCTGAGTACAATTCATATTGAAAAATAAATTAGCTGGAGAATCTGTACCTGCACCTACGTGGAATGTAGCCACTCTACCCGGAGCCAAGAAATGCATTGGCATTAATGGGAATTTCGGAGGTAATACGTAGGTACAAACAGTACCAGCTGCATCTGTAATCTCAATGGATAAACAAGTAAGATCCACAACTGATGGCCCATAATTAGTAATTTCAATAAAATCACCGTCTATTAACTCTTGTGGTGCAACATTTGCTGAAATAAAGGCTGGAACAGGATTAGTTCTTCCAACTGTTGTAGCTCCACCAAACATTTGAGTCACCTCAGATATTAATACTATTGGTTGATCATATACACAGTAATCAATAATGTTTTTTCCTACTGGGAAGAATGATCCTGAAGCGTCGGTAAATCCTTTTTTAATAACCTTCCCTGTGCTATCTTTAATCTGATAAGTAACACCTGTATTTGGGCAATTATCTGTAATATTTGTTGGTTTCAAACTTGGGGAAATCACAGATATTCCACATGAATCAATAGCCGTATTAACTGTCAATGCTGCTGGACAAGTGATTGTTGGCACGTCCCAATAATCATTAACAATTATTTTTAACGAGCAAGTGTCTCTGTTATCGCAAGGGTCCTTCGCTTCGAAAACTAAAATAGTCGTTCCAACAGGGAATCGATCTCCAGATCTTAGTCCGGTTTTATCAATTTGTGTTATTGTTGGGACACTGCAATTATCGAAAGCTGCCATAGGTGAGAAATTCACATAAGCATCGCAGTGGAAGGTTTCAGCTGCAACTACAATTGGAGGTCTTGGGCAGTTAAAGAATACAGGTTTAGTAGTATCCACTGTTCCAACGGTTAATGTTCTGTTGGAGAAATTACCACAATCATCCGTAGCAGTAAAAGTTACAGCCTGTGTCCTAGTATCTCCACAACCTTTCACCCATCTTGTATCACTAAAATTATGTCTCCAGTTAATGACATCTGAACATGCATCGGTAGCTCTTAAACCACCAAAACTATCCAACCAAGCTACGATATCATCATCATTGCCTGCATTACTTTGATCACATGAAGTTAATTTATTATATCCGCTTGCCGGATCAATGACCGGAGCTGTGATATCTCTGATATAGAATGTTGCTTCTCTAAAACTTGAATTACCTGAACAGTCAAATGCTGTAAATCGATAAATCATACTATCGGTATTACTACATTTATCATAATGTCTAACTAAGTCATGTTCAATTCGAGTTGTTCCATTACAATCATCCACTAACAATACACCGCCGCCATTTATAGCTAACCATGCATTTAAATTAGGTGGATTTCCGTTTCTATCACATTCAGCAATCATGTTGGCAGGATTAACAGACCAAACAGGTGCAGTGGTGTCACGCACTCTAAATTCAGCAATGGTACCGGCACTTAGATTACCGCATGAATCTCTATATTGGAACATCCACGTTTCTGTTACAAGCGGTGCTGCACAGCCTTGAATGGTTCGCATTAAAGTAGAACTTGTAAAGTCAGGAGCCGGTGGCAAAATAACAGCATTTCTAGTCTTGCCATCACACTGATCAAAAGAAACAGATCTACCCATTGCATTTAACCAAGCCGTTCTAGCAGTAGTAATATTAGCAGGTGAACCATTTGCTACTGAACAGAAAATAGTTGTATCCTTAGCGGGAGAGGTAATTTGAGGAGCAACTATGTCTCTAACAGCTACAGTTGCTTGAGCCGTAACTGAATTACCGCAGGCATCAGAAGCCGTGAAAGTAACTAATGCACTTCCTGTGTTCCTATTACATCCTCCAGTCAACCGAACAAAATTATTCGTATATCTAACTGTCAATTGACATGAATCTATGGCAACTCCATCTCCATTTTTTCCTAACCAGGATTGAATGGCATTTAACGGATCTGTTGTTCCATCGCATTCTAAAGTAAGATTTTGAGGTCTTACATTCCAAATTGGAGGTGTTAGATCACGAACGATAATTCTAGCACTTGCATTGTTGGAATTATTACATTCATCAAAAACTGTAAATGTCACTAAGGTGCCTGTCGCAGAACAATAATCAGCAATATCACCTGAAAAATTGTGTGACCATCGAAGACGAGTACCACTACAAATATCAGTTGCGATAGCTCTTCCATTTATATTTAACCAGTTGATGATTTGAGCATCTGTTTCATTACCACACTCAATAACGAGATCAGTAGGCAAAGTAGTAAATGATGGACGAGTGGTATCCTGAACTCGGTAAGAAGGATAAACGTTTGTCTCATTTCCACAAGTATCTCTTCCAGTTACTTCAAAAACATATAAACCAGTAGAAGGTGAACATCCAGATCTTCTGTCAAATACTTTGAAGAAGGTTCTAAACTGGCAATTATCAGTAAATGTAAATCGACTTGCCCATGCATTCATTCTTGCAGTTTGGCTTGCACCATCACATTCAACAACAGTATCAAATCGATTAGCTGTAAGCGGTCCTACAAATACTGGATTCGTACGATCTGTGAAAAAAGTTTGAGAAGATACGTTTTCACAACCAGCTGGGGTTTCAACGCTATAAGTAACGACGTAAACGCCACAACCAGTAAATCTCAATCCACCTGTTGTTCCTACAGGATTGCTATTACCAACATTTGTTCCTGAGAAAATTCCACCAGGTGTAACTGGAGTAAATGTTATGGTATCACCAGGACAGTATTCAGTCTTGGCTCCAGTTACAGTGAATGTTGCATTTAAAGCAGTTCCATCTTGCACACTTATTTGTCTACATAATGTATCAATACATACTCGTCCTGCAGGAATTGAAGTTCCGCAAGCAGCATAAGTCAGTTTTTCTTCAAAACATAACACGACATTACCAGATCCTGTATATTCTACCGCAAAAATGGTAGGTCCGTTAGCTATAACCACTGCTGGCCCTGAGTTGACTCGTAAAGTTCTGGATAAAACACCAGCAGGATCATATGTAGGACTATTTACTCGTAAAGTATCTCTCTTTAAAGCAACAGGATCCGTTACATTCCAACATCTTTCGTTTTGAATATCGAAGTTGGGAGTTGGTTGTTCTGTAATTAATAAACATGCAGTACCTGTAGCTAAGCAAGCTCCAGTGGCACCTGGGAAGGTGCTTACTGTGTATAAGAAACAATAACATCCGGCTTCAGTATAATTGAATTGATTTCCGCCTACTACCCTTCCGCTAGCTGGTCCACCTGTCTTAGTAAACACACCACCTCCAGTTGTCAATGGTGTAAAGAGAGCCGTAAGATCAATGATACCTGTTGGTTCAACTTGACAAACTATTGAATCACTAACTAATGATGCGTTTGCCGCAGGATAAACATGGATATTTCTTGTTAATAAGGCAGTACATCCATCAGGTGAATTAACGGTATAAGTCACAGCATGAATACCTACACCTGCTACTGCAGGACAGAATTCATAGTTTGGATGAACCAAAGCTCCGCCTGGAGGTCTTACTCCCTGACCTGTGAAGATTCCTCCTGTAGTTCCGGTAACCAAAGGCGCTAACAGCACACATGGTTGATCGATACAGAATGGTCCGATAGCAGTCCAAGCAGGATTAACAACGGTTGTATTATTTTGAACTCGCAATACTTCACAGAATTCAGATCTGCAAGTTGTGGTAACTCCACAAGCTACGGTTGTAATCGTTTCTTCCATGCAAATCGTAGTAGTTCCATTACCTACAACGGTGACAACACCGGCTGCATTTACGGTAGCTACTCCAGTATTGGTACTTCTATATGATCTTGCAACAGTACCTGAATAAGTTGGACTTGTCAAGAAGGATGAAGGAATATTAAATTGAACAACATTTACCTGATCCCAACACACATTATCCGGAAGATCAAAAGATGGATTAGGTAATTCACCTACATGAACTGTAAAGTCTTGAGTAGCTGTACATCCACCTGTTCCACCAGGGAATGAACTTACGGTATATCTTATGGTATAACATCCAGGTGTAGAGAAATATAATAAACCATCAGCTACAGCTCCTGATGATGCAGGACCACTGATATAAGACCATGTGCCTCCTCGAGTAGCAGTAGGACATAATAAAGCATTTAAGCTATGCGTGCCTAATGAATATCGGGAAACAATTAAAACACCACCATGCGGTCCATAATTATTGGTATTAGGACCTAAAGCTCTGGTAGCACATTGTAAAGTGTCCGCCGCATCAGCGCAGGCAAGACTAACTGTTGGATAAACTACTACGTTATGACATTCAACTGCCGTACATCCAGCACCATTTTGAACGGTATAGCAGATGACATGTGTACCAACTCCAGCTATTGAAGGTGTAAAACAATAATTTGGATGCGTTGGATCTAATCTAACTCCAATTCCTTTAAATACACCTCCTGTATTTCCAGTTACTTGAGCATCTAAATCGACACAATTGGTGTTATCAACACAGAACGGACCAATAGGAGTCCATGAAGGGATCACCTCGGTATTTGTCTGATGTATGGTAATTAATTCACATTGGGTTGTATTGCAATTACCACCTCCTAATGTTCCACAACTATTGTATGAAATATTCTCTCTTAAACAAATTTGAAACACACCAGCTCCGTGAACTGTTATGGAAGGTTGTTGAATTGTATTACTACTAAATGTTGGTACTGGTCCTCCACTGATCGTATTCACAGTCCATAAATAGGTTAATGTACCGTTGTTTGGTGGCAAAGTGTTTCCATTGTAAAGTGTAGGCAATGTAATAGATCCATCTATTCCATCCCAACAAACTTCTTCCGCCAAATCAAATGAAGGATCCGGTTCTTGACCTAATAATATGAAAATATCATCACTCATCGTGCCACATGCGCCGATTGCTCCTGGAAATGCAGGATTTACCGTATATCTTAATTGGTGACATCCATCAGGAAGAGTCGCTGTTTCATTACTAATTATTATTGGTTGATTTGGATTTCCAGGACCTGAAATGTATGTCCATGTTCCGCCTCTTGTTGTAGCCGGATTATAAAATTGAGATAAATCAATTTGATATGGATTAAATTGGCTTGGATTCAAACATCCCAAACCATAATCAGATGTCAATGTCGCGTTATTTGCAGGGAAAACAACTATGTTTCTAGTCATTACAGAAGTGCATCCATCAGGAGAATTTACAGTATAGGTCACAGCATGGGTTCCTGCACCTGCAACTGCAGGATCGAAACAATAGTTAGGATGTGTAGGATCTAATCTTACACCCCTACCTGTGAATACACCATTAGGTGTTCCCGTAACTAAGGCATCTAGATCGATACAGGTTTGATCTATACAAATAGGACCTGGGTCATTCCATCCAGCCGTAACGATAGTATTACTATTTACGACACGAAGTACTTGACATGCTTCTGAGATACATATTGTTGGTGTGAAAAAGCCGCAAGCTATAGTTGTTATCGTTTCTTGCATGCAAATAGATGTTGTACCATTTCCAACAATGGTAACAATACCCGATACCGCGCCAACTGTTGCTACTGCCGGATTAGTACTTCTATATGTACGAACCACAGTACCGGTATATGCAGGACTGGTAATAAAATTACCAGGTATTGTAAAGGTTACATTAGTCACTTGATCCCAACAAACATCATCAGGGAAATCAAAACTAGGATTTGGTGCTTCACCAACATGAACTGTAAAATCTTGAGTTGCTGTACATCCTCCAACTCCACCAGGGAAAGAGTTCACTGTATATCTAACTGTATAACATCCAGGGGTTGTAAAATAAAGCAAGCCACCAGCTACGGCACCTGTATTTGCAGCTGGACCGCTTACGTAAGTCCAGGTTCCACCTTGTGTTGCAGTAGAACAAAGCATAGAGTTCAATGGATGCGTTCCTAAGGTATATCTGGAGTTGATTAAAACGCCACCATGTGGTCCATAGAAAATATTGGTTGGACCTAATGCTCTTGTAGCACATTGTAAGGTGTCTCTAGTATCTGCACAAGCTAATGAAACTGTAGGATAAACAGAAATATTATGACATTCGACAACAGTACAACCTGCGCCATTATTCACAGTATAACAAATGGAATGTGTACCAGGGCCTGCAACAGCAGGACAGAATCTATAATTAGGATGTGAAGGATCTAATTGAACACCAGCACCTCTAAACACACCACCAGTATTTCCAGTTACTCTGATATCTAAATCGATACATGGTTGATCCACACAGAATGGACCCGCAGGAGTCCAGGAAGGAATCACTTCAACATTGGTTTGGTGAATGGTCAATCGTTCACAGTAGGTATTCGTACAAGTTCCTACAGCGAAACCTTGACATGGCACATATTGCAACCTCTCCGTTACACAAATGTCAAATGTTCCTGCGCCATTTACGGTCACAGTCGGATTATTAATACCTTGGAAAACCCCAACACCGGAAGATAAAGTTGGAACCGGACCAGGTCCAGTTACTTGTGCAACAGACCAAGAATAATCTCTTATGGCATTAGTTCCCCAAGTAGTGCCCTGATAATATGTAGGTAAAACTATTGATCCGGCAACACCATCCCAACAAGCCTCTTCAGTCATGTCAAAAACTGGTGTTGGATTTTCAACTATACTGAAATTAATATCAGTGGAAGTGGTTCCACAAGGAGGACAGGTAGCTGTATATCTCAGCGTATAACAACCAGGACCACCGAATAAGGTTTCATTTTGGATTGTATTTGGTCCAGGTGTATTTGGCGGATTATTTACAATGGTCCATACTCCACCACGAGTTGTAGTAGGCAAATAAAACCTACTTAAATCGAATTCATTTCTTGGACCAAAACTTGAAATCCTAAATTGAGATGACTGATAACAGCCAAAAGATGCATTGTTTAATGATCCATCTAAAGTTGAAACACATTGAGCTCTTACTTCAATATTTCTGGTTAACACGGAAGTACAACCATCAGGTGAATTAACCGTGTATGTAACTGCATGAGTACCTACGCCAGCTATTGAAGGATTGAAACAATAATTAGGATGAGCTGGGTCTAATTGAACTCCTGTTCCTGTAAATATTCCATTAGGCGTGCCAGTAACTAAAGCATCTAAATCTATACATTGATTTAAAGTTTCACAAAATGGTCCAGTAGCAGTCCATGAAGGATTAACAACAGTGGTATTATTCACTACTCTTAAAATTTCACAAGCTTCCGCAATACAAACTGAAGGTGTTAATATTCCACAAGCTAAAGTTGTAATGGTTTCCTGCATACAAATAGTAGTAGTACCATTACCAACTATAGTAACGATACCTGACACTGCACCAACCGTTGCAACAGCAGGATTAGTACTTCTATATGTTCTTACTACTGTACCTGAATAGGCAGGACTTGTAATAAAGTTACCTGGAATAGTATAGGTAACTGGAGTTACTTGATCCCAACAAACACTATTAGGAAAGTCAAAACTTGGATTAGGTTCTTCCCCTACGTGTATTATAAAATCCTGTGTAGCAGTGCACGCACCAACCGCTCCAGGGAATGAACTTATGGTATATCTAACTGTATAACATCCAGGGTTTGTGAAATATAAAAGACCTCCAGCAACAGCACCAGTATTAGCTGCAGGCCCACTTAAAAAGGTCCAAGCTCCACCTTGTGTCGCAGTAGGACAAAGCATAGAATTCAATGGATGAGTTCCAATCGTATATCTAGATATTAAAATAACACCTCCATGAGGGCCATAAATATTGTTGTTTGGACCTAATGCTCGAGTAGCACAACCAAGGGTATCTCTGGTATCAGTACAAGCTAGAGAAACACTCGGATAAACGACTATATTATGACATTCAACAGCAGTACAGCCTGCACCGTTATTCACGGTATAGCATATAGAATGTGTGCCCACTCCTGCCACCGTAGGGCAGAATCTATAATTTGGATGAGATGGATCAAGTTGAACACCTTTTCCAGTAAACACACCATTTGGTGTACTTGTGGAAGCTACCAATACATCAAGATCAACACATGGTTGATCAACACAGAATGGTCCCGGAGCAGTCCAACTTGGAATCGCTTCCACAGTAGTCTGATGCACTACAAATTGTTCACAATGAGTAGAAGAGCAAACAGCTCCTGGCCCTATATTCGGACCACAAGCTGCATAAGTTAATGTTTCAGTAACACATAGATTAAAAGTACCCGCACCTTGAACGGTTACCGTAGGTTGTTGAACTGTAGTACTACTAAATGTAGGTAAAGTACCTGCACCTGTTGCAACCCATGCATAAGTTCTTGTTGTATTGTCCCCAAAAGTTTCACCATTATACAAGGTAGGTACAGTTAATGAACCAGCGACCCCATCCCAACATACATCATTAGCCACTTCAAAATCAGGTTTTGGTTCTTCAGTAATCAATAGAAAAACAACATCGGATTGAGCAGCACATGCACCACCTGCCCCAGGATAGGCAGCATTGACAGTATACATTAGTTGGTGACATCCTGCAGTAGCAATAAACGTTTCGTTATTAATAGCACATCCACCAGAAACTATGGTCCAAACACCACCACGAGTCGTGTTCGGTAAATAAAATTCAGATAAGTCAAAATCATACACACCTGTTCCACAACCTGGCGACAAACGAAGATCAAAACATCCTCTTGCTCTGTCAGCACCTAAAGTGGCTACCAATGCTGGAGAAACATAAACTAAATCACAATAGGTTCTAATGCATGAGGCATCACCAGTCGATACACATATCAAATGGTATCCCGGTCCAGCTATTGATGGGTTAAATACTGCAGTGGTACTGTCAGCATTTACGGTTAAACATCCTACACAAGATGCTGACCAAAAAACTTCTTGAGCATTATCAGGAGAACCTTCTTCAACCGAAGGATCAGGATTTATTAGGGATAAATTGACCACAGTTTGGTCTATACAATAAGGTCCACCTGCATCAAAAATAGGATCCGATGCAGCTTGAACAAGTATTTCTAAAGTATCGATGGTTTGACACCCTATAGCAGGATTGCCAATCGTATAAATAACATAATGTCTACCTTCACCGGCAATGGTTGGATTAAATGTAGCCGTTAATCCTGGAGAGGTTGTGACTAAGGCTCCTACTGGAGTTCCTGCTCCTACACTAAATACACCAGCGATTCCGCAAGAGTTTGTTCTTCCATTATTTCTGATTACTGCAGCAGGATCACTAACACAAAGATTATAATCACCTACCAAATCTACATTTGGTTTTTCAACTATAGTAATCGTACCTGTACAGGTGACCGGAGCACCACATGCACCACTTACTGAATAAGTAATCTCAAGGGTTCCACATCCACCTGTATATATATACCCGTTAAAGGCAGGGATTCCAGTAAGATCTGGTGTTGGTGTGACTGTGGCTAACCAAGTGCCACCTATTGGGGCACCAGTACTTAAGAATACATCATATGAAATGACTTGATTTGGTGTCAAACAAAGGGTAATATCATTGATATTACACATGCCAACAACTGAATTCAAAATAGTAATGTCCCTGCAATATCTATCTGTACAACGAGCGTCGCCTAAGTCAACACATACTGTAAATACACCAGGACCTGGATCACCATCACCATCTGTATCTGGAGGTGTAAAATTAGCTGTAGTTCCAATATCTGTTATTCCTGTTCCAAACCACCTAACATCTGCTGGAGGTAAGGGAAGACCACTTTCATCATTTGGATCCTGGACAGTGAGAACGACTGGAAAAGCAGCCGTTTGTTCACAGAAAGTTCCTGGGTCTACAATTGAATTCGGATTAGCCCCGTCTCTATGAATGGTAGTTACTTGTTCATAAACATAATCCGGACAGATTCCTAATGGATCTGAGATGGTCATTCTGATTCTGTAATTACCTTGTGCAACTACAGGATTTACGGTAACATTTACCGGCGCACCTATAGTAAATACTACTGGAGCACCTCCAATTAATGCATCGCCACTTGGACCACTTACGACATCAAAAGTTACTAAGTATTCATCACATCCTTTGAATTCGCGAACATTGTCATTGATAACGAAACTAGGTTCATCCTGACAGAAATCAGCTCTGACATCAAATGAACCACCTGAGCATTCATGGATGGTAAATTCAAAATTATCTGTTAGTGTAGCTCCACCACAATCTGTCAATACATACGTCAACCCTACTCTACCGCAACCACCTGTATATAATGCTATGTGATCATTTCCGGCTCCTGGACCACCAGGTTGAATAAACGTAGGATTGCCTGTTATAACGGTCAAAGTCCAAGTACCACCTTGTGGTGTTCCGTTTAGTAAAAATTGTTCGAAATCAATTAATTCATCCGGGCAAGTACAAAATGCCAAACCATTCGGCACTAAAAACGGTAAGTTTAAATTAGGTTCTACTGTAATAACACGAGTCAATTCTACATGACAATTTGCATCACCAACCGTATAAGTTACTGAATAATTTCCAGGTGCTCCTGGATCAAAAGTTGCAGGCGTACCACCATTACATCGATTATCAGGAGGGCCAGGTGTAACACCCGTTCCAGACCAATATCCACAATCCACAGGATTATTAATATATGCACATAAATCCAAAGGCAAATCATTTAAGCAAACGATACCCGGAGAATTCCAATCTGCATCTAGCGGGTTTGCCTGAATAATAACCGGGCAACTACTTAAGGTTCCACTAACATTTCCATTGCAATCTTCAGCAAAAACATCTACGGTCTGTGGTCCCAATTGAGAACAGCTAAAACTAGTGGCCGCATTATGTTCGATAGGATCCGGATCACAATTATCTGTAGCAATGGCTATACCATTAAAAAAATCAGCTGGTACAACTGCATTGGTATAAGTGCAGGTAGCAGGATCAATCACCAAATTAAATACAGGTGGCGCTGGTGGACATGCTAAGACATCAGGGGCGGTATTGTCTTGCAATGTAACCGATTGACAATCTGCCTCTACAAAGCAATTACCACTACAATCTATAATCACAAAGCTCACACTTACTTGCTTTAAATTATTTGGTGCGCTACAATTAATGATTGGATCTGGTAGTGGGGGAAATACATCACACAAAGGTGGTAAAGATGCTGTTCCTTGACCTAATCCAATGATATCATCTACACCATCATTCAAAATACTTCCTGGTGCCGGAATTTGATAAATAGTTATTTGACCACCACAATTGTTTGAAATATTTAAAGTAGCCGTTAAATTAGGCATTATGCCAGCACAAGCAGCATCAACAGAGACATTGGTATTTAATCCGCATCCAGAAATAACTGAGGGCGCTTCAATATCACGTATGGTATATGTATAGGTACAACAATTTGGAGAAACGTTATTATTATTTGGATGAAGCGCTCCGTTATCAAAACAATCCTGGGCACAAATCCTTACGGTCACTACAACAGGACTACAAGTATTGGAAAAGTTTACATTACGACCAGCAATAGGAATATTTCCGATTGGCACTACAGCTGGATTCGAACTTGCAATAATCCTCCAACTTAAGTTGCCTGGAGCTGGTGCTAATGCAGGGTCACAATTATCTAAATAAGTAACCGGTTGATCCTGTGGAATATTAGTCATGCAGGAAGCATCAACATCTAAGGTTACATTGCCCGGGCAAGTTATAGTCGGTGATATTGTATCTGTAACACTAATGTCTACTACATCAACATTTGACAGATTACCACAAGCATCCATAGTTTGAAATGATATTGAATAAACATCCGGATCAGGTGCTCCACAAATTGCTGCTGGTGTTGGCACACCTGGTCCTACTACAACCATATTGGCAAATAAAGTAGCATCGTTAGTGCAATTATCATTTACAGTAGAATTTGCAAATCCTGCTATTATTGCAGCTATGTCAACACTACAATTTCCATCAACAAATACGTTGACCGTAGCTGGTAAATTAATGACTGGAGCAATCGCGTCCGTTACTGTAAAAACATCATTCATTACAACTTGACAAACATTTCCCATTCCATCAGTAAACAGAGCAATAATCATCACAGTTCGAGGCCCATTAGGGCATACACCTGATTTAGGTAAGTTTACTGGAGTCCCTGCAGCTGGAGATTGAATTAATGACGTAAAAGTATACCCCATTCCAGCGGTTGCAGTCCAAGCGTGAAGTGCAATAAGGTTTGGCACTGTGGTATTACATGCGACATTTAAATTTCTATTAATTGGATTATTATTTCCTTGGTTCAAGGTATTTCCAGAGCCTGGAGGACAAGGAGGTTGTCCAGAAACGGATACACAAGCAAAAATTAAAATGCTGGCTAACAAGTAAAAATGTCTTTTCATGCGGTTAGATTTGGAGAAAGTAAAAAGGGTTGATTTAGTATACATAATTCCGGGGGATTATATCGAGAGAATGGGTTTATCAATAATTATAATTTGGTTTCCCAAAGGTGTTGTTTTGGTTTCTATGACATTGCTTTTATCAGTTCCAAATTCAACTATTTTCAGGTCTTTCAAATTAAGTTCAATGTTTGTAATGCTTGGACCACCCAACCAAGGATAGCCACGTGTCATATTGCTGATATGATTGTTGACGAATTTTATTTTATTCATTTTCTCTGCTGAAGTGGAGAGGTATTTTTCTTTATCTTCAGATTTCAATGAATTTAAGGCCTGGTCTGTTGGTACCAATAGTGCAAAATTCCAATCTTTACCAACTGCAAAAATGGAAGACAAATTATTTTGAACAAAAACATCTGTAAACAATTTACAGTCTGATCTTTTCAAAAGTTCAGTAACTAGATCATTTACAATTTCATCTTGGTTTGGAAATGTTTCAATTTGGGTCGATTTTTTAAGATCTGTTGTATCCGAAGCAATCGAAATGGATTTATTGGAAGTTTTGGATTGGCAGGAAAGGCATAACAAGAACAAACAAACCAAGGGTATCCTCAGATAAGGGTAATACGAAGTAAGCAATGAGATTGCTCCGTTCATCAGGTTGGTTGTTTAAGTTAGCCTTATTCGCTTTAGGAAAGAAATGCTTCGTCTCTCTCGGTATACAGATAAGTGCTGCAAATTAAAGTGATTTTTATATTTTAAGCAAGTTTTTATGAATTAATTTTCATAACTGCTCATAAAATACAGTACTTACAAAACAAATTAAGATATATATATAATAAGTTTATGATATATAATAGACTTTAATATAATTAAATATACTTTAAATTCTTGTTATATATAAATATTGAATGGGACAAAATATTTATGAATTTCTAATATTAAATTTTTATTAAGCGGAATAAGAAGTTCATCGGATTATCCAATTAATGAGTTTTAGCTTCTCTATTGGGAAAAAGTTGATAGGGACAAATTGCTAGAACTTGATAAAATTTATTACTCTGGAATCCTTTATAAATCTTAAATGTTTAGAAAAGCTACCGACTAGGCATAAATACTTTTAAATTCAATTCAGTTTAAAATAAGATTCACATCAATATTATAATTTCATTTAACAACAGCTTTTATTGCGTAATTATGCATGAATATTTTCATTAATATTTGAAATGTATTTGGATGTTTTTGGACATTTCAAGTTATATTTCAAATCTAGTAAAATTGGTTTTTGTTGTTTAAAAAAAAGGGAAGAAGTAAACACTTCTCCCCTTTTCAGATTTTATCATTTTATGCTAAATGGATCGTATCAATATTGCACAAACTATTTATTAATGGACACAGTTTTTACTTGTTCGACGCCATCCACTGTTGCTTTGATATAATACAATCCACTTGGGAATTCCAACACATTAATTGGAATAATAACATGTTCTGTTTTTAGATCAAAGATGTCATTAAACATCTGTTTACCCATGCTATTGTACACTTGTATGTGAACCGGAGCAAGACCATGGTTTGGCAATTTAACAAACATTTTGTTTCTGGCCGGATTCGGATAAACTTCCATGACATTTGGCAATGCCAATTCATGTACATGATCTTTTTCTAATTCAGCTTCAGAATAAATGTCAGTATCAGATTCTGATATCAATGACCATCCATTACAATTCGCATTGTCACAAGGACCTAAGTAATCACCATGTCCTATATGTCCTGCAAGGAGTGAATAGTTAATACATTGAGTGCTTCCAGAATGACATATGTATACTTTGTTTGCCCCGCATTTCCATGCTGGAATAATCTGTGCATATGAAGGTGGATATTTACAATCCGGAAGTGAGTTACCATCATTATCTACCGTATCATCGCCACCAGGACAAACATCTGTACAATCGTAAACACCATCACAATCACTATCCACATCATTAACCGTTACTGTGAAGCTACAAGTCTTAGAATTTCCTGCTGCATCTGTTACTTTCTAGGTTACCGTTGATACGCCTTTGTTAAACATGACACCTGCTAATGTCGTGCTACCCGTTCCTGTAGTTACGCCTGTCAAAGTATAAGTTGTAGATGTAATACCACAGTTATCACTGCTAGCAGTAAGATTGAATTCTGTGCCTACTGTTGTGTATTTACAAGCATAAGCTGCAGCATTTCTAACTTGATTAGCCTTACAAGTCAATGTTGGTAAAATATTATCATTTACGGTAACCGTAAAGCTGCAAGTATTCATATTTCCAGCAGCATCGGATACTTTCCAAACTATGGTCGTTACGCCGGTATTAAATATTTTACCTGCTAAACTTGAACTTCCAGTTCCAGTAGTAGCTCCGGATAAAGTATACGTTGTAGAAGTCACACCACAATTATCGCTACTTGACATCAAATTAAACTCGGTACCTACTGCAGTGTATTTACAAGCCGGAGTCGTAGTACCACGTGTTTGATTGGCTTTACAAACCAAGCTTGGTGCATCATCATCAGCGATAGTCACCGTAAAGCTACATGTACTTGTATTTCCTGCCGGATCAGTCACCGTCCATTTAATGGTTGTAACACCTTTAACAAATACAAAAGTAGCCAGTGAATTACTACCAGAGCCCGAAGTTGCACCTGTAAGCGTGTAAGTTGTTGTACTAATCACACCACAATTATCTGAAGATGACATCAGGTCAAATTCAGTTCCAACAGTTGTATAATTACATAAAGGCGCTGAAGTTCCTCTACTTTGATTGGTTTTACAAACTATAGTTGGTGCGTCATCATCCACTACTTTAACATTGAACTTACAAGTTGCTGAATTTCCAGCAGCATCGGTTACTAACCAAGTTACCATAGTGATTCCTTTATTGAACACGAAGCCAGCTAAGGTATTGCTTCCAGAACCTCCAGTTGCTCCAGTCATGGAATAGGTAGTTGAAACGACACCACAATTATCCGTTGAAGAAGTAAGATCAAACTCTGTTCCAATGGTTGTATATGTGCACGTTGGTGCAACTGTTCCACGATTTTGGTTGGCCTTACAAACGATTACTGGAGCATCATTATCAATTACTGTTACAGTAAAGCTACATGCTCCAGTATTTCCTGCAGCATCTGTTACTTGCCAAATCACAGTAGTTACTCCTTTGTTGAAGGCTACACCAGCTAAGGTATTGCTTCCACTTCCTGAAGTTACACCTGATAAAGCATAAGTTGTTGCTGTAATACCACAATTATCATTGCTAGCTGTCGGATTAAATTCTGTTCCCACAGTAGTGTATGAACAAGCAGTTGCATCTGTTCCTCTGGATTGATTTCCTACACAGCTCACTGTTGGTGCATCATCGTCAACAACTGTAAGTATGAATGTACATGAATCTGCATTTCCAGCAGCGTCTTTCACTTTCCACTTGATGTTAGTTATTCCTTTATTGAATACAACACCAGCTAAAGTATTCATACCTGTTCCAGTCGTAACTCCAGTAAGTGTATATGTGGTCATAGTAATTCCACAATTATCACTCTTAGTTGCAGGATCAAGTATAGTTCCAACCGCAGTATATGTGCATACCGGCGCATCAGTACCTTTAGTCAAATTACCAACACAAGTCACGACAGGTTTTTCTGTATCAACTACAGTTACAAAGAACGTGCATTGAGAAGAGTTACCTGAAGCGTCTGTTGCATAAGCTGTGACAATGGTAGATCCTATACTGAATACTGTTCCTGGGTTTTTACTGTATGTGATCACTGTACCCGGGCAATTATCAGTAGCTGTAGCTGCAAATGTTACCACTGCGCTACACATGCCTGGATCGGTGCCCATTGTAATATTTCCTGGACAAGTAATCACAGGGAATTGAGTATCGTTAACCGTTACTGTAAAACTACATGTGGTTACATTTCCACTAGCATCGGTAACTTTGAAGGTATTAGTGGTAACTCCAACAGGGAAATAAGTTCCACTCGGTTGACCAGCAATTTGGACCGTTACTGAACCCGGACAATTGTCCGTTCCTACTGGTGGTGTATATGTTACCAAAGCAGAACATAAATTAGCGTCATTAGGCTTCACGATATCTGATGGACAATTGATAACCGGGAATTGGGTATCATTTACCGTTACTGTAAAGCTGCATGTAGTTACGTTGCCACTTGCATCCGTAACTTTAAAGGTATTCGTAGTTACTCCAATAGGGAAATTAGATCCACTTGGCAGTCCTGCAATTTGGACCGTTACTGAACCAGGACAATTGTCAGTTCCTACTGGTGCAGTATAGTTAACTGCTGCACTACAGAATCCAACATCATTGGATTGAACGATATTTGAAGGACAAGATATTACTGGGAATTCTGTATCGTTTATGGTAACTGTAAAGCTGCAGGTGCTTGTATTACCCATGGCATCTGTAACCTTGAAGGTATTGGTTGTAATTCCTTTAGGGAACATAGCACCACTAGGTAAGCCGGCAGTTTGTACCGTTACAGCTCCAGGGCAATTATCAGTGCCTACAGGAGTTGCATATGTTACCACTGCGCTACATATTCCGGCATCCGTAGATTGAACGATATTAGAAGGACAAGCTATAACAGGTAATTCTGTGTCATTCACAGTTACAGTGAAACTACATGTTGTTGAATTTCCTGCTCCATCCGTTACCTTAAATGTATTGGTCGTAATTCCTTTAGGGAATGCTGAGCCACTTGCTAATCCTGAAGTTTGTACGGTAACTGCTCCCGGACAATTGTCTGTTCCTGTTGGTGTTGAGTACGTTACTAATGCAGTACAAAGACCTGCATCTGTAGAGATCACAATGTTGTTTGGACATGCGATCACTGGGAATTCCGTATCATTAACCGTCACTGTAAAGCTGCATGTAGTAACATTACCACTTGCATCGGTTACTTTGAAGGTATTCGTCGTTACACCTAACGGGAAGTATGTATTACTAGCTAATCCAGCAGTCTGTACTGTAACCGAACCAGGGCAATTATCTGTACCAACCGGAGCGGTATAAACAACCAAGGCAGAACATAAACCAGCATCATTGGATTTCACTATGTTGGCTGGGCATGTAATGGCAGGGAATTCCGTATCATTAACTGTTATCGTAAAGCTACAAGTTGTTACATTGCCACTGGCATCAGTAACTTGATAGGTATTTGTTGTAACGCCAACAGGGAACGTTGATCCACTGGCGAGTCCAGTAGTTCTTATGGTAACTGCTCCAGGACAATTATCTGTGCCTGTTGGTGCAGTAAATGTTACTATGGCACCGCAAATTCCTACATCATTAGGTTTAACAATATTTGATGGACAAGCTATCACAGGGAATTGTGTGTCGTTCACGGTCACTGTGAAACTGCATGTAGTCATAAGACCTGCAGCATCAGTAACTTTGAACGTATTGGTGGTAACTCCAACCGGATAAGTTGCACCACTTGCCAAACCTGCTGTTTGTGTGGTCGTTGCTCCTGCACAATTATCCGTACCTACAGGCGGAACATAGGTCACAACTGCCGAACAAAGTCCTACATCATTAGACTGAACGATATTACCAGGACAAGTTATGGCAGGTGCTTCTGTATCAATAATAGTTACGGTAAAGCTACAAGTAGATGTACGACCTGAAGCATCAGTTGCAATATAAGTAACTGTAGTAGGTGCACCAACAGGGAATAATGAACCATTCGCATTTGGTGGTGTGGTAGCAAGGGTTACACCAGGACAGTTGTCTGTAGCGGTAGGCTCATTCCAAGTTACAACTCGACCACAAAGACCAGGATCATTGCCGAGTGGCCCAATATTACCTGGACATCCGGTGATAATTGGATCTTGATTGTCAACTATTGTAACTGTAAATGAACAAGAATTTGTATTTCCATTAATATCTGTAACCAGATAAGTAACTGTAGTCACGCCTACCGGGAATATTGCAAAAGCAATTGGTGGTGCATTAATAATATTTACAGTATTGTTACTTGAAGAAACCGTCAGTGATGCAATGCCACAATTATCAGTAGGTGTTGGAATTGTCCAACTATGAGTTTGTTCACAAGCTCCGGTAACTGCGTTTAAAGTAGCATTTGCTGGGCATGTAATGGATGGTGGTGTGTTGTCTTCTAGTAAAACATTGAAATTACATGTAGCTGTATTACCACAAGCATCTGTTGCTGTTAAGGTAACTACAACTGTTTGTTCTCCAGTATACAATGTTCCAATTGCAGGTGATTGTGTTATTGTAGGCGGTGCACAATTGTCTGATGAAATAGCTAAACCTGTATAATTACTCAATGTGGTCTGACAACTTCCATTTAAAAATTGAGTTTGCGTAGCTGGGCAAGTAATTGTCGGAACAGTATTGTCATCTACATTGATCGTTTGATCACATGTACTTGAATTCCCACATGCATCTGTTATTGTCCATGTTCTTGTAACTACTATCGGACATGTTCCATTCGCAACATCAATATAGGTCACTGTCGTAATTCCACATGCGTCTGAGCTAACTCCTTGATTCGTTCCATTCTCAAATTCTGCTTCACTTGATGATGCTGATGTTGTAGAATAAACTGGTCCTGTAATCGCTCCTGTATTACATCCTTCTATATTGCGTGTTACTGCACAAGTTGTTATTGTTGGTGCTTGTGTATCATCTACATTGATCGTTTGATCACATGTACTTGAATTTCCACACGCATCTGTTACTGTCCAATGTCTTGTTACAACTGTAGGGCATGTTCCCAATTTACTATCTTGATATTTGTACTCTACTATTCCGCATGCATCTGTAGCTACTCCTCCTACACTTGTAAACTGTGCAAGTGTCACTATCACCGGAGTCTCTGAATATGCTAAGCTTGTTATCGCTCCTGTGTTGCAGCCTTCATAATTTTCCGTTGGTGGACATGTTGTTATTGTTGGTACTGTTACATCTTGAATAGTAATTACTTGAGATTTAGTTGTTGAATTCCCACAACCATCAGTAACCGTAAAAGTCCTGGTAACCAATATGGGACAACTTCCTGATGAAACATCTTTATAGGTAAAACTTAAATCAGCACAATTGTCCGTATCAGAACCACCTTCAGCAAAAAATTGAGATTCACTAATACTTGTTGTACTCGTATTGTAAGGTAAATTAATACCCAGTGTTCTATAATTTTCCCAATAGATATCATATGTCACACCTGGAGAAGCTGTATTATGTCCTTGAAGAATTATGTCTCCTATATAGGTAGATGCAAATGCTTCTGTCTTTAGCTCTAAATCTCCTACTTTGTATAAAAATTTATCTCCCACTAATCTAATGACTAAAGTCTGCCAGGAATTATAAGAAAATCCTGAAGGTAAGCCCATATCAACCCAAAGGCCGGTATTGTTATCCCAGCCACGGAATCTTGGAACACCACCATCAGAGGAGAATTCTATTATAGGATATGCTTCTACTGAGTTTCCAACATTAAAAGAGGTGCCCCACATACCAGCCATTCTTCGACCCGTTGTCGCCCAACTTGCTGGAATAAATAAATCAATAGCAATGCTTAATGCATTTCCAATATCATATTTTCTTCCTTGTGTATTGTAGAAAGTACTTTGATAAGGTGCTGGTCTACAAGTCTGACAATCGGCAGCATTAATTTCGTGTTTTATTCTAACTCCACCCATAAAGCTTGCTGTATCAAATGCAAATGGAGGATATCTATCTGGATAGTAAGTTTGAGGAGCCTGTGCTGGTCCTACCTGAATTTGTTTAGGGATTTGAGGCAATGCAGATGTATTACATCCTTCTATCGTTTTATTAACAGGCCCAACAACTGTTGGTGCTGTATTATCTATACTTGTACTATAAGTAGTGGAAGATACATTACCGCATCCATCTGTTTCAGTTACCGTAATAATCGCATCACAAGTTCCAACAGTTGTTGCTGCTTCAGTAATAGGGCCAGAACAATTATCAGTTGCGCTGGTAGCAGCCAATGCTGCTGCTTCAGCGTCGCCAACTGTTGGATAACAAGCTGCAATGGTTCCTGAAGTAATAACGGGTGGCGTGTTATCTATTCTTGTGTTATAGGTCGTTGTCTCGAAATTACCACAAACATCAGTCTCCGTTACCGTTACAACCACATCACATGTGGTTCCTGCTGTGCTAACCGTCTCGGTAATTGTACCACCACAATTATCAGTGGCTGATGCAGCTGCCAATGCTGCTGCTTCTGCAAGGGCAACTGAAGTATAACATGCAGCAATTGTGCCTGGAGTGATAACAGGTTTGGTTTGATCGTTAACGGTCACTACTTGGGTACAAGTAGATGTATTTCCACTCGCATCTGTAGCGATCCAAGTACGGGTAAGGGTATATCTGTTGTCGCAAGTTTGAGCTGTTATATTACTTCTAAAAGTCACCACAGCTGAACAATTATCTGTAGCAGTTGCCGGACCATTGGTATTACTAACCAGGGTGTCGGAAGTACAAGAAACTGTAATATTAGCTGGGCAATACGTTATCATTGGATTTTCATTATCCACAACAGTTATGGTAAATGAACAAGTCTTAGTGTTCATACTTGCATCAGTAGCAGTAGCCACTACAGTTGTTGTGCCTAATGGGAATACAGTTCCCGGGTTTTGACTATAAGCAATGGTAACTCCAGGACAGTTGTCTGTAGCTGTTGCCGCAAAACTTACAACAGCAGAACATAATCCTGCATCGGTATTCATAGTAATATTTGTAGGACAAGTTATGACAGGTAGTTCATTGTCATTAACAGTGACCGTGAAATTACACGTTGTCATATTTCCGGAAGCATCTGTGGCTTTGTATTGAAGCGCTGTTACTCCTTTAGGGAAAGCTGATCCCGGAGGAAGATTTGGTGTTAAAGTCATGACTACTCCAGGACAATTATCTGAAGCCGTTGGAGCAACCCAGCCAGTAATAGCCGTGCATAGACCTGGATCAGTAGATTTTACAATATTCGATGGGCATCCAGTTATGATTGGCATTTGATTATCGACGACTGTAACTGTAAAACTACATGTTGTAGAATTTCCGCATCCATCCGTAGCTTGAAAAGACTGTATAGTAACACCGACCGGAAAGAAATCGTGATTAATAAAACCACTCATATCCGTTTGTGTAATAGTAATTGCACCGGAACAGTTGTCTGTAGCTGTAGGATCTGTATAATGGACGTTTTTTCCACAAAGATTGGTTGCTGCATTTATTGTTATATTACCCGGGCAGGTTAGTGCAGGCCCAGTTCCATCTATTCTGGTAGTATATGTTGTTGTTGCAGAATTGGAACACGCATCGGTAACTGTTACTGTTATTGTAGCAGAACAAGTTCCTGATGTGCTGGCTGTTTTAGTTAGCGTTCCAGGACAACCATCAGTTGCAGTGGTAGCCGCTAATGCTGCTGCTTCGGCAAGTGCTTGTGAAGTATAACATGCATTAATAGTTCCAGTGGTTACTACAGGAGGTGTATTATCTAAAACATTGACTGTCTTCGTACACGTAGAAGAACAAGAATTACCATCCGTGGTGGTTAAAGTCAAGGTGTATGAATTATTACACAATGACCCTGACGTCACAGTAACTGTTTGCATTGTTGACGAACCCGAGATGGTACCATTGCCAGAAATTGACCATGCGTAAGTTAATCCTCCCGGACCATCAAATGTATTTATTGAATTTGGGCAAACTGGGCCGTTGGTTCCTGTTATGGTGCATGATGGTATTGAAACTGTAATGGTTTGATCATCTGTTACAGTACAACCAGGAAAAGTAACTGTCACCGTGTAAGTAGTCGTTGTTCCTGGAGCTACTGCAATACTTGCTGTAGCTGCCCCTGTTGACCAAGCGTAAGCGGTAGCGCCCGTGGTTGTGGCATCAAGGGTAACACTGGATCCAGAACAAATAATTCCATCATTAGGAGTTCCACTTGTCTCCGTTACTAAAATGGTTACAGTTGGAGATGTAGCTACACCTGTTCCACCAAATGCCATAGGAATTCCATTCAGATATTGGCAATAAAGGACTTTAGTAGTAATTAAAGCACCACTACCGGGTCCGACTGGACCAGGCCCATTAGCCGCATTCCAGTAATTCAAAGTTGCATCCACATCAGTAGCACTTAAATTCTCTACACCATAAGTAGTTCCAGAAAACCAGTTATTAGCTGTTGCTATTACAGATCCAGCATTAGCAGCTTTTTGAAGGTCTTTACCGTTTGGTAGTCCAGTTTCAAAAAACTTGTTGGTTTTTACAGTTCCAGTTCCGCTGTTTATAAATCGGACACCGATCCCATTATCATATATGTGATTATTTTCGATAGTTGCTGAACCTCCATCTACATCAATACCAATAGGATTGCCATTTATAGACATTGGGTTATCTTTTATAGTTGATGAGGCATCAGAACCTTTAACTAATATCCCTACAGGGCTACCTGAGACTTTGGTGTTGCCTTTAATTTCAGCAAATACTGTGGCCCCGTTTGTATTAGAAGGATTATCATGAACCTTAATTCCATTTGTTGCTGCCCCAGTTATAGTAACTCCGCTAATCGTAGCAAAAGTATTGTCAGCATTAGAACCAGAAGTCGGATAACCTTCAAAATTATTAACGTTAATTCCTAAATCAACATTAGTTATTGTTCCTCCTGAAATAAGAGGTGCTGTTTGGGTGCCCCAAACTACAATACCTGTTTTTGGTATGGCTGTTATTCCAACTCCATTTATTATATTGTTCGATGCTGTATGAACTGAAGTTGATAGAGAAGAAAGTAAAATTCCATCCCAAGCTGCAGTTTCATTCGCATTAGCTAGTCCAGTAATTGTATTGTTATTTAAAGTATATGCTGATGCTCCAGTATAAGCTAAATTATGAAATATTCCTCTTCGACGAGCTTGAATAGTGTTTCCAGAAATCACTTGGAACGCTGAAGAACCTGGATTGGCAGCACTGAAATTTCCTGTTTGCAATCCAATTCTAACATTCGTCATACAGTTGTTTTCCACCTTTGCATATTGATTATTATATAGCAATACACCGCCACCCCAGAAATCTATACCTGATCCTACATCATATGTTCCTAAATCTTGAAATTTATTATTGGAAATAGTGTGTCCTGATGATGGCACACCAGCAGGATAATCATAGAGGGTAATTCCAAAATAGGAAAGATTCTTAATGATGTTATTACTAGCTGTCAGATTGTTGATAGCAGTTTCATATACTGTGATACCTTCTGCAGCATCAATATCCGCTCCATTAGTGCTGGAAAAACCACTTGTGATAGCAGTATTATCCCCATCAATAGTAAATCCTTTAATGGATACATTTGAGGCTGCGACATGGAATATTTCCCCAGATGCAATTGCTCCAATGGCTGGAACGACCATTGCCTCTGCAACTCGAGTTGCTCCAGAGCACGGATCGATAGCCGAATTTGGACCATTTATGGTGAGGGATTTATTTACAATAACATTTTCAGGAAAAGTGGCCGCAGTTACTGAAATAACATGTCCATTTAATGTGAGTGCATCATCAATTGCAGCTTGAATATTACAATACGGCAATCCAGTATTCGTATTCGTAACTAATCCATACGAATTCATGAGTACATTACGGGTATCCGTTGTATTGGAAACAAATGTATTTCCCGAAATGGTATTCCCACAAGCAAACGGAGCATTACCTCTACCAAAATAATTGGCAGATTGACCAACTGCCTGATCACCATCTCCAGCTGGATAGTTTGCATTTGGATGGGCTCCACCTTGTTGTTGGATACCAATATTACTGTTTTTAATTGTATTACCTGTTACAGTGTGGTTAGTCCCTTCAATGACTATTCCGAAACCTTCTTCAGGTAGTGTTTGAACATACCCATCTACTGTATTTCCGGTTACAGTAACTCCATTAGGTACATTTACATTTCCAGACGATACAGCTCTTCTGAATACGGCAATTCCTGCTCGGTCACGAAGATCAGCATTAACTGTGGTTAGTGTAACAGAATTTCCTGATACAGTAACCCCACCTGCAGGATTCTTGATTTCAATACCAAATCTACCGCCGCCAGTTATAATGTTATTTTGAATTAAATTATTTCCAATTGTTGGGTTTAATCCAGTTAAACCAATAGCATTATCACCACCCCCAATGCCAATAGTATTACTTGACACAGTTACAGCTGAAGCATTACCATCTTGTAATTCAATACCACAACAACTATTATTAGTCACCATGTTATTGCTGAAATTAATATTTGTTTTGAGGCCATTCCATAAGACTATTCCACGGGCACCTCCATCATTATTAACTACCATAGAATTGGTAACTATTACATTATCAACCGGACCATTGGCATAGAAACCTGATGCAGTAGGGTTATCAAGTATTGCAACACTATCTATTTTTAAATTATTATTTCCACCCATTCCATAAATACCTGCATTGGCATTACCACTAGCGCCAGTGAATTTTTGTACTGTAAGATTTTTTATCGTAATGTTGGTCATACCAACATTTAATAATATACCTGAAGCAGTTCCTTGAGTTGTCCCATCAATGATATATTGTGTTTTATCACCAGTTACACCTTGAAGACTTAAATTGGATCTATCAATAATTAGTTTCTCACTATAAGTTCCATCCTCTAAATATATGGTATCTCCAGCATCTCCGTAGTTAATTGAATTTTGGATTTTGTCAATCTTGACGATTGGAACAGTGAAGTTGTTTACATACTGTTTATTGGTCAAATAGATAACTTTACCTTTTTTAGAGGCACTCACTTCTTTGTGGGCCATTCTTGCTTCAACATCAAATAATTGCGCGTTAGTAAGGGCACTGAATCCAACACCAGACAAAGTTGATGAAGTAATATCCAATCTAAAGTTTGGATTAACATTACTTAGATTGATCATCGTTGATGCAGCATTATTAATAAAATTATTTGAGCCCAATACAAATGAACCTGTTGTAGGTACTGCTGCGCCAAAACTAATATGAGTCCCATTATTATTAAGGGTGTTACCCGATACAGTTACACTATTATTCATATCATCGATATTCAAACCACTACGACAATTCAAAACAGTATTTGATGTTATTGAAACAGTGAATGGACCTTGGTCTACATAGATACCATTATTCCAAGACTTATGTCCACTAAACAATCCTCCTGAAGCGTCTCCAAAAATCTTATTGTTGGTAATTATTTTATTGCCACCTGCAGTTGTTGTAGCAAGAGCGCGGATAGCTTGTCCTGTGTTTGACCCATTTCGTTCTATTATACAGTTCTGAACCGTATTCACGCCACCACCATCAAGTTCAATTTGATTTGTTGGGCCTGTATTGCCATCATTTCTTAAAATATGAAAACCATCAATAGTTGTGTTTCCAGTATTGTTGATATCAATAGTACAATTCAATAATATTGCTTCAGCTGCTCTACCTCCTATTCCTGGAATTCCAAAGTTTGCTCCACGAAGGGTTACAGCTTTATGAATATTAATAGCTTCAGTATATGTTGCAGCATCACATAAAATGATATCATTTGGATTAGCAGCATCGATAGCAGCTTGGATTGTAGCATAATCAATCATTTGAGTAATATTATGAACTGGCATAGATCCAAATACTCCAAACGGTGAGAATGAAGTATAAGGCCCAACACTAGAAGTTTGAAAAGGCATAGACCCGGTTATCGTGGTATTAACATATGACCAGGTACCAGCTGTGTTATGCCCAACAACTGCTTTACTGTTCTTAACATCACTAGGGTCTGTTGGAAAATGGTATATAAAATTAACATTACTGCCACCTGCCACTGCCTCAGTTGCATCCCATTCAAATCGAGCAAATCGAGGTCCCACCGGATCAACATCTGTAAATGCAGCTAAGTTTGCAGCATCAACCACACTCATCGTAATATTATCTGTCACATGTGTAGGATTACCAATAACATCTACATCTGCCAATCCCATTCCTGTACCAATAGGAAAATTCACCGTGGTATTTGGAGCTACAGACATGGTTAGTGAACCACTTGGCAATAATAAAATATAACTGTTAGCACTCGCAGCTGTGGTAAAATTTGCCTTAATGCGATAGGTTCCTGCATCTAATATTCCTTGACCCAATTCAAGTGTACCATTGATGGTTAAATCACCAAGGAGTTTTACCTTCTTACCAGGTGCATCCATGATTAAACCTTTGAGCACAGTAGAACCTGATGTCATCAGAATAACGGATGATTTTACAGTCAAAACTTCGTTAACTATTGCTGGCAACATGATCATCTGACCATCCTTAGCATGATCTAAGGTCGACTGCCATTTTGAACTTGATGTGGTTTTTGGGGCAATAGCTTTTGCATTGTTGCTCCTTGCCATTGCGAAAGAAAGTGATAAAAATGTGCAAAAAACAAGGCTCAAAAAACTATACCATAGTTTTGAAGTAGAGGTAAAAGTTGGTTTCATAAAAAACGGGATTAGTGATAATTTCGAATTGGGATTAGAATTGGTTTTCATAAGACAGGATTAGATTTTGCGGTTATAAAATTAATTTTGTTACTAATGTGTATAGTAAATTATTGGCCTCTGTGAATTAACAAAATTCGCAGGTTTAAAATAAAGCATAAATATTGTAATAATTTCGGATAAAAAAGTCTTTTGTTTAATTAATTTAATATTAATTTTAAATGGAGCTTTCATTACATATTTATGAACGTAAACATTTACTTTGGTCATTCGAAGTTTCAAACAATTAAAATTTTCCTGAGTAACTTCTGCAAAGTTTTTAAGCGTCCTAATTTTCGATAGAAAAGATTTATTATGCTTAGTATTAGAACCAGAAAAAAACACAAATAAATGTTGAGCAAACAAAGCAGATAATGCAATAATATAATAATAAAAATCCGAAACAGATTTCACAAGGGATATCCAATTATGCAGTATTTGGATATTTGATTTAGGGTTAATTTTTATCATTTAATTCGAGAATTAATCTGGAATTTATTAAAATAACCATCCACTTGGTTTCTTGAACCAAAGTAAGTTTCGGTAAAGATAAAAAAACAAAAGCTTAATTTCCAAATCATTACATATTTATTTTAATCCCTTATGAGTAAATTTTTCGTGCTTGATCTTCACAAACTAAAAATGGTTACTATGAATGTTATTATATACTATATTATAATGTTTTATATATAATTATTAAATATAATATATTAAATAGGTTATTTGATTAAAACACTCAGGTTGCTGATATTTTCGACATTAAAACCCAATTAATTACATTAAAAGTCGTAGCTCAAGACTCCAAAGTCAGAACAAATTTCAAATTTCTATTCGGTATTATATTACCAAATTACAATGCAAAAAGAGGCTATTTTTTTTAAAATAAATATAATCAAATCATAAATCAAATGCATGTCAAGCATTTTCTAATCATGAAATGAATCTATTTTTAGACAGACTAAAGTTGTATTCGACCTGAAAGAATTCACCCCTGGCATAAAATTCGCTAAAGCATTTCACCCTTATATCCAACTTATAGTATAACTGAGATGGAATCTTGAAGTCATTTTCAAAAAAGTGAGGTGAATGTGATACTTAAAAAATAAAATAGTATTGAGCTGAAAATACAACATTTTGAAAATACTTATGAATCATTTTTTAATAAAAAGATTTTTCTATTGAATAAAATAGAACGAAACCTGTAAAAAACGCACTAATGTCCCTCTACTGGAAGAGGTTAGGAAAATGAAATTTGATTAACCAATCACCAAATTATTAATAAGCTTAGTTAGTTCTGTTTTTTATCGAAAATGCTGACGATCCAAGCTGTGGAATCCGAGATGGGATTATTCGTGGATAAGTCGTGGAATATTCGGGAATGATTGCTGAAAAATTCGTGAACCATATCTCGTCATGTCTCGTCAAAATCAATGAAGATTTCTGCCAGAACCTTGAATAAGCAAAAGACCATTGTAGTAAAAAATTTACAAGTTGAGTAACCTATATCAAAGGCAAATATCATTGATTATAATAAAGTATCTATAAGATGTCACATGGGTTTTAACACTGGATAACTTAAAGAAAAAAGCAAAAGAGAAACAAGGAAAACATTAGTAGCTGAATAACCCCTTTACTTTAAATTAAGCATAATCATTCATACTTTGCAATACATATAGGTTGCATACATTTTTGTAGCAGGTATTATTCAAAAAAAAACTGGTATTAATCAGTAATCACATACGAAACTGCACTTTTCCCAGTGATTGTACCGCACTTTAAATTAAAGCCATTGGTATAAATGTTGCCTAAGGTTAATTTAAGTGTATTAAATGTGAAATCACTTTCAAGGGTCATGCTTTTAGCAGATCCATTCATCTCAATGCAATCAATTACAACAGCGCCTCCTATTGCTTTATATTTGATAGATTTATTGATCACAATACATGGTTGAACATAAATTCCTGAGGGTATTTGAATTTCATCATGATCACTTGCTGCACTAACTGCATCCGCCAAATTGCAATAGTATAAATCTTTTGTAAAATTATAAATTGGTAAATAATATGAGAATACAATTTTACCATTAGCTCCCAAGCCACCAGCTCCACCAGTCGTACTTCCCGCTCCTCCACCTCCAGGAGAACTACCTGCACCGCCATTAGTACCGCCAGCACCACCATCAACACCACCACCATTACCTCCAGCTGCATTATTTCCACTACCGCTATTCATACCATCATCTCCATTATCATTGCAACCTACACCACCAGCACCTCCAAGTGCTGTACCAGATCCACTTGATCCAGTCCCATTACCACCTCCAGCTCCTCCGTAAGCATATACACTTCCAAAAATCGTAGTGCCACCATTTATATTTCCGCCACCACCGCCACTGGAAGAACCGCCTCCACCACCTGAGCCTGTCCCCCCACCAACACCAACAATCCAATCAATCATATCTCCTGGAGCAACAGAAATATCCTCTAAACAATATCCACCACCACCACCACCTGCACCAAAATTTGATCCACCCTTTCCACCACCACCCCAAGCCTTAACCGTAACTACACAAACACCTGGTGGTACAAGCCAACTACCTGAACCAGAAGTATATGTTTCAGTCATTTGAGACCAGACTGATTGTGATATTAATAGTAGAATTATACCGATTTTAATCTTCATTGTTCGCATTTAATAATTAAATATGGAATATTCCGATAAAAGTATGTATATATTTTAATATAATATACTACAACATATTATATTTTTAAAAAAATAAATGTAAGTGTTGATTTTAAATAATACAATTTACCAAAGTTAAATACATAAAATCATTAATTATGTAGGTTTTCCAATTTATTACCCATTGAAAAACTTGATTAACATAATAATTAAAAACAAAACAATATGTTTGCGCTATATTGCCCATAAACTGGTAAGAAATCACTTTAATTAGCAGAACGCATGAAAATAAAACTTCTATCTAATAATGAAGAAATCCTAATACTATATGAAAAAATAATATTCCTCAGCTTTTCTATTTTTCTATTTTATTTCATCATTCAGATAGACATAAGCATAAATCTATTAAAGGAAGATGGAGTTGGATTACTGTCAATCATTATTGGACAATCCTATAATCTAGGCATTGCAATTATGGTATCCTTAATATTTATTCCATTTAGTGCCAATAAGTTGGGAAGGATCTGTTATAGAGTTTTTATTGCCTTATTTATAATCTATTTGATTGTTGATCGTCATTTTTATGCCCTCATGTTTGACCACATTCAAAGCGGCTATTTAGAAGGAGATGCCAATGTTAGCTTGATGAAAGATTCTATTATAGCTCAAATCAACAGCATGTCCTTTTTCTATTTATTCATAGGTGTTATTTGGATGATTTGGATACATCGAATTATAAATATTCAAACAACAAGTACATTTATTGAACGATGCATCAAAAATAAATACATAGTCAGTACTTCTTTGATCGTTTTAATTATTTATTCTATATATGGACATTTTAATATTTTAAAAAACGATCATCATCATCTTTCAGTTCATCCTCTTATTACACTAGTAAAAACAAGTTTTTTTCATAAAAAAGATCATTATCCTACAATACTTCTGAAAAATGATACTGATCTATTCAAATTGAAGTTTGGAACTTTTGATAAGGACGAACAAGAAAACAAATTTTTTAAACAGTATCTTTTAGATAGATTTCCAAGCCGACCCAATGTTATATTTATTTTATTAGAATCAACAGGCGCGAAAAATATTTTTCAAGGAGAATCGTTTAATGAACTAGATAGCCTACTAACACCAAATTTAAATGCCTTAAAAAACAATACTTTCATTTTCCCTTATATCTATACCCAGGTACCTGCTACAACTCGCACTCAATTTACCATTTCAACCGGAGGCCATGATATGACTTACGGCAGTAGCACTGAACTACTAAAATACAAATTTACTGGACCAACTATCTTTAATTCATTTAAGGCTGCAGGTTATGAAACAGGCATGTTTTCAGCACAATTGCTATTGGATGCAAGTTACGTTTATGATAAATCTCCAATTGATTTCAAATTCATCCCTGATTTATTCCCAGAACAGCAACTCATCGGTCAAAGGTTAAATTCATGGGGCATCAAAGAAGAATATGCTTCAAATTCATTAATTTCATGGCTAGACAATAGAAATACTGATCAACCCTTTTTTATTCAATTCAATACTTCATGCACTCATCATCCTTATAATTATCCTGCTTCTTTTGCAACAAAAAATAAAGGAACAGCAACTCAGGATTATTACAAAAATGCACTTGGATATACAGATCAAATCATTGGCTCTATCATTAAAGCCTTACGAGATAAAAAATTAGAACACAACACTATAATTGCATTGTGTGGCGATCATGGTGAATCGTTTGGAGATTGGCACAAGACCAATTTATTACATAAAAGTTTTATTTATGAAGAAAACGTTAGAAGCTTTTTACTATGGATTGATCAAGGACAAATAAAAACCTCATATGTTTCAAATCGAAAAGGAAGCATAGGAGATGTAGCTCCAACTCTGACAAGTATACTCCATCAAAAAAACAACATGCCCGGTCAAAATTTATTTTCGAATCCATTCAGTCAAAGCATATTGTATTTCTATAAAAACGCCAATCCTTCCAAATGGGGACTATTGGATGGTGAATGGAAATTTATTCACAATCAAGAAAATGATGATCTAGTGGAATTATATCAATTAACAGAAGATCCACATGAACAAATAAATTTGGCCGTGCAATTTCCTGATCGGATAAAAATATATAACGACATGTGTAGAAATTGGTATATTTCAAAACATAAACAATTAGCTCCCTTCCTGTCTGGATACGAACCGTATTATTTCAATCATCAGGATCTAACTACACCTGGACCCAAACAAATTGAAATTGGAATTGCCTTTGAAAATAAACCATTTAGAAAACTTGATCAGATACATCCTGAAGGGTGTGTTGGGGTATACACCAGAGGAACTCCGTTTAAAGAAAATACGATAATAAAATATTCCTGGATAAGTCCAAGTGGCAAAAAACACATTCAGTATTTTGAACATGATAGCAAATGGAGTACAACCTGGATTAATTGCAATATTCCCAGACCATTAGAAAACGGAATTTGGACCATTGTATTATCTAAAGAGATAGATGGAAAGGAATTGATATCAACTCAATTTGAAGTAAGCCAAAAAGCTAAATTGGAAAAAAAATTTCATGATCCATGGCTTGAACATGTCGTATTTGCAAAGATTGATCATCAAGATAAAAAAAATATTCAGAATACTTTTAGGCCTGGTGATTCGATCTGTGTAATCATGCAAAGTAAGATTCACAATGAATCTCATCGATTAATCTTAAGATGGTTGTCTCCAAGTGGTCAAATTGAAAACAATGTTGGAGTCTATTATCAAGCCTTCGATTATGAAAAAAACTGGGCCTATGGTTGGGTAAATGCACCAAGTGCAGCACCATATGAAAAAGGAAGATGGATGATTAGTATTTTTGATAATATGGCTCAGGAATTGCTTTATTCTGCTTGGTTTGAAGTGGAGTGAAGTAAGTTTGTACAAGTTGTTTCTAGCTTGATCTAAGCGTCAGTAAACTTTTAAGGAGGCACAAGTTGAAAACTTGCGTCAGCAATGGGTTTGGTATAAAATGTAGTTGAATTATAAAAAAAAACCACCTGAATTCTCCATCTCCATGAGCTGGACTGGCCTCCATCTCTATGAGCTGGACAAGCTACACCTATTAGAATTGGACAAGCCACATCTTTTCAAGCTGGACAAGCCATATCTTTTCAAGCTGGACAGGCTTGAAAAGGGAGGACTTTTATGCATTACCTAAAATTGAATGAGGGTATAAAAAAAAAAGGGAAGAACGTTTGCACTTCTCCCCTTTTTCTAAAATTTAATATTTACTTTTAATACAATCTAATTTGCGGAATACAAATCAGGATCATTTACTTTATCTAATTATTGAAATGGTTTTAACTTGCTCTATTCCATCAATCGTTGCTTTGACAAAATATAATCCACTTGGGAAATCCAAAACATTTATTGGAACAACTATTTGATCTGATTTGATATCAAATACCTCATTAAACATTTGTTTACCCATACTATTATACACTTGGATGTGAATAGGAAAATGACCATGCTTAGGCAACGTGACAAACATTTTATTTCTAGCCGGGTTAGGATAAACTTCCATAAAATTTGGCAATCCTAATTCTTGAACATGATCATTATACTCCACTTCAACTTCATCAGATAATTCTTCATCAGCATCAGATTTAAATGACCAACCTCCACAACTTGCGTTATCACAAGGTCCTAAATAATCACCATGGGCAATGTGCCCTGCAACCAATGAATAGTTCACACATTGAGTAATTCCTGAATGACAGATATATGCTTTATCTGTTCCACACTTCCAAGCAGGAATTAAAAGTGCATATGTAGGTGGATACTTACAATCCGGAAGTGTATTACCATCATTATCTACAGTATCATCTCCACCAGGACAGACATCCGTGCAATCAAACACTCCATCGCAATCACTATCTACATCATTTACAGTTACTGTAAAACTACAAGTTTTGGTATTTCCAGCTGCATCTGTTACTTTCCATTGAACAGTCGAAATTCCTTTATTAAATATAACACCTGCTAAAGTGTTATTGCCTGTTCCAGAAGTCACACCAGATAATGTATAAGTTGTAGATGTAATTCCACAATTATCATTACTTGCTGAAAGATTAAATTCGGTTCCCACCGTGGTATAATTACATGTATAGGCAGTAGCACTTCTAACTTGATTAGCTTTACAAGTCATAGTTGGAGCGGTATTGTCATTGATCGTAACTGTAAAACTACAAGTGCTCATGTTGGCATAGGCGTCCGAAACTTTCCAAACTACTGTTGTCACTCCAAGGTTAAATATTTTACCTGTTAAACTTGTACTCCCTGTACTTGAAGTAGCTCCTGATAAGGTGTAAATTATTGAAGTAACACCACAATTATCACTACTTGAAGTCAGGTTAAACTCAGCACCAACTGCAGTGTATTTACATGCCGGAGTACTAGTGCCTCGAGTTTGATTGGCTTTACATGTTAAGTTGGGAACATCATCGTCTATAACAGTCACTGTATGGCTGCAGGCACTTGAATTTCCTGCTGCATCTGTCACAGTCCAAAGTATTGTGGTCAAACCTTTATTAAAAGCAAAACCAACAAGACTATTATTTCCTGTTCCAGTAGTAGCACCAGTTAATACATAGCTCGTTGTAGCAACAGAACAATTATCAGCTTTAGTTGCAAGATCTAATTCTGTACCTATGGTTTGATATTTGCAAAGTGTTGGATCTGTTCCTCTGGTTTGATTGGTTTTGCAAACGATACTTGGATTTTCATTATCAGTAACTCTTACATTAAAATTACAATTCGCAGAATTTCCCGCAGCATCTGTAACATTCCACGTAACAGTTGTAATTCCTTTGTTAAAAACAAAACCAGCTAAACTATTGCTACCAGATCCAGAAGTTACCCCAGTCATAGTATATGTTGTCGCCGTAATTGCACAATTATCACTACTTGAAATAGGATCAAACTCAGTTCCAATAGTGGTATAAGTACACATTGAAGCCACTGCCACTCTGTGTTGATTTCCTTTACAAGCTACCAATGGTAAATCTATATCATTTATTGTTATGGTAAAAGAACATGTTGTTGAATTTCCGCTAGCATCCGTTACTTTAAATGTATTGGTAGTCACTCCACCGGGAAATGTAGAACCACTTGGAAGACCAGCTGTTTGAATTGTAGTTTGTCCAGCACAATTATCAGTTCCGACTGGAGGAGTGTATGTCATCACTCTTCCACAAGTTCCAGTAATATTGTTTGCAGTTTGATTTCCTGGACAAGTAATCTGTGGTAATTCTGCATCCACAATGGATATTGTAAAAGAACATGTTGCCGTATTTCCTACTGCATCAGTTACTTTAAATGTATTTGTGGTTACTCCAACAGGAAATGTACTACCACTGGCAAGACCTGCCGTTTGTGATGTAGATTGTCCAGAACAATTATCAGTTCCGATTGGAGCATTGAATGTTGTTAACTTAATACATGTTCCAATCGTATTGTTTTCAGTTTGGTTTGATGGACAAGTAATCTGTGGTAACTCAGCATCAACAATTGATATTGTAAAGGAACATGTTGCTGTATTTCCGGCTGCATCTGTAACTTTAAATGTATTGGTGGTCATTCCAACCGGAAATGTAGAACCGCTTGGTAGACCATTTGTTTGGGTAGTCGTTTGGCCAGCACAATTATCTGTTCCAGCTGGGATCGTAAACGTCATTACTTTTCCGCATAGTCCTGTACCATTGTTTGCAGTTTGATTTCCGGGACAAGCAATCTGTGGTAATTCTGTATCACTAATTGTTATGGTAAAGGAGCATGTTGCAGTATTTCCTGAAGCATCTGTTACCCTAAAGGTATTGGTCGTTACGCCAACTGGAAACGTGGAACCACTTGGCAGACCACTTGTTTGTGTAGTCGTTTGTCCAGAACAATTATCAGTACCGACTGGCGCCGTATATGTCATCGCTTTTCCGCAAATTCCTATGGTATTAGTTGCAGTTTGATTTCCAGGACAGCTTATCTGTGGTAACTCATTATCAATAATGGTTATAGTAAAGGAACACGTAGTTGTATTTCCAGACGCATCTGTTACTCTATATGTATTAGTCGTTACGCCAACTGGAAATGTAGAACCACTTGCAAGGCCTGCCGTTTGTACCGTGGTTGGTCCAGAACAATTATCAGTACCTACAGGTGGGGTATATGTCATCACTTTACCACATGTGCCTGCTGTAATATTTGAAGATTGATTTCCAGGGCAAGTAATTTGTGGTAATTCTGCATCTACAATAGTTACACTAAAAAAACATGATGCTGTAAATCCTGCAGCATCTGTTACCCTAAATGTATTTATAGTTGCTCCAAGTGGGAATGTAGAACCACTTGGTAGACCGGCTGTTTGTGTTGTGGTTTGACCTGCACAATTATCCGTACCGACTGGAGTAGTATAAGTTATTACTTTACTACATGTGCCTATCGTGTTGTTTGCGGTTTGATTTCCTGGGCAAGTTATCAATGGAAATTCTGTATCATTAATGGTAATGGTAAAGGAACATGTTGCTGTATTTCCGGAAGCATCTGTTACCCTAAATGTATTTGTTGTTACCCCAACTGGAAAGGTGGAACCACTTGAAAGACCTGCCGTTTGTGTTGTAGTTTGTCCAGCACAATTATCAGTTCCAACTGGAACAGTATATGTCATTATTTTTCCACAAATTCCTATGGTGTTGCTTGCGGTTTGATTTCCGGGACAAGTAATCTGTGGCAATTCAGTGTCATTAATGGTTATGGTAAAGGAACACGTGGCTGTATTTCCAGATGCATCTGTTACCCTAAAGGTATTTGTCGTTACCCCAACTGGAAATGTGAAACCACTTGAAAGACCACTTGTTTGCGTAGTCGTTTGCCCTGCGCAATTATCAGTTCCAACTGGAGGCGTATATGTCATTATTTTTCCACAAATTCCTATGGTGTTGCTTGCAGTTTGATTTCCAAGACAAGTGATTTGTGGCAATTCACTATCATTAATGGTTATGGTAAAGGAACATGTTGCTGAGTTACTTGAAGCATCTGTTACCCTAAATGTATTTGTTGTTACCCCAACTGGAAATGTGGAACCACTTGAAAGACCACTTGTTTGAGTAGTCGTTTGCCCAGTGCAATTATCAGTTCCAACTGGAGGCGTAAATGTCATTACTTTTCCACAAGTACCTATGGTGTTATTTGAAGATTGATTACTTGGACAAGTGATTTGTGGTAATTCTGTATCATTAACTGTTACAGTAAAAACACAAGTTGGAGCACCACAAGCATTGGTTGCAGTGACCGTTACTAAAGTATTTCCCTTTAAAAATGTAGATCCACTGCCGGTTCCACTACCGCTTCCAGTAGTTGCCCCTGAAAATACGTAAGTATATGTTGGTGATGGATTACCAGTCGCAACGACCGTATAATTAACCGTTGCATTGCATTGGCCTAAAGCATTGTTAGCAACTACAGGAGCACTTGGACAAGAAGTAAATGTTGGAGGGGTACATGGACAGTAAGGTTTACTATTTGGCACACTCACATTATCTATAGTCATTGATTCATTGTTTGAATTAAATTGAGCGCAGATTTGTATTTGTATAGTAGAACCGGAAAGACCTGCTTTGGTGATTGTAATTGAATCATTATGATCCAAGCCAGCTGCATATTGAATAGTACCAGCGCCACCACCTACTGCATTACCCAAGGTAATATAAGCTCCTCCATTAATACTGTATTTCACATTTATGTATTCATCTGACTGAACATCAAAACCAGTCCAAACCAGTTTCACTGAAAACTGAGTTCCAGTGTTCAAATCAATTAAAGGGCTGGTCCAACATATATCCTGATCAAAATCTTCACCTAGTAAAACTCCACCGCTTGTGCGAAAAAAATCAACGGCATCCCTACCAAATGGTGCGGGAGGCTCTGGTGACCAGCCACTCATCGTCCAATCAACAGCTGCAAAGTCATCAACATAATTTGCTAAATAACCTTTATTTGCAACATTGAATTGTTCGTTATAAGCAACTACAGGTTGAACTGCGATTGTAGCCGTTTTGGTAGCTGTACATCCACTAACATCAGTTACTGTAACAGTGTACGTTCCAGTGCCTACTCCTATTAAGTCTTGCGCATCATTATCTGGGGTTTCCGGTCCATCGTTACTCCAATCGTAAGTATAACCGGGGACGCCTCCAATTACATCTAAACCTATTTCTCCGTCTGCTATTCCACTACAACTTACATCTAACACCTGAGTGGCAAGTACAATGGCAGGAGCATTTGAGATTGTTGCACTGGTTGTTGCAGTACAAGAAGCAGCATCTGTGACTGTAACTGTATACGTTCCAATAGGCTTATTAGTAAGATCCTGTGTAGTTGCTCCATTAGACCATAAATAAGTATAACCAGGTGTGCCAGCACTAACACTCAGATCTATAGCACCACTATTAGGATTAGAGCAACCCACTGGTGTAACTACAGTAGAAAGCACCGGTGCTGCACAACCTACAAATACACCTGCTTCAGGCACTGCCACATTGTCAATGGTCACAAGTTCTGCATTGGCGTTGGTAAATACTTTAACCCTGATTTTCAAAGTACTTCCCCCAGTTACGTTTATATGATTTATAGAAACACTGCCATCATAAGATTTGCCAGGATTTTCGTAAGGGTACGAAACCGTAGCACAAGCATTGCCGCCTGCCACATTGGGGATCATGACATATGCACCTCCATTTACGCTGTACTCTACTCTGATATAATCGGTAGAGCAATCGTTGGCCATCACATCTGTATCAAAACCCATCCATGTTAGATCCATTTTGATACTCACAGGATTAGCGGCAACAGTGTTGATTAATGGACTTTCCCAATATACTACCTGATCCAGGTCGATACTTTCCAACTTCCCTGCGGCTGTGGTATTGAAATAGTCAGCTACATCGCGATTTCCAGATGGTTGATCCCATGCACTTAATGACCAATTCACGGTGGTAAAATCATCTATTAAATTGATTTTATAACCTTTGTTGGCTGTCGAAAATGGTTCAGAATATTGACCATTTGCGTCTCCATAGAAAATTGCAAAAAGTATAATCACTCCATACAATCTTTGAATTGTAGATATTGCTTCCATCTTAATAAATTGATTTTTTTTATAAGAAAAAATATTATTCCTAATTTTTATTACTTATATTATCTTTTCTCAAATGGATAAAGCAAGAGGTAAAATAAAAATAAACAATAATTTGTAAAGATAAAATAAAATTGAATTTATCAAAATTAATAAATCAATAAAAGATTTTTATTAATTTATTAAATCAGTCCTAATACCAGTAGCATTATTTGACCCATTCCGTTTGTAAAGTTCCAATATTAAGTGGTTTAATCAAAAAGCTGTAATGAAATATTTAAATGCCTAAGTGTAAGCTCTAAAGTAAATCATTAACTTTTGAAAGTTTAATATTAAGCAAAGTTAGAAAAGCTATTTAGTCCGTTATAACATATGAAGTTGCACTTCCACCAGTAACTGTTCCACACTTTAAATGTTTACCATTAGTCCGAACATGTCCATGGGTTAAGGTCAATTGATTGATCGTGATATCCCCACCTAACTTCATAGCCTTACCCACTCCATTCATTTGTAGACGCTGAATCTCAACGGATCCACCTACAGACGTAGTCATCACACTCTTATTAACCACAATACAAGGGTCATTATATATGCCTGTTGGAATCTGCAGCTCATCACCATAATTGGTCAAGGAAGCGGCTACAGCTTCTGCAAGTGTACAATAATACATGTTGTCATTCAAATTATATATGGACGGATCAAATACTGTAGTTACAAAAGTGCACATTCCAATACATCCAAATCCTTTGGTAAAAGTATATGTAATCGGGCATGCACCTGTTCCTGCTACTATGGGATCAAAAATACCACCAGATACACCCTATCCAGAATAAATTCCTCCAAGTAATTCAACAAAAAAGAATGTAATCTATACACCTTTAAGCCGGGAAGCTTAAAACAACCAATATGAATTATTAGACACACATATAGCTTTAAGATGGAATCCTTAAAACAACCGAGTCAAGTTTTTACTATTTTGAATTAAAAATATTAGAGACTCTTAACCTCACTAACTAGCTTGGTCAACGAATCTTTGGCATCACCAAAAAGCATATAAGATTTTGGCTTGTAAAATAATTCATTTTCAATACCGGCATAACCTGCCTTCATGGATCGCTTCATAATAATAATGCTCTTAGCATCTTCGACTTCCAGAATAGGCATACCATAAATAGGTGAATTAGGATCAGTTTTAGCAGCTGGATTCACCACATCATTTGCACCGACAACAAGCACTACGTCTGTCGTTCCGAACTCCGGATTGATGTCTTCCATTTCAACCAGTTTATCATAACTTACATTAGATTCTGCTAATAAGACATTCATATGACCAGGCATTCTACCTGCAACAGGGTGTATGGCATATTTTACTACGACACCGCCTTCTTCAAGTACAGCTTCTAACTCGTGGCAGATATATTGAGCTTGAGCCACCGCAAGACCATATCCCGGAACGATTACAGCTTTCTTTGCATATTTTAATAAAATAGCTGCATCTGATAAACTAACTTCTTTAATACTTCCAGCAAATGAACCCGAAGTAGCAGCATCTCCTGTCGCACCACCGCCAAAATTACCAACCAATACATTGAGTAATGATCGGTTCATGGCATTGCACATAGCGACTGTTAAAAGAGTCCCAGCGGAACCAACCAGGATACCGCCTATTAACATCACATAATTACCATAAAGGAATCCACCACAAGCAGCAGCAACCCCTGTAAATGAGTTTAACAAAGAAATGACCACAGGCATATCAGCTCCTCCGATAGGCAAAACAAATATAAGTCCGTATAAAATTGAAAGTGCTAAAACGATGTAGAACCAAGGAATTCCGCTAAGCGTACCCATAATGATGAGTGCTGCTAGAATTAATATACCCAAGACCAAACCAATGTTTAAAAACTGTTGGCCTTTAATATTAAAATCATCTATCTTTCCTTCTAATTTTCCATAGGCCACAACACTCCCTGAAAAGGAAACAGAACCAATTATTAATCCAGCTAATATAATCAACATATGATTGGCTGTAGGAGCTGAGCCCATATGCACAACATGTTGAAATTCAATAATTGAAATTAATGCAGCGCAAGCACCACCCATTCCATTGAAAAATGAAACCATCTGTGGCATTGCGGTCATCTGTACCCGTTTGGCCATCGTAACCCCTATAATAGCGCCAACAACTAATGCAGCAAAAATCCAGATCAGGTTTCCAAGATTACCACCTTCAGCTGTCTTATACAGAAAAATGGTACCTAAAATGGCAATACCCATTCCAAAAGCAGCGATTAGATTACCACGCCGAGCAGTATCCGGTTTACTCAACATTTTAAGGCCAACCATAAAGGTTACTGACCCAATGAGATATATTAATTCAAGCAAATGTGCCATCATTTCTTTTTCTTAAACATTTCTAACATTCTGTCCGTCACGACAAATCCACCGACAACATTGAGCATTCCAAATACTACTGCAAGAAAGCCCATGACCAAACTAAAAGTACCTTCAGCCTGACCCATTACGATAATCGCACCAATTATAACTACACCATGAATTGCATTAGCCCCTGACATTAACGGAGTATGCAATACAGATGGAACATGCGATATCAATTCAATTCCTACAAAAATCATCAGAATCACGAGATAGATCATCTGAATATTTGCACTAATAAATTCTAACATCTTGGATTTATTTTAGATTTTTTCCATTATGAACAATTAAAGTACCCTTTGTAATTTCTTCTTCCATATCCCATTTAAATCCGGATTTATCGGAAAGATGAACCAAAAGGTTCATTACATTTTTAGCATACAACTCACTGGCATTGGTTGCTAATGATGACGGTAAATTTTCAATACCAACGATTTTTACACCATGTTTTACCACTACTTTATTCAATTCACTCAATTCACAGTTTCCACCTTGTTCCACTGCCATGTCTATAATTACTGAACCAAATTTCATTTGCTTTACCTGTTCCTCTGTAATCAAAGTAGGTGCTTTTCTACCCATAACTAAGGCAGTTGTAATAACCAGGTCTGCTTGAAACAACGATTTATTTACGGCTTCTTTTTGCTTTGCCAGGTATTCAGGAGTAACTTCTTTGGCATATCCCCCTTCTGTTTTAATTCCATCATCAGCAACAGTTATAAACTTGGCACCAAGTGATTCAGCTTGTTCTTTAGTCTCAGGTCTCACGTCAGTAGCCTCAACTACAGCACCTAATCTCTTGGCCGTAGCAATGGCTTGTAAGCCTGCCACACCTATACCAAATATTAAAACTTTAGAAGGTGTTATAGTCCCAGCCGATGTCATCATCAGTGGAAATATTCGGGTCATATGCTCTGCACCTAAAATAACGGCCTTATAACCAGCAAGGTTTGACTGAGAACTCAATACATCCATACTTTGCGCTCTTGAAATCCTGGGAATGGCATCCATTGAAAATGATGTAACTCCCTGACTAGCAAGCATTCCAACCATTTCTGTATTGGTCAAATGATACATCAAACTCATGGTAATGGTTGATGGCTTGCAAGATTTGATTTCATCCGGTGTCAAAGGGTTAATTTTAACTACCACATCTGCCTGAGCAAAAAGCGTGGCCTTAGTAGTTTCAATTGAAGCCCCAGCTGTTATATAATCCTTATCTTGAAATGAAGATAGGTCACCAGCTCCTGATTCAACTAGAATTTCATAGCCTTTGCCTACTAATTGCTTAACAATCTGAGGAGTAAGAGATACCCTCTTTTCGCCTTCCCTTGTTTCTTTTATTACTGCTAATTTCAATGTATTTTCGATTTGAAGCTGCGAAGATAGAAAAATTGGAGAAATTAGAGACCAATATTTAGTAAAGGGATTTTCTTGGGATAATGACTTTATTTAGATGGTGGATTTATAAATTGGGGTTGTAAAAAATAGAACCCACCTAAATCCTCCATCTCTATGAGCTGGACAGGCCTCCATCTCAATGAGCTGGACAAGCCCCATATTTTCAAGCTGGACAGGCTTGAAATGGGAGGACGTTTTAAGATTGAACCCACCTAAATCCTCCCCCATCTTTTCAAGCTGGACAGGCTTGGAAAGGAAGGACGTTATAAGATTGAACCCACCTAAATCCTCCCCCATCTTTTCAAGCTGGACAGGCTTGAAATGGGAGGACTTTATAAGATTGAACCCACCTAAATCCTCCCTTGGAAAGGGAGGACTTTTTATGCAGAGGTCGAATAAAAAGAAATATCCTAAATGCTCCCTTGGAGAAAACACCTAAATCCTCTCCCATCTTTTCAAGCTAGACAGGCTTGAAATGGGAGGACGTTATAAGATTGAACCCACCTAAATCCTCCCCCATCTTTTCAAGCTGGACAGGCTTGAAAAGGGAGGACTTTTTATGCAGAGGTCGAATAAAAAGAAATAACCTAAATGCTCCCTTGGAGAAAACACCTAAATCCTCTCCCATCTTTTCAAGCTGGACAGGCTTGAAATGGGAGGACTTTATAAGATTGAACCCACCTAAATCCTCCCCCATCTTTTCAAGCTGGACAGGCTTGGAAAGGAAGGACTTTTTATGCAGAAGCTTGTTATAAAATGTGTTAGGAATATATAATTTTAGCACTAATGTACTCTCTTCCCTTTTAAAATTGACTGAACGAATCATCTCGTTCTTCACTCGAGATCGATAAAGTGTGAAAACACTTTAAGTGATGGAACGCGTTAGCGCATATTAGGTTTGGGGTTGGGTTCATTTGTAATTCAATAATAATTGAATAAAAATTACATCAATTCCTTATGATGTTTATTTCAACTCTAAATAAATTAAACTAATATTGCAAGATTTAAATTCAACTATGTTAGACCTTAATGACTTATGGATAGGTGAACGAATTATTACTATTGAGGGTCGCCTTATTGGTACTTTTGAAGGTAGAAAAGAAAATGAGATAATACTTTTTAAATACAACAATCAAGTTTTTACAAAACATATTAGCGAATTTGAACTCGCTCCTGAAGAAGAATTAGTTCAACAATTAACATTCAATGAAGATCAAAAAAAGCAATCTAAAGAATTAAACGTTCATCATAAAAGTGCAAAAATAGATTTACATATTGAAGTTTTAGCGCCTCATCTTAGCAATGCAATTCCTGCACGCATACTACAATATCAAAAAGAACGCTTTACTCAATTTATAGCGGACTGTATTCGAAATAGATTACCTAATGCTCTAATTATTCACGGCAAAGGAGAAGGTGTATTGCGTCAAGAGATCAGACACATGATAAGCTTGGAACCAAAAATAAAATTACAAATTAGTGTAAATCATGATGGGGCAACAGAGATATGGTTTAACTCGTAAATTATTTCACTAAAAATAAATGTTCCGCACCAATTGGCCTATCTACAGTAAAGCCTTCGCCAAATGAAACACCAATAGCCCTACCTTCTAATCTAGCTTTAGATAAAACGACTTCCAAAAAATCTACCCCTGAAATAGCTGATTCCGGTTCAGTAGATTCCGGATTATAAAATTGCGATTTAAAACATTTAATGACTTCCATTTTTTGGTCAATAAATTCACTGATATCGACTATCACATCAGGTTTGATATATTGATCCTGAATATAATGATAAACGACTTCTGGGCGATGAGCCTCTTGGTCTTCATTTTGAAATGTGGTTTTTATCATTCGCAAACCTGAAAAGAAACAAGCGTCAGCAGCTATTTTAGATGATTTCCCGTGATCCGGGTGACGATCGTGAATTGCATTTAGAAGTACAATTCTAGGTCTTGCGGCTCTAATTATTGGAATGATTTGCCTAAGCGTATCTTCGTTCCATTGCATAAATGCATCTCCTAAATCAAGTTGATACCTGAATTGAACGCCCATTTTTTCAGCTGCCAATTTGGCTTCAGCAGTTCTGATTTCTTTGGTGCCACGTGTACCCAATTCTCCTAGAGTCAAATCCAACAATCCAACAGTATATCCCAGTTGAATATGCTTAAGGATCGTCCCTGAACATGAAAGCTCAACATCATCAGGATGCACCCCAATGGCTAAAATATCTACTTTAGTTACTGCTGTTACCATCTGATTAATGCTGATCCCCATGTAAATCCACTACCAAAAGCTGCAAGACAAATTAAGTCACCTTCATTCACTTTGCCTGCTTCCCATGCTTCTGTGAGTGCAATGGGAATTGAGGCTGCTGTTGTATTGCCGTACCGTTGTATATTATTCCAAACTTGATCATCATTTAAGCCCAATTGCCTTTGAACAAACTGACTGATACGAAGATTCGCCTGATGCGGAATTAACATTGAAATATCACTCGTTTTTAAATTAGTTTTTGTCAATGCTTCGTGTATGACTTGTGGAAATTTTGTAACTGCAGTTTTAAAAACCAACTGGCCATTCATATTTGGAAAAATATCCTGATCGTCCCACATTTTTTGTGTTAAAAATATTCCGCCATAAGCTTGATCTGGATAACCAAATCGCTCTGTGCCTAGATGATGTCCTCCATGACATCCAGGATTTACAAATGCCAATTCTTCTGCATGCGTTCCATCGGCGTGTAAATGTGTAGTAAGTATCCCCTTTCCTGATTCTTCAGACGGTTGCAAAATTGCAGCTCCTGCTCCGTCCCCAAATATTACTGTGACATTTCTTCCACGAGTCGTAAAATCCAAACCCATAGAATGCATTTCTGCACCAACCAACAAAATATTTTTGTATTGACCCGTTTTAATAAATTGATCTGCGACGGATAAGCCATATAAAAATCCTGAACACTGATTTCTAATATCCAAAGCCGGGGCTTCTTGTGAAGTCATACCCATTTCCCGCTGAAGTAATACACCACAACCTGGAAAAAAATAATCCGGACTCAGCGTGGCAAATATTATAAAATCTATATCCGCCTTTTGAATTCCTGCTCGTTCAATTGCAATTTCTGCGGCCCTTGCTCCCATGGTAGTCGTAGTCTCTGTATGAGGATTACCATAACGTCTCTCCTGGATACCGGTACGTTCTTGAATCCAGGCATCAGTGGTATCCATAACACCCTCCAGATCGGCATTTGTCACGATTCGCTCTGGAACATAATATCCAAGTCCTGCAATTTTTGTATTTAACATTGATTCCGATTAGATTTTAGTAAATGTTTTTACAGTAATTCCAGATTTTTGCTTGATCATCAAAAAATAATTGGATGAAGGAAGTGATTGAACGTTAATCTCAACGGTGCTTGATTGTGATTCACTTATTTGTGATGATTTTATCTTCTGAAATTGCTGATTATAAATTTCTATTTGATTAACTGGATTATCAATTGCGATATTTTGAACGGTCAACGTGGATGATACTGGATTCGTAAGTATTTTTATTCCACTTTCCTTATGGTTAATTGACGTATTGGTTACTTCATTAATTTTAATATTATCAATCCATAATTGACTTCCCAATTTAGGAGTCAATCCATTCACATAATTTCCGGAATAAATTTCAATCATTAAAGAATCCATTTCAGCTGGCAGTAATCCGACATTCCCAGAAACTGTTTTAAAAGCAGGAGAACCAGCCAATAGATCTAATTTTACAAAAAGCGTTTCACGTGTTTGTGTTTGAGGATTAAATCTAAAACCTCTAAATATAACTAATGCACTATCATTTGCTTCAGGTAAATATTTATAACTAAATGTGTAATTAAATTTATTGGATTTATAAGGAATAGGTGTTGGTACGCCACTGCCTGTTTCGCCAAAATAAGTAGCACCAAAAAATCGATTTAAACCTAATTTATTTACATAAACTGGTTGCAATAACAAACTGTAATCTCCTTCAGAAGCATCGGTACTTTTTACAACAGAATTTTTAGTTCGCAATAAAGTAGTTAATAAATTAGCAGTGGCCCATTCTTCAGGTTCTTCAAAACTAATGGATTCCCAATTCTCAAAACTTGAATTTGGTACTTGTTTAGTGGTATTAGTAAATTTTAATTCATCTACTTCGACAAATGACCCCTCAATGGGGTTGTTCGTATTACCTGAGGTCATTAAAAAGACTATGGAATCCGGTGCAAAAAATGGCTTGGTCAATGGCACAGTAAACTTAGTAAAATTTGCCAATGTCCCTGCGATTGGGATTAAATCAAAACCAAGAGTTATCCCTAATCTTTTATAAGCGAAAACTATTATTGCAGTATCGCCGGGCTTGATATCAAATCTGATATAACCAGTTAGACTATCTGCAATTTCATTGAATGGTATCCCACCTGCAGGAAACTGAGCAAGATCTCCAATATATAGTACACCCGGCACAACAGCAGAATCCAATAAGGCTCTTTTATTTTCTAATCGAATAGCAGATCCTATGGGTCCGGGAATCTTTGTTACATTGGGCGCAAAGGTTACAAAATAACTCTGAAAATTATAGGTTTCATAACCTTTCGGTTCATCATATAAATAGAATTCCTGCCAACGCTCAAAATTAAAATTCAATTCCTGTGCTTGGTTAACGCCTATATTCAATAAACATAGAAATATTAAAGATGCTAAATGCTTCATGTATAGATTTACTAGAGTGAATAATAAAGCTCAAAAATACTAAACAATCGGCAATTGTTTAAATCTTCTTAACTCCAAGTCTAATCCAAATAAGTAGTATAAAATAAAGATCTTATGTACTTACAAAGAACAATTATAAGCTAGGTCAATTCAGAAATTACAAACTTTTCAAAAATTCAACGACCGCATCTCTTTCTGTTTTGGTAAGCGCTTTAAATTGATTCTTACTCTTCTCTGCCTCACCACCATGCCACATAATAGCTTCAAGTAAATTCCTAGCTCTTCCATCATGTAAAAAATGGGTATGTCCACCAACAATTTGAGTTAAACCTATACCCCATAGAGGTGGTGTTCGCCACTCTCTCCCAGAAGCTTCAAAATCCGGTCTCAAGTCTGCTAAGCCTTCGCCCATATCATGCAATAACATATCCGTATATGGAAAAATGGTTTGGTTGGATAAAAATTGAAATTCATGAGCGCCTGTAAAGAATTGGGGATGATGACAGGCGGTACATTTGATTTCGTAAAACAATTTCTTGCCTTGTTTCACTTGTTCCATGTTCCAATTTCTTCGACTTGGAACTCCCAAAGATTGGGTATAAAAAGTAGTTGTAGTCAAAACAGTTTCATCAATTTCATGGTCATCAAACAAACTATCATATTGAATTTGACCAAAAGAATTTTCAACAGGAAATACAGGGCTTGTTATTCCCATGTCTCCTGAAAACGCTGCTGCCGTCTGTTGGTAAAGGTTAGGTTGTGATGCTTTCCAACCAAATCTCCCAATTGCTTTTTCTTTTTTTCGAATATCCCAAACGTAATTGGCTTTACCCGAAATACCGTCTTGATCAACATCCATTTCATCGGATAATTTAAGAATATCAGATTCTTTAATGGCTTCTAATAAGCCCAAACCAATGATTGGACTAGCAATTCTAGGTGATATTTCCATAGATGGATCAAAAGGTAAATATGAACTTACAATCTTATAAATGGGTTTTCGCAAATTAACGGTGGACCCATCAATGAATTGCTGAATCTCCTCTACTTCCTGTATCGTCATTTGGACTTCTGCTTGTTTTCCAAAACTTGCCTTAGTTTGCAATTGTAATCCAAAATGAGGTACTGGTAAATTTCCTCCAAAACCATCCTTTCCAGGTATACTGACTCTAAACAATAATCCCTTTAAGTCATTTCCCGAATTTGGAAATGCGGATCTGCCATTTCCTAGATGACAACTTTCACATGAGTTTTGATTGAATAATGGACCTAATCCGGATTGGATTGTTGAAGGAGCAGTGACATAGATCGCACCAAATGCAGCATCCGCTTTAAAATGCAAATCCTTTTCGGTATTACTTAAATTCGGAGCTGGTTGCTCAAATATTTTTATAAAAACATTATTAATACTAGTCTCACCACCTAATTGTATGTCTTCATCCGGAACAGGTTCTACCGGTTCATTTTCAGTACAACCAGACCAAACAAAAATCAATAATAAAAATACAAATAAATACTTCATTTTAATTTTCAATTATAATCCAGATATTAAAGGTAATAATTCCGCTTCTAAAACTTCCTGAAGACTTCTTACTTTTTGTTGAGCTTCAATAACGCTTTGAGGTGCATTAAAAATGGCTGAAGTGAACGTTCCTTGTATGGATTCAATTCCATGAATTGCATCTTCTAATCGTTGCTTCATTTTAATATCCAATGCACTATTTTTTTCTTTTACAATTGAACTGATTCCAATGCCAATGGCATTTTTATAAGTTCCCAAATAAGCATTCTTTATACTTCTGATATTATCTGAAAAATCAGCTTTGGAATTGGCACTAAATCGACTTTCTTCCAGCGTTAAATCTTTTTGACTGTAAGGATCATTAATTTTTCCATTTGCTACTTCATCAGCTATAGCTATCATCCCGTTGACTATTTCTTGTAATGCTGATTTTTGTGAAGGATAAATACTTGATGTTCCTGCATTAATCAGATTAGCAACAAAATTTTCGTGATTTTCTTCCCAACTAAAATAAAGTTCTTCTGTAGAACCAAGCAAACTTTGCGCACTTGCTAATAAATAATTAAATTGTCTGGCATTAAATTCATTCAAAGTTTTATTTCCATTGGAACCAAACAATAAATATTCAATCGTATGGAATCCTTTGAGTGTACCATCCAGACCATCAAGATAAGATTTGTTAAGTACATTGGTACTATTCAAAACTGCATTGAGATCTGTTTCATTAACAGGCCAACTGTCAATTGATGGATCTATCCCTTTTTGATCTACTGGTCCAAATAGAAAACCTTCTGATTGCTCCCAAGGTCTGCGTGCATCCCTCCATGCTTGACGTGTTGCTTCTAAATTGGCAATGTTAGGATTTGTTTCCAACACACTTAAAGTATTCACTAATGCTTTGGATGTGTTGTACAATTCTAAATATGTACTTATAATAACGTCATTTGAAATATTGGTCAAAACAGGTTTGTAATCAGCACTTACATTAGATGTCCCATTATCATCACAACTAACTCCGATAAGCACAACTGAAAATAGGAGAAAGATATTTTTTATTCGTTTCATGATTTATTAATATTATATATGTGTTAAAATTCAAAGGCAAAGCCAATAACAACTGTTTGTTCAAGCGTACCTCCATTTATATTGGATGTTGGCGGTGCTCCAACTTTGCGCAGTGTGTATTGTGATTTAAATTGTACTTCAGGAATTAATTTATACACGACTCCTATCGTAGCAGATTGACGTTCCCATCTAGGATTATTAAAAACCATTCCCTGTGTCTTAAACATGGTATCATAATAATCATATCGGCCATAAGCAACAAGAGATGATGATTCTTTGATCCATTTATTCTTTTTGTTAAAAATAGTAATACCAAATTCACCAAAAACAGCGAAAGCAGATGAACCAACAGCTGTTCTTTTTACATTTAAATTATTGGATAAATTCCTATTTTGATTGGTCAATGCTTCGGAATTTCCTAAATAACCATGAAGCACCATAGAACTTAAATAAAATGGCTGCTTATCATAAGAAAAATGAGCTTCATAAATTAGAAGTGGTGTAGAAAGCTTTAAATCAGGTTTTGGTCTATTGTCCGATGTACTTCTACTACCATAAATTGAAAAACCATATTGCAAATTCTTATTAACCTGATTATCCAACCGAAGGCAAAGTGCAAAGTTTTCAGCGTTTACCATCTCAAAACGTTTTTGATTACCTCGTTTGATCCAATTCGCAGAATTAAATGCACTACCATCCAATCCATTTACCAAACTCACATGATATTTAAGATTATTTCTCTTTCCTAATATTCCAGATACACCAATTCCATTTTCTGTCCAATTCTCCGGTAAAATCTGAGATTCCATTTCTGAATTGATGGCTGTCAAATAATCTGTAGGTTCATCTTTTTTAAACATCAAACCAAACGGAACTTTAATTCTTCCAACGTTTACTTTCAAATTTTCTTTAAATGAAAATTCAAGATTTAATTGTTCCAACAAGACTTCGCCCCCTTTAGTAATATCAAACTCAAATTCGCCGAACTCTTCAAACCGATCGAATTCCAACTCAGCTCCCGTTCCTCCATGTTCAAACTCTATTTCAGCATTCAGCGCTATCTTATTCAACCATTGGTGTCTAAGTTCTATTATAAAACGTTCATTATCAATGGCATTCCTTTTTAAAGAATCTGTATCCCAATTAAAATAATAGTAATTCATGGCACCATAACCATTAATAGTAGTTGATGAGTTATTACGGGTTGGATTCTGAATGAGGGTATCTTCCTGGGCAATAAGTGAAGTAGTCAATAGAAAGCTAACAACTAAAAGGCTGCAAAATTGAATGGAGTGAGTAATATTGGTTACCAAACTATATTATTTATAGACGCAAAATTAATAAAGTTTGGCTAATCTAACAATATTTTAAAAAATATTCCTATTTTTGCCTTATGTTATCATTTACAGAAGAAAATTATCTAAAGTCTATCTTTCTTATTTCTACAGACGAAAACGCGGTATCTGAGGTAGGGACTAATAATTTAGCATCATTCCTAAACTTAAAACCAGCAACAGTCAATGACATGCTGAAAAAGCTCAAAGACAAAGAAATGATCCACTATGAAAAATATGGAAAAATAACTCTGAGCGCAATAGGAAAAAAATACGCCATTGAAGTTTTGAGAAAACAAAGACTATGGGAAACCTTTTTATATGAAAAATTAGACTTTACCTGGGATGAAGTTCAGGAAGTTTCAGAACAATTGGAACACATCAAATCTCATAAATTAATTAATAAATTAGATGAATTTTTAAATTTTCCAGAGTTTGATCCGCATGGCGAAGTCATTCCAAATGCTAAAGGAGAAATGCGAACGCTGTTTAAAAAAAGACTATCAGAAGTTGAAATCGGTCATTATTGTAAAATGATTGCAGTAAAAGATACATCAGCTCCTTTTTTACAATATGTGGTTAAATTGGGTTTAGGAATCAGCAGTAGTATTAAAGTCATCGATAAAAACAATTATGACCATCTAATAGAAATTGAAGTGAATGGTAAAAGATCTAGTGTAAGTCAAAAATTCGCAGAAAACATTTTTATCGTGTGCAATAACTGCGAAATCGGACACACTTGTTTAAAAAAACATTGTGAAATACAATAAGATTAATACTAGAAACCTAATCCTAAATCCAATAGGGATCCAGTCCATCTAGGCTTCAACTTCTACCGGAAAAATATCCAATAGATTACTAATTGTTTCCTGTAGGTCTTTTCGATCAATTATAAAATCAAGAAATCCATTTTCCAATAAAAATTCTGATCGTTGAAATCCTTCAGGTAAATCACGTTTAATGGTTTCCTTAACAACTCTAGGTCCTGCAAAACCAATTAATGCTTTAGGTTCTGAAAAATTGATATCACCTAACATGGCAAACGAAGCCGTCACACCTCCAGTTGTAGGATCGGTTAGAAAAGAGAAATAAGGTAATTTGTTCTTTGCCAATAGGGTCAATTTGGCAGACGTTTTAGCCATTTGCATTAATGAAAATGCAGATTCCATCATACGAGCTCCACCAGATTTAGAAATAATCATAAATCCAGCTCGTTCTTCAATGGCCACATCTATGGCGCGACTGATTTTCTCACCCATAACACTGCCCATTGAGCCACCGATAAAGCTAAAATCCATTGCAGCCACTACCAAAGGTTTTTTATTGATTTGACCTATTGCAACTGCGATAGAATCGTTTTTCTCAGATTTCTTTTTAGCATCTATGAGTCGATCACTGTAAGGTTGGAGATCTGTAAATTCCAAGAAATCATAAGAAGACAATTCTTCAAACAATAATTCATATTTACCATTGAACAAGATCTCAAAATATTGATCTGAACTAATTCTAGAATGATAATTACACTTCGGGCATTTGTATAGATTATCCGCCAACTTCATGTTTGTAGTTGTTTCATTACACTCCGGACATTTATACCATAATCCGTCCGGTGCTTCTTTTTTCGACTTAGTTGTTGTTGAAATGCCCTTTTTCAGGCGAGTAAACCATCCCATATCACAATCATTTATTAGTTAATGATTATGTCCATGGGTTGGCGCAAATTTAGATCTATTTTATTTAATATTAAGTAAACATAAATAAGTATTTTTGCAAAGAGCAATAATAATATATAACAAACTATATATCAATCAATTATGAGAATATGTTTAATTGGATATGGCAAAATGGGCCAAATCATTGAGGCCTTAGCCGTACAGAAAGGGCATGTAATAACTGGTCGAATTAATTCTAAAAATCGCAACCAACTCGCTGATTATCTGTCAGATAGTGATGTCGCTATAGAATTCTCCAGTCCAGAGTGTGCCATAGAACATATTACTATCTGTTTTGAACATCAGGTACCTGTAGTGTGTGGAACAACTGGATGGTTGGCTCATTGGGATGAAATGCTGGCCATACGCGGAATGACTGATGGCGCCATTCTTTGGGCCTCCAATTTTAGTATTGGAGTAAACATTCTCTTTGCTGTTAATCGTTACCTGGCGAATCTTATGAGCCCGCTAAGCGATTACAAGCCCAAAGTTGCAGAAATTCATCATATTCACAAGAAAGATTCACCAAGTGGAACTGCTTTGAGTCTCACTAAAGATATTTTGGCCACACGAACTGATTTATCCTCTTGGTCCTTAGATTCAAATCAAAACTCAGCTTTGTACATTGACGCTAAGCGGACTGAAGATGTTGTAGGTTATCACAAAGTATCCTATGAAAGCAAACAAGATATCATAGAACTTTCTCACAATGCATATTCTCGTGAGGGTTTTGCATCAGGCGCAATTCTCGCAGCAGAATGGATAGTAGGTAAAACCGGGTGTTACGGAATGAGAGATGTGTTGGGAATCGAGTAGTGCTTTATTAAAGGTTAAAATCAAAGAATACAAACATCTTTTTATTTTGCAAAACAAATAATCTGCAATCTTTTTATAAAATTTAATACATAAACAGCATTCCATTTTATCATTCTAATTATTTAATCATAAATTAAAGCTGTATAAAAACATGAATGCAATGAATAAAACAATATCTAAAATTATTAATAATTGGAAAAAGCTAGGTCCCGGACTCGTAACTGGAGCCAGCGATGATGATCCATCAGGAATAGCAACCTATTCACAAGCTGGTGCAGCTTATGGACTCTCAACCTTATGGACGGCTATTATTGCGTTTCCATTGATGGCATCTATTCAACAAATGTGTGCAAGAATCGGATTAATAACTTCACAAGGCTTGACTGGTACACTCAAAAAACATTATCCTAAACCTATTTTGTATCTGATGTTATTGTTTAGTTTTCCTGCTATTGTGTTAAATATTGGAGCAGACATTGCAGGTATGGGAGCTGTAGGAAATCTATTATTTCCAACCATTGACGCTAATTATTTTAGTGTGCTTTTTACCATTAGCTTATTGGGTTTAATTATCTATTTACCTTATCAAAAAATTGCATCCGTATTAAAATATTTATGTATTGTTATGTTGGTGTATTTTATTGTTCCATTTCTATATAAACAAAATATAATTGAAATCTTAAAAGCGACATTTATTCCAACTATAAAATTTGATAAAAACTTTGTTGCTATAATCGTTGGAATTCTAGGTACAACAATTTCACCATATCTTTTTTTTTGGCAAGCATCAGTGGAAGTTGAAGAGCTAAAGCACAAAAGAGCACACTTAATAGTGAACAAAAAGATCATTCATGAAATCAATCAAGATGTAGATTTTGGCATGACCGTTTCTGGTTTTGTAATGTATTTTATCATACTTACTACAGGCACTGTCTTATTCAAAGGAGGCATACATCAAATTGATACAGTAGAACAAGCCGCATTGGCATTAAAACCACTAGCTGGAAATCTAGCTTATCTGCTGTTTGCAATTGGTGTCATAGGAACAGGGCTGATTGCAATTCCAGTATTATGTGGCTCTATCTCTTATATTATAACTGAGACTTTTGGTTGGGAACAAGGGCTTGATAAAAAGTTTCATGAAGCGAAAGCTTTCTATGTCATTATTGCAATTTCTTTGATTCTAGGCTTGTCATTAAACTATATTGGCATAACTCCGATTCAGTCTTTAATATACACTGCAATTTTGTATGGATTAACAGCTCCAGTTCTCATCGCTATCATCCTCCACATCTCAAACAACAAAAAAATTATGGGTGCAAATGTGAATGGAAGGCTAACAAATATACTTGGATTTACAGCATTAATTATTATGACTATTGCAGCAGTGGTTTTAATATATTTGCAAATTTTTAATCAGTAAAACAAATGATCTTTAAACAATTTAAATCAAGCTTTAATATCATATAAAAACTGAACAATAAAACCAAATTAAACTAATCCAAAATTGATTTACAAGACCATTTATAAAAATGCAAATTAGTGATTTTATGCTTACAACTTTTACAATTAAATGTTTGCAAAACTTAATAAATCATAGAACAATGAACAATGTACAAGACAAACACCCTACTTACAATGCTGAACAACTTTGCAACCTTGACAAAAGGGACAGATATTTATCCTTTCTAATGCTTTCGGGAGATAAAAAGTAGAAGCATCCCCATATTTTGAAAGTGAAGCTAATTCAGGTTCGCAGTCTGCATCACTCATAATTCGGTTCATAGCATTAAAAGAATTAAAGTTACAGGATTAGTTGTATGTAATAAGTTAAAAAAAAAATTCCGGTCATTTAATGGGAGAAATTTTAGTCTCCATTTATTTTACAGAATTCTAATTTGGCAAAAATTAGGTTTTGATGATTGTGATAAATATTGACTTCCAATAGCAATGAGTATCTCTGTGTCATTAGTTTTTATTGTCCAATGGGAAACTATATCTGGTAACTTAATTCCATTATACTTGCGAAATTTAGGACTCGACCCCACAACAGCATCGGCAACATTTGCAGCAACTTTGGTGGCCGTCACAGGTTTAATCATTTATTTTACAATCGCAGGTTTATCTTTAACAGGCAAGATGTTAAAGTAGAAATTTTATAAAAGACTTTTTAATTTAAATTATTAAAACTTAAATTGAAACTTTAACTATAAAATACACACAATCTGATTTAAGATCCAATAAACAGCCTGAATTCAAGCGACAAATGCAACTTTTTTAGTTAATAAATTGAACACCTCAAATGGAGTTTGGTATCCGAACCTT
>JBGAVH010000011.1:0-161677 GCA_044228225.1 Saprospiraceae bacterium | reverse complement strand
TGCCAATTGATGAAATTGGCACATTTGAACTGGAATATTCTCAAACATTTGGAGTAATCCCCTTCTTCCATCGCAAACAATTGCTTGTATTTTTATACCTCTGCGGATAATTTCTTTGATGCCAGCCAAATAAAGTCCGTTAGTTTCCTGCTTTACGTATTGCTTATATAATACCATTCCAGTGAAACTATCTTTAAAAACCATTACACCAAATTTTCTACCAAAATATGTGGTGTCCATTAACACATTAACGACGCTTGGAAATGTAGTTTTGCGCTCTGATTTGACTGTGTCAATTCTTCTTTGAATTGTCTTTTTGGAACAACCATATTTTTGAGCTAGCTGTTCATACGTTTGTTTTCCTCCAAAGTAATCTTCCCAAATTTTTTGACTATTTAAGCGGTCTCCTCCTTTAAATCGCTTGCCACAACTTGCACATTTGTAACGTTGAATTCCCCCGTGAATACCGTCCTTAGTAACAATCTTACTATTGCAGTAAAAGCATATTTTTTATTCATGACCTTTCAAATGACCTAAAGCTAATGCCATCAGGCATTTTCACACATTTTAACACCACAAATGTCTATTATCCCCAAAATCATAAATTATTCAAAAAAAGTTACTTTCCCGTTTTCTATGTTATAATAAGCTCCAACAATTTTAACTTGTTTCTTTTTTACCAATTCTTCTATCACATGACTTAACCTAAGTATATCATCAATAGTTCGCTGGACACTATTTTTAGAAGTCTCATCTAACATTAATTTTTTATCATTATTCTGAACAATAGCTGGCTTAATTTGATTGACAAGTTGAGTCAAATGACCTAACTCAACATCATCAACGGCTCCCTTTACGGCACCACAGTGGTTATGACCCATTACAACAATAAGTTTAGTCCCCTTAACTTTGGTAGCAAATTCCATACTTCCCAAAATGTTTTGATCTTCTATATTTCCAGCATTTCTTGCTACAAATATATTTCCTATCCCCTGGTCAAAAATAATCTCTGGTGGGATTCGGCTATCCAAACAAGAAAGTATTAAGGAATGTGGATGTTGATCACTTTTAGTATGTTCGATTTGACTCTTATAATCAGTGTTAATAAGCTTGTTACGCAGGAATCGATTATTTCCTTCCTTAAGCTCTAAAATGGCTTCATCTGGCGATTGTATCGTATGGAGATCATGCTTGGTATTCGGAATGTTTGTATGTGTTTTATGTGTTCCACATTTTATTAAACTGAAACACACAACTAAAGTTAATCCTAATATTTTTATTTTTTTCATTTGTAAAATTTATTTATTACTTAAAATTATTTTAATACTAAAGAGATCTTCTATTTCACATTTACAAAGTACTCAAATCTTCATTCATCAATGCAAAGAAAGAAATAATAATTTATTAATTCAGCATTAAAATTGCCCTATTTATCCACCAAACTTAATGAAATCGTATACTACTTATCCAATCGTGAAAGTAAACAATTTTAGTTATACAATTTAACTATAGTTATTAATAAAACAATAAATGGTTTCATTTGAATATTCTCCATCAATATATAATGCAAAACATACCTTCTATATTGAAGACCAATACCACTTTTCAACCCATATATTCATTATCTAAGCAACCCAACATGAAACTCTACATTTAGAAAGCATTTCCTTTGTTATTAAATAACAACCTGATTGATGCTAAATGGGAAAAAAATACCAGCGGAACAATACAAGAAGGCAACCAGTTAAATGGCGCATGCAATACAGCTATATTGGGTTGATCAAAAGCGAGTTGCTGAAATGGAAATGGTGCAGAAAGAACCGCATGAATAACAATATTGAATAGAAGTCCTAAACAAATGAAATTCCAAATCAATAATATCCTTGTATTTATTAGTTTCTTGACAAAACCAAGGTAATAAATTATAGGAGCTGTCAATCCAGATAGTATGTCATAATTCCTTCCTTCAAAAGTCATCAATTCAGGAACTGCCTTATATACATATAATCCATATAATACGAGTTCTACAGGAATTCTAACTATATGCAACATCGTGAGTATTCTTAAATTCAAACCATCAATAAATAATCTACCCTTCGTAGTTGAGAATAATACTCCAATAAAAATAAATGGAGGCAAGATTAATAGCAAAAATCTAGGTGGAATACCTTCAGTTATGGTATAAAATCCAGTTGTTCCAATGATGAATTGCAAAATCAACCATGATACTAAAATGATCAAGGTGAGTTTTGATTGATTAGCAGCCCTATAAAATACTCCAATCGTAAATAGGGTTGTTAATGCAAAAACAATACTTATATAAATTGGTATTTGAGTCATAAATTTCCTATTTTATAAAAAAAATATTCCATACCATTACTTTATAATTATTGCTAATGCTTGACTTTTAGAGCCACAATGGAGTGAATGTTAAAAAAAAAGTGAAATATGCCTTTGATGCTTCATTCTATTTATCCTTCACCCATCCTTTAGACTTAAACACAGCCCAAATGGCCATTGCATGTCCATGTCCTAACTGATAATTTTCTTTTAGCCACAGCACAAGTGCAGTTGCTTTCATATCAGATCTAAGTATTCCTTCCTGCTCCATATGATTTTTAAAATCTTCAGGTGTTTTACCCGTTTTAGTTTTAATATTATCGAGATAAGCTTGAAATGACATATAAAATTTATTTAATTATTTATGCTATTGTTGCATGAATCCACTTTTTAATAATTGCTGTCAATTGGAGCAAATTAATTTCTACCTCTGCTAAATTTCTAAAAGTAGCTATTGCCCGATCATTTGTTTTCCAAAGCAATAAGCCCGAATCATCTTCTATTATTTTTTCTTTTGGTATTTCCAGTACTTTTGCTCCCCGATGAAAAATGAGTTGAATTTGTTTAGGGGGCTGAACTCTCATGGTAATACGATCTTCATTATTTACTATATAATTAGGTCCATTCCACTTCATATTTTCCGAAATCCGCGCATCCGAGTTCAAAATGATTTCACGCAATTTCTCAATTTCCATTCTAAATGGATGTTTTAGCTCGTCAAGAAATGTACTTACTTCAGCACTCTTAAATTTCACAATTTAATATTAATCAGGTCCAATCCTTCCTTCACTAATAGAACTACTTCATGCCAATCCATTTTGAATGACATATAGTTTTTCGATTTTCCAATATGTTTAGCAAATATATACCATTAAGCATTCCATCAATATCAATTCCAGCCTCATACCCCTTTAGATTCCTGATTACTTTAATGGGTTGCCCCATATAATTATAAAAAATCAATTGAGCATCATTCATTTCAAAAGATGTTTTCAAAATAGCATCTGAATTAGAATTCCGAATGTCAATTGACATTAGACATTCTTTGGATCTCAAATTATTTGATAGGTTAGAAACTACTGGACAAATATTTTTTGATCGAACAGGAATAAATGAATTCAGAGACGTAAATGACCCATATCCTAACTGCCCATAATTATTACGGCCACAAGCCCAAATGGATCCGTCTGCATGTAAAAAAAGTGTATGCTCTCGAGCTGCAACAGCATATATAATTTTTCCAGTTCCCCATGAATTAATGATCTGCACAGGATTTGATCTATCCACTTTAGTACCATCACCCAATTGCCCATCATTGTTGCCACCACTATTTAATCCGCAAGACCAAACCGTTCCATCTCTTTTTACAAAAACAGAATGTATTCCTCCTGCATCAGCTTGGATAATATCTGACAAACCAAGAATTTGTACAGGTACATTCTTATCAATAGTACTACCATCACCTAATTGACCGTAATGATTTCTACCGGCAGAAAATACACTTCCATCTTTTTTTACAAAAATTGAATGCCATTCACCGGCAGAAATATGAACGATTTCCGTTAATCCTGTAATTTGAACCGGGCGATTCTTTGAAGCGTTAGAACCATTGCCAAATTGCCCAAATCCATTATGTCCACATGCCCATACGGTGCCATCACTTTTTAAAAATAAAGAAAACTCCGCGCCCGCTGCCACTTGAATTATATCGCTCAAACCCATTATTTGAAAAGGAACATTTTTAGAAACATTTGTTCCATCCCCCAATTGACCTGATGCATTTAAACCACAAGCCCACACAGTACCATCATTTTTTAAAAAAAGAGAATATTCTCCTCCACCCGCAGCTTGGATCACTTCATTTAAACCAATAACTTGGACTGCAAAACTCTTGTCGATATTGGTACCATCACCAAGTGGACCATTATTATTCCGCCCACATGCCCAAACGGTTCCATCACTTTTTACAAAAATCGAATGAAATAATCCTCCAGCTACTTGTTTGACTTGGGATAAATTAACAACCGGGACACCCGAATGCTGTTCCATAATATTACCATTGCCCAATTGACCATAACCATTATAGCCCCATGACCTAAGTGTACTATCATCACATATAGCAAGGGAGTGTCGACCTCCAGCTGCTATCATTTGCGCAGTCAATGGTGCAATAAAAAAGAAAGACCATACTATACCAATAAAGATTAAAAAAGGATACCATTTCATAACCACAAATATAATTAAATGCCGAATTTTAATCCCATGTATTAATAAAATACATTTTATTAGCGATTTGAATTCAATTGATTTGTTGCATAAATATAGTCTGAATTTATTTTCATAATAAGAAACTTATTTATTTATGGAAAAAATTCATATCATCTATTTACAATAGGCATCAGTATTTTCCCTAAAACTGATGTACCGCACACTAAGCATTATTCAATTTAAAGTATTTTAATTGATCAGTTTTTTCCTATTATCCCACAAATGCTGGATTTGAATTATCATTGGAATCAGATTTAAAAATTATCTTGTTCTTATTATTGAGATCATGTATAATAACATAAACTGCAATACTTATTATTGAAGCAAAGAAGCACCAAACCGAAACAATGTAATCTGCATAAAAAATAGTTGTAATTATATAAGAAATTAAAATGGTTGTACCTAACAACCACATGTGTCTGATTCGTGAAAAGAAAGGCGGAACTATGGTTGCAACTATATAAAGAAATCCACAGTAACGACTAAAAACAGCAGGATAATTCTGATCGTACGATATATGATACCCTAATACTTTTGCTTCAACAGGAAAAGTCATCAGGCAATAAGCCAAATATATCGATACAATACCTCCAATTCCAACTAATATTTTCTCTGATGTTCTCCGCCGCTCCTTTGATTCAAGTTTTAAAATAGCATAAGGAACCCAAATGGGCCATACAATTTGTGCAAAAAATAAAAAAATATAAGTGGTGACTTGCTTCAAAGAAGCGAAATTAGAATGAGTAAGTGATAGCCATAAAAAACCCTCTGTAATTTGTTGGACAGCAAAAATTAAAGGTATACTTGCAAAAATAATTTGCGTTGGCGATTTGGCTTTCTTAATGGATGCTACCCCAATTACTGAAAGGACAACACCGGCTCCAAAACTTGCACTGGCAGAGAAACACATAAGTTAGATTTTATAAATGAAGCGAAAGAAATCTTACCATTTTGTCTGATCGCTTCTAAGATTTGTTTGCAAAACAACAGAGAGGAAATCAAATCCTAATCAAATATAACTCGAATGTACAAAAAAAAAGCTAAATCGTATAATAATATATTTAGATCATTCCATGGTTAGCAAAAAAAGTGGCTTTTGAGGCTTGTATTCAGGTGTCAAATGGTTATTGAGATACTTTTAAGATTAGTTTTCTCTAATAAGCAGTCTAAACTGTTTTAACAACTTGAAGGATCAATGTGCTTTAAAAACATGTTTAATTATTTATGCCCTCAAAATTAATTTTGGATTTTATAATACAAATTTAATTCCAGTGAAATTTCAAAACTTATTGAAAGACTTCTAAACCAGAAAAATTATATTTTGGACTATTTCAAAACGGTTATCAGCTCGAAGGTAAATGTGTTGAAAAGTAAGTATACTTAAATACTAAGTCAACTTGAAACAAATATGAATGTACAATTTATTCTCCATACTTTACATTCTATTAATTCAAATTTCTGTGCTCGTGACTTTTATGGAATCTGCCAAAATATAGCTGGGTTGTTTGTTTTATAATTTGTAAAAGTTGTTCCAGTTTTTTCATTTTTTTGTACTCTTTTATCTGGACTTTGTTTATATCCATCTAATGGTAATAGTTCTACATATGCAACTTTCTTTCCTTCTTCCCAAGTTTCAAAATTGTATTCACTCTTTATTGGACTTTCTATACGATATAAATTTTTAGCCATGTAGTTATATAGATATTGCTCTTTTGTAACGGTAGACTTATTATTCCAATTTGCATCTGGGTTTAATATTAATGGTTGGTCAGTTACCAATCTTTCTCTAACTTCTTGAATGCTTAATAATTCTCCATTTTCGTTCATAACATATGCATTATTAGTAGGATCTATCCAAATCCATTTTTTCTTGTTTTCCAAATAAACCATATTGATTACGTGGCAATCATCAAAAATGGTATCTTTTGGCATACAAGTTACAAACCGTGATTTTATACCTAAAGACAAGTAACATTCATTGAGCACAGTAGCTAAACCTCTACAATTCAAACCTCTCACATCTCTTTTACATTCTTTAATCATGCTCATCGCATTTTTAACTGTGGGATTGTCGTGATTTCCATCATGTGGAATTAAATTGTGAATCCAATGAAGTAAGTTAATAATTTTCAATTCTTCATTACCCGTTCCTGCTATGGAATCCAACTTTAATTCTTTTCTTAAAATAACAAGATTCGGATCATTTTTATCTTGATATTCAAATTTTGGAATCGGTCTGTTGTCATCGAAATTATATCTTTCAGCTTGTTTCAATTTGTCAAGATAACTTGGAACATACTTAATTTGTGTGAGTGCTTTTATGCTATCATGAAGCATAATGATAAAATTAAATAAAGTTGTAGGTGTAATTTCTACTTTTATGGAGTCAAGGTCAGTATAAAAAGTAACATACTTGCCTTTTGAAGAAGTCGTGAATATGTCAGGATTTATTTCAGGTGAAATTGTCCAGGCATTTTCATTGTAATTATCCCCATCCCGAATAGCAACAGTCTTGGAATTTGCTTTAATTGTTTTAATCTGGGCAAAAGTCAAACTGAAGTTTACCAAAAATAGTCCTGCTAGAAAAAGTAATTTTTTCATATTTAAAATGATGTCGGGTTTTTATTTTGGCATAACGTAAAACCTTTCACTTTCTGCATGTTTTACCCAATAAATTTGCTATAATTCTAATGAGCTCACCAGTTGAAATGGTAATTAGATAACTCATATCAAATTATTCCAAGTATAAATCGATTCACAACATTACTACCAACTCCCACTCGCACCACCACCACCACCGGATCCACCGCCGAATCCTCCAAATCCACCACCGCCACCTCCCCAGTCGCTACCACCTCCTGATCCTCCACTAAACCATCCACCGCCCGTGCTTCCCCAGCCCCCGGAATCCCAGGTGTGCGCTCCTCTTCGGGTTAGAATCGTAGAACCTTGGCCTTGCGACATTCGCGCTATTTTAAGCAGCATGATTAGGAAGAAAAAAATGAGGATGATCAATAATATCAATAGCCATAAGGGTATTTGTTTCCCTTCATGGTTATTGACATATTCGCCTCTTGCAGCTAGAATGATATCATCGGTGGCCTTATCCAAACCTTCATAAGATTGGCCTTTTCTAAATGCAGGAATAATGTCGTTTTCAATTATGGTTTTACATATGATATCAGGTAGGGCACCTTCTAATCCATAACCGGTTGCTATATTTACCTTCCGATCTTCACGGGCTACTGTGATCAATACACCATTATTATTTTTTTGTGTACCGATTCCCCACTCACGTAATACCTTCAATCCATATTCTGAAATATCATAGGGCTGAACAGAAGGCACGATAAGTATCGTAATTTGATTGGTGGTGCTGTCATTATAGGCTACTAATTTGCGCTCCAATGCATCTATTTCAGATGGATTTAATAGACTGGTATAATCATTCACCAACCTCGGGGGTGAAGGTCGTGTTGGAATATCTTGTCCTTTTATATCGTTTGACATACCAGTCAATACACCAACCAAAACAACTAGAAAGAAAATTTTTAAAGGTCTCAAATTCATAAATTATTTTATAGCATCGTGTCCGAATATAATATCTTCCGGAAGTTCATTTTTATCATCACACTCATAAGGAAAATGTTCTGATAAAGCTATTCCTAATTCATTAATACATTGTATCAATCCATCTTTCATATAATATTCCCGGAAATGTTTTCCTAAATCATCGCATAGTCGATGCCAATATGATGAGCCGACTCTTTCATGGATTCCCTGATCACCATACAACGCAAAGGTTTTGTTCTTCAATGCAATATAAATTAATACTGCATTGCGATGAACCGTTGCTTCCATTTTAAGATGGTAAAATACAATTTCTGCCTTTTCAAGCGGACCAAGAACATCTTCATGGTGATCTATAAAAATACGAATCTCACCACTCGTCTTCTTTTCAGCATGACGTATAGCTTCCTTTATTTCTTCCTGTTCTTTTGCAGAAAAAAAATCCGATTTGAGTTTAGAAAATAGCTTCACAAAATGATATTAAAATTTAACTTCAGGAGCCTTATCATTTCCTTCTTGAGCTTTAAAGTAATCTCGAGATTTAAATCCAAACAACTTAGAAAAGAAGATGCCAGGAAAGGTACCAACTGAAGTATTGTAACTCTGAACTTCATTGTTGAAGTCATTTCTTGCTACGTTGATTCTGTTTTCAGTACCCTCCAATTGAGCTTGAAGATTTCTAAATCCTTCATTAGCTTTTAGGCTTGGATATTGTTCTGAGACCATCATCAATCGACCTAATGCTTGACTCAATTGTCCTTGAGCAGCCTGGAATTCCTGAAGTTTCTCAGCTGTCAAATCTTTAGGATCGATTTTAATCTGAGTCGCTTTAGCTCTTGCTTCAATGACACCGGTTAATGTGGATTGTTCAAAATTTGCTTCACCCTTAACAGTGCTCACTAAATTCGGTATTAAGTCCGCTCTTCTTTGATAAGATGATTCGACGATGGCCCATTTACTATTAACGCCCTCGTTTTTCTTAATCATTCCGTTGTAACTGTTACAACCCACAAAAAAGATAATAACCCCTAAAATAACATAAATAATTGAAGATTTCATATTTGGTTTTTAATTAATTATTCAAAATAAGATGGTAAAACTGGCAAAATATATGCTCTCAACAAAATATATGTTCAAATAATTCAAAAAAACAAAGAAATTTAATTTGAAATCTTTTCAGAAAGCCAATATTCTTGATAATGAAACAATTACACCTAATATCACTACGACATTGGAAATTATTACAATTTAGCACTTAGTTATTGCCAAGTTATTCATTAAACAATAAAGCACAATCTATTCTAGGTGCAATAGATTAATCAATGTTTTTACAAGTCGATCATTAACAAAGGGCTTTAAGCTCTCTAAAAAATATAATAAATAGGACATAACTTTCCTAACCTACTTTGGATTCGATATAAAAATCTTACCCATCCCAACTCTCCTGTGTTCCTTAAAATTTATAACATGATAGACATAAATTCCAGTATTAAAAATTTTGTTTTCAAATTGTTGCCCTTTTGCTATACTTTGCCCTTCTAAATTAAAAATTTCAACTTCCATGTCCTCGTTCAAACCCGAAAAACTAAATTGATTGCCATAGCGCTCCAATTGATACTTCTTATCTTGAAATTCATTTTGTAAACCTGTCACACCTAACTTCTCATAACACCCAATATCGTATTGTCCACCAATCGGCCTTGCATTCTTTTCAAGGTCTTGATTAACAATGGAAGCTACTTCTGATGTTCCCTTATTGATGGCTACGGAATTCGAAGCAAGATGATAATCATTCGCCATTAAATTATTAAACACAGCGGCATTGTCTTTAACTAATATGGAATGTGCATCATGGCCCAACTTTTGCCATGCTGCAAAATTGATAAAGCTACTCCCCTGATCTAATGTGAATTTATCATTCACCAAATTGTAATCTCCAAAATAATTGGTACATCCGGATTCTAAATCTATACTGCCTTTAGCAGAAAAACTAAGCAATATATTATTCTTGATAAATAAACTATCACTATCTATAGCTAAGATACACCATTGCGATGCTGAAGGAACGATAACCGTATTGTTGTAAACTTTTACATCATTGCATCCAGTAGCTGCATCACCAAGAAAAAAAGTCATGCCATTGCCACCACCTGATAATCCATTATTATAAATGAGATTATTATAAATTTTTGAATAATAAATTCCTTGAAGATTTAGTCCAATCCGATTGTTGTAACAAATATTGTTATAAACGTTTACGTCAATGGAAATACCTGGCGACCCACTACTCAAATCCGGATTCAATTGTATGCCCGCTGCTTTGTTTCCATAACAAATATTATTTCTAACAATCACCCGGTCACTATTATTTGAAACATATATGCCATGCTCGCCATGCGACCGTCTGCAAATATTATTTTCGGCTAAAAAATCATCGGTATAACCTGTGAATATTCCCCTATAACAACTATCCACCTCACAATTCCTAATCGTAATATGATTGGCCAAAACCGCTCGAATACCATCTTCGCCACTCCCTACCGGATCTGAAATTCCATATACTTTGAATCCATTCATTTCAATAAAATCACTTCCTTCAATATTACAACCATCAAATCCACGTCCACAAGATTGATTGATAATCACTTTAGAACCCATTGCAAAGTATACGATAGGCTTACTCGCTGTTCCACTTGCTTTATAAAAATGATCAAAACCTTTATATAATCCATCATAAACCAAAACACTATCTCCCGCCAGTACTTTATTTGTTGCCGTTTGTATAGTCTTAAACGCCGTATTTACACTCAATCCATTATTTGTATCTTTTCCATCCGATTTAACATGATAAGTAATAGCAAATAAATTTACACTTATAAATGAACTTAAAAAAAATATCGTATATAATTTTTTCATAAATTTTGTTTTAAATAAATCGCAATATAATTAGAATTGTAAACTAAATCATTTTTTAATTAATTTAAAAAATAATATGTTTAGTACTTTTTGTCCAGTTCAAGAATATATGATCTTCCGTCGAGCTTGTTCGTAAATTGAATACAAGAACTAAAAAGAATAAGAAGTCATAGAAATTTGGATTGACCTTAAGGGATAAGCCGTAAAAAAATGATGTAATGAAACCGTTAAAAATTCAAAACTGTATGAGCTCAACATACTGCTATAAAAAGAACAATAATGCTAGCTGGGTAAGTGTTAACCTAAACAAATGAAAGAAGGCCAATGGCGAGTTTTTTGAATTTAGGTTTCATGGAATCATTTTAGGCTTAGACCTTAAAGTCTTGAATTTTTGGTTCTTTTTTTTCAAGAAAAAAGAACAAAAAGTTAATAATAAAAACGGGTATTACAAATTTTAGTATATTGTCAAACAACCAAAATATTATTTTGACTGCACTTAAAGTTGAAGTGGGGTAAAGAATTCATATTCTATACATATTTTCATTTAATCCTTCTGAATTGACAAAGTACATTGATAATTTCTAGCATTAACATAAAATTAAAGGCCATATTTAAAATGTAACATAACACTGATAATCTAAGCTAATATTATGATATATAATGAGTGTAATATTATATAGAATTTCTATGTCACAGAATCGTGTTAATATTCTATAAAATTGAATAAATCTAATTTCGATATAACTTTCAATATATTTATTAACTTTAGACTATGATATACTGTTATATTATTCATTGTTTGTTATTTTGCAGTATAATTCAATATCTTCATCAATGAACCGATTTTTACTTATAAGTATTTTTACATTCTTGCTTTCACCTGCATTTAGCCAAAATAAAAAAGCCCTTATTGTCGCCATTTCCGATTACCCAAAAGCCAGTGGATTTAGAGGTATTAATGCTAACAATGATATCCCAATCATCCAAAGCGCTCTGATTAAATTAGGCTTCTCTGAAAAAAATATAAGCATCTTAAAGAACGAAGGCGCAACTAAAAAACTCATACTTAATGCCCTTCAAAATGATTTTCTAAAATCTTTAAATAAAGGAGATATCGCTTATTTTCATTTTTCAGGTCACGGCCAACAAGTCCAAGATCTCAATGGTGACGAATTCGATGGATATGATGAGGCTCTAGTCCCATTTGATGCTTCTTCAGATTTTAGTCCAGGAGTCTATGAAGGCGAGAACCACATCACCGATGATGAATTAAATCTAGTCTATAATAAAATCCGAACTAAACTTGGTCCTAAAGGCCATTTCATGTTAACTATTGATGCGTGTCATTCTGGAACATCCACACGCGCTATTGGATGTGCACGCGGCACAGATATAGCCATAGCCCCGGAAGCGTACCGTCAGAAGACTGATCGAAGCAAACACGATATGAGTCAATCAGAAACTAAACCTGAAGATGAATCACAAATGGCTTCAATGATCGCATTTTTTGGGTCTATGGCAAATCAACTCAACTATGAAATTCAAGGTGAAGATGGTAAAAACTATGGTGCATTGAGTTATGCTTTTAGTAAAGCCGTACATGCATTAAAACCAGAATCTAGCTACCAACAACTTTTTGACAGAATTAAGTTGATCATTGGAATGCACATTAATAATCAAATCCCTGAAGCTTCAGGTATTTTAGCACAACCCGTCTTAGGAGGCAGATATCTCGGAACGCCTAATTATTTTCGAGTTAAAGAATGGCAAGATCAAAACACCATCACGCTGGATGGAGGTTTTTTAAATGGTATAACTCCTGGAACAGTAATGGGTTTTTATCAACCTGAAAGTAGAGATATAAAAAATATCAAACCAATATCTATTGGCACAGTAAAGGTATCTGGCTCCAGCACTTGCTTAGTTGAAATACCAGATGGCATTTCACAAGCATTATGTGAGTCATCTTGGGTGATGGTAAAAGAAGAAAATTTTGGAGATCTAACTATTACAATACAAGTAAAAGGAACGTTTAATTCCTTGGATCCTGACCTTTTTAAACAATTATTTAAGCTTCCTTATTTAAAGAAAGTGGATCACAATCCAGATCTTATTCTAATTGAAGATTCAAAAAAAATATTCTTAATTGCAAAAAACGACATTGAAATAGTTGCACTTTCAAAATCATCTTCTGCTAATGATCTCATGTATTCCTTAAAATCTGCCATTACACAATTTGGTCAATCGCAGTATTTAAGAAAATTAACTCAGGAAAACGAACAAATTGCAGTAGAATTTAAGTTGATCCTAATAGCCAGAAATGGAATCAAGGTTAGTGAATCATTCACCCAAGACAGCATGAAAGATGCTGCTGGTAATTTGATAATCCGTGTGGGAGACGAAGTCAAAATTATGGTAAAAAATACTGGTACCAAACCTTGTTATTATACTTTACTTGACATTCAACCAGACAATAAAACAAATGTACTATTACCCAAATCAAATGATTCACCTTCCGATTATTATATTAATCCCGGAGCAAGTATTATCATACCTACTTCCTTCCGTCTTAACGAACCTATAGGGCAGGAATTATTTAAATTAATTGCTACCAAGAACCCAATCAATCTGCGCCCTTTGGATCAAAGAAGAGGCATGGACGATCACCGTGAAAAAGATCCATTTGAACAACTGATCAATCAGACTTATTACAAAGATGAATCTCTAGGCACTCGAGGACTTACATCAAATGTTCCTGCAGGTCAAGTCAATATTTATTCGTTGCCTTTCATTATTAAAAAATAATATTTCAGAAAAATTATTTTATTTTCTTAGGAAAATATTTCTTCATTAATGCTTTCCATCGTGTCGTGTTCTTCCTCAATGATGAAAGTGTAACATCTACTTGCAACATATCATAAAATGAAATACCATTTTTTAGAGCCATTTCCAGATAAGTATAACCATCCTCTATTTGTTCTTGACTACTAAAGATACTTGCTAAACTATAAGGCGATCCCGGGTCGTTTGGATTAATTTGCAATGCTTTTTTTAAATAAACAATTGCCTCAGTTTGTCGATTGATTTGCATCAATAGCGTTCCCATATTCAAACATAGCTCCGAATTCATTGTATCTAATTGAATACCTTTTAGAAAACTTTGCTCCGCTTCTTCAAACTTCATATTTTGAAATTGCATGACTCCCATATTCAAATAATTGACAGCTGATAAAGAGTCCTTTTTCAAGGCTAGTTCACAAGCTGCTATCGCCCTTTCCATTTGACCAGATGCAAGAAATAAACTGGCAAGACCTGTGTATGCTAATCCAAAGTTGGAATCTAATTCAATGGCTTTATTATATTGTACTTCCGCATCATTAAATTGATATAAACTGGAATAATATAAACCCAAATTGTAATAACCTATAGGATTATTGGGTTCGGATTTAATTTCTTGGAGATAGCATGCTTCGGTTTGTTGACCAACCGTTTTTTGATTAGCAATTTTTTCAGATAGCATGTGGGTTGCATTTTCCTGAGCGTAACTAACTTTAACCAAAAAAGTAAATATTAAAATCCATTTCAGCTTTTCCATTTGTTTTTTAAATTTATATTTTCTTCTCCGTAATTCGTAATTGATTCCCCCGTAATTCGCAATTGAATCCTATTGCCATATACAATTTGTATATTTCTTTATTCTTTGTCTAATAAGTACAATATTTCTTTATTTAAATTTATCAGGAAAGTATTTCTGCATAAGATCATTCCAGACTTCTGATTGGGCTTTAAGAAAGCTAAGATCCGGATCTTGTTGTAACCAGTCAGCATATTCAGGCATACCAATTTTCAAAGCATTCTCAAGATACTCAAAACCTTTTATCGAATCTTTACTACGACTATAGACACATGCAAGATTATAATGGAATATTTTATCATTTGGATTTTTTTTAATTAATTTTTGATATAAATTAATACCATCCTCTACACGCTCGGTGCGCACATAAATGGATGCAAGTCTATCCATGGCAAGTTCATATGTCGAATCAATAATGAGTATTTTTTCAAATTCCTTTTCAGCTTCTTCTTGTCTATTTAAATTTACATATAATATCCCCAAACCAATTCGAGCCGACAATTCAAGTGAATCCAGTTGCAATGCATATTTAAATTGGGTCTCAGCTTCAGGATACTTTTTCCATATGGAATAGGTATCTCCTAAAGACTTCCATGCACCAACATATGTAGAATCCATCCTGATTGCTTTTAACGCATAAAATTCGGCAAGTTTTAAACGGTTTGATTGATTATATATTCCTGACAATACAACCGTGGCATAAATATTTGCTGAATCTATTTCAAGAGCTTTTAAACATTCATTCTCAGCCATGTCATACTTTTGGATATTTTTATAATAGACTCCCCACATTTCATGAATTAAGGTAGAATTTGTATCCAAATGACTTGCCTTTTCTAAATAATATTTAACACGAACAGAATTATCGAATTTAAAATAATAAATATAAATCATAGTTTCATAAGGCAAAATCCAGTTTGGCAACAGGTTAGTTGCTTTCGAAAAATAATATTCAGAAGAATCTTGTTGATTTAAATTAAATGCAAATACACGACTCATTAACCAATAAGCATGTGGTAATTCAGCTTGTAATTCAAGTGCTTTGTGAAATTCCACTAGTGCATCATTTCCTACTTTTAAATTAAAATTTTGATCAGTTAAACTAATGAGGTATCCTTTAAACAAATGTTTTCTAGCTTGAATTACCGAGTACATATAATGATTTGCACCAAGTAATTCAGCTGCCTTTTCTAAATACAAAGGATATGCTTGATATTTTTCTTTTTTCAACTTTTTAGAAAGGTATAACTCACGTACATCTGCCTTAAACCAATTATTCAACACTTGTTGCGCTTCATCTTGTAATGCTGCAGCATAATTGCGCTTGATTGTAGAATGCAATTGTATTAGCTTAGGTTCATTAATCAACTTCTCATAGTAATCATTTGCACAAGCATTTGCAGGTTCTAAAAATATTTTGTTATTCAACGATCTATTAAATAGTTGATAAAGTTTTTTAATTGACGAATCTGCTTTTGTTAACACATCATCTTCGAATCCCCTAGTATCAATATTAGACAATAGAGCTGTGTGATTGGAGTTTCCCAATTTAATTGAGGCCAAAGTTGTAGCATCAACTGTTGCAATTTTTTCCATTCGATTGCCTATAATCATAGGCACTTGACTTACTGGTGCAACTTCCGCAGTAACATGATCTTCTAAGTATCTACCTGCTTCCTGCAAGGTAATGGATAGATCTTTGTTTTGATCTGCAAAACCATATAATGCATTCACAAGATTGTATGAAAATGCACCACGCCCACCGCCCCATTGTTCTCCTTCAATAGAATATTCGTTCGGTTGACATGACAATATCTTAATTTCATTTGCATATTGTTTTGCCAGATTAGAACTTGTGGCTTGAGATCCTCCAACTGAATTTCCGGCCAGATTGCCGGAACGACATGCATCGGTTATTACAATTACTTTTGCTTTTGTTTGGATGGATAAAGTTGATACTACTTCCTGCACATCTCGCAAATTAAAAGCACCACCCGCCATGTAAACTCTTGCAGGTGCATCCCAACATAAAAGAAATCCTGGTTGGGTGATTGTTTTCTTCTCCACATCTCCATGCCCTGAAAAATAAATAATGGCTTGATCTCCTTCTTTTGCATTTTCCATCAACCAATCTAATGCATTAGCGAATTGTGCCATGGTTGCTTGCTTATTCAGTAATAGTTTTAAATGATCTTGATCTAATGAACCTCCCGCTTTAGAACTCAGAAAAGCAGCGAATGCTTCCGCATCTTTATCTGCAAAACGCAAATCAGGAATTCCTGGATCTTGATAATCGGAAATGCCAACAACGACAGCATAGGTGTTACTAGTGACTGAGGACTGATTACTGACGATTTTGACTGGAGCTATCCCTTTTTCTGTGCTAGAATTTGGGCTCACTTGTTGTGCATTATTTGCAGAAATTATAAAAGCGAATATTACAATTAAAATCTGGTTTTTCATTTATTGCTTTTTAATTGATCTTTGTTTTCCATAATTAATAATTCTTTTCATAATTTATTTCCGTATTTATAATCTTTATTCTCCTCTAGCAATTCGTAGTTTCTTACTCACTGTAATTCGTAATTCATAATTTCTTCCACCCCTTAATTTGAACTCAAAAATGAAGTAAGCTTTCATATCTATTAGAATTTATTTTTTAATTTGGTTAGGAAAGAACTTTCTCATTAGTACATCCCAATGTTCTTTTTGGTCCCGTAACGGCTTGAGATCTTCGTCATTTTGCAATTGCTCAAAGGTTCTACCTTTCGCGATGGCTTGCTCGACATAGCTGATAGCTTCTACAGTTTTGCCTTCGGCGGTGAGGAGGTAGGCTATCCCAAGCAAGGCTACTGCATAGTTGGGGTTGAGTTCTATCGCTTTTAGAAAGTTATTCCTTGCTTCGGCGAGTCTGTTGGTCTTGAAATAGATCATGCCTAGATGCTTTCGGGGATTCGCCATAGTTGAATCGAGCACAATTGCTTTTTTTATTACCGGCTCTGCTTCGGTGTAGCGGCGGGTCTGAATGTACAAATTCCCAAGGTTGACCCAAGGAGCGGCAACCGTCGAATCTAGTGCTATGGCTTTTTTTATTACTGACTCAGCATCAGTGTAGCGGCGGGTCTGAATGTACGAATTCCCGAGATTGTTAAAGTGTACTGCAAATGAGGAATCTAGCGTTATGGCTTTTTTTAAAAACGGCTCTGCTTCAGCGTAACGACCGATTTGGTTGTATAAAGCCCCAAGATTGCCCCAATGAGTTGCAAAGGAGGAATCTAACGCTATTGCTTTTTTCAAATTCTGTTCTGCTTCCACATAACGGCCAGTTAATTTATTAACCTTACCGAGATTGTCCCAGGCATTGGAAGAGCTTGAATCGAGGCTAATTGCTTTTTTCAAAAAGGACTCGGCCTTAGCGTAACGGCGGGTGTCAATGTACAAAACCCCAAGGTTCATCCAAAGTGAGTTTTGTGTCGAATCGAGCGAAATGCCCTGATTGAATATTTCTTCGCTTTCAGAAAACCTGCCTAAAAATTTCAGCACATTCGCATAATCATTAAACCAACAAGGGTAACTAGGCCCTCCCCTTTTCTGGTATTTTTCAAAAAGAACCTCCGCCTTTTCCAGATTGGCTCTGCCGCCTGAAAAAGTAAGCCAATTTGCCCACCTGTTGATGACATAAGGGTGCAATGAATCTATAGCTTCGGCTTCTTCTAATGCCAGTTTTGCCAGTTCAAATTTGTTTTGCTGGATAAGCTTATAGCCCAAATCGGCAAAAGGCAGCACCCAGTTGGATGCTAGACTACGAGCCTGGCGTGCGCAAATGAATGCCGAATCGGGCTGGCGTAGATTGCTCACATACACTTGGCACATCCGGTGCCAGGGGAGTGGCGATTGGGGTTCAATAGCCAACGACTGTCGAAAAAGGGAAAGGCACTCCCGGCCAAGTATTTCATCTGGGTTTTGGTGCTTCATCTTAATAATGCCTTCAAACAACAGCCTCCGGGCCATCAGCGACTGGTACATGTAATGTCCATCGCCGAGCAACTCGGCTGCGCGCTTAAGTTGCTTAGGTATCGATTCAAGTTTAATCGATTTGCCGATACACTCCAATTGTTGCACATCAGCTTTAAGCCAGATGTTCATGGCTTGCTGGGCATCGTCTTGAAGTGCTGCTGCATAATTCCGTTTCATGATCCCTCGGAGAGAGGCTATGGTTTCATCTTTTTCAAGTTGGGTATAATATTTTTCAGCGCAATCTTCTGTTGGAATAAAAAATCGTTTTTCGTGAACTGCCTTTTTGAAGGAGAAATAATTATTTCGAATTAGGGTATCCGTTTTTGATAAAACATCTTCCTCAAACCCCCGACTTTCCGTTGATGCTATCACCAACAAATTCCCAATTTTATTTTTTTTCAATTCATTAAGAATCTTTGAATTTACAGTGGCCAACTTATCCGATTTGTTACCAAGTAATATCGGTACTTGACTTAGGGGAGAGGCTTCTACGGTAACATGATCCTCTAGATAACGATCAATCTCACCCAATGTAACCTGACCATCATTATTGCGATCAGCAAGTCCCATTAAACCATCCACTAAATGATAACTAAATACACCTCGACCACCTCCCCATTGTTCGCCTTCTAGTGAGAACTCATTGGGTTGACAAGACAGTATTTTTACTTCATTGGCATATTGTTTGGCAAGATTCGAGGTTGTTAATTGTCCGCCTCCAATTTGGCTCCCTGCAAGTTTTCCTGCGTGGCATGCATCCGTGATGACTGTTACTTTTGCCTGATTTTGAACGGAAAGCGTAGAGACTACTTCCTGTAAAAAAGATAAGGAGTAGGTACCTCCTCCCATATATACTCTCGACGGTGAATCCCAACATAGCAAAAATCCAGGTTGCGTCAACTTCTTTCCTTCCACATCTCCGTGACCTGAAAAGTATATGATGACCTGATCGTCTTTTTTTGCTTTTTCAATTAGAGCATCAAGTGCTTCTGCAATACGTCCAGCAGTTGCCTGAGTATTGGTAAGTACTTGAATATGGTCTCCATCCAATGCTCCCCCAGCTGGCGAGCGCAAGAAGTTAGCAAATGCCTCTGCATCTTTATCCGCAAACCGAAGATCCGGGATCTCCTTATCTTGGTAGTCAGAAATACCCACCACGACTGCATAGGTATTTCGGTCCCCTGATGAATGACCGCTAAAGTTTGTAATTGGCGTGGCACCTTTTATTTGTGCGAATGAATTAAATCCAATGGTTAGTAATAGTATAAATAAAATTATTCTCTTCATTTTTACTTATTGACTATTTGACTTTTTCTGGAAAATATTTTTTCATCATTGCATTCCACCTTTGTGTCTGTTTTCTCAAATTACTCAGGTCTTCATCTTGCTGTATCCAATCGTAATCGTTAAAGCCTGCCTGAAATGCTTGTTCCAAAGCATCGAAAGCCTGATCCGTTTCACCTTTTAGGTTGTGTACACAGGCAAGATTGTATCGCAGATCTATATCTTTTGGATCCGCAACAATACCTTTTTTGAAAGCTTTTTCTGCTTCATCTAATTTATTTGTACTGAGATACACAATTCCAAGTCCGGAATAAGCTTTTCCATAATTCGCATCCAGTTCAATGGCCTTAAGAAACATTTGTTCGGATTCAGAATACTTTTTAGTCTCAGTATATAATCTTCCCAATACCTCATATATAAATGGATTTTGCTTGTTGTTGAGAAGTGCTTTTTTCAAATGTTTTTCACTTAGATCAAATCGTCCAGTGATGAGATATAAATCACCAAGATTATAATGTGTAGGTCCATCTTCCGGATCTAATTCAAGTGCTTTCATATAGTTTTTTTCAGCTTCTTCAGGTCTTTGTGTTCTCATATAAACCAAGCCCATGCCACTATAAGCATGCCCTAAATTCGAATCGAGTTGCAAGGCCTTTTTAAACTGCTCTTCCGCATCTTTTAAACGATTCATATCGGTATACAATACCCCCAACTCATTATGTGCACATGGAAAACAAACATCATTTGCTGTTGCGTCAATGGTTTTTAAAAACCATTTCTCAGATTCGGCATATCTTCCATGATTGGCATAAAACCCAGCGATAACATACCATAAATAGACCGAGTTGGAATCCACTTTAATGGCATCATCCAAAACTTTTTCCACCTTCTCTGGATTCCCCATTCTAAATTCATAAAATTCAGATAACAGGATGTATGGCAACACCCATGTAGGTATCAATGCAGATGCTTTTGCAGCATAATAAACGGCAGAATCTTCCTGACTTCGATTGAAAACGGTGATCATATCGCACAACACATGCGGTAAGTCAGGCTGCCAACTCAAAGCTTGATGATAGAAGGATTGACGTAATTCAGGAGTAGCTTGGATTTTTCCTTCAAAAAAGAATTTACGCGCCATTAAGGTCTTAAACATATAATGTTGTTCGCCTAACAACGCTGCAGCACGTTGCAAATAAATAGGATAATTACGATAGATGGAGCGAGATCTCGATTTGCGAAGTACTTCTTTCGTTAATCCCGTTTTGAGCAGGGTGTTCAAAACCTGTTGTGCATCGTCTTGTAAAGCTGTGGCGTAATTGCGCTTCATAGTAGAATGCAATCGCTCTAGTTTTGGTTCTAGAATTAATTGTTGATAATATGCTTCTGCACAAGCGTTTGCAGGTTCCAAAAATATTTTCTCTTTCAATGTGCTTTTGAAAAGTGCATAAATTCTTCTTGTATTTGTGTCCACTTTAGCCAATACATCTTCTTCAATGCCTCGAGATTCAATGGCTGATAACATCATGGTCTGATTTACCTTTCCAGATTTAATGGATGCTAAAACGTTCTCATCCACGTTAGTTAATCTTTCATTGCGATTACCAACAGTCATCGGAACCTGACTCACAGGTGCCACTTCATTGGAAACATGATCTTCTAGATATCTTCCAACTTCCTGCAATGTGACAAACTGATCCTTATTGTTATCTGCCATTCCATAAAGCGCATCAAGAAGATGATATGAAAATGCACCTCGTCCGCCACCCCATTGCTCCCCTTCAATACTATATTCATTGGGTTGACAAGACATGATCTTAATTTCATTGCCAAATTGTTTAGAAAGGTTCGCTGCTGTTGCCTGTGCTCCTCCTACAGAACTTCCAGCAAGCGTACCGGATCGGCAAGCATCTGTAATCACTATGACTTTAGCTTTATTCTGAATTGAAAGCGTAGAAATGACTTCCTGCAACATAGGCAATGCAAAGGTTCCACCAGCCATATAAACTCTTGCAGGCGCATCCCAACATAACAAAAATCCAGGTTGCGTCAAACTCTTTTTCTCTACATCTCCATGCCCTGAAAAATAGATAATAGCTTCATCCCCTTCTTTACATACCTCCCACAACCAATCCAAAGTATTGGCAAATTGCGCCATTGTAGCTTGCTGGTTAATTAAAACTTTCATGTGATCTCCATCCAGTTTGCCACCAGCACTTGATCTAAGATAATTTGCAAATGCCTCAGCATCTTTGTCTGCATAACGAAGATCAGGGATACCGGGATCCTGATAATCAGAGATGCCGACAACAACGGCATAAGTGTTTTTTATTTCTAACGACTTGTCACTAGCGTTTATCGGAGTTGCCCCTTTTGGAGAGTTAGATTGTGAATAAGTATGATGTGATGTAAGGGCAGCAATAAAATAAATAAATACAAAGACTAAAAACTGGTTTTTCATTGGTAATCCTTAAAGTGAACAATATCTAATAATTTGATAGCTGTTGTTTGATAGAATATATCTACTTCGGGCTTCTTCAAGCAGTTAAACAGGTATATTAAGTACACTTTCGATGCTAATTGTTATCACAATATAGAGCATAAAATTATACATTTTAACCGAATTTTTAATACTAACATGCATTGATACCAAAGATCAATATTAACCATCCCCTAGGCTTGCTTAATGTTAAATGAATTCATCTAAATATTAAAAGCACCAATTTCTTGAAAAGCTTAGTAAGCATGGGATACTATACACAATAATGCAATTAGGGGTTTTAAGTAATAGCAATGGATCAACTTCAGAAAGCCATTTAATTCCAAAGGACTTGTGCTTATTTGAATTAATTATAAAAATGATTTTTAACATTCATTTTCTAAATATACAAGAATCAATTCTGTAAATTCAATTTAATAAGCTTTGCAAGATGATTTGATTTAATAAAACGTGCAGCCTATAAACCAATTAATTTTCTATTAATAAACAGGTAAATAGAATGAATGAAATTTGTTGGAGAAATTATTCCAATCGAGTTATAACTCACTTCCATCAAATCCCGAAGTCTGATACCTTTCCACAGCTTCATTGATAATCCTTCGTGCATCATCTATTCCATTAAATTCATTAACAGTCACTTTCTTATTTTCCAATACAGTATATTGCTGAAAAAAATGTCGCAACTCTGCTTCCAAATATTTAGGTAATTGATCTAAAGTTTTGATTTCATTCACACTAGGATCTGATGCGGCAACAGCAATAATCTTATCATCACCTTTACCACGATCAATCATATGCATTACACCTATGACATAACAACGAACCAAACATAATGGTACAATATTAATTTGTGAAAGCACCAATATATCTAAAGGGTCGCCATCCTCACCCAATGTTTGTGGTATAAATCCATAATTAATGGGATATTCAAATGATGTATGCAATACCCGATCCAATTTGAGTAATCCACTCAATTTATCAATTTCATACTTTGACTTAAGACCTTTTGAAATCTCAATTAAACCTAATAAATGATGTTGATCCCATTCAGGGTCTACACCATGCCATGGATGCTTGATGTACATATTGTAATTTTGAAGCATGTTTAAACAATTTAATGATATTTACCTTTATACAAAAGAAATTCACAAATAATAATTAATGAAATTAATTGGAATACTAACTGTAATATTAGGGATTTTGTTGTTAACACAATGCAATAAAAAAATGAGTCCAACCGAAATTGAAAACAAACTGAGCACGGAATATACCCGAATACCTATTTCCACTTTAATGATTCCGATTTCTATAGGATCCATTGAATTAAATAGGGTTGTCAACGAAATTGTCAAATATTCCATTGGTGAAGGCATAACTTTGGAAGGAGGTTATAAATGCAAAGCCTTTATGTCAAATGATTTAAACTTACAAGCAATCGGCAATGAATTGAAATTGACCTTGCCCATTGATCTCGAAATAAGTCCGACTGGTAATTTTAGCAACATAAAAGCCATAGGTGAACTTGAACTCCAAATCAGCAGTAAATTTGATATTTTCCAAAATCAGTTTCTGAGTAAATCCGAAATAACTAATTATAAATGGAATAAAAAACCTGTGCTTAAAGTGCTGGGGGTACCCATTCCTATTGAGGGGATTGCCAATCAAATTGTAAAAAAATATAAATTAGAATTACAAAAAAGTATAGACGACTATATCCATTCCAGTGTTGATTTAAACAAAGTAAAATCAAAATTATATACTTATTTCATTGATCCGTTTTATTCCACTGAGGATAATATTATTCATCTATATTCTAGTCCAAGCGAAATTGCCCTAGGTCCTTTTAAAATTCAAAATGATTCTTTAATCATTCCGATTCTATTCTATCTTGAAAACGTTATTGCAGAACAAAGACCCATTGAATTAGAAAACAACCTAGCCTTTTCAATCCGGCCTTATGTTGAAGAAGGTTCCAGTTTCAGTATTCAAAGTAGAGTACCTATGAATTACTTGAGCTTACTGATCAAAGAAGGAATTGAAAATCAGGAATACGGAAGTGGAATTAGTAAAATTAAAATTAATAAAATTGACCTTAGTGGGCAGGGTGAACAAGTCATCGTAAATCTTAAAACTTCTGGAGCTTTTAATGGCCTTTTGGAAATGCGATTTAATCCGCAATATGATCAAGCCACAAAGATGATTTCATTATCTGAATTTACATTGAAGAGCATTGAAGGAAAACGTTTTGAAAAAACAATTCTTGCACTTCTAAAAAATATTGCAGAATCAAAAATAAAAAAAATGCTGCAAACTCAACTCAATGATTTACTCCAAGAGAATGTTAGAAGCATTACAGATATGCTCAATCAACATGAGATTATGCCTGGTATGATTATTAATGGTCAATTATTGGATTATTCCATTAATCATTTTCAAATTGCTAACGAACGCATGTTTTTTAATATAAAGTATGCATTAAACGCAGGTTTAAAAATTTATTCAATAGATACCAAAAATATTTTACAAAAAAGATAGCCCGGAAATTAGATAATTTTATAGATTGGTGTATTGAATGAATTCCCAACCAACGAAGAAATTCGAATCGGACTTTGGATTAATCTGTTTGCTTTGGAAACCCAAAAAAATACATGGGTTTAAAATAATTTGCATGCAAATCATCGTATTTTTGGTTTTACAGATGGTTAACAACCACAAATACATTAATAATATTTTATATATATAAACATATTTAAAATTAAATTAATATATCATTTCAATTGTTTGAATTTTTGTTCAAAGAGTTCCTACCTTGCATCATGATCCAAAAAACACAACCGGATAATCCACAACTCTTTTTTCAAAATCCCTGGGATCGCTGGACTTCCTACCTTCAAATGTGCGATTATTCGAAGATTTTTATTATCTCTGATAGCAATACCAACCAACATTGTGTTCCCTATTTTTATCAAAAAACAGGACTTTCCGATTGTCCCCAGTATAGTATCCAGGCTGGAGAATCTTCTAAAAATTTATCAACCTGCGAACATATTTGGGAGTTTTGTCTAAATAATCAAATAGATAGAAACAGTTTAATCATTGCACTGGGTGGGGGAGTCGTATGCGATATTACGGGATTTTGTGCCTCTACACTACTCAGAGGCATTGATTTTATTTATATCCCCACAAGTTTAATGGCTATGTCTGATGCTGCTCATGGTGGTAAGAATGGGATTAACTTTAAAGGATTCAAAAACCAAATTGGACTATTTAATGCTCCCAAAGCTGTATTAATTGATACTACTTTTCTGGAAACATTACCTGAAAGGCATCTCAAAAACGGCTATGTCGAAATGATTAAACACGCATTTATTGATAACCCACCTTATTGGGAGGAATTATGTGATTATCCCTGGCCTCTGGACACCGAAACCCTTAAGTCCTATCTCAAAAAATCAATCCGAACCAAAATGGATATCGTAGACCTAGATTTTTATGAAAAAGGTCCCAGAAAAATGCTGAATTTTGGACATACCTACGGTCATGCCATTGAAAGTATGGCTTTAGCTGATGGTACAGACATTCTTCATGGTGAGGCTATTGCATTGGGAATGTTGTATGAAGCATGGCTTTCTGATCAACTTTTCAATTGGAAATCTCATTGGTTAGCTAAATTTACTACACTTTTAAAACCTTTTTTACCTACTTTTACTGTCCCTTTAGATCGAGTTGATGACCTGATCTATTGGATGAATGGTGACAAAAAAAAATCGAATCATAAAATTGGTTTTAGTTTGTTGGAAGTTCCCGGTAAGGGTCGTGTGGATATAGATGTTAAACCAGAGCTTATCATTAAATCTTTGGAGTATTATAATATTATTTAAACCTTGATTTATATTTTTTAACATAGCATGTGGAATCAATTTTTAGAACGCTGGTCAATATTTAGAAAGGAATTCAAATTAACCAATATACATTCAGGGGAACAACCATCTGATCGTCCCTGGTTTAATACAGCTATAAATGGAATTTGGAAACTCATAATGGTGGGACTTCTATTGGCTTATCTGTTGTTATTTCTAATTTCATTCGACAACCTTCCGACCTTTGAAGAATTGGAGAATCCGAATTACAGTCAGGCAAGTTTGGTCTTTGCTAATGATAATTCAGTACTTGGAAAATATTATAATGAAAATCGTGAATTCCTCCAATTCGATAGCCTAAATCCACATTTGATTCACTGTTTACTTTCTACAGAAGACTTAAGATTTTACAGTCATTCCGGGATAGATTTTTTAGCATTAATTAGAGTATTCTTCAAAACTGTGTTATTAAATCAAGATGAATCCGGTGGTGGCAGTACGATTACTCAACAGTTGGCAAAACTCCTATTTGAAAGACCTAATCTTAAAGGCAAAAATAAATTGGTGAAATCCGTAATGATGGTCAGAGTTAAAATGAAAGAATGGTTGACCGCAATAAAATTGGAAAAATCTTACACCAAAGAAGAAATCATAGCGATGTATCTCAATAAATTTGATTTTATTTATGAGGCACAAGGTGTTCAAACTGCCGCTAAAACATACTTTGGAAAAGATCAACGCTCCTTGCGATTAGATGAATGTGCCATGCTTATTGGAATGCTCAAAAATCCAACTTTATTCAATCCAAAAAAATTTCCGGATCTAGCTTTAGACCGCAGAAATACTGTTCTAGCATTGGTCCAACAAAATGGTCATATTTCAAAGAAAGAATTTGAAGCTTATAAAAAATTACCCCTCGACATTTCTCAATTTAGAAGAGAAAATCATCTCGAAGGTCTTGCTCCACATTTCAGAACAGAATTGGGTAAGAAATTAAAAGAAATGTTTGAAGAAGAAAAATTTAAAAAACCAGATGGTTCAAAATATAATATTTATGAAGATGGTTTAAAAATTTATACCACCATAGATCCCATTTATCAAAAACTTGCTGAAGAAGCAGGTAAAGAACATATGATGAGTATTCAAAAAGCTTATTTTAATGTCTGGTCTTCGCAAGATCCCTGGACCTATGAAGCTGATGATAATATGAAGCGAATCCGAAAAGATGCTTTGAATAATTTAATTCGGGAAACAGACAGATTTTACCTGGTATGGAATAAATATTTTGGCAAAATCATGTCAAAACTTGAAGATGAAATTGGTCATGTCGATATTAATGATCGAACCATTCAAAGAATCGTAAATGAAATGGAAAAAAAAGGGTTCCTAAAAGATGAATTAAAAAAGAAACAAATTAATCAAACACAATATGATATTTCAATGAAAATTTATAATAGTAAACAATGGCCTTCCATTGCAAAATTATGGACTTCATTTGAAAAAGAAATGCGTTTGCAAATGACAACACCTATTAAAATGTCTGTTTATGATTACACAACTCAAGGCAGTAAGATCGTAGAAATGTCTCCCCTCGATTCCATTAAATATCATCGCAAACATATGCAAATCGGATCAATGGCAGTCGACCCTCATACTGGTGAAATCAAAGCCTGGCTTGGCGGAACTAATTTTAAATATTTTAAATATGATCACGTGAATTCCAGACGTCAGGTCGGATCTACTTTTAAACCTTTTGTATATGCTACCGCCATTGCAAAAATGGGCATAAGTCCATGTAATGAATTTCAAGACGTGCAATATACCATCCCTGCAGGCGATCCTAATTTTGGATTACCTGAAGCTTGGTCTCCTGCTAATGCCGGAGAAAGTTTTACCGGAAAAATGTTTAATTTATACAATGCCTTAGCTTATTCAAAAAATTCCATTACCGTTAAATTAGTCATCCTTCTTGGTACCGTTGAACCCATTAGGGAATTGCTAAATTCTATGGGGATTGATAGCCTGGCCCGACGCAAAGATGGTGGCCTGGTAATTCCAAGGTTCCCTTCAATAGTCTTAGGTTCAGCTGATCTTTCAGTAATGGATATGACAGGTGCATATACTACATTCTCAAATAATGGAGAATATGTTAAACCCTATTATATTTCAAGAATTGAAGATAAAAATGGTAAAGTTATTTATCGGAACACACCCGTTAAAAACGTAGCACTTCCTGCTAATTATAATTATGTGATGGTCGACCTCTTGCGCAAATCAGGTCAAGTTTATGGACTTAAAACCCCGGTTGGAGGAAAGTCAGGAACAACCAATGATTATGTTGATGGATGGTTCATGGGCATTACACCCAATTTAGTTGTAGGTACTTGGGTAGGTGGTGAAGATCCATGGATTAGATTTCTTTCTTTAACCAATGGACAAGGTAGTGTGATGGCAAAACCTTTCTTCACTAAATTCATTTCAAAACTTGAAGCAACACCGGAATCAGGATTTCAAACCGACGTAGATTTTTACAGACCTCCAGGGGATTTAGGTGTAGAATTGAATTGTGCAACTTTCAAAGCCACTATGGAAAATCAAAACATGGATAATTCTGTATTACCTAAGAACTCAGGCACTGATGAAGATGAAATATTTGAAGAACCTGCTCCAAAAAATGATACAAAACCAAATTAATCATAAAACTATTTATTTAATTAAAGACTAAATTCAATTCAAAAATGAAACCATATCAAGCTAATCTTTTTAATGCAACCTTGTTGGTAATTTTGGGATTATGGAGTTATAGTGCTTCAGGTAGAGATACACATACCTTGATCGTTCCAGCTTTAGGTATCCTATTGTCCTTCTTTCATAAACCATTTAAAGCAGAGAATAAAACGGTGGCACACGTTGTAGTTGTACTCACTTTTTTAATATTAATTGTCTTGTTTTTACCTTTGCGAAACAGTATTAATGCAGGAAACAATATGGCTATTTTACGTGTCGTTTTAATGATCGTAAGTTGTACCGCTGCAATGATCGTCTATATTAGAAGTTTTATTGAAGCGAGAAAAAATAGGTTGTCAGAAGAAATGTAATCTTAATTAAGAATTTATATCTCACTCATTAAGAAATGGCCTACCCAAAAATTTTATCAACATATTTCTAAAGTTATCGAAATTTACAATAGATAAATATGAATCATATACCCATACTAAGCGAAGAAGTTAATGCAGGTCGTGACATTGACGTACTTTTTTGGACTGGATGCGCAGGATCTTATGACGCAAGAGCACAAAAAGTATCCAGAGCTTTCGCTGAAATATTATCCAAAGTCGGGATCAAATATGCCATACTGGGCAATGAAGAAAAATGTACCGGAGATCCAGCGCGTAGAGCAGGTAATGAATTTTTGTTTCAAATGTTGGCGCTTCAGAATATCGAAACACTGAATGGATATCAGATTAAAAAAATAGTATGTACCTGCCCGCATTGTTTTAACACGATCAAAAATGAATATCCTGAACTAGGCGGAACTTATGAAGTAATGCATCATTCACAGTTTTTAGATGAGCTTTTGAAAACTGGTAAAATAAAAATGAATCCATCAGACATGGATTCTGTCACCTATCACGATTCATGTTATTTAGGTAGAATCAATGACGTTTATGAAGCGCCACGTTCTGTGATTGAACAACTTCATTTCGAAATTAAAGAAATGAAACGTTCACGTAAAAATGGCTTGTGCTGTGGTGCTGGTGGTGCACAAATGTTTAAAGAAGATGAACCGGGTAACAAACGAATCAATGAAGAAAGAATTGAAGAAGCCTTAGATTTAGGTGTAAATACGATTGTAGCAAACTGCCCTTTTTGTTTAACCATGCTTCAGGATGGTGTAAAATCAAAAGACAAACAAGATGAAGTTATGGTTTATGATTTATCCGAATTGATTTTATCCCAAATGCAAGATTAATGTTAGACCTTATAGCATATCCCGACACTTCAAAAGTCTGGATTTATCCATCCGATCAATGTATTGAAGATACCTTGATTCCGGAAATTTATCAGACGATTCAACAATTTACAAGACAATGGACCAGCCACCAATCAGCCCTTTTTGCAACTGGTGGCATATTGCATAATTATTTTATAGTATTCGTTGTTGATGATCAATTAAATTCACCTGGCGGATGCTCAATAGATAAATCTGTTCATTTCCTACAAGATCTGGGCAGAACCTATCATAAAGATTTTTTCAATAGAATGATATTTCATTATTTAAAGGACGATAACATTTTTCAGGTTCATGCCAATGATTTAAAATCACTGTACGCAGATCAAAAAATTGATGACGATACGTTGTTTTTTGATCCCCTGGTAAAAAATAAAAAAGAATTTTTGGAACAATGGTTAGTTCCATTTAAAACTTCTTGGCATTATCAGTTTTTATAAACGTTCCCAAGGTTATGATTTGGGTAAGTCCATTATTCTTGAGAATATTTACTAATAATTTTGCAACTGCAATTTCAATTTGGCCATCTATTTTTATAAAATATCGACACCAAAGAAATGATGCAATACTTATTAATCATGAAAAAATTCATTTGCAACAACAAGCTGAATTATTAATCATTCCTTTTTATATCTGGTATTTTTTAGAATATTTATTTTATCGTTTAAAAGGATACAAAAAACATGCAGCTTATCATTCCATATCTTTTGAAAGGGAAGCATACGAGCATGATTCCGATTTAAGTTATTTGAATAGTAGAAAAAAATATGCCTTTATTGGTTTTTTGGTGAATAGAAATGTTAATTAAATACTATTAGGGATTTGAATAAATTCAAAGTTGTTGAATTTTTGGCATAATATTTGAATTAGATTTTTCAACCTAAAAAATAATATTATGACACCTAGATTGAAGTATTTCATACTTTCTTTTACTTTTTATTTATTTCTCAGTTCTTTTATTGATTTAGAAAATCAACTACATTCACAAAGTATTAATTGGCCTTGTGATATTGCTTTCCTTGTACCTTTGGGCCAGCCTGTAAATGGCCCTGAGCTTCCACCCTATAAAATTTATTCCAGTGATGGGAGAAGTGTATTTGAACTTTCAAAATTATTCGACAATCAAAATATCGATGGAAATATTGGAATTCAAATAAATGACAATACTGATGCGTTTATACAGATGGACTTCGGCACGGATGTTTATATTCATAATATTAAATTTTTCTATCCGTTAGGAATTAATAATATGCAAGATTTTTGGATTATTTATTCATCAAATATCTCAGGTGACATGAGTATTGATGCTCTAATGGCAAATAATCAGAATAATTTTACACACATTGCTTCTCAGTACGATTCAGGTAGTAATTTTCCTGCTGAACATGTCGCAAGATACCTTACAATTGTAAAACGGAATGGTCCTCTAACATTTTCGGGTATCAAAATAGATGGTAAAAAGGAAATATGTGGAAATGGCAATGATGATGATTGTGATGGAAAAATTGATTGTGAGGACGAAGATTGTCAAGTCAATAAAAACGATTATTCCATTAAAGTTATAAAACATCCTTCGTGTCCTAATTGTTGTGATGGAATTATAAACCTAACATTTTCTTCAATAAAAGATCTTGAATATAGTTTTGATGGGGGAATTACTTGGCATAAAGAATTTGTTATAGATAATTTATGTAAAGCAGAAATCAATTTTATAATTAGAATTAAAAATGGATGCAATGAAATAAATGAAAAAATTAATTTGAGTCCACCTTTAGGGAATCCTACTTCACCATGCGACAATGGAGATTTTGAAAAAGGAACATTTGAAAATTTTAATGGTAAATGGGGATCTAGAGAGTATAGAGGCGGAAATGAAAATATAAATTGGACTTCCCCTGGGCTTGACAACAAATTTTTTAACATTATATCTCAGGATGGCAATGTAAAACCTTATTCAGGATCATATTGCGCTAAAATTGGAAGTCTAAATATAGGAGGAGTGAACGCATCAAATCTTTCATTTAAATTCACGCCAGATGGATCAAGTAAGAAAATATGTTTTGCATATTTTCTAAAAATGGAAGTTCATGATAAGCCTGGTGACGGCGACGAAAATGTCTCTTATTTTAAATACTTCATAAAAGAACCTAATTCTCAGTCAATCTTAGTGAAAAACAAGATTTTTGCTTCAGTTAATAGTGATGCTTCATTTTTCAATCAATGGAGGTGCGTATGTCTTGATATTCCTGATGAATTTTTAAATAAAGAATTAGAAATCAATTTTGAAATGGTGGCGTGCGACGAAGGAGGGCACAATGGAGTTGCTTACATTGATGGTATTTGTGAAGATCAATCTTTCTTTAATCCTATTGCTTGTTTTGATTTCCTTGATTGTGAATATGATGCCGCCGCTGATGGAAGATTATATGTACAAGATTGTTCATCTAAAAATAAGGACTCCAAATTTACAGTTTGTGTAATAAACAATGAAGGAATAGAATTGGAGTGTAAAGAAACTAAAAGAGATTTTTTTGAAATTAATGAACTTTTTCAATACAAAATTGATTGCAATAATAAAGTCAAAGTTAAATTAGAAGTACGGAATACTTGTGGAGGATATGATTCCAAGACAGAAATTCATTCTATTAAGTGTGATAAAATACCACTTGATTTTAACACAATAGCATGTTTAAGCAGCATTAACTCAGAGGAAACTTTTGAATTTGATATAGGATTAGAATGTCATAATTGCACATATTTGTGGACTTCTAATGGAAACAATGTAGCACAAATTATTAATCCTAGTTCAAAAATTCCAAGTTTTAAGTTAAAAGCCCCATATGAATATAGAGTTGATTTACAGGTTACTCAAGAAGATGGATGTATCGTTAAAAGAACTTACATTATTAATGCAATAGCTGTTTGGTTATATTATAATCAAGATCAAACAGAATGCCATATTAATTCTTGTGAACAAGAATTATTTTTAGGCTTTACCATCGTGTCCGAAAACAATAAAGTGCAATTGGGTCAACATCAAACGATATTCCATGAATCAAGTGGACATCAATATGACATACTTGTTACGGAGGTAAATAAGCAATATAAAAGAGAATATTCAGGAAATACAAAAGTCTCATTAAATGACTTTAACACATTCAGTTGGAATCCCAATATATATGGATTGTATAAATATACCCCAACTTGCATAAAAAAATTTGAAGTTGATAAAAAATGTTATACCGGGGATATTCCACAAGTTGCTGCACCAAATGTGGTAAGTCCAAATGCAATAGAACCAAAAAATAGAGTATTTTGCATCACAGCATTATCTGGTATGAATCCTTGTACATTTAATTCAAAGCAAATTAAACTTCGCATCTATGCAAGATGGGGAAGTGCATTTGAGTGGACTTATAATGTTCCTGAATGTGATTATATTATACCCGCAGAAGAATTTGTATGTTGGGATCTGAAATTGGAAGGCCTATTTGGAATTAAGTATTGGGCCCCTAGTGGCGAGTATACCTGGGTTCTCGAATTGGATAATTGCTCTAATTCCAAAAGATTTAGCGGCGAATTTATAATATTATATTAAACATAATTTTATATGAAAATCCAAATATATATCTTTATTATTTTGACTCCATTGCTTAACCCAACAATTATTGCACAGAAAATCCAATTTTCAGTTGAACTAATAGCTAATCCTGCTTTTACAAAAACAAATATTAAGGACTTCTATGGGAATAAATACTCGGACACAAATGTATTAATTTTTGGAGATGAAGCACCTGAAAAAGGGATTTTTGGATATAATCATGGTATGTATATTGGATTGAATATAAAAAATAAATATAGTATTCATGTTGGGTATACACGCTCATTAAAAGGGCAAAGAAATGGCAAAATAAAATCTTTAAAGGATGGTGAATATCATTATGGAGCATTCAGTGAATATTCCAATGAATACATTATTCAGTTTTCAAGAATAAATGTCAAATTAGTACAAAATAATTATTTTGATTTTAATTTAGGTTTTATCATTAGTAAACAACTTGAAATTTTAGCTGGACAATATGAACAATATTCAAAATGGAAAGGAAGATCATTAATAGGTTCTTATAATAAAGCTTATTCTCAAGAATTAAATATATTAAGGCCTGGAATAATCACAGAAGTGGATTACCAGTTGCTTAAGAATAAATGGTTTAAGTTTAAGATAGGCATTAAATGGAACCACTATTTCAGATCCTATAATTACCCCTATTTTTCTAGTAATCCTGCTAATAAACCAAAAGGCTATGCCATGAGTATCGGTCCATCATTTAAATTAAATTATCATACCAAATGAAATCTTTATCGGCTGTTTTATTAATAAACTTTCTATGCATTATGAATGACTTGCAAGGGCAAGTTCAGAGAATAGAAAATTGTTTACAATTAGGCTATGCAAAAACTAAATACGAAATAATTAAAGATGGAAGATACACCAGAAATATTATTGACAATAGGATTACCTATTCAATATCTAATCATTTTAATTTGAATGCAGGTTATGGCATAAAATATAATGTCAATAATTTTATAAACATGAGATCCGGATTGTTTTTCGATTACTATCAAAACAAACAACAAGCTTATGGAGCAATGTTTACCACAGACATGCGAGATAGTTGTTGGTTAAGAGATTCTTGTACCACTGTTAGGTATAAATTGAATGATGTGCTTATAAAAATTCCATTAGAATTTAATTTGTCCTTTTTTAAAAATACATTAAGCCTTGGTATTGGCTTAAATTATCTGTATTATATTACAGGAAGATATCAATATTTGATCAATGAAAGTAAGATAAGGGATTTCGAAGGAAGTGGAATTGGAAGGAATTTTTCTGAATTTTGGGAACGGAGTCAATTTTCTTGGCAGTACAAATTGGGAATCAGATTATTCAAGAAATATGAAATGACCATATATTATGAGAAATTTTTTAATCCACATATAATGGTTGGACCCTTATTGGATGCCAAAGTGGATATGTATGGATTAAAAGTCGCTTATTATTTTGAACCACCTTGGAAAAACAAAATGCAAAATAACAAGGAAGAGAGCAAGCTGTAAACTTGTGTTATGAAATTGCTTTTACAAGGTAAATGAGTGCAAAAAATTTACTGATACATATTTTATCAAACTATTAGGATTGGAATATTCAGTTTATGCCTTAATGCATCAATAGTAGTTCCAAACAATATATCCTTAAATCCCTTGTGCCCGTGTGAACCTACGATCAAAAAATCAATCTTTGTTTCAAGAACAATTTTAGCTATTGCACTTGCTGGATTTCCAAAACCAATTTGGTAATCAGCGACATAATTAAGTTCCGCTAATGCTTGTACATAATGATTCAAATTTTCTTCATCCAACAAGGACTCCTTATCTCTTACATTCAATCCATGATAGCTGGCACCTGCTGTTTCAACGACATGTATAAAGGTAAAATGGGCATCGCGTCCTCCTTGATGTAGTGCACTGGAAATTAACTTTTGATCATTGCCCGAAAAATCAATAGCAATGCCAATGTTTTTGTATTGAATTAAATCCTCATTTAACAACCGCATAGCATGCCCATGCGGTAATAGTTTTTTATCCTGCTTGTCCTTTTTAAAGAAGGGTTGAACGAATATGTAAACCAATAGAGAAAAACAAGCAAGAGTAAGTGGGATCACAAGTAGGTAAATCAATAATTGATGTCCCCCAGCATCAGCAATCCACCCTGATATCGTATTGATGACTAAATTAATATTTAGTGAAATGATAATAATAGCACTGGTCCACGCCAAAATTTTCACCCAGGGTTTTATAGCAAATCCTTGCATCGTTTTTTTATCAGAATTCAAATGGATCAATGGTATTATAGCAAATCCTAATTGTAAACTCAATACCACCTGACTCAGTACCAACAGGCCTCCTAATGCATCTTCTCCAAAAAATAATATGGTTGAAAATGCAGGTATGATAGCCAAAAGCCTGGTAATGATTCTTCTCAACCAGGGTTGAATCCTAAGATTAAGATGACCTTCCATTACAATCTGACCTGCTAATGTTCCGGTGATTGTAGAACTTTGACCAGCTGCAATTAAAGCTATGGCAAATAATGTCGGTGCCGCTTGACCAAATAACTGGTCTAACAAATGAGATGCATCCTGAATTTCAGCAACTTTAAAATAACCATTCACATAAAATGCAGTTGCAGCTAAAATTAAAATGGAAGCATTTACCAAAAAAGCAATATTTAAAGCGATAACCGTATCAAAAAAATTAAACTTTATCGCCTTACGCATACCTTCTGGATTGGCTTCAAATTTTCTGGTCTGGACCAGCGAAGAGTGCAAATACAAATTATGTGGCATCACCGTTGCACCAATTATTCCGATCGCAATGTATAGCGCACTACCATCCAAACTCGAAGGAATAAAACCACCCATGACATCTATAAAACCAGGCTTGACAATAAACATCTCGATTAGAAAAGATAGACCGATAATAAAGACTAATGAAATAATAAATATCTCCATATATCGCATTCCCCGTTTCATCAAAAACAACAACACTATAGTATCAAAAACGGTAATAAGTATACCCCAAATCAATGGTAATCCAAACAATAAATTCAAGCCAATGGCCATTCCCACTATTTCAGCAAGATCACACGCTATAATAGCTATTTCTGCAAGTATCCATAATGGAATATTTGCCCACCGCGGATAAGCATTCTTTGAAGCCTGAGCTAAATCCAATCCTCTCACTATTCCAAGTCTGGCGCTTAAGGATTGTAGCAGCAAAGCTATTAGATTTGACATCAATAATACCCAGATGAGCTTATATCCAAATTGGGAACCCCCGGCAATGTCCGTAGCCCAATTACCGGGATCCATATATCCTACACTAACTAAATAAGCCGGGCCCATAAATGCAAAAAACCTGCGCCATCCCTTGCGTTTGTTGGTCTCTACCGTTGCATTTACCTCACTTAGTGATTTTCCTGAAATGTGGTCCATAATTTCTCCTTTGATTAAAGACATTTATATAGGTCATATACATCATCTGATTTTAAATGACAATATTAGACGCACAAATATAAAATGTTAGATCAATCTAACAAAATAATTTGAATTTTGTTTTTATCTTTGTTTCATAATTCATCATTATGTCCTCTCCTACTGAAGAGAATTACCTCAAATCCCTATTCTTACTTGGTAATGATCAAGGTGAAATCAATCTTTCAGATTTAAGCAAATCTCTGCAAGTCAGCACACCTACTGCCAACAGTATGGTAAAGAAACTACATGACAAAGGTCTTCTATTATATGAGAAATATAAACCATTACAACTAACCTCAAAGGGTAAAAAAGAAGCCGCACTCATCATTAGAAAACACCGTTTAACTGAGATGTTTCTCGTAGAAATCATGAATTTTGGTTGGGAAGAAGTTCATGATATCGCAGAACAAATAGAACACATCAATTCTCCGGCATTTTTTGAACGGATGGATGAATTCTTAAACAATCCAACCATTGATCCACACGGTTCTCCTATCCCGGATAAAAATGGAAAAATGATTTGGAAATCTTATGTCAAATTAAGTGAATGTCAGGTAGGAAATAAATTAAAATTAGTTGCTCTCACCCATTCCTCCACAGATTTTCTTAAATTTTTAAATAGCAAGGAACTTTCATTAGGTACCACATTAAAATTACATACCATTGAACCATTCGACCACAGTATTACCGTCAGTTATAAAAATCACCCCACTGAAATATTCAGTTCTATGGTATCAGAAAGACTTTTAGTCGAAATGATTAAATAATATCTCTCCGATCGTCGCAGTTTTCAACTGAGATACCATCAACTCAATCATTTACTCCGACACGATTACAACCTAAGCTCGACAGTCACAGTTTTCAATTGCAATGTTATCAACTTAATCCTTTACCATTAGAGCTTTACACCAAAGGTCTTAGATCCTATAATCATTCAATTATGCACTTTTTGAATTGCTATCATATTATAGAAAAAAATATATGTCATTCTACAAATTAGGTAAAATACCCCCTCCTCCGCCTAATACCTTTGCTTCATTGTTAATCAAAAAAAATTTAAAAATGAAAACACTACATTATGTATTAATTACACTTTTAGCAACATTTACCCTAAATCCAAAATTAATGGCCACTTCACTTCCATCCATTACCGTAGGCGGCGTCGAAGCAAAAGGAATCAGGACAGATCCCTCTAACCTCGCAACCATCTGTATGTATGAACTTAAAAAAATTAACCTTTTTGATGTACAAAGCAGACATGATATTGAATTTGCCTGCACTGAAAAAAACATCGTACTCAATACCTGTCTAAGTAAACAATGTCTTACACAAGTTGGCGTATTAGTTGGTCTTGATAAAATCATGTCCGGAAGTGTAGAAATGTTCGGAAACAAAATCTATACTTCTTTCCGGGTTCTTGATATTAAGTCCAATGTCATCGAGAAAAATTTTAGCATGGAATTCTTACCTGTAGAGGATCAAATTGCGCTGATGGTTGAACTCACCATCAAAAAAATGTATGATCTCCCTTATAATGAATTTCAATTCAAACAACTGACTACAGAACAAACCATAGAAAACAACTTGAATAATCCACAAATAAAAAAGTTGAATTTAAGCGGTCCCAGATTTGGATTTAGTATGACTCTTGGGCCTGATGGAAAATCCATTAGAAGACCGGAAAACCAAGGTGGAATGGCAGCTATACCCATATTATCCCAATTTGGATATCAATTTGAAATTGCCTATATGAACAAAGGAAACATTCAAGGCTTGTTTGAAGTTATACCCAATATTTCAGGCATTGAACATGGTCTGTTTATTCCAAGTGTTACCTTTCTCCATGGTGTTCGATCCAATAAAACCGGTTTTGAATTTTCCATAGGTCCAAGTTTAGTCGTAACCAAACGAAGTCTAGGTTACTATGACGAAAATGGTAAATGGGTACTTGCCAAAAATGATCTTGACAATAATGGCAATGTCTCAAAACAAATAGATCGACGTGGTGAATTTGGGATCGAAGGTGGACTATTGATTGCCTTAGGAAAATCTTTCAGAAGTGGCAATGTAAATTTTCCAGTTAACGCATATGTCATGTTGAAAAAAGATAGTCCGCGCATCGGAATATCATTGGGATTCAACTCAAAAAAATAATTGACCCCTAATTGAATAAAAAAACCACTTGAATTGATCAAGTGGTTTTTTTTATTATTATAATATTTTATGTTTCGATTTATCATTTATTTTTCAATGGATAACGGTAATACAGATTTTACTTGTTCCACTACCTTATCCACTGAAATCCTTTCCATACATGCATGATCTCCCCGCGAACAAGGAATATTTCCATAAACCGAACAAGGACGACAGCTTAATTCCGAAGTAGGAATTTCAATTATGACATTCTTACCAGGTACCAATGGACCAAAACCCAAATACGTATGTGTAGGTCCCCATAACGATATAACATTTTTACATTGAGTTAGATTTGCTAAGTGCAAATTTGCAGAATCCATAGTAATCATCACATCCAAATGATTCATAAATTCAATTTGTTCTGCCAAATTAAATACATCTCCGGCAATATGAATACATTCAGAATTCATATCCTGTAGCGTAGATAAAATCTTCATTTCATGCTGCCCTCCACCAAATAAAAAGATATGGATTCGATGCTTATATTCATGAACCAACAATTCAATTAATTTTTGAATGCGTTCGATGGGCCATGATTTGAGTTGGTGTTGTGAGAATGGAGCTATTCCGATTTTAATGGATGACACCCAAATATTTTCTTTAATCGTTTTCTCTATTTTATTTTTTTCAATTTGTGAAGACTTAAATCCAAACTGATGTAATCGCTCTGTTTCAATGACAATATTACATTTTCGAAATACATCAGCATAACGTTCTAAGGTATGCTTCAAGGGTTTGGTATTGGAGCGTATATTTCCCAACAGGTTTTTTTTCTCTGCACGCCCTTTATCAATGCTTGCAAAGGTCACACCCGATAAATAAAATAAATAACACAATATTTTTGACCTCAGACTTCCATGCAGGTCTATGACCAAATCATACTTTTCCTTTCTTAATTGATTAAATAAATGTACAAGTCCAATCAAAGATTTAAACTCTAAATCAATATTTTCTTCTCTGATATTTAATCGCTCAATATGTTTAAAAAAAACTTGAAACGATCTTCTAGTTAATATATCTATTTGAAGTTCTGGATTAGAATGCAATACGGCTTTCAATACGGGCATAGTTAATACTACATCACCCATAGCAGAAAATCGTATGGCCAGAATTTTCATATTTTTGGCTTCGCGTACAGCTGTGGATTCAATTTTGGATCATTATACATTTTCATCTGTTGATAGGTCCGCATTAATGTTTTACCTTGAGCAATTTCTTCGATCAGCGCATTTAAACTTTTTACTAAATCTTCCTGCTGCATCAGCAATATTTCAAGTTTAGTTCGACATTGTTTCACAAGTTCTTCCGTTGAATCGGTTCGTTGAACTTGTTCCCGCATATGATATATTTTTAAACACAATATGGATAAGCGATCTATCGCCCATGCAGGTGTTTCTGTATTCATTCGGGCATTTGGAAGAACACTAACCGAAATGTATTGATCTGCAAACCATTGGTCAATATGTTCTACCATATCTGTCCTCCATTGATTAGAGATATCAATTCTTCTTTTAGTTTCGATAAATTTTTCGGCAGGTAATGAAGGAATCCGAATAATATCTTCAAGATGCCATTGGACCGTATCGATCCAACATTTTTTATAAAGTTCTTGGTCCTGTATTGAATTAAATTCTGGCAATACCAATATTGCATCAACATCATCAAACCGATGGTAATCTTCTATAGCTTGATTGAAAATGTTGATACAATGTTCGGCTTTAAACATATAATGATAGGCTCGATTAAAGATCATTAGAATCCGACATATAGGATTCCATTGGCGGACAAGTACAAACCAAATTACGATCTCCAAAAGCATTGTTTACCCTACCTATTGCTGGCCAGAATTTCATTCCATGTTTCAAATATGGCAACGGATAAGCTGCTTTTTGTCTTGAATAAGGTTTTGTCCATTCATCAGCAGTAATTACATTAGCCGTATGTGGAGCATTATGCAATACACTGTTTTCAACAGGATATTCTCCTCGAGCCACTTCATCTATTTCTTCATGGATGGAAAGCAATGCATCGCAAAATCGATCCAATTCATCTAGATTTTCAGACTCCGTAGGCTCAATCATTATGGTACCTGCAACAGGAAAAGACAATGTCGGTGCATGAAATCCATAATCCATCAATCGCTTAGCCACATCCTCAGCAATGACCCCGGCCGTTTTATAAGGTCGCAAATCAATAATCAATTCATGAGCAACTCGACCGTTTTCGCCAGTATAAAGTACTTTATATTTAGGCGACAGTTTAGCAGCTATATAATTGGCATTCAAAATGGCATGCTTAGTAGATTTTGTCATACCTTCTGCACCCAACATCCTGATATAAGCATAAGAAATAATCAAAATACTCGCTGAACCATATGGGGCTGCAGAAACAGCAGCTACAGCTGTTTTCGAATCATTAACGGTTAAATAAGGATGGTTTGGCAAGAATGGTTTAAGTTTATCATTTACACAGATTGGTCCCATACCAGGTCCGCCGCCACCATGTGGAATGGCAAATGTTTTATGCAGATTAAGATGACACACATCTGCCCCAATAGTTGCCGGGCTGGTTAAGCCTACTTGTGCATTCATATTGGCACCGTCCATATAAACCAATCCTCCGTGTTCATGTATGATTTGACAAATTTCCTGAATAGTGGTTTCAAAAACACCATGTGTAGATGGATAAGTAACCATTAAACAGGCCAATTGATCCTTGTATTCATTGGCTTTATCCAGTATATCCTGAACGATGATATTACCATTGTCATCACATGCCGTAACGACAACATGCATTCCTGCTACCACTGCAGACGCAGGATTGGTACCATGTGCTGATGCTGGTATCAAAGCAATGTTTCGCTTAGGATTCCCATGATGCTCATGGTATGCCTTTATCGTCAATAATCCAGCAAATTCACCCTGTGCACCAGAATTGGGTTGTAATGAGCAAGCCGTAAAACCAGTCACTGAACATAAATAAGCTTCTAATTCATGGATCATTTTTAAATACCCTTTGACTTGTTCTGCCGGTACGAATGGATGTACATTGCTGAAACCCGGCCAACTCACAGGTATTAATTCTGATGCTGCATTCAGCTTCATAGTACATGAGCCTAAAGAAATCATGGAGTGTACTAATGATAAATCTTTATTTTCCAATCGTTTAATATAACGCATCATGGCTGATTCCGTATGATGGGTATTGAATACAGGGTGTGTTAGATATTCTGAAGTACGAATCAAACTGCTAGGAAATCCCAACTTTGTAGGAGGCATAATCATAGCGGATTGCTGCTTACTAGATGTTTTGGAAAACAAATGAACGATGGTCGTTAATTCTTCTTCAGTGACCGTTTCATCTATACTGATGCCAATATAATCTTTTGAATACCAGAAATTAAGTTTTTCTGCCTTTGCTAAATTTTTAACTTCTTGGATTAAATCATGATCCGCCTTTATGGATATCGTGTCGTAGAAATGTTCCGTTTTTAACTTATAATCCATAGATACTAAAGCATTGGCAAGACTACAGGTCATGTCATGGATGCGCCTCGAAATAGCGTAAATTCCTGCAGGTCCGTGATAAACTCCGTACATGGATGCCATGATTGCCAATAAGGCTTGAGCGGTACAGATATTTGAAGTGGCTTTTTCTCTGCGAATATGTTGCTCTCTGGTTTGTAAAGCCATTCTAAGGGCTCGATCGCCTTGTTCATCTATTGACACTCCAATGATACGACCTGGAATGATCCTTTTAAATTCATCTCTTGTTGCAAAAAATGCCGCATGAGGACCTCCAAATCCCATTGGAACTCCAAATCGCTGACTATTTCCTAGGGCAATGTCCACCCCCAATTCTCCTGGTGATTTGAGTAAACATAAGGCCATTAAATCCGTTGCCATGGCTACCAATACACCTGCTGATTTAGCTTTTTCAATGAATTGGCTATAATCTGATACTTCACCTAATTTATCCGGATACTGAATTAAAGCTCCAAAACAATTAGCTGGTAATTCATCAGTTCTCCAATTTCCAATTTTAAGTACTATTCCTTGTGGCCAGGCTCTTGATTTTAAGACATCAATCGTTTGGTCATAGACTTGTTCATCTACAAAAAATACATTGGGCGATTCTTCTTTATTTCGTTTTTCTTTAGAATGGTAAAACATAAGCATCGCTTCTGCTGCAGCCGTGCCCTCATCCAGAAGAGAAGCATTAGCAATAGGCAGTCCTGTTAGATCTGAGATCATGGTCTGAAAGTTTAATAAAGCCTCAAGTCTGCCTTGTGCTATTTCAGCCTGATAGGGTGTGTACTGTGTATACCAACCCGGATTCTGGAATACATTCCTCAAAATGACATTAGGTGTTATAGAGCCGTAATATCCCTGACCCAAAAAACTGCGATACAGTTCGTTTTCGTCAGCTAATTTTTGTAAATCATTCAAAAAATCAAACTCGGATTGAGCAGGTGGAATGGCCATTTTGTCTTTACGTCGTATCGATGCAGGGACCGTTTGTTCTATCAATTGGTCTAAACTTGCAACCCCTATTGTGCGCAACATGATGCCCAAATCAGAGCCCAAACTTCCTATATGTCTATGTTCAAATTGATCAAATCGAGGAAAAATATTCATAATTTTATATTTAGGTCGCAAAAATAACTCAGTATACTGGTAATTCAAAACTTAAAATGAGATCTAAAGTCACATATTATAAACCTCAATAACTATGGTTGGTTTTAGCCCATTAGCTTAAATTATGAATTTTTTAGGAATTTTTAAATCTATACCCAACCAATTATATGATTTGATCAGTCTATACAAGTATTATAAATAAAATATTAATTATGAAACATACAACTCGCCTCTTTTTATCGCTAACATTTTGTGTAAGTCTAATATTCAGTTCTTGCTTCAAAGACGATTGCAACCTCAAAAGAACTTACTTTAGATACGATCCGGTCTATATGACGACTTCTGACATCCGTTCAAGTGTAAAATTAAATGCAACTCATGAATTAAATCACCCAGGAAAAATTTATGTTTATGGGTCACTTCTATTGGTCAATGAAATAAAAGTCGGAATTCATATTTATGATAACACGGATCCGGCTCATCCAATAAAGATAAATTTTATCGAAATTCCCGGAAATGTGGATATGTCCGTTCATAATAATATCCTGTATGCGGACAACTATATAGACTTATTAAGCATTGATATATCAGATCCAACAAATCCTAAAATAATTTGTAGAAATGAAAATGTTTTTTCCCCAATATTAGTCGATCCACTAAATGGTATTCTGGTGGATTATATTCAGAATGAAACAACGGTCGAAATTCCATGCAATTCAGAATATTATGGTAGAGAAATTTATTGGGAAGGAGATGTTATTTTTTCTTCAAACAACAGCAAAAGGTCTGGCCCAAATAGTACTACATCCAGCTTTACGGGAATATCAGGAATTGGCGGCTCATTTGCAAAATTCACAGCTACAGAAAACTTTTTATATACTATAGATTTAAGCCATTTGTATAGCTTTAATGTAGAACAACAATGCCCTGTTTTAAATTCTAAAATTCAAATTGGCTGGAATATTGAAACCATTTTTCCGTACAATAATAATCTATTTATAGGTTCCACTTCAGGTATGTACATATATACTTTAATAAATCCAGCCACACCAACCCTTGCCGGAAAAATGGAACATTTTAGATCATGTGATCCGGTTATCGTTCAGGATGATATTGCATATGTAACTTTACACGGTGGTACTGCCTGCGGAGGTTACACTAATCAATTAGATGTTGTAGACGTTAAGGACATTTTCAATCCCAAACTTTTAAAAACGTACCCCTTGGAAAATCCATATGGTCTGGCCATGTTGAATCAAACATTGTACATCTGTGATAAAAATCTCAAAGCATTTGATGCAAAAAATATTGACGACATTCATTTGATTGAACAAGTCACCCATCTCAACCCTTACGATCTCATTGCACTGGAAAATAGTTCAGTCATTATATTAGTGACCGAAGCTGGAATATTTCAATATGATGCTTCTATACCAGGACATTTAAAACAATTGTCAAGCCTATTAAAACAATAGTTTCATATGTATCCTTTAAAAATATTTGGTTCACTGTTTTTCACAATCATTATATTTTGTGCATGCCAAAAAGAAGCTGATCAAGACAACGCTTTTATTTTTGGTTTCTTTGCCGGAGAATGTAATACAAATTGTTCCACAATTTATAGAATTGAGAATAACAAACTCTATTCGGATCAAGAAAATTATTTTCCATATGATCGTGAAATAAATTTTTCCAAAACACCTTTAAGCATTGAAAAATTCAATATTGCTTTTGAGCTCGAAAAAAAATTCCCTGAGTTTCTTCTCAAGAATAGTAAGTCCACGTATGGTTGTCCTGATTGCGTTGATCAGGGAGCCTTTTATTTGCAAATAAATAATGGTAAAAAGAATAGAAAGTGGTTTGTAGATCCCTTTGAAATACCTCATGAAATAAATGATTACTTTGATTTATTGAAAAAATCATTACCTGAATTAATAAAATAATATGAAATACATATTGCTTATACTATGGATGTCTTTAAGTTCACTAATGGCTCAAGAAAGTAAACAAGAACCATTTTTAAGTAAAGTCTATATTAAGGAAGGTTCAATATATGTCGGACAGATTCTTCAATATTCAGATTCGAGTTTAAACATTCTACTTAGAGAAGGAATACTACTTAGTATTCCCCTATCCACAATAAAAAAAATCATCCAATTAGAAAACTATCCTAAAATACGACAAGTCGCACCTTATCTATTTAAAGAAAAAGGTTGGTACCAAATTAATTATCTCAGTGCTTTTGGTGGAAGTAATGAATACAATGAAGTTGCTGTGGGTGCCGGATTCAACGCTCTCTTTGGATATATGTACTCAAGATATTTTGGATTAGGAATAGGCCTAGGCATGAATCATTACGCACAGGATATACCCATTAATTTTTTTCCGATATATTCAGAAATAAGATCTTATTTCTATGGAAAACAAACAGCATATTATGGGACTGTGGCTGCAGGCTATGGGTTTGCTTCAACTTCAAATAAGAATAACTTATATGATTTAAATGGAGGCTTAATGTTACATCCTGCCTTAGGGATTCGATTTGGGGGTAAAAAACACTTTAATGTATGTCTGGATGTGGGTTTGCAAATGCAAAAAACAAACTATAAAGTAACTTATCCATGGAGTGAAATAAAAGATCAGTATTTTTACAACTATAAACGATTTATATTTAGAATTGGGATACAAATTTAATCCATAGGTATTATTCATGAATAAACCCATTCGTTCAGAGGAAGATGTCATCAAAGGTTGTATAGCCAATGACCGTATTGCCCAGGAACAATTGTATAAACAACATTTTAGACCTATGTTTCAAATGGTCCACTTTTATTGCTCCAATGAAGAAGATGCTATGGAAATTCTCAATACTGGCTTTCTAAGGGTTTTTCAAAAAATTCAATTATTCAGGCATGAAGGTAGTTTAGCTGGTTGGATTCGAACTGTCATTTATCATGTGATGATTTCAGAAATAAAAACTAAACAAAGGACTAAACCAAATATTGAACTTGAACAAAATGATGCTGAACACCATGATTTCACTTTAGAAAAACTTTTTAAAGAAGATCTGGATACACTCATTCATCAATTACCTCCTGCTACTGCCCGGGCATTTTCTTTATTTGCTAACGAAGGATATTCACATCATGAAATCGCAGAAAAACTAAACATAAGTATTGGTACATCCAAATGGCATATTTCACAGGCTCGCGAATTATTACAACATAAAATTAAAAAGAACCATGAATAATCATATCAACGATTTAGAACATGAAGGTTGGACAAAAATGCATGCATTACTCGATCAAAAAATGCCTGTTAAAAAATCTAAAAGATTGGTTTGGCTTTGGTTATGGATACCCTTAGCTATTGGTTCAGGTATTTCTTACAAATACTTGTCTACTTCAAATGTAATTCATGATAATAAAAACATTGAAACCATTAATAAAAATACAAATCTCAATTCAAAATCAATCATAGCCAATCATTCAAACGAAAATGCAAAACCATCTGGTCACTCAATTCTCATGAACAATTCAGGGACGACAGATAAAATTAATTCAGAAAAAAATAATCCAATACAAAGAGGACTAATATCAAAAACAGGTCTGGACAAAGATCGCCAGAGTGCAAGTCAAAATAATCTATTGTTAAATTCCTATACTGAAACGCATAACATATTTACCAAATCTTTGCCCTATGATAGCATTGCAAACATGGCCATTCAACCATTAGAAGACAGATCGAATTTTGAATTGGATATTTTACCCATGAAGATTGTTGAATTAACTTCATCACACAACAATTCTCGCTTATTACCTTCTACCAAAATCGCTCTTGATATGTTACCGAGCATAATAAATAAATCAAAACCAAAAATTCAATTCGGAATTCAATTGGGTTTTAATGCATACACCCAACTACAGCAATTAAGTATTAATCCAGGCCTTTGTTTAAACATCCCACTTCAAAATAAACACAGCATATCTATAAATCCGGGTTTAAATGTTCAAAAAAATAATTTCTTGGTTTTTGACGGAGCACAAAATGAACCTTTAAATTATATCATCAATAACTTTGCTCAAAACGAATTGAAAGTTTTTGAAGATGCATTTAAAAATTCAAAGCAAACTTCAGATTCTTTTCAAGTGATTTACAAAAAATATCTATTCCAATTCCAAATTCCAATTTATTATTCATATACCTTCAATCGCCATTGGAAAGGACACATTGGTACTAAATTAAATATCTCATTAAACCAGCTATCCCAATTCAAGAGCAATGATTTTATTCAATATAATTCCAAAACCATCCAGCGTTGGAGCGCTAGACCTATAGATTATTTTCTATTGATGGGTGCTGATTATTACGTCAATAATTCATGGGGAATCGGACTGGATTATGCTTATGGATTTCAAAATACAAAAGCTCAGAAACAGGCCGTTCCCAATACATCTTCGCCAAGTCCTAATTCATCTGCTTTCGGTTTTGCATATAAAAAATTGGATCATTTGAACTTCTCCTTGAAGTATCGATTTTAAAATTTCGTTCAGAATTAGAATGGAGATATATCTAAATAAAACTCTAGGAAATATTTAAATCAATAACCAGTTTAGGTAATCTATTTGCAGACGAATACTATCCGTTAAATATAGAAAATGTAAATTGTCTTTGGTGAAATTTATACACGTTTTTTTTGCAAAAAATATGACTTAAACTACCCCTATTGTTGTCACTTGATTAGTTACAAATTATCGAATATCAAAAAGCAGAAATACCTAGCGCATGATGCAATACTTCCTGCATATCTTTCACATAAATAAATTCCATTCCCTTTAAATGATCTGCAGGAATCTCATCTATGTGATCCTTGTTTTCAATACACAACATAATCGTTTTCAAACCTGCTCTTTTTGCGGCTAACACTTTTTCTTTGATACCTCCGACAGGCAAGACTTTACCTCTCAAAGTAATCTCTCCAGTCATGGCTAGAAACGGCTTGATAGGTTTTTTCTTAATGGATGAGGCAATCGCGCTCAGCATCGTAATTCCAGCAGATGGACCATCTTTAGGAATCGCACCTTCAGGAACATGAACATGCAGATCATTATTTTCAAAAAAATCAGGATCGATGTCAAGCTCAGCAGTATGAGATTTGATAAAACTTAAAGCAGTGGATGCTGACTCTTTCATCACATCACCTAAATTACCAGTTAAAGTTAATTTTCCTTTACCTTTTGATAGTGTAGTTTCAATGTATAATATATCACCACCTACTCTAGTCCATGCTAAACCAATCGCAACACCTGCAGGTAAATTTTCTTGATATTGGTCATTGTTATATCGCTGTACGCCAAGGATATCTTTGAGATCAGAAGATTTAAAAGATACTGTTTTGGCTTTTTCCATAGCAACCTTGCGTGCAGCACGACGCATCACCGATGCTAATTGTCGATTCAAGGAACGAACTCCAGATTCTCTGGTGTAATCCTCTATGATGCGCTCAATGAAGTCCTCACTTAGTTTAACCTGCTTAGACTTTAATCCGTGTTCTTCTAATTGTTGAGGAACCAGATGTTTGATTGCAATATCTTTTTTCTCCTCAGTAGAATAGCCTTGCAATTCAATAATTTCCATTCTATCCAATAAAGCGGGTTGGATGGTGCTCAATGAATTGGCAGTGGCGATAAACAAAACTTTGGATAAGTCATATTCTAATTCCAAATAATTATCATGAAATGTAGAATTTTGTTCCGGATCTAATACTTCCAACAATGCGGATGAAGGATCCCCTCTAAAATCTTTTCCGATTTTATCAATCTCATCTAATATAAATACCGGATTATCGGATTTAACTTTTTTAATAGATTGAACAATCCTTCCAGGCATCGCTCCGATATAGGTCTTGCGATGGCCCCGGATCTCGGATTCATCATGCAATCCACCAAGTGACATTCTGATGAAATTTCGATTCAGCGCCTTGGCAATGGATTTTCCAAGAGATGTTTTACCTACTCCCGGAGGACCTACCAAACAAAGTATGGGTGCTTTCATATCACCTTTGAGCTTGAGTACAGCCAGGTGTTCTATGATTCTATCTTTCACTTTATCCAGACCGTGATGGTCTTTGTCCAAAATCTTTTTTATTTTATCGAGATCATATTGATCTTCAGTATATTCACGCCATGGCAGATCCACCATTAAGTTCAGGTAATTCATCTGAACAGAGTATTCTGCAACTTGCGGATTCATTCTCGTCAACTTTCCAAGTTCCTTTTCGAAATGTTCCTTGACTGCAGGGATCCATTTTTTCTTTTCTGCTTTTAATTTAAGTTCCTCGACGTCTTGTTCCTGTGGATCCTGACCTAACTCTTCCTGAATTGTTTTTAACTGTTGATTGAGAAAATAATCACGTTGTTGCTTTTCCAAATTACCTCTTACTCTGGATTCAATTTGATCTTTGACTTCTAATAATTTTAATTCACCACTCATATGTACCATGAGTGTTTCTGCTTTATTGAATAATTTATCAGTTTCTAATAATTCTTGTTTTTGATCGATTGGAATATTCAAATTGGATGAAATAAAATTCAAAAGAAATCGATCATTATTAATGTTCTTCAACATCAATTGTGCTTCATTTGGAATCTGTGGAGACAATTCAATGATTCTTCTGGATTGTTCCTGAATGGATTTAATCATAGCATCATATTCCAACTTTCTATCCGGCACAACATAAGATCTCAAAGTAACTTTGGCCTCCAAAAAGGGATCTTCCTTAAGTTGTTCATTGATGGTAAAACGTTTTCTCCCTTGAAGTATGACCGTCTGTGTTCCATCTGGCATGGTTAATAATTTCACGATTCTGGCTATCGTTCCAGTCTCGTACAGATCTTTAAATGTTGGATCTTCCGTTCTGCTATCCCGCTGTGTCAATACCGCAATGAATTTGTTTTTTTCATAAGCCTTGGAAACCGCCTTCATAGATTTATTTCGGCCCACAGTGATCGGGATAATCACTCCAGGAAACAAAATGGTATTCTTAAGAGGCATTACGGGTAGTATGTCTTCGAAGTTTTCATCTTTTGATGGTTCTTCGTCTTCTGCAACCGCTACGAAAGGAATCATTTCCGGATCCTCATTCAGCCCTTCATTAAAATATATTGGATTAATCGTCATTTTTCTGGTATTTATAGCTGTTTAAGGAATATGCCTCCTTGACAGCCATATTAGTTAATTTATTAAAGATTACCTGTAAGGGTCCTTAGTTCAAGACCTGTGCCATCTAATTGTTTGAATTCCAATTATCATGAGGTAACTGTACAATATTTACACTCATTTAATTGATTATAAATACTTTAAACATAATTTAAAATAATATACATGATATAAGTCTTAACAGAATATTTTTCCACTATGACAAAACGTCTAAACCAACTAGACATATTGCCATGCTATTCAAAGTTTTAGAATTTACAAATTCATGATAGTTAAATGCAAAAAAAGATGTCGCAAATTGCTTTTAGTTCTTTTTTATAAATATCAATCTCAATTATCCTACGATCGTCGAAGTCTTTGACTTCGATGCTCCGAAAACACATCAGTTGAAAACTGTAGCAATCGAGTTTAATAAATCCATACTTTACAACTCTAGAAATAATATATATTTTATATTTATAAACTACCCCTTAATCATCCTGTATAATGTCTTTTCATACACCACCCATATAGATCCATCTGCCGCAGTCAACATCAAGTTATCCGAATATTGCAATGTCAAATAATGTCGATCTCTATCTGTAGTCGAAAAATGTACTTTTTGGTCATTCATCATCAATTCATATTGCAATATCCTACGCGATTTATAATTAGGATAATCGAATTGTGTACCTCCGGTAATATATTCCACTTCGCGAAGTTTCACTGAATCATCTGTTATTTCAATGGTGTTGTTTTCTGGATTTAAGTTATGCGAATTTAGATCTACATCAATGGATTCAAGTCGTTGTTTTAAATCTTCTAATATTTCGTCTTCATATGAGATTGGAGACCATGCCGAACGTTTGCCAATAGCTGCTTGTTCAAAAACCAAATATTCTCGACCGGGCGACCAATACAAAAATTTACAAGACTTACTGCTATTTAAAAATGCATCAAATTTTTTCTGGTAATCGGCTTGATGTTCATCACGCGTCATTTCTGTTTCTTTCCAAGGAATGTATTCCGAATTATGCACTGGAATTTTTTCTATAATATTAAATGTCTTAGGATCCAAAACAAAGAACCAATCTCCAATACGCAACATCAATTCTTCTTTTAACAAACCAAAGTTCCCACCATACATCCAATCTGTATGCAACAAGTCCTTGTGGAATGTTGTGTTTCCTTCTGCATCCAAACATAGTAATCGATAGTCCATATACTGCGGATCACCGGGTTGTCTTTCTTCCATTTCTTGTTGGCTTTCTTGCTTTGGGGTTCGACTCCCGAGAACCAAAACACTTTCTTTGTCAGGCATGATATAAAATGACCTAATCGAAAAACCATCAGCCAAAGGAATTTCCTTTACAACCAAATTAGGATTATCAGTTGTAGGAAATAAAGGCCACGAATCTACCTTGGAAGTTTTCTTTTTAGTATTACACCCAAATAATATAGAGAATAGCGACATAGTAAGTAAGAATATTTGTTTCATAATGGCAGTATTGCGGATACAAGATATTTATTTACTCTTTAATTTTTCTATGGCCTTTAGTACAGCTTCACGATTATGCGCAGAAGTCATCCATCTAGGCAGTCTGGCTCCTATACTCTTAACATTAAATTTCAGTACATTTCGTTCCCTAAGTTTTGCCCCAATATGTGCAGCCAAAAAATCAAGATGTTCCACATTATATGCCCATAGTTGCTCTCCTTCAAATTCAGTACACAACCACACAGGCAAGTGAAAAAACGGATCTATAGGCGCACCAAATATCAATACATTACCACGCTTCTGCTTGTCATCTTTTCGGGGAGAAACCCGTTCCATCAATTTATTGAAACCACAATGTGAACAAACAACTTTAACATCAGTATGTGCGAATTTCAAGGTGTGAAAATCACCACTATGTACCACTGCCTGTCCTTCACACTTTGGACAAACCACAAGTATATCCTTCACAAATTCGTAAATCTGAACACCATAAGTATTCTTAGTTCGTTGTTCCATCCCTTTAATTATATTTATCGGCCCAATTCAATTTGAAACTAATATTTATGACCAAATCATTTTTAAAATTTCTTAGGCAATACCTAAAATCATTAATCCATTATTTCAGTTCTCAAAAAATTGACACCAAATTATTTTAGTATTTTTTAAAATTTAATACTCACAATGATACTTCCCAATATGAGAAATATAAAAATCAACATAAGACCTGCAAGATAACCCATCCCAATTCCAGGACCTTGATTACTATAAGCACTCAATGCTTTCTCAAGAACCAAATGACCACCGATCAAACCAAAAATCCAAACCCGCAGCAATAGCCCATTTTTCTCTGATGCCGGTAGCCACCATAGACCAAATACTAACAGTGAAATCACTGGAATCCAAAACCACAAGTATTCAATGATATTATCGATGTCTTTTGAAGGTGGCGTATTGGCTTTTCCAAGTAAAATAGCAGCTATGTAAAGCAGGAGCCAAAACAGTTCAGGACCAAGTAAGTATCGCATCATACGTTTTAGATTTTTTGAAACTATTCAGATTTGAGCCTAGTATAGTCGGTCAATTTTTTGCGACGGATAAAATCCGACGTAAAAGGTACATTTAAAATGTTTTTGCCGGTTTGTGCCGTTTGTAACAACGGTACATTATTGCATGATTTTTTCAAAAATGATGACAAAAACTTACCGTTCATATTGTGATCTGAAAAGTTGCAAGTTTTTAAAGAAGTAGATTGTGCTTCAATTATTTTTTTATCATATTATTTTACACCTCGGATTTTTTTTGTCTCACTAAAAATTCGCCCAAATAACTCTTGATGTTTTCCTTCATTAAGTTCTGCATTAAAGGCTAGAGCTATTTTTTTCACCACAGCATCGCTTTCAGTATTTTTATCGTCATAAAGATACTTACTGAAAGTTAGTTTCTGCTCATCTTCTTTAAATCCGATGTCTAATTTTAAATCTCCGGAACCAATGGTATAACTATGTCCTGTATATTCACCGGTCTCATCTTTAATAATATTACTCTTGGTCCAAGCCATTTGCTCAAAAACAAAATTCAAAAAAACAGCTAACATCTCTGGCTTAACTGGATAAAGGGTGTAATAATGATCCTTGGGATCAAATTTGCCGGACCAATTGGGTAATTGTTTAAATGATCTCAATTCCAATCGATCTCCTTCAGGAAATTTTTTCCATTCAAAATAAGTATTAAACCACTCATAATTGATGTCATTTACATTCGTCATTCGTGTGTCTGTATCATCATATCTCACCACATAACCACTGTCTTTTTCAAAATAATATACTACAAGCGCATGTTCTGAGTCCGGCAAATCTTCATCTTGGGCATTCCAACTTTGAAATTCAGCATGAAAAACGATACTTTTTTGATCAGGTGAAAAAGCTAACGCCCCGTGTGGTGAAGGATATGAATAATTTTCTACTGGATTATTGTCTTTGTTCATAGGCCATATTTTGCGGGTCTGAACATCTAGAATTGCATGTTCACTAACCATAAGAAATCGTCCTCCTTCAAGACGATCCAATTCTTCCAATTGAGTTGTCTCACTTTTCATAAAAACCTCAGAATAATCACCTGGTTGACCATTTTTACGATCTAAAAATTGGAGCGATGCGAAATCTGTACTTTGAATAAGTAATGGTTCAACTTTGGGTACTCCGTCTTTAATATAGATCATATAAAGACTTTGGCTGCCCGCAATGAGGGTGGGATCCGGTGCATCTTTTAGCGCATAAACTGCCCACAAAAATGGCAATCCGGTATTGTTTTGCAAACCACTTGAATACGTAATAGGTTTACCATTAAACAAAACATGATATGCTACATTGGTATTATTCGCCATACGGCCATAGTTCATATTAAAACTTTTGGTTTTTGAAACTTTTGCTTGAATAGTAAATGGACCATACTGGATTTCTTTTGAAAGTTTCACTTCTTCATATTTGTTTTTGGCAAATGAGTAAAGTAAAAAGATTACGACAATACATGCGATTAAAAGTAGAATGATTTTCATTTTTTTTGAATGATTTTGATTGTTTTATCGAGAGCAGAACGAAAATTTGGATCATGAGCTGTCGCATCGTCCCAATTCAATTCGTTTAGTAAATTCCTATCTAATTGGTCTTCATCGCCTCGGTAATTCCATGCACGAAGTACGTCAACTGATTTTTCAAAATGAATTTTATGGTCACCTTTTAGTTTCTCAATGATAAAATGTTTAACGGTATTATTATTTCGCATTTTGAACATTGAATTGAAAACATAATTGCGCCAGTAATCTGTGTAGCGTTCATATTCGAGTAATGATATCAAAGCCTCCGCCCCATGTTCTGCATCAAATTGGTCAATGAGAATTTTAGAGAGTGTTTGTCGTCCTTTTGGGTTAGCGCTTTTTGCAGCTTTAAAAATTAATTCTCCAATATCTTTGACACCATTTAATTCTAAATTTTTGACAATATGTAGTATGGTAAATTCATTTTCTTCTACAGAAAGTCGATGAATGTATTGATCAATTAATTCTGCCCGCCATGCTGCCTCTTCGCTATAGCTTGCTTTGTAATCTTCACCAAAACCGTGTAAATGGATGTATTGTACCTGACCTGCATTATCCATGAACAAACGTTTTGAAACGGCATTTTTTTCTAGATGGGTAATATCTTCCAGTTTTTTATAAGTTGCTTTACGTTGTAGCAATGCTTCAATTTCAACTCGGATTTCTGGAGTAATGATCGAGTTTTCACTCGAAGGGACCGTCAGAAAATGTTCAAAAGAAAGAAATTTTAAATAAACCAATCCATCATGCCAGTTTGTCGCACCAATTTCAATTCCATAGTCACGAATGGAAATAAAATCACTCACGTTATGATCTCCATTGCCCCAATGGTGGGTCATATCACCTATAGTTGGATACTCAAACAATTCAAAATGTTTATAAGATGCTGGACTTCCCGCTTGCATAAAAGCATTACGAATGATGGCTACCAACTGCTTCCTCAGAAATAATTCGGGAATAGGCAAGGATGGTCCATAAAACCAAAAATCACTAAACAATTGGTCAGTTACAGCTCCGAATTGTGGTGTGTAATCCCCGGAAATATCTTTGTAATGTAATCCTTTGGAATCAATCGTTAATTCCCATTGATAAGTATGGGTGACTTTTGTAGTATACTGAAATTTTTGCTCAACGATCCTGTCAGGTTTCAGTTGTTTCCAAAAATCATAACACAATAAAGCAGTTTTTGAAAGTTCACTATATAGTACCACAGCCATTTCAACTACTTTAAACATAGCAGCATTTCGAAGTTCTAATGGCTCACCTGAAAGTGGATCAGGAGTTTCAAGTAATTCTTGAATGGACCACTCTTTCTTTTGATCGCCGATAGTCTGAATGATCTTATTTTCTTTTATTTCCAACATGTATAGTCAAAAGCTTTTGGAATGCTATTTACCAAATAAAATAAACAACAAAGCTAAACCGCCCCATAAGATAAACATAACAAGCAAAGGCAAACCAGATATCCATAACAATATATGAGCACCCATCATTTTCCCTATGGACCTTAACCAAAATGCTGTGATGATCAATAAAATCAATGCTATAGGAATCACCCAAATCATGTATTGACTCCATAATGGCATTCCTTCAAGCGGACTTATACTTTTCCCATCTATTCCATCAAAATTCTTATGCATCATCAAACCATTTGAAATGGCCAACAATAGTACACCTGCATTAATGATGACTCCGAGGTAGAAAATCCAATTCGATTTCATATGATTTAAATCTTAAAATGAATGTAAATTTAATGGGTATGTTTGAATTGGATCATTTTAAAATTGATGGGGTCAGATAGAAATGAATAGAATGGGATAATAAATGGCTTAGAAATTTTCCTTATTTAGCTTACGATTGTTAAAATGAAAATCCCATTGATTCAAGCCGCGATAGCTTACTTTACACAAAACAAATCTTAATATGTAAAACAAATTGGACTAAATGTTGTGTATTTGTTTTTTAGGTTCAAGATTGTATCTTTGTTTGTTGGCTAAAGCCAAGTTACCAACATATCTTTACCGCTATGACACCCACCCTACTCTTAAAAAAACACTTTGGTTTTGATCAATTCCGCCATAATCAGGAAGATATTATTCAGGCAGCTTTAAGTAAAAAAGATTGCTTGGTTATCATGCCTACAGGTGGTGGAAAATCATTGTGTTATCAAATTCCTGCATTGGCTAATCAAGGATTAACCCTAGTCATTTCACCTTTGATTGCACTTATGAAAGATCAGGTAGATGCCTTGAATCAAAATAAAATTCCGGCAGCTTTTATCAATTCAACACAGGAATTATCTGAACACGAACGGATATTTAATCAACTTAAATCCAATCAACTCAGATTACTCTATTTAGCCCCTGAACGCTTGCTCAATGATGTTGTTATTCTACAATTTTTGAAGTCACTTTCTATTTCTCTGATTGCCATTGATGAAGCGCACTGTATTAGCCAATGGGGTCATGATTTTAGACCAGAATATCTCATGTTAGGTGATTTAAAAGTTCATTTTCCTAAGGTCCCCATCATGGCCTTAACTGCTACAGCGGATCGAATTACACAACAAGACATTGTTGCCAAATTAAATTTTGTCAATCACCTGACTTTTGAAAATTCTTTCAATCGTCCCAATATAAAATACACCATAAAGTCCAAAACAAATTATTACACCCAACTCATTAGTTTTTTAAAAAATCATCAGGATGATAGCGGCATTATCTACTGTCTTTCCAGAAACAGCACAGAAGAATTAGCCCAACAATTATCCAAGGATCAATTCCCAACTCAGGCCTATCATGCAGGATTGCCCAGAGACATTCGTGAACAAAGGCAAGATGATTTTCTAACAGATCGGGTTAAATTGATTACTGCAACGATAGCATTCGGAATGGGTATCGACAAAAGCAATGTTCGCTTTGTCATTCACGTGGATTTACCCAAAAATATAGAAGGATATTACCAAGAGACGGGTCGTGCAGGACGTGATGGATTACCCAGTGAGGCTATACTTTTTTATAGCAAAAGTGATGTTTTTAAGTTACAACATTTCGCTCGTATAGAAGGCAATCCGGAACAAAGTAAAATCATGCTTCAGAAATTGGACCTGATGTCTCGGTTTTGTGAAATACATGCATGCCGAAGAAAATTTTTACTCAATTATTTTGATGAGTCCGCACCAGATGATTGTGGTAATTGTGATTATTGCTTGACTTCATTTACTGAAAAAGATATCACGATTGATGCCCAAAAAGTACTCAGTGCAGTGAGTAGATTAAATGAACGATTTGGCATCAATTATGTGATTGATTTTCTCCGTGGCAGTAAAACAACTCGCGAAGAACACAAAGAAATAAAAACCTATGGCATTGGCAAACATCTTTCCAAGGATATTTGGAAACAATATATTGCTGCTTTAATTCAGCAATCCATACTTCAAATGAGTGAAGGTGAATATCCGGTTTTACATTTAGGTCCACATAGTCATAATGTTTTATTTGACCATAAAAAAGTAATCATCAAAATTCGAGAGCTTGAATCATCGCCAACTCCAGTTATTAAAAAACAATTCCCTCAATCTACTCTTGAACAAAATCCTACCTTATTTACAATATTGAAAAAAGTAAGATTTGAATTAGCAGTTATTGAAAAAGTTCCACCATACATTATATTCTCTGATGCTACACTACAAGAACTCGTCACCTACTTGCCATTAACCATGGATGATCTTCTAAAAATTTCCGGATTTGGTGAATTCAAAATCAAAAAATATGGCCCAGCCTTCCTTCAAGCTATAGTTGACTTTTGCAAAGCAAATAAATTGACTAGTCAGATTGATTATAAATCAGCAAAAAGGGTTAGAAAAAATAAATTCGCTTAATATAAATCGTTTGAATCGAATTAAATTTTTATAAATTTACCAAAACCCAAATCAGCTTCATTAGAAATAATCTTATAAACATACATCCCTTGAGCTAAATGCGATATAGGAATTTTAATCAACTGATCTTGATTCGTAAATGAGAATTCCAATACTTCCTTTCCAGATAAATCAAAAACCTGGATGTTTAATGATAGTTTAAACAGCTGTGAAATATTGGTAGTTATATACAAATAATCAACAACAGGATTAGGAAATACATTAAACTTGGCATTGGAATTAATATCATAAATACTATCACACGAACTTCCAATTAAAGGTCCTAGCCGATAATTAGGCATGACTGGCAATGAACCGCCCATTTCTGCTGGCATCCTTACAGCATGCTGTATTACTTCACAAGCCAATCCTGAACGATCTGGAAAATTAATCCGATGTAGATATGCATTATTATTACTGAAAGGGCAGATATATATCATTCCATCAGGAGCCAGACGCATATTAAAAAAAGTAGTCGGAAAATATTTTTCATATAAGAAGCTATCATATTTAGCAACTTGTATCACACTTTGAGCAATATCCCGAGCATGTAAGTCATATTGCCATATCTTAGTAATATTGCAGAAATATAAATAACGACCTGAAGGTGAAATGGCTATATTAACAGCTGGTTGACTATCGCGTTTAGCTACAGGATTTATAATTTGTAAGGGATTAGATAATTCACCATTGCACCGATCGAAGTCCATAATTATAAGGTGATCTACATGATTCACTTGAATATACTTGTCACCCTGTTCACTAAAGCAGTCCCTACCATTCCAATCAAATTTTGATCCATTAGGGCCAATAAATTGTTTATGATGCAACCGTACTCCTGAAGGATCTAAAAGATAAAAGAAATACTCATTGTGTCCTGAAGTCTTTTGGATAAGCCACCAATCCCTTCCATTGGCATGTTTACATGCAGACATATTGGCTGTGTTGATTTCACCTTCTAGAAGAATAACATTCTTTTTTATTGCTTCTCCCATTCCATTATCCCCATTTAGATCAAGTAATGTATAATATAATTTATCACAGCCAGCAGCCACCTCACGTTCAGGATCATCCTTTAGAACACCAAAGGATTTATGAAAATTAAAAAAATATTCCTGATGATTTGGCCAAGGCAAAAAAATTGCTCCATTCTCAATCGGATAAGTTGCTCCTATATATGCATCCCAATATGGTCCAGGATTAATGTGATCGCCACCTTTAACAATTTCATGATTTCTATTATATATATGAAATCCATCTGAATAAAATAATAATTCACCTTTTGCATTTGATACAGCAGATGGACAAAATCCAGTATTACAAATTGGATTATTTTTAAGTGGGTAACTAATCTTTAATCCCTTACAAAAATTCAATTGCATCAATCCTGCAAAAACAATACTGTCACTTGTACTATTCCCTCCCCATCCTATTATCCAATTGGCATCATAGAATTGGGCAGTTGATATATTATTGCAAATTAAAATGATAATACCTATGACCAATTTTACACTAGTCATATTATTCCTTAATAAATTTATGATATACTAGACTACCATCATTATATTCTAAAGCTATGGTATATAATCCTGAGTGAGTAATTGAATTCAAATTAAGTCTTTTATACATCACTTCATCCTTACTAAATGATTTGATCAGTTCACCTTGTAATGAATAAATTCTTGCCGATAGCAAGTCATGAAGATCCCCATCTAAGATTATAAAATCAGAAATAGGTTGAGGATAAATGGATATTGAATGGTCAGTTTTCTTTACCCTATTTGATAATGATCCTTGGATTGCCTGGTTATTACAAAACATTAAGGTATTTCTATAAAATTGAAGTGAGTCAGGTAAGAGTGATTGTGCTAATAAGACAATATTTCCATGATCATTAATACACTGCGTAGCTATTTGATATAATTCTGAAACTTCTGAAACTGTATATTCAGTACCAATTATTTTTTTTAATTTCATTTGCATAGCGAATTTTTCTTCCATTTCATAACTTGCTACTGCAGGCAAATTATTAACCGCATTAATTGCTGCAGTCACATTGCTAGTTTGTTGAATATGAATCAAAGCCCAAATAGAATCTAAAGAAACTTGAACATTACTAATAGTATTTATGATCAGCGCTCGCTGCTCAGTAAGAGTCGTATCTTCATCATCTGTATTGATATTGATTAATGAATCAATTTCTCTGAGGTCAGTGAATAGAAGATTAAGATTTGATTGAACTACATTCAAAGCATTCCGATCATCAGGACTAATGGTGTAAATATTATCAATAAGTTCTGAACTTGCTACATAAGTAGGTATATTCGTTTGATTGATAATGTAATTATAGACAGGAGTTAAACTATCTAGACTACCTTGCATATTATTATTAATGACTGTAGTATAGAAACCTTTATAGGCATCCCACTGCTGTGTTGGATTTAATACAAGATCAAAATCATCATCGAGATATGGATCGAATTGACCTATAGTTGGACTATTATTAAATCTATTCACACAACCTTCTAAATCTTCATTTTCAAATTCATTCCTATTAACAAACCATAAATTATTATTAGGTGTATGAGGATTTGGCCAATACCTAGGTGAGGAAACATTATAGTTATTCATTTTGCTATAATATTTATTCAATCTATATGTTCCACCATCATGCCTGGCTTCCATGTCTAAAAATGTATTTGCCCAATCATTAGCACGATGTTTATTAATATACATAGTTGTAGCACCATTAACATACCATAATCCTGTTCTTGTATCTTTAAAGTGAGTTTGTGCCACCATTAATCCCGTTGGACTTCCTTCCACTTGTACTCCAGTTCTCATTCCCTCTGGTGAATTGTTACACAAGAAATTATTAGTTGATCCGGTTATCCTTATACCAATATTTTCATCTCCTAAATTATAATCGAAAAATATATTATTTGCCCCTATTTCATGATCAGATCCACCATTAACAAAAATGCTGGGTTTTACATTATTCGTTTTTAAAAATTCAGTAGTATTGAAATAACTTGGACCAATTACAAAATTTTTTGAAGATTCTAGATTTAAAATGAAATTGTGATAATCAAACCTATTAAATAAATTTTCATCAATATAAAAACGATAAATATCCGGAATTAGGCATTTCTTAATATTTAAACCTATTAAATAATCTAAATGTCCTTCATCTTGTCCACCACCAAATTCATAAAATTTACAATTTTTAATTTTACTATCATATTCAAAAATACAATTTTCTAATAACATGAGATTATTTGTAAGAGATACATTTACTAAAGGCGCTTTAACTCTAATAACTTCGAATGTATTATCGATTGATTGGAAAAGTAAATTTTTACCGTCTCTTATCTCAACTTCATTGTGCTTATTTTGAATTTGCACATTAAGATCTCTGCTAAATCTGGTTTTACATTTATTAATTTTTATTTCTTTATCATTATAAGATACTATACTCGAAACGTCACAATCTTCAAAAGTATTAGCACTAATTGGACTATTTCCAATTCCTTTGATCTCCACTATACTTTGGTTCTCAGATAATACGCCATACCCAGCTATTGGGTAATCTGTATATATGGGATGCAATAATTGCTTCATATTCTTGAATTGACAATTTTCTATCATTAGACTAGAATGGTATGCATAAATTCCAATATGCAAATCTTTAAATACATTAATGGTAGAAGGACTTAGACCTAAATTTACTTTAATTGCTATATTATTAACTTCCACACCAACATAAGAATTATTAGTTGTTTGAAATTCACGTGTAAAGTTGATAGATTGATTCATAGGTGAGGAACAAGAAAACGTATTATTCGAAAATCTTGTAATTGAAATGCTAGAAGGATAATTGGATCCATTAATTAATCTTATTCCCTTAAAATCACGATTGAACTTATTATTTAATGCTTGGAATGAGGATCCATTAACTATCGTTAATCCTGTGATACCATCTTCTATTTCATTTCCTTCAAATCTCAAATGGCGCGGTGCTTCAACTCTGATTCCATTATGCATTGCACTACATGTACTAGAGAATATTTTAGAATTCATTATTTGGGCAATACTTTTACCAGTTATCGCCGTATTTCCAAAAATAATTCTGGCATTCGGAGCCATTTTAATTTTACATCCTGAAATGGATAGTCCTTTATTGAATACACAATCACCATTTACTAAAATAACTACATTTCCATATACTTGATTGGTATTATAAGTGCCTGATAAAGTTACTGTATGTGGAATGTTAGAATAATCTTGACACAAAGTTTGAGATGATGAAATATTAAGAGTCGAACACATTATAAATATTATATATATATATATATATAAGACTTACAGTTTTTTAGAATTCTAAGATTGAATAAGTTAATTTTTGAAGGGTTCATAATATAGAATTTAGATGTTAACAATATTCAAATATATTTTGATTGCCTTAAAATTCCAAATAAATATCAAACTTTAACATATTTTATTTTCTAAAATAATGTATTTACTCAGAATTCGATATGATTTTAAATTGAGAATGTTTTCTTTAGACTCACAAGAATCTATGCCCAAAAGAACATTTGTCATATCCAACTGAAAGATATCTTTTCCATTCTCTTATCCATTTGTCAAGGTATAGGCTTGTCAACATAATCATTCATTGTGAGATGCTCTTGATCTACCTGACTGCATTATAGCTATTTTAGGACAAGACAAACGTGGATAAGTCGTGGATAAGCCGTGGATAAGTCGTGGTTTAGCCCTGGAACATGTTTCGTCCACGACGAGTTAAGCTGTGGGAACTTACTTATGAATTTTAGTATATGGATTATCTAACTAATCATAAATAATACACTAACTAAAATAAGCTTTAATCTGATGGAAATAAACTACATCAAGTCATAGTACCTTGAAATATCTTAGATACTAAATGAACCACTATCTCGACTGATTGACAACGATCCGGAATGACGTAGTATGGAAGATCAGCCCAATAGTCAAGATAGGCCAGAGTTTTTATCAAAAAAATGGTTAGTGAGAGGAACTACCCCTAATAAATGACTTGTCGTTTATAACTTTGAAAATAATTTGAAGTTGTTCATTCATCCTTCATTTTGAAATCCTAATAATAAAAATGAAAACTTATAATCAATAATACAGAACTAACTTGTTATCATAAATGAGCCTTAAATAACTCTTTTCTAGAGTATAACCAAACTCAATCATTTCTTTTTAAAAAACGAAGGCCGTATATTTTACAACATACGACCTTCTCTTTACTGATTTTGGAATTGATTTGTAATCCAATATTTTATTAAAGGAATATTATTTTTTCTGAACGTCTTTTAAGATTCTAACAGATTCATAGATCTGCAAGTCTTTGCGAATGTTTTTTAAGAAATCTTCATTTCTTCCGATTCTGGATGAATCAACATTAATATAAGCCATGTCTTCCTTGATATTACTTGATTTCAAATCGGGTAATTCCGAGGTTCCTATTTTGTCAAATTTCTTAGCTTCTTCCTTGCGCTTATCCATGGTGGATTTATAGGTATTGAAGTTTAAGGAATACACCGTCTGGTCACGCATTTCTTTTAGTTTTTTAGCTTGTTCTGTGATCAGTGTAAACGTAGAATCGGACTTGATTCTCTGTTTACTTTTAGCTTTAATTTCTTCTATATTTGAGATAACATAGGTATTCTGATTAACCTCTTTCTTGTCTATAACATCATAAGGCATTGGATGCTCATATTCTTTTTCACCATTATTAATTTCAGAATAAATATCTGGTAATATTACATCTGGTTCTACGCCTTTTAATTGTACTGAACCGCCATTGACCCGATAATATTTTTGAATAGTAATTTTCATATCTCCCAATGGTTTAAATTGGTCATTACCGGGAATCCGATCGAAATTAATGAAGCGTTGTACTGATCCTTTACCAAATGTTGGTTCACCACCAACTATAACGGCACGTTTGTAATCTTGCAGACAGGCTGCAATTATTTCTGATGCAGATGCACTATTGCTATTGACCAGGACCACAACCGGACCATCAAAATCAACTGAGCTATCATTATCGGAATATGGATTTGTGTTCGTCCTATCGCGTACCTGAACTACAGGACCTTGCTCAAAAAACAAACCGGACATTTCTACAACTTCCTGCAGTGAACCACCTCCATTGTATCTTAAATCTAATATAACGCTAGTAGCTCCTTCAGCTTTTAATTTCTTTAATTCTTTAGCAACATCTCTGGAACAGCTGGTACCATTAGGATTGTCGAAGTCAGCATAGAATTTTGGTAATTTGATATAGCCTACATTGGATAATACGCTATCTACATCTATAAATGCGGAACGTACGAATCCTTCATCCATGATGACTTCATCCCGTACTATGGTGATTTCTTTAATATTACCGTCAGATTTTTTAACCTTCAAGGTAACTTTAGTTCCTTTTTTTCCACGAATTTGTTTAACGACATCATCAATAACCATCCCTTTAATATCGACCATGTCCATTTTGTCCTGTTGAACACCCATAATGATATCATTAGCTTCTAATTCCTTTTGCTTCCATGCTGGACCACCGGGAACGATAGAACTTACTTTGGTATATTCCTTCTCCGTTTGAAGGCGTGCTCCAATACCTTCTAATTTTCCAGACATATTTATATTGAAGTCTTCTTTTTGTTTTGGTGTTAAATAGTCAGTATGTGGGTCATATAAATGTATAAGGGTATTTGCAAAAATCTCAAAACGATCCAACCGCTGTAAGCTTGCCATTCGCTTATACCAAGCATCCATCATTTCTTTCACGTCCTTGCGGGCATCATACAGAATCGAATCTACAGATCTGGTTTTTTTATCCTTTTCTAAGGTTTTAAGATCGTCGTAATACCGACTCAATAATTCATACTTAATGGATTTTCTCCAATAATCTTTTAATTCACTTTCATTCTCAGGCCATTTGCGTTTTTCAGGATCGATCTCTAGGGATTCTTCTTTGTCAAAACTTACCGGTTGATCAATAAATTCTTTATAATATGATTCTGATCGTGCTGTAGCATCTAAAATCAGTTTTAGTGATTTTTCAAAAAATTCAATGTTGCCTTCTTTAAAATGATCATCTATTAATTCTCTATAGGGCTCAAGGGTTTTGATATCCTTTTTGGTAAGAAAACGTTTTCCCGGATCCAAATTTTCCATATATTCATCAAAAGCTTTTGAGGAAAACTTATCATCAACAATAGGCGGATTGTAATGATAATTCTGAGATTGCTTATAAATCAATTGCAATATGGCAGCTTCTTTTGTAGTAGGTTCGCCAATTTGCTTGCAGTGGCCAGAGAAATACGCTACGAATACAATGAGGGGTATTAACAGAAACCAACTTTTTTTAGAATTCATTTTTTTTTCCATTTTTATTGAATAAGACATATAACATTCATTTACAGAAATCGATTACACCGAATCTTAACATTTTTGAATTATTTAACAAAAATGCATCGTTTATCTTTATAAACCCTGAATGTTGGTGCAAAAGTATGATTTTATTTTATTATTACGAAGTATTTCGTAGATTATTTAATTTTGAATGGTAGAATCATAATTATTTGTATGTCATCCATACTAGGATTTATTTTAAAAAGGTAACTACTATAATGAATACGAAAAGGGTTTGTTTTTGTCATCATTTTTGCAAAAATTAGGCAAAAATGCCGCCAAAAACGTTTAATAATTTTTTTATGCGACGGATTTTATCCGTCGCTACAAATAAATCGCCCCTACAGGGCTTCCGATAATTAAGGTCAAAAAAAAAGTCCCACCGTTTAAGGCAGGACTTCTGTTTTTCGTTTTGAAATAGGTTTATCCGAAAAAATTAACTCTTTTTAAAGGAAATAGCCAGTTGAAGGCAACAACTGGCTATTATAATCCCATGAACATATCCAAACTAGCTTAACTTTTATAAATCTCATGAATCTTTAATCAATCTAGATGCTCTGTGAAAATTTGTTAATAGAAGTTGCACAATCTTGGCGCAACTTCCTATTAACAAATTATAATCCCATGAACATATCCGAATTTACGGTCGCTGATACTTTTACCAGCATTTTGATTGTATTTCTTCCCTTTGTCTACAATCACAGTACAATGATCCGACATTATTTTTCCGCCCACAAGTACAAAAAAAGGCTTGTATCATATATAATTTATTTTAATATTACTAAATAATAATATATAAAATGTTGTATTTCAATGTTATAAAACAATACAATTTAAAAATACCTACTTGAATATTCCCAAAAAACTATTTTTTAGGTCCATTTATTTTGAAAAAAATTGAAAAAAAGATGAAAAAAAAGATGAAAAAAAATCAAAAAGGACTCAAAACATCCGGATTTTGTAAATAAGTAGTGTCAACCAAAGTCTTGATGAAAGCCAAAACCTGTTTTCGCTGACGCGTATTTATTTTGAGATTGGCCACATTAGGGTCAATATTGGCAACCCGCTTAACTTGTCCCGTATAATGATCCATGACTTCATCTAAAGTCTTGAATCTTCCATCATGCATATATGGAGCCGATAATTCTATATTAAATAATGTTGGCGCTTTGAATCTGCCATTATCCAATAATATTCCGGTAACAGCACCCCTTCCCTTATCTTTAAAATCTGCTAGATTGTTTACCGTATCCAACCCATTGTTGAAATAATCATTTGCAGAGAAGGTTGGTGCTGAATGACAATGACCACATTGAGCATCAGGTAATGAAGGATCACTGTTAAAAAACATATCCATACCTTGTTGTTGGTCTAAATCAAAAAATATCTCGCCCCTTAATTGCTTGGCATAAAGACTATTTCCTCCGGTCAATAATATGCGTTCAAATTGGGCTATGGCTTTAGCAGCCAATTCTTGGGTGATTTCTGTTTTAGAGTTAATCCCGAAAGCTTCACGAAACATCCTAGGATAATCAGGATGCCGCTTGAATTTATCAATCACATTTGGCCATTCTTCATGCAATTCAATCGGATTCTTAACCGGCTCTAAAGCCTGAGCTTCAAGTGTCTTTGATCTGCCATCCCAAAATAATCCTTTGGTAAAATAGGCTATATTCAATAAAGACATCGAACTTCTTGTACCTATCTGACCATTAACCCCTTTACTAAAAGCCTGGCCATCAGTAAAGGCTAATCTTGGATTGTGACAACTAGAACATGATAAAGTAGAATCAGATGATAAGATAGGATCATAAAACAAATGTCTACCCAACTGAACACCTGCATAGGTCATTGGATTATCTATTACCTTTGGTAATTCTTGTAATCCATATGGAATCTTGACAACATATTCCTTAGGATCATATGTTATTTGGGTCAAATCATCATGATCTAAGGGCTTATCTTCATGACAATTGTAAAATACAATCCCCATAACCAATAACAACACTAAATGATAATTCCTAAATAACATATAAACTATAAATGAATACTTGACTGGTAGTTATTCATAAATGCAATCATAAACGCCCCCCCGTCGTGAAAAATCGGATCCTGAGCAATATTTACAAACTGTGTTGAAGTCCCGAATTGTCTTTGATGATCCATTTCTACAACTATTTGAGTGGTCTCATTTGCTTTAACAGTTATATTTTTTTGAAATTCAAAAGAGCGATAAGCTGAATTAAATCCGGAATGGTAGGCAAAATTGGTGGCATCCGCACCATTAGTCATAACACCTTCAGTTTTTGAAAAAATGTAACTCTTCCATCCAGACCAATAATGACTTCCTTCACCCAATGGATGATTGATATCAAATTGTGAAGGTTGTTTTGAATTTAAATTGGATGGCACACCAATGCCAAAACTCAAAGCACTATACTGATCAACCGGAATATTACTAAATTTAAGTTTATATCCAGCCTCTGATAGCTCAATTGACGTATGACTTTCTGTTAGAGAAATAAAGGCAATATCGGTAAGTAGGTGTTCATGACTTGCACTTTTTAGTTTTATTTGGCTGATGAAAAATTCAGATTTAGTAAAATTGATGAGTGACTGATCGAAGTAAGAATAATTCTTACCCATGACCAAGGGCTCATTAGCATATTTTCCTTTAAAAACAAACTCAACATCTCCAAAAAACTCATCCTGATGATGCGGCATACTGCATCTCAAAAATGAACCACCAACCACCATAAATAATAATAAAATCAATCTCATATTGACAATTTAATTTAATAAGTTAACGAACTAAATACTTTAAAAGTTCTCCATTAGTATGAATCTTCTAACATCTATTTTTTAGCTAATTTCTGCTCATAATCTTTGAGTAACTGTTTCACTATTTTCTTTAATTGAAATGAAAATTCTTTCTCCTGTATCCAATGGTAGTAATTCCTATCCTCATAGAGTACTTTGTCAGCTACCTGTCCTATATATTTTCCAAAATTAAATACGATTTCTCCTTTTTCATTGAATTTCAAACGCTGTGTGGCATCTAATGTTTTCATATCATTAGTGAAGTCATGCAAGGATTGTACATCATTTTTAACTGCTTGTTCTATGATCGTTCCATCTTCATTCTCAAAGGGTGTAGATTCATACTTTTCTAATTGGCCTTCCAATACCTTAATCGTTGCACGAACATCTTCCAAAGCGTCATGAGCCCCTTCTAATGATGCTCCACAATAAAATTGATAGGCTGCCTTTAAAGTTCTTGGCTCCATTTTATAGAATATCCGCTGAACGTCAATTTGTCGGCGCTTTTCAATTTCCAAATCAAATCCACATCTTGCAAGTTCCTCCATGAGTATCGGAATATCAAATCGATTAGAGTTATATCCAGCCAAATCAGCATCTCCAATAAAATCAAAAATCTTTTGAGCAACCTGTGCAAAAACAGGTTTATTAACTAAATCAGCAGGAGTTATACCATGTATCCTCATGGCTTCCTCTGAAATGGGTATCCCCGGATTAATTAACATCATCATTTCTTCTACAGGGCCATTCTTCTTTGAATACTTGATCATAGCCAATTGTAGAATTCGATCCCGAATAACGTGTAAACCCGTTGTTTCTACATCAAAAAACACTAAATCCTTCTCTAAATTTATCATTCGTTTGTTTTGGTTTTAAATAATTTGGCATCCATTGAAAGACCTCCGGGTCCAGCTAAATAGATAGCATAAAATCCTATCAAATACAATATGGCAATTTCTTTTTCTCCCAATGGATCATTTTGATGAACGATAAAAAGTGCTACCAGCATCGTTATCATCAATGGTATAATCGCAAGACGTGTCATCAATCCAATAATCAACAAAATAGAACAAAAAAATTCTGCAAATACAGTCAAATATAAAGATAGACTTTCCCCAATCCCAATTGGATCAGCAAATTCCACCTGACCAGAAATTATATTTAATAACTTATGATATCCATGCATCATCATTAAAGCACCAAAAACGATCCGCAAAAGCATCAATACAATATCTATTCTAATTCCAAATGTACCCGTGTAAATCCATTTTTTAAATGCTTCCATTTTTCTCCATTTAATTTATTAAAACAATTAAAATCATTTCATTTTTCAAAGCTTAACGAATAAACGCAATGTGAATATCTCATTCATTAAATTTTGAAGTGTATCCAGTACCTAAAGTCTGAAAACAATAAACGATCCAAAAAACACATGCTCCGGGAAAAACAACCACCCACCATGCCGAAGGATAAGACCGGGCACTGTGCATCATTTGACCTAAACTTATGGATTCAACGGGTAAACCTAAACCCAAAAAAGAAATACTGGCTTCCAATAATACTACACTCCCCATACCTAATGCAATGTATGGCAATAAAGTTAGAAAAGCAGCAGGTAATAAATGCTTGAGCATAATTCTTAGATCAGAATATCCCAAAGACTTAAATACAGAAATATAAGTCATCTCCTTTTCTGATCTAACAATATATCTGGTGTATTTTGCAATACTAAAAGCATAAAATAGTCCTATGAACAAACTTAAAAAAAGAAGATTCGGTTTGTCTATCCATTGTAATAAAATTAACATGATCATAAGCAAGGGCAATGACTTAATAAACTCAATGCTTTTTACAACATAAAAATCCGGATAAATGATTAAGCCAGGTTTTCTGTTCCATAAATTAAAACTAAAACCAATCAAGGCCATCAATAAGAGAATAAATAGTATTGCAATAAATCCATTTAGTATTTTAAAACTGATAAGTAACAGTATCAGATACCAACTTATTCCTAAAATAAGAAGGAAGCCCACAACACTCCAAATGGATAATCTGATTCCGGTTTTTTGATAGTATGCTCCAACTAATCCTAAAGGTAATCCCAATATTAATGCAATGCACATACTTAAAAAACTAAGAAACAAAGCCTGCTGTAATCCAACCAAACATGAAGTCAAAACATCTCTACCCAATTCATAACTACCCAAAATAAACTTTGCCTCTGTGGTAAAAGTCCCAGGTGGCAACCAAGACAATTCTTGATGAGTCTTATAGGGATCTATATGAAAAATTGGCCAACATGCTAAGTCAAAATCAATTTCCTCCCATTTGAATTGATGTTCAAGCAATGCTTGCTGAAGATTTGAACCATTGGGAGCTTCTTTTGACCAAATGAGAAAATAACTATCACCTTTGTACTTACAATAAAAAGGATGAGGCCCTATGATAAAAGATAAAAAAAAAGCAATGAAAATGAATAAATAAAACGAACAGGTCACCCAAGGATGACGATGCCAAAACTGCATATAAGTTCGTTTCCAATTCATCAATTCAAAATATTATTTTAAATAATGCCCAATTATTGATGCCGAATAATTCGACTGACTTAACTTTGCAACCAAACCTTAATATGAATTTTGCTGATAATATCAAATTTTTACGTTTAAAAGCCGGTTTGTCCCAACTGCAAATATCGGAAAAATTAGGCATCCCACGCACAACACTGGGGGATTATGAACGAGGACACACAGAACCGAATTTGGACACACTGATTCAAATTGCCAATCTCTATGATATTTCTATTGAACATTTAGTCAAGAAAAAATTAAATGATGATTTGTTTCGATCTTATATAAATCGCAATGAACAGACTCATACTTTATCAGAACCAAATACCCCCAATGTAGAGTTGGTCCCTGTTCATGCTGAAGCAGGTTACATTGAAAGTCTGCAGGACCCTGAATACATCAAAGAGTTGCCCAGATTTTCGATTCCAAAACTTAAAAAAGGTCCATTTAGAGGTTTTGAAATCAGAGGCGACAGTATGCTACCCATTGAGTCTGGAACTATAGTCATTTGTGTCTCTATTCCTAAATTTGAAGATATTATTGCAGGGAATACTTATGTATTGATTACTAAAGAAAATGGTATCGTATATAAAAGAATTGTTCCCAATCACAAAACTAAGAAATTGGCTCTACATTCAGATAATGCCATATTTCCAATGGTAGAAATAACTTATGATGAAGTATTTGAAATATGGCAATACCAAGCTCATATTGCATATCATGATCCCAAATTAAATTATGATCAATGGCAGGATGATAAATTATCCGATATTCAGAAAAGTTTGTTGCAGATAGAAAAGAAATTAAATAACCATACTGATTAAATAAAAAAGCCTCATTTTTTAATAATGAAGCTTTTCTTTTTTGTTTTAAAATATTGGTGTTATTTAACAATAATTTTTTCTGTTATAATTTTTTTCCCTTGAGTAATATATAAGATCAATGTACCTTTTGCATCTGTAACCGTTATGTCTTTATTATATGTTCCATCAAAATTTTCAATCTTTTCTTCAAAAAGTTCCTTGCCATTCATGTCTACTAATCTAATGGTTGTAGGTCCCTTTTTACCTTGAAAATTAACCTTCATTTGACCTTGATTCGGATTAGGAGTACTTGATAAATATTCTATGGCAAGTGAAGATTGGGTTTCTCGATCCAGGATATCACTGTCATTGGATTCATTGGGATTAGGACTTTGAATAACTTCCAAATTTTCTAGATCTCTTAATTGATCTAATTGGATTTCTTTAACTATTGTCTCATTACTATTATCTGAATCCTTATTAATACTTGAATTTATGGTATAGCATTTACTTTTAGATTGACAGCATGATTTATTTTTAGAACATCCCGAATTAGTTGTTCTTTTGCCAAGCTTCGCTTTTGTTGATTCTATTTCTCCATTATGTAAATATTTAATCTTAACGACATCACCTACTTTCTTGTCAGAAAGATATTCTATAACATCTGAATAGTTTTTCATTTTTTTGCCATCAATTTTTAAAATGATATCGCCAACTTCAAGTTTTGATTGAGCTGCTCCGCTTCCTTCGATGATTTCGGATATTGAGGCACCATTATTACCTCCTACTTCATTTAACATTAAACCCAATACTGCTTTATTTTCTGGTTCGTGGTTTAATCGTTCCTCTTCAATCATATGGTATCGCATTGGTTGACCACCAATTTCTTTGATTTCAATTTCCTTTTCAAGCTCGTCAACATTAACATCTACTTGTTGGTGACCATCTTTGTTATTGATAATAACCTTTATCTTTTTATTTTCTTTATCTTGGATACCCTGAGCTAATAGTATTGAATCCACCATTTTTTGAATAGCTACTTCATCTACTTTTTCATCTCCTTCCGTTACAAATTTCTTAATGATAACTTTCCGTTCAGTACGCTCTGATTTGGATTGACTATTATTAGTTTGACTAAAAGACAAACTTTGAAATGCAATTAATAAAATGAAAGTCCATAATAAATTTTTCATAAATATAAATTTTAAGAATTAATTAATTTGAGCATCTTCGATGATAAGCAATTTTGGTGCGCCTGATTTTGTATTACCGAAAGGTGTGTTTTGGCTTAATATAACTTTATAATAGTATTCTTGATTTTGAAGGAATAAAATTTGTTTTAATTGATTATATCTACTGGCATTGTGGAATTTCTCATTCCATAAACCTACTCCAATAGAATCAATATATTGTTGTACTGACATCATTTGCCAGTCATTGGTATTCCTTGAATCAACGATAAACATAGTATCGTAATTAAAGGTATAGTTCAATGCAAAATCACTTGTCTGCATAGTATTAACCTGATCCAAATGATCACTTGTACTCTTAATTTCTTCAGCAGATAATTGATGAATCGTAGTTTGTTGATTATTAAGATCCTCTTTAAATTTTGAAATGGACTGTAACCGATTCAAATTTGTTTTGCGTATACCAACCAAACTAGTCTTACCATTAATGTTTAAAGTGTGTTGATCAATGCTAGTAGTTATATTTACTTGTTTTTGAAGATCCTTACTGACTTGATGGTTGGTTGTACTGTTTTGAGTAGGATGAATATTGAATAAGGTTATTAATCCTACACAAAAAATAATTACATATGAATAATTAATGCTGTGTGTATATGTTTTTGAATCATGAATATTCAGTATCAGCTTAATTCTATGACTCAATTGATGTCTGATCGCACTGAATCCAATCAAAACAAATGGATTTTTTACAGTTGATTTAGATTCCAATTTTAATATCAAAGAAGCATATTCCAATGATCGCTTAATTAGTTGTATTGCTTTTGCATCTGCACACAATTCTCTTTGAAATCGAATTCTATGATTAATAAAATAAACTGCTGGATTGAAGAAAAAAATGATTTCTGCTATATTGCATACGAAATTCATCCAATGATCATATTGCAAAATATGTGCTAATTCATGTGCTATAATACATTCAGCTTCATCCACATTTAATTGATTAATCCAAGATGTAGGAATAATGATCATTGGTTTTAATACCCCGGTGACAAATGCTGAACTAACATGCTCAGAGTGAGCTAAAATTACATTCGCATTCAATGAATAAGATTCTTTAATCCTGTAAAAAATTTGGATCCATTCCTGAGGAAATTCAAAATCTACTTGTCTTCTGATATTACTCAAATAATTTAATGAAAATACATATTTTACTGATGTAATCAGCAATCCTGTGACCCATAACCCGTTGACCCATTTCAAAATTACTTGATACTCAGGTATAACTGGTAAATTCAAAATATGCAAATTGAATTTTTGATTTGGGTGATCTAACATTAATCCAAAGGTTATAAAAACACAAAACAAAAAACTAAGTAAAGCTAATTTTGAAATTAAATGGATTACTTCTTTATTCTTAAATTTAAGTAATTTTTCTAATAATAAAATAATAAAAACAAGTACAGTTCCTTGCCATAGAGAGTGCAATAAAGTCCATGCTATGGACTCTTGAACTATTGACACAAACTGTACTTGACCACATTCCATCATTAAAACTTACTTTTAAATCGCTTGATTTATTTTTGATTTTTTGATTCTTCTTCCATTGATTTGATCAATGACTTCAATTCAGATAATTCCTTGTCAGTTGCTTTATAATTCCCTAGCGTTTGAATCACTAATTCCATAGCTGAACCTTCAAAAACTTTATCAATTATTGCTGTAACTGCGGATCTTTTAACTTGGTTTTCTTTAATATTAGCTTTGTAGATATGTAATTTGCCTTCTGCTTCACGAGTACACAAATCCTTTTCAGTCATAATCTGCATGAACTTCAAAGTTGTGGTATAGCCTGTTTCTTTCTTCTTATTCAGAATTTCATTGACTTGTTTAACAGTCTGAGGTCCAAATCTCCACAATATCTGTAGTATGTCTAATTCAGCTTCAGTGGGTTTTATTACTATTTTTTGCATAAGGTACGAATTCTTTCGTAAAGCAAATATATAACAATAAATTAATCCCTACGAATTTATTCGTAATTTAAGAAAATTTTAACATTAAAGCTTTATAAACGGGATTTCAAAATGTTTATTTCCATTTGTCCCTTTAATCATATACCACCCTGGTTTTAAATTTTGAACTAGTATCCTCCCTATGTTTTGGGAAGTTTGCTCAACTTTTACATTAGATTCAATACCAATTGGATTCATTAATCTTACACCATCCAATTCCCATTTAGAACTTGTATTGATGTACAGAAAATCATCCGCTGGTTGAGGATATATGATTACATGATCACTATTGATTTCATGATTTGATGTATTCAATCTGATAATAAACTCCTTTTCAGTTCTACACCCATTGGCATCTTCTACTATTAATGTATAGGTACCCGCACTCAGTTTATTAGGGTCCAAATTACCTTTAATAGTATAGGTAAATGGCGCAGTTCCACCACTTACTTGGGCTCCTAGAAATTTACCCTGGTTAAATCCTGCATTCTCATCTTTAGTCATAATCGAATCTATGGCAAGATCTGGGTGAGTTATCGTTATACTGTTTATAAGTCCAGCCGAAACATTGTAAAAACTACCGCTGGCATTTTTTTCCAATTTTGTGGCACAAACTCTATATTCATAGGTCGTGTCCTTATTTAAACATTTATCTAAATATTTTAAACCCACAACATTTCTAGCAATGGTTTGAAAAGTAGATTCATTAGATTTTTTTCTTTGAATCAAATAACCCTCAGAGGCATCAGGAGAAGCACCCCAATTCAATTCAACTAAACCTGCTACTTCATTAATAGTAAGATTACTTACAGGCAACATAGGATACATGACTAAAGTAGGATCACCCATTAAAGCAGCATGAACTCCACGTCTTCCATTAGGACTATTAATATATAAGGTATTATTATTCTGACTTAACAAAGAACTAAACCCAATATGTTCTCCCATTGCCATATGTTGCATTTGCCATCCCGGTCTTCCAGCCCAGGCGCATGTTAGAATGGTACCACTTCCTAAAGCTGAACGCATGAAATTATTAGGACTATCCCAATCTCCAAAATAACTGCCGAATAAAAAAGTAAAAATTCCCTGTAGTGAATCTACCGCCATGTTTTGGGTAGTAGAAATCCCACCAGCGCCTTCATACCAACCTCCACCAGCACCATAAGACCACAAATAAGAACCATTTAATAATGATGTTCTATAGTCTGCGGTTGATGTACTATCAGGTCCAAAAAAAGCCGAACAGGCTCGATATCCACTTTGAGCAAATCCTTCATTTTGAAAATTAAAGTTATCCAAAACAACACCCCTGCGTCTTGCTTTGATTTGACCAGTTCTAAACTTATGGTCCTTGTCAAAATATTGTCTTAATAATTGAATTTCATTTTTTGAAAAAGCAGGCATATTAAAAAAATCAACTCTTCCAACTTCTAATTCTAAATCAGAAGGAATATAAGCCTGATCAAATTTACCATCACCTATAGAATTTTTATTTTCTGTTCTTCCGGCATCCGTATTATCAACAGAATCATCAGTCCATGTGCCATCCAAATCTGCATAATAAGAATCAGCTGGCCATGCACCAATATGATCCGGATGTCCATCGTAGGCATCATTTCCAGCGTATGGGACGATCACATGACCGATAATGAACAAGGTTTTCAGTTTAGGATTTAAAGCTTTTTGATTTAAAATTAAATCCTTCACTTGAGGAACTGTTGCTTTTTTATCAACAATTACTTGCATTACATCCCATCCTTCATTGTATAAATCATTTTTTAGTCTATTGATTGAAGTTTTCAGACTATCTTGAATTCGGCTATCAATTAATAAGAGAACAGCATTTTTTGATTCAATTGCTGGACCTTTAATAGCGGCATACAAATAACCATTTGCAGGGATATCTGATGCAGCCCTGGTAATTCTATATTCGTAAGTTTGACCAATTTGAACGGTCGTATCTAAATAAGATACTTCTGTACCAGCTAATGTAGCTTTAAGAGAACCCCAGGCTTTGGCATCTTTCAATTTTCTATAAATGGTGTATTTAGTTGCTGTGCTTTCCGGTGACCATTTTAAAAGTATGGAGGGTTTTGTTTCGTTAATCTCAACAGAAGCCATAACAGAACCTTTTAATGACCAGTTTTGGGCACTCACTTCATTGTTCATTAAAGACGCCACAATAACTATGACCCATAAACCAAACTTAAAACCTCGTGTAATGAATTGCATACTTATAAATTTAGAGCGCTAAAATAATACAATTAGTCGATAGATGTATCTGTTATCTTAATTGAAGAGTCAGGAATTAGGATTAGCTTTAACATAATCAGCTGCAGAACATAATTCTTCATAAAAAGCTTCACCGAATTTTCTGATGATAGCTTCCTTTAAAAATTGATACAACGGTAATTGTTTATCTTTTCCTTCCTGGCACGCAGGATTACAAATATCCCATCGATCATAGTTAACTGCTGTAAATCCTTGTTCCGGTCTTTCAATAACACGAATTGGATATAAATGACAAGATATCGGCTTTTTAAAATCCGTTTTTCCATCCCGAAAGGCTTGTTCAAAAGCACATCCTGCTATTCGTTTATCATCAGTTGTCATGAATACACATGGACCATGAGCTAATAATTGGGTACTATAAGAATCCTGATCTTCATAGTTTTCATACGCACCATGCGTTTCAATCCTATGTATAGATTCCTCAGAAAGATAAGTTTTAACAATAGGTAAAACTTGATCAATGATCTTCAATTCACTCAAATCTAAAGGAGCACCCAAATCACCTTCCCAGCAACACGCGCCCTTACAGGCATCAAGTTTGCATAAAAAATAATGATCCAATATGTCTTCACTAACCAATTTATCTTGTATTGCAATCATGTCACAAATGTAAATGAATTCAACTACTCAACTTACACATTAAATGTAATAAAAGATATTATTTTCTTCTTATAAGAATTTTACTCCCTATTAAACTATTTACAACCCACAGGTCAACCCATAAACATTTACGACTTATAAGTATGAGGTGAATCGTATTCATAGATTAATTGATTATGGCGATACAATATATTCTTGGATTAGAAATACGTTTAGGAAATTCAATGCTTGATATCATTCAATTTAATCACTTCAATATGAGGATATACCAGATCCATTAATGCGGTTTCAATTCATTAAACATTAGAATATTATAAAACCCAATTTATATAATATTAAGTTTGATATGTATAGTAGATTAACCAGGCAATTAAAACTTGGCTAAAGTTTAAAATCTAACATTTTTGGTCAGTCTAAATATAATAGTCATCAAAAGCTTCAAAAGCTTAAATTGTGACTTGGAACCATTTTTATGGACTCCTTGTTACATTCTTGATATTTGTCATTATGAGATATGATCATCATCATCTCTTCTTATGTAGGCACTTTCTAACTTTGTGTCCTACCTATTTATAACTTATAAAATGGTATGTAGATGAAAAAATTTCTAATTCCTATCGACTTTTCGGAAACCTCCAAAAATGCCTTGAAATATGGTGCGGATTTAGCTGTGGCGTTAGGTGCAGAAATCAGTATCCTGCATGTTTTTCAAATACCTGTGTCTGTTTCTGATTCTTACGTCTATATCCCTGATCAGGAAGAAATAGATGGAATTAAAAAAGCACATCTTGCAGAATTAGAACTTATTATCAAAGAAATTAAGCAATACAACCCCCAGGTTCAACATATCGAGGCTGTTTGCATTTCCGGAATTCCGTTCGAGGAAATCAAGGAATATTCCAAAAACCATTCATATGACTTAATCATCATGGGACTTCAAGGACTTGGTTTTGTAGCTCGTCATATTTTGGGAAGTACTACAGCAAAACTATTTTCTAAGTCAGAAATACCTGTACTTGGCGTACATAAACATAATGAATTTAAGGGATTCAAACATATATTATTTAGCTATGATATGATACCGTTTGAAAACAATCAGGCTTTAAAACCCTTGGTTGATTTGAGTCACTTCTTCCATTCACATATTCATGTTTTGAATATTACAGATAAAGCAGAGGAATTAACTCAAATGAATGAAATGCTTGAAGCTAAATATTTAAAGCCTTCTTTAGTAAATTCGAATACATCGTATCATACAATTACAAATTCAGATTTAATTTCTGGCATTGAAAAGTTCATTAAAACACAAACCCATGAGATTGATTTATTAACTATTTTTCCAAGAAAACATAATATATTCGCTCAACTTTTTATTAATAGTGCGAGCAAAGATTTAGCTTTCCATTTTGACCTTCCTTTATTGGTCAATCACGAATAAAATTATGACTTATGAAATTAATCATCAATGACACGATCTCAATCTTTGAAATTCAAGATCAATTTTCAAAAAAATATCCCTTTCTAAAAATAGAATTCTTTAGTCAACCTCATGATATTCATGTTGGATCAAGGAAAGAGAATTTAATTCCAGCGAACCTACAATTAAAAGATTGTCGAAAGAAACATAACGAAGGAACCATAGAGCTTGAACCTGAAACAACTGTAGCACAACTTGAAAGACAATTCCAGGAAATATTTGGATTATACATTCAGGTATTTCGTAAATCTGGAAATGTATGGATCGAAACAACAGTAACTGATGATTGGACTTTTGCCAAACAAAATGATGAGGCGGAATCATTTTATCAAGAAATGGAAAGCATAAAAAGAAATGATCCCAACCCACCAATATAAGAACAAAAAAAGATACCCTTCCCAACATACTCAACATCTAATTCAAAAAGGTCTTCTTAATATACCTACCCACTCGGCTGTGATGTATTGTAGTAACCGAATTATTTGACAACCTAAGCATCTGAAAATTAAATTATAAAAAAGAAAAAGTCTTAAATGTTGCCTTACATTTAAAACTTCTTCTAAATCAAATTCCCATTTACGCTGAGTAAATATGCCTTATTTCCTAAACATTTACCAGCAAGTTTGCAATCAGAATGAATTGCCCAATGACGTTAAAATTAAGAAATATTGATTTTAACTGAATTGGTCTTAGCGCTTTCTTCTAACTTTGGAAGGTTTATTGTTAATATACCATTTTCATATGCTCCTGTGATGTGCGCCTTGTCAATCATAGAAGGCAATGAAAAACTTCTAGAAAAGGATGAATAATTAAATTCCATTCTTTTCACTTCCTTAGATTCTTCCTCCTTTTTTTCACTCTTACTTTCTAAAGATATGGTCATTACATTATTGTCGTCGACCTCAATTTTAAAATCACCTTTAGCTTTTCCAGGAACGGCCATCTCCAAGGTATAATGTTTAATGGACTCCAAAACATTTACGGGTGGAAATGATAATTCTTTGGAAGAAAATAAATCCCTATCAAAAAAATCATCATTCCAAACCGGAAAATTGCTAAAATACGGAAATCTGTTTTTAAATCTGATTAAGTTACTCATAATTAATAAATTTAAATGAATTAAAAAATTATTTCACAATTAATACAGGGCATGTTGCATTTCTAAGTACACCCTCAGCTACACTTCCGAGAAGTACACGTTTTATTCCCTTGCGGCCATGAGACCCCATAACTATAAGATCAGCTTTTGTCTTTGTTTGAGCTGCAAGAATACACGCCTCTACGTCATTATTCTCCTCTAAGATATATTCCACCTCCAATGTTGGGTGATCGTGTTGCAATTTTACCTTAAGTTCATTTAATTTGGCGTTCTCCTCATCTTTAATCTGTTGCAGTAAATCCAATGCCAACAAATTATTATTGAGTACCGGACTTCCCCCCTCAAACAAAAATGGGTTAACAATAACATTTACTAAAGCCAATCTCTGACCACTAGACAGCGTGAGCCTTACAGCATAATCCAAAGCTTTATCAGCAAAATTGGAAAAATCATAGGGACATAATATTACATTAAACGGTTTCATTTGTATTTATTTTTAACGAAGTTAACATATTGTACTTAACATTCAAATGACGCTCATCATAAAGAATCATGATAGTAATCAATAACATCTAAGAGATATACATTTAACTAGTCTGCTTTATAACTGTCTCAAAATATCAAAAGGTGTTACCAATCCCATTAATTCTCCATCTTTTACAACCGGAAGACAATGAAAATAATTCTTTAAAAATACATCAATAGCTACTTCAATCCGATCCTCCGGCTCAAGCTTACCAAGTCTGGTTACCATAATCTGCTTAACTTTAGTAAACTTAAGCTTCTGATCCTCCTGGATTTCAATATTGGAACTATCAGATATCGAGTTTGCATATAACAAAAAGTCAGACTTGCTAATCAATCCAACTAAATCCCTAAAATGGACCACAGGAATGTGGTGAATTGCATTGTTTTGAAATATGTTTTTAACTTCCATAAGGTTATCCTCAGGCGTTAAAGTGACTAAATGTTTAGTCATAATAGTGCTAATTGGTTCTTTTACATTCATATTAATAATTTTTACAAAATTCAATAAGAATTAACTGTTATTTCATGATCTTTGTCATCAATTTAATTGATAGTGCTCAAATTCAATACATGCTACATCAATTCCAACAAACAGATCACGATAAAAGTTTTTTTAAATCTATCTTGGACACTGCCATTGATGGAATCATCATTATTGATACAAAAGGCTTAATAGTACTTGCAAATGAAAGTGCTTGTAATCTCTTTGGATATGATGAAATTGATTTAATACATCAAAAAATCAATATGTTAATGCCTGAACATGATAAAAGTGTACACGATCATTATCTTTTAAATCATGTGGGACCTCACCCAAAAAAAATAATGGGTAAAGGTCGTGAAATTAATGGACTGACTAAACAAGGCATGACTATTCCATTGAGAATAGCCGTTAGTAAGTTTATTATTCATGAAGAAACATTCTTTACCGGAGTTATTCATGATCTGACAGAACAAAAACAAATTGAAGAAAAATTACAAGTACTCAATAAATCACTTGAAAATCTAGTAAACTCCAGAACAAAACAGCTGCAAGACAGTATTAACCAATTAAGTAATGCAAATAACATTCTAGAAATCGAAATTGGCCAACGTAAAATAGTCGAAAATAAACTTAAAGAAAATGAAATTAACCTGATCAATGCTTTAGAAAAAGAACGAGACATTAATCAATTAAAATCAAGATTTGTTTCAATCGCATCGCACGAATTTAGAACACCACTTGCCAATATTTTAAGCTCTATAAATCTAATAGATAAATATGAAGATTTAGAAACTTTAGAGAAAAGAAAAAAACATATCGGCAAAATCAAAAACAACATTCATTATCTCAACGGGATATTAAACGAATTCTTAAATTTAACTCGAATTGAAGAAGGTCGATATGAGATAAAACTAGAATATTTTTCGTTGTCTGAATTGTTACAGGATATTATTGATGGTTTTGAATTTATTAAAAAAAACAATCAAATATTAAATTTGAATTACGATAAAATATTGGAATTTAATTTGAATTCTGATAAAACTTGCATAAGACACATTCTTAATAATCTTATTACTAATGCCATTAAATATTCATCAGAAGGTGCTATAATTGATATTAATATAAATGAAGAAAAAGATCATTACATTATAGATGTTGTAGATCATGGTATTGGAATTCCCGAAAAAGAACAAAAATTTATTTATGATATTTTTTATAGAGGCTCTAACGTTCTTAATATTCAAGGAACAGGACTAGGCCTTAATATTGTAAAGAAATATCTTGAAGCCATTCATGGAAATTTATCATTCCATTCTAAAGAAAATTTAGGCACAAGCTTTCATGTTAAAATACCAATAAATGCAAAGTAAATCAAAAATTCTACTCATTGAAGACAATGGAGAAATGAGAGAAAACCTGACAGAGATACTGGAATTAGCAGAATATGAAGTCAAATCAGCGGAAGATGGTCTGATTGGCATTCAATATGCCCGCCAATTTCGGCCGGATATCATTCTTTGTGATATTATGATGCCCAACCTAGATGGTTTTGGCGTACTTAAAATCATTCAACAAGATGAATCTCTTAAACATTTACCTTTTATTTTTCTTACTGCAAAATCTGAAAAAGAAGATTTTCGAAAAGGTATGAATCTTGGTGCAGAAGATTATTTGGTTAAGCCGTTTGAGGATTCTGATTTATTACAAATAGTAGAAAATAAATTAAAAAAATATAAAGAGCTTGATGCTTCTCGAACTTCAAAACAAATATTGAATACGTTATCCATTAAAGAATTTGAAAAACACCCAAAAATCGCCAACTTAATTCAAGAATCTCAAACCAAAAGTTACGGAAAAAAAACTAGATTATGGAATGATAGTGACCGTGTTAACCATATATATTTCATTCAATCTGGAATTATCAAAGAGGCCCTAGAAACCATAGGAGGAAAAGAATTGGTACTTGAACTTTATCAATCTTCAGGCTTTGTTGGAATACATTATTTATTTCAAAACAATCATAATGGGTACGCTGAAGTAATCGAACCTGTTGTCATAAAAATGATACCTAAAAAGACACTTGAAGACATAATACTTAAAGACAATTTATTAATGTCCTTTCTTCAATTTACTTTTTCATTAACTAAAGAATTTACATTTAGATTAGCCATCAATTCCTATGGAAATGTTAGAGAAAAAATAGCTTATCATATTGTAGAACTTTCTAAACAATTTAACCCAACTATCATTAACATTGGTCGAGAAGATCTTGCCTCATATTGTGGTGTCGCTAAAGAAACATTAATCCGAACATTAACCGAATTTAAAGATGAAAAATTAATTCAGCTGGATTCAGATGGCATTAAAATTTTACAACTCGAAAAATTAAAGTTAATCTATAATTAAATAATCAGGAATAAAAGGTATGAAAAGATGGCTCTATAACAATTATGATTTCATACCCTTAGATGGATAACAATTCTCATCTATATCCGTAGTAAAATAAAATGTCGAAAAAATATCCTAATTTTTTTGACATGATCTAGATATTATTTATGTATGATTTTTGCATTTCCCACAAGTTTATTTTCCTTTAATAAATTGATATAATATATTCCTGGTGTTAACAGGGTCAAATCTACCGAATTTTCAATATTATTAGGTAATTGCTTAATACATTTACCTAATGGATCAAAAATTTGTATAAAATCAAAGGAGATCTCAGTTTCAATAAAAAGGTCATTATCAACCGGGTTTGGAAAAATTTTAATGGATAATAAGTTTCCAATTGAAGAAGTTTGTACCGTATGATTCGTAATCTTTATTTTTACTTTTCGATCAATTGAACATTCATTTTTGCTTTTCCCAATAATATGAATATATAGTTCATTTTGACCTATATGACTAATATCTTTAGATAGAAATAATTCATTGCCTTGAATTTCAAATAAATTATTATTTAATCCGAACGAGTCGTCCACAAAACTAAAATTAGCTAGAACAGTATCTTTTTTAAGATTTACCAAAAACATAGATGCCAGTTTCGTTCCACTGGGGCTAAATCTAGAAAAGCTATCTATACTAAATTGCAGTTCATTGATTAGACTTTCAAGCTGAAATACAAATGGATTCGAGCTACTTCCTACTATTTTATTGTCTGTAAAGGTCATTTTATCCAATGCATCGTAAATCGTATCTTCGGATGCATCATACAATTTGAATTGAACTACATTTCCAGAATATAAGGAATCATAAATGACCAAAAAACAATAATACTTATCTTGATCCAACACATCGAAATAACCTACTCCTCTCAGTTCTCCATTTACAAAAGCACCAACCTGATCTCTTGGATCCATAGTGTATGAGCATGGAATATAGGCCATACTGGTTACCGTCATGTTGTATTCAAAATCATTTGGATTAATGTGCCAAGCTGGTTGCGCATGGATGTTTATTGCACATTGAAAAGCCACGATTATATATAAAATTCCTTTGTTATAAATTTTACTTTTCATATTCAAATTTGAAATAAAATAAAAATATTCATTGTTTATATGCTTATTACCTTGAGGCAAAAAGTCCCTTGATTATAGAACATTTGAAGAAAATAAAAACAGGTGTTAATCATTAAAAACAAAAACCAGTTTATAAAGATTAGCACCCGTTTAAGTTATTTGGACTTAATCAATTTTTGAGTAAATACTTTTCCATTCGTATGCAATTCTAAAAAGTACATAGCCGGATGTAGATTGAGATAACCAAAATGAATTGGAATATTTTGATTCCCTTCCATAAGTTCAATCTCTTTTACAAACAATGTCTTCCCCAACACATCGATCAACTTAATTTGCGCTTTAGCATCGTTTTGTTTTATTAAGACATTTACAGAAACTTCATTTGAGAAAACCACGGGATTTACTATGATTCGTTCTCCCAATTCTTCATTCTTTACTATTTTACATAATTCAGAACTAAGTACGATCCGATATGGAAGATCCATATTACCCAATATTGCATTTGACGTAAAATTCAGTTTGCTATGTAAATCATAAATCTGATGATTAGCTTTATCTATAAGATAACACGACAATGTATCAGGTTCATCTCCAGCCAGGGTCAAAAAGTTGTAATCATTTCCTCCAATCTTAGTAATTGGATTCTTCCCTCTCCAATTTCCTAAACGATCCTTAAACCCTAGTCCATAATTCTCTTTTGAAAAATCAAAACCACACGGATTCTCCACATCTGCGATGATGGTCATATTGGAATTGTATGCCCAATGATCTGTCTTCCAATAAGGATCTTGTTCAGTTCTAGTAGCTGTTTTATTTGCATTTTCGAACATTCCAACAAATGGCCAAGTGAATGTTTTATTAATAGCTGCTAATGATTTATACATAAATCCTTCTCCTGGTATTAATGTTTTAAGACTACCTATCCATCCTTGACTCACACCATTGTAAGTGGCAAAACTATACTTATTCTTAATGATATCACCTACAGTTGGTGTCAAGGCTGCTAATGCCGCATTGATTTCCTGATTACGTATGGAGACATATCCTATCCAATTCCATACAGGTGTTAAAGTGATGGTTTTACTAGAAGGATTTGGAACTGTTCCTCTAATTATAAGTGTATCATTTGTTGTTTTCTTAAGCTTATATAAATATAATGGTGAAAGGCTAGTAAACGCAGAACCTACCCAATTGGAACCATTGTATGTAATAAAACCGATGTCCCTTTTTAATTGTGTTGTAGTATCTGCAACCGAAGCTAACTTAGCTTTTAAACTTGTATCACCATAGACCGGAGTGTCAAGAAAAAAAGATACCCAGTTCCATCCTGTATACACTGGTATTTCATACGAGATGACACTAGATGCTTCAAAAATAATTGGATTATTCAAACTACCTTTTATATCATTACTTAGAAAACTATAGCTTGTTGGAAATACATCCGAATATATTTTTCCAGAACTGGCATCCCATATTTTGAAGCTAATAGCTTCGTCAGTATTACTATGCACCGTTAAGAATACTCGATAAGCATCTATTTTAGAAACATATTCTAACTGAGCAACACCTCGAACTTCCTGACCAATAAAAGCTGCAATTTTATCTCGTACATCGGTCGAATTCAAACTATTGATTTTAAGTATGCCGACAAAATTCATACTATTTTCAAATTGTGTTTTATTGACTTTCCAATCCGGTTCATTAGCATTAACCTTAAGATCAATCATTAATTTTTCTTTGAAGTTAAAATCCGTTAACAATCCCAAATTAATATTATACTGTCCAAGATTAATCGTTTGATCTACACTAAAATTTATTTCTATCACACTATTTGGTGCTATAACTCCAGAAGATGGTGATGCTATAAGCCATGATGGAATATCTGTAATATTAAACTTTTTAGCGGCGCCTCCTCTGTTATAAATTGCTGATTTGAAATTCAGTTGTTCACCTTTGAATATGGAGAATTTATATAATTCGTCTTGCCATACAACTTGATTCTTATCTATATATGCAATCCATGTTTTTGGCGATTGCATAAAATTTCCATGTAAATCTTTAATGCCTTTTACGGTAACATCTAATGTCACATTCTCAATTAATTCCTGAGAAGTAGTAGGTGTTAAGATGATTTGATCATTATTTACTGAATAATTAAAATCAATACTTTGAACGGGCCTTTGTAATTTAATCGTTGGCGTAGTATTTGAAAATGTTGCGGTGCTTACTTGAGTGGAATCTATCAATAATGATTGATCGGTAAAAGTACCTGTCAATATTTTTACACCTGTTGGATCTACGGAATACGATTCAAATGGAAGATAAACTTGTAAGCCCAATTCATCACCCGTCATACGATTGACTTTATCACGATTCAATTGTTCAAAAGTTCGGGCCAAATTCCAAAATCTGAATTCATCTATTTGTCCATTGAAATATTTACTCAAACTATCAGTTGGACCGTTTTGAAATCCCCTTGCACCTATGAACATTGCTGGGCCACCTAATTGAGCTACATTTTCTGAAGGCATCGCACTTTCAATATTTCCATCCATATATACAGATAAATTTCCAGTCCTTTGCATGATCAAGGCAAAATGATGCCAATTGTTATCGAAGTAAGATTTATTCGTAGCTTGAAAATTAAATCCATGATGTTTTATTCTAATAAAAGTATCTTCTTTTTCTATGTTCCATGAATATAATGAATCCGATGACAAACCCGTACCAGTACCATTTGAAAAAAAGCACCGATTTCCAGAAGTACCAGCCTTGAACCAAAACTCCACAGTGAAATCCATTTCATCGGTTACGACTACATTTCCGGTTTTATATTTTAAATATTGATTCGATGAGGATTGGAAATTTGCAGATTTACCATTAGGCGTCAATTGCCAGGTTGCTCCATCAATGAAAGCATCTAAATGCCTGGCATGATCTGCTGCAACATTTCCAAATGCTTCATCCATTAGCCAATGATACATCAGTCCTGATTCATTTCCATTTAGCAATTTAGATTTATCAGCACTAAATTGTGCTAAGGTTCTTGTCGAATTCCAAATACGTAAGTCATGTATATTTCCATTAAAGAATTTATTATTTGTCCCAGCTTTTTTTCCAATTTCCATAGGCATGTTGCCTATATATTTTGGCACAATGGTCGTTGCGCCTGAATTAATTAATGCAGCTGTTGTAGTACTACTGGCCTCATAAAATTGAACTTGATCATTTTTAACATCATAACTGATGGCGATATTATGCCATTTGCCAACCGTGTTAAATGGACGGATGACCGATGTAATCGTATTATTATTGATTTTAAAAACTAATTTATTATTGGCATCAAAACCTATATAGATTTGATCTAATGAATCAATTCCTTGACAAAGAATAGCCTGCTCTCCTAAAACATCTCTAAGTACTGAAAACTCAATCGTAAAACTTCGATTATCCAATGGAACCCCAGTAGGAATTTCTGCAAAATCATTTACTCCATCAAATGAAAGTGATATATTATGATCCACTGTAGAATTATTTAGTACACCTCGAATATCAAAGTTCGTAGCTTGATTAATTGAACCTAAATCAATGGGTTCATTAAACTTAATGGAGATCTCATCATTGGGTGACAAAATACCATCCGCCGGAGTTGGATTTCCAAATGGATGTGGATTGATGCGATCAATGACACCAGTGTGAATATCAGAATTCTTATCTGCGAGATCACAATTAGACACAACTCGCAAGTCATAATTACCATCTGTTAATTGGTTAACGTCCCAATCATATAATGTAAAACTTTTATCTTGAGGAATTGGCTTAGCCATAGGATCATTCATCCCTGAAGTGTCCTTATGAAAAGTCTGCAAACCTATCCATTGAGATTGATTCGTTGGTCTATAATCCAATCTCAGATTTTCTAAATCAAAATAATTGATATTGTAATCAACGATAGCAATTGGCAGGGTATCATTGAATGAATTATTCAACACCCATAAATTACTTGGAGTTGATATTCTAGTATCTGTACACGATGGCAAGAAATGTGCAGATACATAAATTGGATACTCAATATCAGAAATAAAACCTGCTCCACCTGTATATTGACATTGGGAATGAACTACAATTTTTAAACTATCATAATTATAAGTGGGACCAGGTCCTTTTTCAATAGTCAGAACTTTATTTATAGATGTTCCACCCGCGACTACAACTGATGCACTAGAAAATCCATCAATTTTTACAATGGCTCCAAATGGATTTGACTGACCCACTAAACTAATATCATATCCCATTGTATATCCAATTTCTGATTTGTTATGAATGGTTAAATTAAATACCGCAGCCTCATTAGAAGGAATGTTTGATAATTTAGTAGGACTTACCGACATTTCAGGTTTATCTATTTGTAAAGTTCTACTGCTATATTCTGTACCGGGATTATAATACTCAGTAACCTGCTCCGGTTCGTAGGGACAAGACGTTGCACCACCGGGTTTGTTTTTGAAAATGGGTCCCCAACCTAACATAGATGGATAAACATCTACTGAATATAAATCCCCAATATCAGGATCATTTAAACTAAACTCAACTGTTTCAGCTTCTGAATCTTCATGTCCCCATTCTCGGCCACTGGAATAATTGACTTCAATTCCTTTTTCCAATCCATAGCCATTATTATTGACCTTATTATCAGCTGTAATTTTTAGTTCTGCACTTATTCCATATTCAATCGTGTTGTTTACTTCAATCGCTGCACTATGAGATTCAGTTGAAGTGATATTAGTTCCGCCTGTTAGGGTATAATTCGTTGGTGCCTCAAAGGAATTAAATTTATCAATAATTCGCTGCTTTTTAGAAAGGTATGTTTCAAATTCCTCAGCTAGCTCAGCGACAGTAATTGAAGTTGCCGTAGTAACAGCAAAAGTTGCATATCCCCCAAGAGCGCTACCAGGTATTGGCGTTGCTATTAAGCCATATGCAACCAAAATTCCCCCTGCTGTATTTGCAATAACAGCTGCAGAATATCCTGAAATCACAGATTCATATTCTTTAAACAAATGTTGCAATTCCAATTCCTCTAAGCTATCTCTTACAATTTTGTTTCCAATATTTACTTTTTCCCATTCATTCAGGAATATTGCATGTTCCCATTGTTTAATTTGGTTATTGAAATATCTCACAGAATCTAAAAAATTATACAAAGTAAATATAGATGGAGATGAACCTAAATCTAATGTATAACTAGGACCTGAAAGATCTTCAATATCATATATATTTGGAGAATCAGTAGAAGCATTAGAACCAAAAATTTCATCATCATTATTTTTTCCATAATTTTCATCGGTAATTGATAAATGAGAAGTATATTTTGAATTTGTTTGTAAATATATATTTCTCAAATTCTTTAGATTTGGAATGATCAAATTTTTTATGTCATATTCATTAAATATAAAGTGAGTTTCATAACCACCGGGCACAATAGATAAACCATATTTCTTACCAAATGTAAATCCTGGACCCGGAGTGTTTATGTTCCCTATGGATTCAATGGAATCTAAATAGGAATTAGGTATAATGGTAAGTTCTTCTGATATACCGAATTGAATATTTTTTGATTTACCAATATATAAATCACTATTTGAACCTGGAGATATTCCGGTTCCAGCATATGTAGACCATTCCTTGGTATTTACAGTTTCCACAGATTGACTTCCATTACGACCACCATTTATTGAAGCTTTGAATCCTCCTTCAACCTCATTATTAATTTCCGTGGTTGTTTCAACACCAATTCCTATAGAAAAATGTGCTCCTAGATATAAGTTATCACTTACATGTACTTCCGATCCAATATCCCATTTCCAAGTTGATTTTTCTACACGCTTTGTTTCAATGGATCTTTTAGCGGAACTCTCTGTACCAGGCGGATCACGCAATACATATTCTGGAACCTGAGGTCCTTCAGTTACAAATTGTGCACCGTTAGAAATTGTTCCTAATAAATAATATCTATATAAATGGTCCCCACTTGACAATGGTAACCACGGAATAATTGTTCCATTTGGATATTCCAATTCCATTTGAAGTTTACCCGTGAAGTCATAATCTGGAAATGATGAATTGGTATTAAAGTTTGGCGTACCAGGTTTAAATGTATAAATCAATGTCGTAATTGAATCTAGTGTATTAAATGCTGATGTTTCCAATTCAACACTAGGAATATCAGCCAACTCATTGGTGATTTTTAGTTTTGCATTGGTTACTGGCACACTGTCTTTTTTGTTATTATCTAAATTAGTGTATTCTTCGTATACTTTAATAAGACATCTATAGAAATGATCGTCATCACCTTGATGAAACACAGGCCATTTAAATGGCATGCTCCGCAAATTTCTTTCATTCCCAGACTCATCCACATAACTCGTATCTCCAATAAAGGTATGGATACCATCAGGGTCTAATACAGAAATTTTAGGTTGGTCTGAAATAAAAATATAATCTAGCTGTTTATTAAAACTAATAGTTGGGCTAGTGGGAATAAAATCGCCATCAAAATCAAACATTGAATCAATTTTTGTAATTTCCGAAGTAGTATTTGTAAGATCTACTAAATCCAAAGTACCGAAATTTATAGTAGGATTGTTTACAATTTCAACCGTTGGAATGTATTGCAAAGGTGGTAAATAAATAATATACTCACCAGTAGTATCTGTAGTAAAAATGGTATCACTTCTACAACCATTTTTTATTTGAGATTTAAATATAAGTTTCGCAACACCAATATTATTTTTTGATTTAGCCAACGCTGGGATTTTGTTAGCCTCACGCAGTCCTCCTACTACACGACCAACAACTTTTACAGTTGTTATATCTTTGAATTGTAAACCATTCACTGGACCTTGAAAATTATAAGTTCCTATTTCAGGAAATCTATTCACTGAATAAATATGACCAGCTTGTTCAACAGTAATCACATGATCACCTATAGGAATATGTACATTAAAACTTCCGTTTTCATCAGTTTTAGCTACTGTGCCATTAGAAATTATGGCCTGCCCATCTAAATAAATCGAAGCATTTTCTACTGGACATCCTATGGAAGAATCCTTGTTTAAATAATTGACGAAACCACTAATTGGGAAAGATGACTGATCTACAAAATTAATAGAATTGTGTATTAAAGCTCCATCTCCTATAAATAATGCCCTAGTTGAAGGATTAAATTGATGAGTCAAATAGGATGGCGTTAATACAAAAATTTCCCCGGCACTTTTAAAAGGAATATTCAAAATATAATTTCCCATTTGATCTGTATAACTTAAAATTCCTAACTGTTCATTTGATGGCCCATCTGTTGACCAAGAAACCCCATTATTACTAAATACAGCATGATTTTTATTATATACATTATTATAATTTGATATATCATATAACCAATTACCTATGCTTTCATTCGTTCTGAAATAATATCGTAATCCTACTTCAGTACCCGACAAATATCTTAAATAATCTTGTTTGATTTTATTTGAAGATTTGCTGATATTCCAAAATCTAATTTCGGATATATAACCTTTAAAATCTTCTCCTATCTCAATATCCTGTGTGTTTGTCGGAATCGTATTACTAAAAAACGAAGTGGAGATCAGATCACCATTAATATAAATCTCAATACTGTCACCTCGTAATTGAACTGCTAAATGACTAAATTTTTTGAGCGGGATGCTATCCTCTGGAATATCCATTGATGAACCTCCAGCGCCTCCTTCGAACCTGTATTTATTTCCTGAATTGTAATGTCTAAAAATATAACTATTTGATTTATGAAAGACGTAAAAATTTCGATTATAATCTGTAGGTTTTAACCAACATTCAAATAAAAAAACAGAGTCGATATTTAATTCAGAATTATTATCGATGGACAACTTTCCATTACCAGTGAACAGAAGAGATTGATTAGATCCCCCAGATGTACTGTTAGCTATGATCTGAACATTTTCTACCGCAGTTCCACCACCATAAGTAACTTGACCTGTTACAATTCCGGCCTTGGATCTGAATCCTATAGAGTATGCTTCATTAGAATTTAAAGTTACATTTTCGCATTGTCGTTCACCATAAATTTTATATTCATAAAGCTGGCCAGCTTCAGCATACAAATCAATAAAAATATTAGATCCACTGGTTTCAGATGCAATTTGGATGAATCCAGTATCCTGTAATCTTCTCCTAAATATTTTTACTCCATCTAGATTACTCCCAAAATTATAAGACCATTCCAATACTACTTTATCCGGGAAATATCCTTTTGAAGCATTTAAAGACTGGGAAGTAAATGTTTGTGAGATATCATATTCTAATAATGCTTCTATACGTTCGTCAGCTTGAACGTTTGTAAAGCAGCTATTTTTGGAAATAATTGAATATGTATACGTTTGACAAAAAGTAACATCAGAGTCTTCATAGGATTTGGAATTTGGAGGAAGTGTAATTATCTTTTGGGTGCCACCATCTCTAGTTAGAATAAACTCTGATTCATCACTTGAATTGTCGTCCCAGGTTATTAAAAAATGATTCCCTGAAGAAACAACAGCAAGATTTGAAGGCTGTATGGGTTCGAATTTCGCCTTCCCACTCAACACTGAATTGCTATATTCAGATAAACCACAATCGCTCTTTGCTTTAATTTTATAAAAATATGTAGTGTTCGGAAGTAAATTTATGGAATCTAGATATAAATCTTCCTGGCCACCTATTGTTGCCACCAATTTATAAGTAGGAGATGGAATAGAAATAATATTCTTCTTTCTCCAAATTTCAAAAGAATCTGGTTGAAAAGTCGGAGAGTCCCACGATATTCCAATTACAGTATCGCATGGCTCGGGGTTTGAAATGAAAACTAAATTCTCTGGAGCAGGTGGAAGTGCTAATTTTCCTGCTTGAACCTCATTAGAAGAATTTGAAAATACTTCTCTTCCATTGTTTGAAGGATTCCATTGTGCAATTATTTTATAAGTAGCTGGGGTACCTGGAGATCCAGAATAATCGATATAGGATTCAGCTTTTCCAACTGATGTTAGCCATTGATTATTTTTATAAATAATATTTTTCCAAACGGTAGTATTACAATCCCAATTATTATCGCTATTCCAAGATAATTCTACTCTATCACAATAAGATTGGGCTGTCAAACCTGTTGGATCAGGAATTGTAGTACTTGAAGTTGTTTTAAAAAGATTTACGGGATCATCGGCGCCATTTCCGTCTCGCCAATTTCCATGAAGATTGATAGACAAATCGTCCCCAAAAACATCCTCATCGAAATTACTTAAAACAACCGTAAATTTAAATCGATTTGTTGACCCGATTTCTGCATAGCTTGCTGTACATGAATATCCAGAATAATCAGTTTTCCACTCCCAATCATGTCCTTCATAATTATTTTTGAATTTATTGCAAGACTGACAATCGTGATAATTTTTTTCAAACAGCTGAAAAAAGTCACTATAAGAATTGTTCTTATTTCGTATTTCTAAATAAACATCATTGAACCAATCTGATTCAGTTCCTGTACGATCCAAAAACCAAAAAGATACTGTAACAGTACCAGCACATGGATCAGAACTTACGGTAAAATTATTGGTATCGAAATTATCGGCTCGTGTTTTAGAAATACACAAACATGAGAAGAAAATAATTGCAGATACATAAGAAATAAATGACTTTTTCATAAGACCTAGTTTACAAATTTTAAAGTATTTTGATACCCAAATTTCAACTAGGTCTAACTTATATCATACTACAAGTAGGCAAATCCCTCTATAAAGTCGGTCAAAGATATGATTGAGTAGATGAATCATTATTTCGATTGATTATTTATCGTGTATTTAAAAGTCATTCCAACACATACAAATAATATATATTTTTATATATCTGATTTACATCATATTATAAAATAATTATTAAATTCAACACGATCCATTAACCAAATAAAAATCTTTTATCAACATTATTCAGACTTAAACTTAGTATATTTGCTTATGCCCCATAAAATGACTTACATCATTGCAGATGATGACGAACTATTCTTAACGCTCATCCAGCAATACCTTCTGCACATTCCTGATCTTGAGTGTGTTGGAGCATACAATAACTCCATATCAGCTAGTAATGCAATTCAAAATCTGAACCCAGATCTCTTAATCTCAGATGTGGAAATGCCGCTATTAAATGGAATTCAATTGGTAAGAAGCTTAAACAAGTTACCTTTAATTATTTTTGTAAGTTCTCATAAGGAATACGCTGTGGATGCATTTGAAGTGGATGCTGTAGATTTCTTAACCAAACCACTCCTTCCTGAACGACTTATAAGATCTATTGACAAGGTAAGACAATTAATAAAATTAAGACACAATAATGAACATCACGAAGGTTTTAAAATGGGACCAGAAGAAAGTTTTTTTATTAGAGAAAATAGTGCATATCTCAGAATCCTATTTAATGATGTAGTTTATATTGAATCCCTGGATGATTTTGTAAATATTTTTTTACAAAATAACACAAAAAAAATTGCACTGGTTAGTTTAAAAAATTTGGAAAAACAATTACCCTCTAGTCATTTTATTAGAATATCTCGGTCTCATATAGTCAATAAAAATAAGATATCAAGTCTTGATTCAAATAATCTTATGCTGAATAAAATCAGATTAAATATTGGAAAAACTTATGGAGAGCAAGTCATCGAATCTGTTATTGGAAATAAAGCTATAAAACGACATTTATGAAAATTCAATTAGTAAGCTGGATCTTCAGTTTGACATTTATTCTAAATGATTCTTTATATAGTCAAAGCATTAATGAATTAGATAGCTTATTGAAATTGATCGATGATCAAAAAATAGATACCACTCAGCTGAATATTAATCGAGCTATTGGGGATTATTATTTTAATATAAATACTCAAAAGGCTATCATATATTTTGAATCAGCTAAAAAAATATCTGAAAATTTAAACCGAACCGATGATTTAGCCAGTAATTTATACAGTATTGGGAGCAGTTATCTCAATATAGGTAAATTTGATTCCGCATTAGAATATTATTTAAATGCTTGTAGAATATACGAACAAAAAGGCTATAAGAGAAGATTAACAAAAGCATTTATTGATATTGCCTATTTATATTCAGAAAGCAATAACTTTCCCAAAGGTAGATTGTATTTTGACAAAGCAAAAATACTCATTAATGATTTGCAAGACACTGTTGAGTTAAGATATTATTATTCTGAACTTGGAAATTTTTATTTTAAACAAGAACAAATTGACTCCGCCATTTTATGCATAGAGGAATCTAAAAACCTATCTAAAATACTAGGAGAACATGATTTGATTATTGGTGCTAATGTAAATATAGGCTTATTGTATAAGAAGAAAGGCAACTATGACCTAGCATTACAATACATGAATGGAGCGTTGACAGCGTATAAAAAAAATACCAATAACCCAAGTGAATTGGGGGTGGTATATAATAATTTAGGGAGTATATATGCAGCACAAAAAAAATACAATCAGGCAGAAAAAGCATTTTTTAAAAGCTTAGATTATGTTAATTCTATTGATGCGAAGTTTGTAGTTCTCGAAAATTATCAAAATCTAATGGACTTGTATGAACAGATGAAAGATTATAAATCACAGAGTATTTATTTAAAGAAATATTACCAACTTAAAGATAGTATTTATGCCATCGATAAATTGAATGAATTGAATCAATTGGAATCAGAATATCAGTTAGAAAAAAAGAATTCAGAAATTCTCAAAAAAGATAAAGCATTTATTAAAAGCAATAGTCAAAGAAATATATTCATTCTAATAGCTTTTTCCATTTTATTAGCCTTGGCGTTATTATTTTTATTTTATAAAAAGTTACAATCTAAAAATCATATTGTAGAGCGACAAAAGGAAGAACTTTTGACATTAAATCATGTCAAAGATCGTTTGTTTAGTATTATTAGCCATGATTTACGAAATCCTTTAGTAACTTTAAAATCATACCTTTTGTTATCAGATAGTGAGAGTATTAGTGCCGATAAAAAACTTTTATTTAAAAACCAAACCATATCTGCAGTTGTACAAACAGGTGACCTTTTGGATAATCTTTTAACTTGGGCTAACCTTCAAATAAAAAATACAAGTGCAAATATTGTTCCAGTCTCCATCCAAGAATGTGTTGGTGATGTAGTTTCAGTTGTTGATTATCAGGCTAAACAAAAAAACATTCAAATCATCCAAAAGATTGAACCATTAATGATTCCAGCAAACATGGATATATTATCCATAGCACTAAGAAATTTAATAACTAATGCAATTAAATTCAGTTTTAAAAATAGTGAAATCATTATCAAAACAATTCAATCAGATGATTATACCTTATTGGTTGTAGAAGATCATGGCGTAGGTATATCAAATGAAAAACTTGAACTTATACAAATGAATCAAAATGAATCAACACCTGGAACTAATGGAGAAAGAGGAAGCGGGTTGGGTTTATATTTAGTCAAAGAAATGCTTAAAAAGATAAATGCACAATTACAAGTAGAAAGTATCTTGGAAAAAGGAAGTAAATTTATAATCAAAATACCAAGATAATTCATCTAGTCTTAAATGTAATACTGATCCTTGTTATATATACAAATTAAAGCAAATAAGCACTGCAAATTCGCTCATGCAATTAACTTGATTGTCTATAATTAACTTGTTCCAGCACTTCATTGAATTCTTCCAAAATCATGGCTGTTGCACCCCAAATCCAATGATCATTCAAGTTAAATCCCGGAACTTTAAGATCAGTCGCATAACTTGTATTGATCACTTGATGTGCTCGCAAATTTCCAATTGATAATTGAGCCAATGAACATGGAATGATATCATACACTTCAGATATTTGGGGAACAAACGTACCATGCCCCTCAAACCATCCTATAAAAGGGTGAACTAAATTATTACTAACCGGAATAAATAAAGGAGATAATGCACCAACTATTTTAATTTGATCGGCAGGAATTCCAATTTCTTCTTGAGTTTCACGCAATGCCGTAAAAAGTAGATTATAATCAGATAATTCTTGTCGTCCACCAGGTAAGCTAACCTGGCCCTTATGTGGATCCCGGGTGCTGATAGGATTTCTTTTTATCAATGGAAAATACAGATTGGCAGACTCCCCCATAATCAAAATCATTACCGCCGCATTCTTAGTGTCTTGAGTCGGTAATTCATCAAATCTTCCAGGAAAAGGTGCCATGCGAATATGAGCATTTCTTCCAGGTAAGGTATTCGTCAATTGAATAGCTAACTGATCAATAAATGGAATTTCCATTTGGATGAATTGGGTAAATTATTTATTGGCCTTCTTCAAATACATTTCTAGAGCCATAGTCATGGAAGGCGTTTCAACCGTTGGTGCTTGGATATCAATTAATAATTGAGCGTCTGAAACTGCTTTTGCTGTTGCATTTCCAAAGGCTGCAATTCGAGTATTCCCTTGTTCAAAATCCGGAAAATTGTCAAAAAGCGATTTAATGTCCAGCTGGCTAAAAAATACAAGTATATCATATTTAATATCCTTCAAATCAGATAAATCCGCACTAACGGTTCGATACATTATGGCTTCTTGAAATTTAACCTTGGTAGATTTAAGGAATTCAGCTACATCGTGATTTCCTGTATCTGAACAAGGAACTAAGAAGGTGCCTACATCTTTGTGCTTATTAAAGTAATTGGCAAGGTCAGATATTGACTTGGTCCCATGAAACACCTTTCTTTTTCTAAAAATGATAAATTTTTGGAGATAATTGGCTATCGTCTCTGTGGTACAGAAGTATTTGGTCATTTCTGATACCTTTCCTCTCATTTCTTCAGTTAACCTAAAAAAATGATCTATGGCGTTTTTACTGGTAAATACCACACATGGAAACTCGTCTGGACGAATCCTTTGTTTTCGGAATTCCTTTTCTGTAAGACCATCTACTTGGATAAATGATCTCCAATCAACTTGAATATTGTACTTCGTCTCAATCTCAAAATATGGAGATCGCTCAGGTTTTGGTTGAGAAATTAAAATTGACTTAACTTTTCTCAACCGAGAGTCTTTTTGTAGCGCAATGCTAGTCGTTTTTGTCGGCATTAACTGCGGCTTTTTTGATATTGCACTTAGTTTAAACGCCCAAGAAAAGTCCAGAGCAACATAAACGGTGCTATTTCGAAGGTGCAAAGATACAATAAAAAATGAAAAATTGATTCTCTCCAAAGATTTGAACTAATTAATATTTCTTTTAACTGGCGAAAAACATATGCTATGACTAAGAAAATGCCCAAAGTATATATTATTTTTTTTGCCCATTCGTGGTCCGTAAATGCAATTAAAAAGTCAGCTGGTATTAAAATAATGCTCATCAAACAGCCAAAAGCCACAATACTAAACAAGTAGCGGTCTATTTCCCGATCTATTTTGAATACAAATCCAAATATTTTTAAACTAATATGTCGAATTAAATAAATGATACTAGTTCCAATAGACACATATAATAAATTTATAATATGTATTGGTTTATAAAAATTAACTAAAGTTAAATAAACAAACAAGCTGAGACCAATAAAATACAGCCCATATAACAGTGGAAAGATAATTCTATTCTCTTCCTTACTTTCTCTATATAAAAGTGATAAGTGATTTAAGTTAAAGCTACTCTTATAGAGTTTAAGTATAGTGGCCCGGTTAAGATTCAAGGCGATGGCAAGTAAAAAAGTCAAAAGTAACATTAGCCAAAATAATGCACTCTTGATTTCTAACATACTGGTTGAATGACCTGACCACTCCTTTATCTTTTGTTTTAGTAAATCGCTTGCTTTTGAATCAGGCTGGATTCCATTTGTTTGTACTGCTGGCTTCAATTCAAAAGGATTGACATCTACCATCTTTATAGTATCGATAGGGCTAGCAGATACATTTGAAGTATCAACATTTGTTCTTCTTATTTCAAAAGGGTTTTGAGCTTGTATTTCAGAATAATACAATGCCATTAATAAGAAACACGAGTAAAATTGATATTTTAATTTATTCACACGCGATGGTTGCGATACAAAATAAATAAACACTTAAAAGCTATCCCAGCCCTTGACTATGGGCACATAAATTTAAATCCTATACCATGAATATTATCTATCTTTATAGCAGGATCATCCCCTAAATATTTTCTCAATCTGGATATGAATACATCCAAACTTCTACCCATAAAATAATCATCTTCTCCCCATAAGCTTTCAAGAATTACAGATCTTTTAATGACTCTGTTTTTATTTTTAAGCAAAAAATCCAATAATTCACTTTCTCTCTGTGTTAAAATTCTTACATTGGTGTCATTAACTAATTGGTATTCCAATGGTAGATAGGTGTAAATACCTACTTTCAATTCAACTTCTAAACTTGGGGATTCAAAAACTCTACTACGCCTTAAGAATATTTCAATTTTAAGAATCAACTCCTCTATACTGAACGGCTTAGTCAAATAATCATCCCCACCGAGTTTTAATCCATGTATCCGGTCTTCTTTTAAGGACTTCGCTGTTAAAAACAAAATGGGGATTTGTTGGTCTTTCTTTCTAACATTTTCCGCTAAGGTAAATCCATCCATCTCAGGTAGCATGACGTCAAATATACAAAGATCAAATTTTTCATTTTTAAATGCTTCATAGGCTAAGGCCCCATTAACACAGTGAACCACTTCATAGCCTTGAAGTTCCAAGTGGTCTTTAGTAATAAAACTTAATGTTTCATCGTCTTCCGCATATAAAAGTCTAGCTCGTTTCATTATACTGTTTTTACTTGAATAAATATACTTGTTCCTTTACCATAAACGCTCTGCAAATTTACATCAAAACCATGTGCATCGCATATTCTTTTCACATAATACAAGCCAATCCCAAATCCTTTTACATTATGAACATCACCAGTAGAAACCCGAAAGAATTTCTGAAATATTTTTGAAATGTCCTCTTCCCGTATCCCAATCCCCTTGTCCCTAACTTCCAAAATTAGCTTATCTTTTAGATTATGTGTAAAAATACCAATTTCTGGATCGTTTTTACTATATTTTATGGCATTATCTATCAAGTTAGATATGATATTCATGAAATGAAACCGATCAGCCATACAATTATGTGATTTTGCTTCCAATGATAAAGTCAAACTACCTCCTGAATCATCCAGTCTGATAGCATATTGACTACTTACCTGTCGAATGATCTCATGTAAATCAATCGGCTCCTTCTTAATGTTGAATGAAGATGATTCCATTTTTGCAATTTGCAACACCTTCTCAACTTGATCATTAAGTCTTTGATTTTGATCTCTGATAATTTGTGCATATTGAAAGAGCCGCTTATCTTCTTCAACTGTAGGATGATGCAAAAGTACGTCTGCAGATATTTTTATAGAAGATATCGGTGTTTTAAATTCGTGGGTCATGTTATTAACAAAATCGCGCATTAATTCTGAATATCGCTTTTGCTTTAAAGTCATAAACATAGCCATTGTAAAAATACCACAGGCTAATAACAACAAAGTTGAAGATATAATCAATGATTTCATTTCAACAAACATATAGGATGCTTTGCTTGGAAATCGAACAATAAAATAAGAGTTCTCCTCCGTTTTTTTAGATTTGGCTTTCCTGTTTGATTTGCTTTTAACTTTAGTGGTATCTTTTAATATTTCATTGTATACCAGTTCATTTGTGCCGCAATCATAAATTCCATACTCAAAAGGTATGACCAATTCTTGTTTCGCAAATTCATTCTTTAATGTAAGTAAGAGACTAGATTGATCTATATGTGCATTTACATTAACTTTATAGAAATTGGATGCCTCTTGGATTAAAAGTCCTTTTTCAGGTAATGTGCCCTTGTCATAATTAGCTATGATTTTGGCCGTATTTCTTAATGCAATACTCACAGATTGATGAAATTCTGATTCCTCTTTATTGTAATTTTTAAATAAATAATAGGCTTGCATCACAAAAATACCGATGATTGTTAATGCTCCAAGTATTACTATAAATCGAATTTGAATCGATGACATATTCAATGATAAAGAACACAATATTACTCAATTTTTGCCAATTCCTTATCTTAATCTTTCCATTCATTTAGCGGCGATTCAACAAACTTTCCTCAATTTTTTTTACAAAAGGTAGGATAATTATAGAACATTAAACGGTTTAAGAGTCAGAATTATAAATGCGTTTATAAGATACTATTTATCATATCATTTATAAAAGAAATTAGCATAAATACTCATTTTTGAATCAAAAATTTAGATTGATGAACTAAATCCTAGCACATAACTTGTGAACTTACATTAAGCCCAGTTTGACTTTAAAAATATCGCAATAATTCTTGCTACTTATTATGTACAACCAAAGTCTTAAAAATTAGAATTATTGAATATATAAATGGGTTGCAATCAAAAAAATATTATTTTATTTCAACACATCGACTTAAAACAATATCCATTAATTTACCCGTACAAATTCCTTTCATTTGAACTATTTCACCAGCAGCAAAAGACAATCGCTTATGTGTAGTTTTTGTGTCTAACTCACAGATTATTCCACTCATACCTCCACCTTCAAGAGTTACACTAGTCACTCCAGCATCGTTTGTTTCTGTAGCAGATACTGTTCCCGAAATTTCAACTATTTGATTCAAATACTTCTTTGTAGCTAATTCTTCATTATCATCAAACTCCTTTACCAATTCTACTGCTGAAAGCTTGGCAAACGAATTACTTAATGATATATCCTTAAATGGTTTATTCCATAAAAACCAAACTATGCTAAACACTATAAGCAGTAATAGAAATACGATAACACTTAATTTTTTCATTGTATATTATTTATTATTAAAAAGAAATTTATCCAACTTTTACAATAAACCAAGTAGCATATAATCATTATATTTTAGACTAAGTGGAAGAATACTTATTACAGACAAATATCCAATAAATGTTGTAATATACAAATATTTTATCCAGCATATTCCCAAAACAAGCTGTCACTTTGAAACCATTAAGATAATAAACTATATGAAATTTACAATAAAGCCACAAATTTCTAAATCTTAAGCTAGATAGCAGTCACACATCCTCAATCAATTGGACATAAGGCTAAGTAATATAAGGTTTCACCTATAAAAAAAAATCACCCTACTGACAAAGTCCTAATCAAATCAAACAACTTCACCACATTATTAATCATTGAAGTCAACAAGTATTCCAGACTACTCATTTTCAAGATACTCAGATCATATCGACCTGTTTGATTAAATTCATTATTAGAGGATATAATTTTGGATTAGTGGCTAATATATGTGTAGAAAAAACCGGATTCCAAGCACCTTTAAAATCACTAACATAACCACCTGCCTCCCTAACAATCAAAATTCCTGCTGCCACATCCCAGGCATTGATTTGCGTTTCATAATATCCATCAAATCTACCACATGCAGTATATGCAAGATCTAAAGCTGCAGAACCCAATCTTCGGACTCCTCGGGCTTCTTTTAAAATCAATAACAGCAAATCGGCAATGGCCTCCATTTTCTTTCGGGCATATGGAAATCCTGTAGCTATAATTGCATGATCTAAATGAGCCACGTGACTTACATGAATTGAATGACCATTTTGATAAGCTCCTCCTCCTGCCCATGCATAATAAGATACATCATTCATAATGTCATATACAACACCTACAAGTAATTCCTCTTCACACATTAATGCAATGCTCACAGAAAATATGGGTATGCCTTTTAAAAAATTAGTAGTGCCATCTAAGGGATCAATAATCCATGTATACTTTGAATCGGAATTGACTTCTCCGGATGTGGTGTGCTCTTCAGTAATAAAATTGGATTCAGGGATTACATTCCTTAGAAATGCGACGATCATTTTTTCAGCATTAAGGTCAACATAGGAAACAAGACTATGTAACTCCTTTTCCTGAATATCATCATCTGTGACTTGACCTAAAGCATCCCTAATAAATGTACCAGCTTGTTTAGCACTGATTACAACTTGTGCACAAATTTGTTCTAATTGCTGCTTATCCATCCACAATAATAATTCCTTTTGGGGAATATCAATTCTACAAATTTAAATTCAACAGTTTAAGCTGAAGATTTATAGCTCTGAACCCTGTTCGCCATGAATTACCATCCTGAATCCATTCCCATGGATATTGGTTATTTCAATGGATTCATCATTTGCTAAATACTTTCGAAGCTTGGTAACAAAGACGTCCATACTTCGGGCAGTAAAATAATTATCCTCTCCCCATATTTTGGACAAGGCTTCTGATCTCAGTAATATATCATTCCTGTGTTCGCAAAACAGTTTAAGTAATAAGGATTCTTTAGGGCTTAATTTGACCTTTTCATGAATTTCATCCCCATCTTTTAGGTATAAAACTCTCAGTGGAACGTTGAAATAATATTTGCCAATAGTAAATTCCTTCACTTCATCACTTTGAACCTCCTTAATTCGATTGGATCTCTTTAATATAGCCTGAACTCGATAAAGCAATTCCTCAGAATTAAACGGTTTGGTAACATAATCGTCAGCTCCAATTCTAAATCCTTCAACAATATCTTCCTTGAGTGTCTTTGCAGTTAAAAATATAATAGGCACATCAGCATTTTTTGAACGAATGTCTTTAGCTAATGCAAAACCATCTTTTCGGGGCATCATTACATCTAGTATACACAAATCATATTCTTTTCTACGAAAATGTTCGAACCCATCTATCCCATCTACTGCCAAATCGACATTATAACCATGCATTTCTAAATAGGACCTCAATACGTCTCCAAAATTACGGTCATCCTCTACCAGGAGTATTTTGGAATTATTCTTCAAATCTGGACTTGTAGCTAACATTGGCGTATAATTATTATATGATAACGTTAGAAAAAGCAATTTATAGATGCTTTGTTCATAAAAAATGATCTAAATGGGCAAATTAATGATAAAAGTACTTCCCTTACCTATTTCACTGGAAACCTCAATGGTCCCATCATGTGCTTGAACCATTGCTTTGACATAACTTAATCCAAGCCCAAACCCCTTTACATTATGAAGATTTCCAGTCGGAACACGATAAAATTTCTCAAATATCATCTTCTGATCCTCACGTTTCATACCTATCCCTTTATCAGATACTTTAATTTCTATACCTCTTGGGACATTTCTTGTAGAAATAGTAATTTCTGGATAACTTTCAGAATATTTGTTGGCATTATCCAACAAATTGTATATAATGTTGGTCATATGGGTTTGATCAGCTTTCAATATAAAATGGGTGGCTTTTAATTCCTGCAGAATATGACCTTCTCGTTGTTGAACCTGCAGGTTGATATTCTTTACAGCTTGTTCAATAATCTCATGAATATTGATTTGTTTGAAATTCAACTGGAAATCATGCTTATCCAATAAAGCCATTTGTAACACCTTCTCAACTTGACTTAGCATTCTTCTGTTTTCCTGCTTGATAATATCTGTAAATCTTCTAATTTTATCAGGCTCATGAATCACCATTGGACTTAGTATCGAATCAGAGGCTAAAGAAATGGTTGCAATAGGAGTTTTAAACTCATGCGTCATATTATTGACAAAATCGTTTTTAATTTCAGATAACTTTTTTTGTCTAAAAACTACATAAATAACATAGGAAAAACAAGCCAAAATAATTACTGTAAATAGCAATGACAATAATAAGATGGGCAATACTGATCTCCACAAAAAACTTTTCTTACTCGGAAAAAAAACCTTTAGAACACCAGGCGATCCATTTGAATTAGGAAAAACGGCAACCTGATAACTTGATTCAATTAAATACTTCGTAAAATCAAAATTTGGATTCGACACTTTTGGATTCTCGCCGAAATTAACAACGTAATTATCATTTAGAATTACAAAACTCTTAGCTGCATTGTCATAAATTCCAAACGAATATTCTAAGTCGATCAATAAATCTTCGAATTCTTGTTTAATCAAAGCAGCTAACTTCTGAGGACTAATTCGCTGTTCTAAACTAGCAGGATGCATCCTCATTTGACGATCAATATACTCCAGGAATTGAATTTCTTTGTCTCTTGAGTGTCCTATGGTCAACAGCGAACTGGTATCCCAAACAACGGTTTTTTTATTGTTCATAATCCGTGTAGCATACTCAATAATTTTCTTTTGATTAGCAGATGAATTACCCATCTCCTGGAAAAATCGATTGATTTCGTTGATTTCCCAATTCTCATTTTCATTTTCAAGTCGATCACTAACGCGTTTTAAGGCAGCAATTATCGTATCATCAAATTGCTTTTCTTTCAATTTTAAAGACCAATTGATCCAATAAAATTGCAAAATGACAGTACCCATCAATGCGACACCCATGATCCCGGTAGTGATCCAAATAGCCTTTTTATTCATTATCCAATGATCTGAAGTTTAAACATTTTTATCACCCTTATAGCCTTTTTTTCTCCAAATTTAACCTTCATTTAACCTTCTGAAATTTCGATAATGATCAATTCAATGGTTAGAATTTGCATACCATTTTTTAAGAATTTGTTCTGCTTGTTTATGCTGGGGTGAATAATCCTTTTCTATATACCCTTCATGCCCTTCATCATTTGGAAACCATTTCCAAACAAATCCACCAGCCCAAAATCTTTGATCCCATAAACTCTGAAATAAAGCCTCATAACAATTTGCTTGTGCTTGTTGGTTGATCGGCAATTGATCTACCTTCTTTTCTAATTCCCATGTTTTGCCCCCACATCCGGGAACCGTCAAATATCCAAATTCGGTAAATAGAATTGGTTTATTTAATGATTTGGAAAACGTATCCATTTCCACTATATATTTTGTCCAAGCTGATTTTAATTCTACCGGTGAAGGTTCGTGAGTTTCAACTAATGGGAAGTAGGCACTGATGCCAATAAAATCTAATTCATTCCAAAAAGGAACCTGATGATAATTATCCCAATTTGCTGAATAAGTCAATAGTCCTTGATATTTTGTTCTTATCTTGTGAATTAACTGCTTCCAGAAAATAGGCCTCTTAGCAGTAGCCTGATTCCATTCAGTCCCAATGCAAAAAAGATCCACATTGTAATCCCTCGCAATATCCACCATAGACATGATATACTTTTCATAGTCGAGCTCCCATTTAATCCAATCAGATTCTAATTCAAAATTCAAACTCCCGGTCCAACCATTATGCATATAAACCTGAGGCTTTAGCATTATTTTAAGATTGGATTTCTGTGCCAGTTCAATACTTTTAATTATGCCCTCTTTAGTTTCTCCCCACCATTGCCAAGAATTGGTTCCGTATCTTACTTCAGGTATTCCCAATGGGCTATAAGCATATGGAATTAATGCCACCCAATTCGCATGGACCATTTTTATATCTGGGGTGGGATTGATAGGGAAAGGTTTAGGAGGAGCTACTAAGGTGACTCCGCAAATTTTGTAGTTAGTACTACCTATTTGGTTTTGATTACCATTTTGAGAAAAAATCTTGAACATTAAAAATAAAACTGCAAAACTCCCAAATGCAATATAAAGACTTGAAATTTTATTCATTCTTGAATCAATCAGCCATAAAATTAAGTGAATTTATTCAAAAAATAAGGTAAAACTCCTATTCCCAACTCCTAAATGGTGCGGTGGTTTGGAATATGTGTTGATAAATTGAAATATCCAGATCACTTAGTGTGGCGTTGCGACGAGAAAATACTGCCTTGGCAGTGTCTAAAAATTTATTAAAAGGAAAGGTTTCAAATCCACTTGCCCCACCCCAGGCAAAATCAGGAATAAATTGCCGTGGAAAAGATGATCCAAATACATTGGCGCCGAATCCAACAACTGTACCTGTATTAAACATAGTATTTATTCCACACTTAACATGATCACCTAATATCAACCCACAAAAAATAGTCCCTGTTTTTCTAAATCCCTCCTTACTATAATCCCATAATTTGACCTCTTGATAAGTGTTTTTCAAATTAGAATTATTGGTGTCAGCTCCTATATTACACCATTCACCAACCACTGCATTCCCAAGAAAACCATCGTGCGCCTTATTTGAATTTCCTAAAACAACACTGTTGTTCACCTCTCCGCCCACTTTGGAATAAGGACCAACGGTAGTTGCACCATAAATTTTAGCCCCCATTTTTATCGTAGAACCTTCACATAATGCAAAAGGTCCACGTATCATACTGCCTTCCATGATTTCAGCATTTTTGGCAATATAAACAGGACCTGTTTCTGAATTAATCATACAACCACGGACTTTGGCTCCCTCCTCAATAAATACTTGAGTTCCAAATATTCTATTACTGGGATCAATAGGTTCTGAAATGCGATCTTTAGTTAATAACTGATAATCCTTAATCAATTCTTCTTCATTCCATTGAAAAACCTCCCAAGTATTGCTTAGGTTTTTAATTAGGCTATTTTTGTAAACCAAAATCTGGTTTGAGTAAGTGGTCAGGTCTACATGTTGGTTTAAGTTTTTGGAATGAATTAAATCCTCCATTGTTTTTAGATTCAAAAACGCTCCAAGAAACTTTCCTTCGGTATTTACAAGGCATTGCCCAAGGTCTAAATTGAGGATAGCATCAACTAATGTTAAATCTGGAATTAATGATCCATCAATTAAGTAATTCTGAGCAGAACATTGGATAGGGTATTTTTGACTAAGATATGTTTGTGTCAAATATGATCCTGGACAATTTAACATATGAGCCCACTTTTCAAATAAAGTCATGATACCCAATCTTAATTCACCTACAGGCCTGGTCTGAGTTAAAGGCCATAAAGGTTTAGGGTCCAATGGATCAATTAATATAAAAGTTGTCTGTTCCAAAATAAAAAAGCCCCAATTTAGGGGCTATATGTTTAACTCTTTGCGAATTTTCCAAACTTTTTATTGAACTTATCAATTCTACCAGCAGTATCGATAAATTTCATTTTACCCGTGAAGAACGGATGAGACTTATTTGAAATCTCAAGGCGTACCAAGGGATATTCATTGCCATCTTCCCATTGGATAGTCTCCTTTGATGCAGTGCATGACTTGGTCAAAAAAGCTTCATTGCAAGAAAAATCCTTGAATACAACGAAACGGTAATTTGCTGGGTGAATATCTTTTTTCATTTCAATGCTTTTAAAATTGGAGTGCAAAGATAATACTTTTCTGTACTAAATAGCTAAAATATTGAATTTTTATTGAAAATTATGCTTTACATCAGTGTTTTAATGAGTTTATCAACGTTTAATCCGTCTGCTTCCGCTTTGTAATTAACCACAATCCGGTGTCTTAAAACTAAACCAGCAATAGCCTGAACATCTTCAATATCAGGTGAATACTTGCCCCTTAAAGCACCATAGCACTTTGCCCCTAATACCAGGTTCTGTGAAGCTCGAGGTCCAGCACCCCAGCTGACATATTGATTAACTTCTTTTGTTGCTCTGTCTGTATTTGGTCTGGTTCTGGAAACAAGGCCAACAGCATACTCCAGGACATTATCAGCAACCGGTATTTTTCGAATCACTTTCTGAAATGTCAGGATTTGTTCAGCATTCAAAATATTTTTCAAGACTACATTTTGATGTGTTGTGGTTTGTCGAACTACATCAAGCTCTTCCGAATAACTTGGGTAATCTAAAGGAATATTAAACATAAATCGATCCAATTGAGCTTCAGGTAATGGATAGGTTCCCTCCTGCTCTATAGGATTCTGCGTGGCTAGTACAAAAAAAGGACTGGGTAAAATGTGGCGTTGTCCACCCACTGTTACGATACGTTCCTGCATGGCTTCAAGTAAAGCTGCTTGGGTTTTGGGAGGGGTTCTGTTAATCTCATCAGCCAATACAATGTTGGCAAATAATGGACCTCTGTTAAATTTAAAATGTCGATCCTCATCAAGGATTTCAGATCCTGTGATGTCAGAAGGCATCAAATCTGGAGTAAATTGAATACGCTTAAAACTTAAATCCAAAACCTGAGCCAGCGTGTTAATAAGTAATGTCTTCGCCAAACCTGGCACTCCAACCAACAAACTATGTCCATTACTGAATAATGAAATAATTGCCGCTCTTACAACATCATTTTGACCTACAATGACTTTTGCTACTTCTGAACTAAGATCTTTATAGGATTGGGCTAATGCATCAACTGCTTCAACATCAGATTTGTATTGCATGAATATCTTAAATTTAATATGATCGCAAAATTATAAAATAAGCTAGTATAACGAGGATATACCTGAAATAGTTGTAGATTTTTATCTAGAAATCCAATTCAAAGACCAATTCTGTCTATAAATTCTTCCTCGGTTAAAATTTCCACAGTTCCGATTTTTTGCGCTTTTGCTAATTTGGATCCAGCGTCTGCTCCAACTACTAATATATTCAATTGGTTGCTAACTGCAGAAATCAGTCTGGCACCGGCCTTTTCTGCCAAGTCTTGTGCCTCTTTGCGACCCATCTTGCTTAAAGTACCAGTGAATAATATACTCTTACCTGAGAATACACCATCCTCAATTAATTTTTTCGGCGCGTCCTCATCCGTTTGGTGCATATTAACGCCCAGAGATTCCATGCGTTTCAAAATAGCAATATGTTCAGGATTTGAAAAATACTCAATGACATTTTGCCCAACGACTGGTCCAACGTCTTTGATTTCTTTAAAGCGCTCAAGAGACCAATCCGACAAATCGAATACATTTTTTAAATGCTCAGCTATGAGTTTGCTTATTTTTTTTCCAAGGTGATGTATACATAAACTATGCAGCAAACGGTGAATTGGATTTTGCTTAGCTTTCTCAATGGCTTTTCTTAAGTTGTCTGCGGACTTCGTTCCAAGGCCTTCTAATTGTGAAATAGCGGAATAATCCAATTCATAAATATCTGCCATGGTACGAATCATACCTAATTCATAAAAACGTTCTACTAAAGATGCCCCCATCCCATCAATATCCATTGCGTCTTTACCCACATGGTGAATCAATTTTTGAACTAATTGTGCTGGACAATGCTCATTAGTACATCGCCAAGCTGACTCCGTTTCTTCACGTATTAAAGTTGTATTACAAGATGGACATGTTTTTGGAAAAACGATCGCTTTTGCTCCTACTTCCCTGTATTCTGGTAGTGACTTAACAATATAAGGAATTACATCACCAGCACGTTCCACAAGTACGGTATCACCATAATAAATATCTCTGGATCGGATAAAATCTTCATTGTGTAATGAAACTGAAGACACAATAACTCCCGCCAATGGCACTGGTTCTATTTTTGCAACCGGAGTAATGGATCCAATTTTTCCTACCTGGAATTCTACTGTTATTAATTTAGATGTAGCTTGTTTGGCTTGAAATTTATATGCGACTGCCCATCTAGGGTGGTGAGAAGTAAATCCACATTGCTCTTGTAATGCAAGACTATTTAATTTAACAACCATACCATCTAATTCAAAATGGTAAGAATCTCTTTTGGTCGACCATGATTCAATGAATGAATGTACTTCTTGTATGTTTTTACAAATTTTTTTTTCAATTGTAGCAGTCTTAAAACCCAGATCATGCAACATACTGATTAATTCATCCTGCGTTTTATATTGGGATAAAATCATCTCACCTTGTTCATTTTCAGCATGTGCAAATTGAAAAATAAACATATCTAATTTTCTGGTCGCTGTTTCTGCAGGATCTTTAACTCTAAGGACTCCAGTAGCTGCATTTCTTGGATTAGCAAGTAATGGCAGTCCATCTAATTCTCGTTGTTGATTTAATTTTTGAAAAATATCTTTTCTAATCAAAGCTTCTCCACGCAATTCAACTTTTTTAATTCCTAGTCTTGAAAATGGCGCAATTAATGGCAATGATTTTATGGTTCTGGCATTGGCAGTCATTTCCTCTCCCTTCTCACCATCGCCCCGGGTAGCGGCCCTAACCAAGTGATCATTTTCATATATAACTGCCAGGCTTCCGCCATCAAATTTTGGTTCCACCATATATTCCAAATCTTGATCTGGATTCAACTCACAAAGTTTTTTAATGCGTTGATCAAAATCTACTAAATCTTCCAAATTATAGGTATTATCCAAGGATAACATGGGTGCCAAATGAAACACGGGTTCAGATTTACTTGCTAGATCTGGAGATACTCTTTGTGTTGGAGAATCAGAGGTCAACCATGCCGGGTGTTCCTCTTCTGTCTGCTCTAATAACTTATACAAATGATCATATTCAGCATCTGCAATTATAGGATTATCATTAATATAATAATTCCACTCATGATATCGAATGACATCCCGAAGATTGGCTACATCTTCTGGATTTATAAGCCGATTCATGTGAATAAATTTTCTTGTTAATTCTATAAGTCCTTGATGATTATTCATATCGAAAATGGCTTTTTTATATTGTAAAGGTAGAATTACATTTTGAAAAATTATAGATGATTTGTTTCAATGAGCGAAGGGACAATCATGTTCCAATTATATATTATTACACAGTTCCTACCTACATCAAAAAAGTATGAATCAATTTGAGATCATTTTACAACCTTGGTAATTCGAAATTAATTTTCGTATTTTACAATTGAAAATCGTAATTCGTAATTGATTATTAGTTATTGATTATTTCTCCTTTAATGCAATAATCTTTTCAACCAATTCTACTGCAATTCGTTCCTGTGCCTCTTGAGTTGAAGCACCTATATGAGGACTTACTGATATTTTAGGATTGGATAAAATCAAAGGATTAATATTGGGTTCGTCATTAAATACATCCAGTCCAGCACCGGCAATTTTTCCAGAATGGATGGCCGACAACAATTGATCCTCATCTATATTTTCACCTCTTGAAGTATTGATGATATAGGCCCCTTTTTTTACACATTCGAAAGCTTCCTTATCTAATATAGGTTTTCCAATGAAGGGAGAATGTAAACTTATATAATCTGCATCACTTAATCCATGTTCTAAACTCACTAATGGTAATTCAAGATTAATATTTTGTTGACCTACATGAATACTAAGTTGTGCTTCTTTGAGAAAAGGATCATGAACCATTACATTCATATTCATAGCAATTGCCATCTTAGCTAATTCCTTTCCTATTCGTCCAAAACCCACAATAAATAAGGTTTTGCCAGCTACTTCAGTACATGAAGCCATTGATTTTTTTAAAATTCCAAATTGCTCTGAACCTTTAAGTTCACGATTTGAAAGTTGGAGCCTTCGCGTTAAAGTTAATATATGACCCATGGCCAATTCTGCAACCGACCTCGAGGATGCTGCAGGTGTATTAATTACTTGAATACCCTTTCGTATAGCATATTCTACATCAATATTATCTAAGCCCACACCTCCTCTTGCAATAAACATTAATCCGGGACAAGCGTCAATGAGGTCTTTCCTTACTTTGGTAGCGCTTCGGACTATAATCCCTTCATAATTACATATCTTATGAATTAATTCATCCTGGGGTATTTTTTGTGTATCCACTTCGAATCCTGCATCTATTAATGCTGAAATCCCACTAGATTCCATCCCATCATTTACTAATATCTTCCAACTCATGGCGTAAAAATAAAAAAGGGAATCCAATTATATTGAATTCCCTTATCAGATAATATGATTTAAAAATTACTTTTTAACTTTTTTTGACTTAGCATTGTCAGTAATAACTTTCATTGCATTTTCTAAAATCAAAGCGACATCTGTATGTCCTGCATTGACTGCAATGTCTCTTGCTGTTCTTCCTTCCTTGTTTTCATTTAATACATTGGCACCAGAATTCAATAAGAGGTTGACACATTCTTTATTTCCACCTTTAGCAGCAAACATTAATGCATCTTGACCATTTACTAATTTTTTAACATCTGCACCACTTTTGATTAATAAACTCACCATGTCTGCATCAGCGCGAACAGCTGCAAAAGCAAGTGGTGTTATAGTCATACCCTCTGAAACAAAAGGTGCATTCAGATCCTGTCCACTTTTGACTAACTGCTTTACAGTATGTGCATCATTAGCTACTATAGCGGATTGAAATCCATTTTGACTATAAACTGTACAAACAACAGCCATTAAAATAACAGAAAGTATCGATTTTAACATGATTTGAATAATTTTAATAATTTAGAAAAAGATGCCATTCATCTAATAGACACCACAATAATACCAAATGCTGCCCTATTCATCAAGTTTTTTTTACTATTTTTTTGAGCAATCAAAAACTTGAAACATATTTAATAATAAATCAATATATAATTTTATTAAAATCAACTATTAAAGATTTTAATTTTGATAAAATAGAGATTCTAAATTACAAAAACATATTATATTTATTTATAATACAATTAATAATTTAACATGAAGGAAGTACTAGCTGATTCTATCCCACTTTTGACCTTTGTCCTGTGCGTTTAGATTCATTCGTAAGCTAAGATTAGCCGGATGATTAAGATGTGGATCCTTTTGTAATATAGCCTCGGCTAAATTTCTGGCCGCAATTAGAATCTTATTATCAGCCACAATATCTGCGACTTTTAATTCCACTAATCCGCTTTGCTGGGTTCCCGTCAAATTTCCCGGACCACGAATTTCCAAATCGGCTTCAGCTATTTTAAAGCCATCATTGGTAGAACACATGATTTCCATTCTTGCTTTAGAATCTTTGCCTATTTTATCTGCCGTCATCAAAATGCAATAAGATTGATCGGATCCACGACCCACTCGCCCTCTTAATTGGTGCAATTGAGATAAGCCGAATCGTTCGGCATTTTCGACAACCATAATGGAAGCATTTGGGACATTCACTCCGACTTCAATGACAGTAGTCGCTACCATAATGTGAGCTCTGCCTGAAATAAACCTTTGCATTTCCATGTTCTTGTCATCAGGCTTAAGTCTTCCATGAACAACACTAATCTGGTACTCAGGTGGCTTAAAAAAAGGCAGGAGTTTTTCATATCCCATTTGCAAATTCTCAATATCCAAAGCCTCAGATTCTTCAATTAATGGATAAACTATATACACCTGGCGTCCTAATGCGATCTGCTCCTTCATAAATCGATGCATATCGCTCCTTCTGAAATCCTTAATGTGTATGGTTTGGATTTCTTTTCTGTTTGGAGGTAATTCATCGATAATCGATACATCTAAATCCCCATATAATGTCATCGCTAAAGTTCTTGGAATGGGTGTGGCAGTCATGACTAATACATGAGGCCATTTCCCTTTCGCCTTGGACCACAATTTAGAACGTTGTTCTACACCAAATCGATGTTGTTCATCAATTACAACCATTCCAAGATTTTGGAATTGAACGGCATCCTCTATCAAAGCATGCGTTCCTATGGCAATATGAATCGTACCATTAGCCAGACCTAAAAGAGTTTGTTTTTTTTCTTTGCCCTTTACATTGGAAGTCAGCAGGCAGACCTGAATGGGTAAACCTGACACCATTTCGGAAATTGATGCAAAATGTTGTTTGGCCAAAACTTCTGTTGGCGCCATCATGCATGCCTGATAGCCATTACCCAATGCTATCAATATGATCATTAATGCCACTATGGTCTTTCCACTGCCAACATCTCCTTGTAGTAATCGATTCATTTGTCGGCCACTGATCAAATCATTATTAATTTCATGTATAACTCTTTGTTGTGCTCCGGTTAGAGCAAACGGTAAATGATCTTTATAAAAGGTATCATAAAGATCTCCTTTGGTTGACATTTTGAACCCAACTTGACCTTGTTGTCTGAGAATTTTAGTTTGAATTATTTTCAATTGAATGAAAAAAAATTCTTCGAATTTGAGTCGATTTTGAGCTTGCTCCATGAGCTCCATCTTCTTTGGAAAATGTATCCATTGCAAACAATCTATCCGATTAGGCAGATTGTACTTCTTAATAACATATTCGGGTAAATTTTCATTCAGTTGCAACCAATTGATTGATTGAAATAATCCTTTAATTAATTTGCGAATACCTTTACTATCTAGGCCTTTTGAACCCAACACCTCTCCACTGGAATAAACGGGCTCAAACTGCTGAAGACTTTTGGGATCAATATCTGCTATTCGATCGAATTCAGGATGTGAAATATTAAGACCATAACCTGTATCTTGAACTTTACCAAAAAATATATATTCAATACCTACTTCCAGTTTTGGTTGTATCCACTTTTGGCCTTGAAACCAAACCAATTCAATAGTTCCGGTATGATCTTTTACTACTGCAATCAAAGGTTTGAATCGACCTGACCCGCGTTCTATAACCTGTACCACCTTTGCTTTGATCTGAACTTGACCATCATCTTGATTGATATCTTTAATCTGATGAAATTTTGTTCTGTCTACGTATCTGAAAGGATAGTGAAATAATAAATCTTGAACTATATGTATATTTAAATGCTTACGCAAGAGTGCACCCCGCTGAGGACCAACACCTTTTAAATATTCAATCGGACTATCCAAATTTAGAAATGCCATAAAATTATAGGCTGCAAATTACTATTTTAGGGCACCATTTTCATTAATTTGTATCATTCACCAAGTAAAACCGTAACTTTGTACCTTATTTGTACCGTTCTTTTATAAAGAATAAAACAAAAGGTTTTGCATTGGCATCCGATAAAAATTTTAGACTATGGAATCTATTCGACAAAAACAAATTGCTGAAGTCATAAGAAGACAATTTAGTGCTGTCCTAACAGCGGAAGGAAAATATATTTACGGGTCTGGATTGGTAACCATCACAGAAGTTAAAATGAGTCCTGATTTAAATCTTGCTAAAATGTATTTAAGTATTTTCAATACAGAAAACAAGCAAGAGGTGATTCAAATGATGGAAGAACATTATTCAAGACTAAAACAGAGTCTGCATCAAAGAATCAAAAAACAAATGCGTGTGATGCCTGAACTTAGATTTTACTTAGATGACACGCTTGATGAAGTCTATAAACTTGATGCACTATTTAAAAAACTCCACGAAGAAAAACAATTTGGGGAAGAATAAAATTATTATATTGATTTCTTTATTATCGTATTCTAAATGCTGCTCCTAAAGTAATTACACCTTGAAGATATCGATCATAATTTGGACCAAATCCAAAACTATTTAACATGCGCTTACATTGAATATCAGCAAAGATCTTAGTATTATAAGAAGCTGAATAGCTGATTCTCGAACCTAATGTAATATTAGCATAACTTCCTTTGTTGAAGTTTTTTTCAGCAATCAACGAAGGCTTTGGAATATTTCCAAGACTACTTCCGCCAGATCTTGGCAGTTTATTGTCTTCAATAGTAAATTCATTTTTAACAGCAAAAGAAAGTGACATTCCAAAACTTGAACTGATGTCAAATTTGGTTTGTTCTAACCAATTTAAATGAATTAGTAATGGTATATCAATCAAATGAAATTCAGCTTTGGAAAAAGTTCTTTTAATCAAATCAAAACTAGAATTTTTATAGGTTTCTTCTATGTTTGGGTGAGATAATAATTTAACATAAGAAATTCCAGTTTCTAATTGCCACCTGGAATAATCGGCCATCATGGATATACCTAGCTCATATCCTATTCTGTTTTGTTTTCGAGCAGGTAGGTTAATTAAATCATCTTGAGGCGTTTTGATATGATTGATAATACCTGATGTATGAACATTGATCCAGGTTCTTGATAGAGGTCTTTTATGGGCTATTAAATTAGGTTCAACAATGTTTAGTAATCGAGGACTCAATTCTAAAGGTACTAGATTCAATTTTAAACTTTGATCTGATGAAGTATTAGCTTCTGTTTCTCCATTCTTAGCGTCTAATTCCTGTGCATTAATAGTGGTTGATTGATCGTTGGGAAGAATAATAATGGCAGGTTGTTCTGATAATGTATTACTTAATTTTACATCACTTTTTAGGACTTCTTTTGACATTGCTTTTGAAGCATAGGTACTATTAAGTCTTTTAAATTTATTTGCACTAACTTTATTTTTATTATAAAAACCAAGCGCAGTTTTTGAAATATTCTTGTTGTTTGGGAGTATACTTCTGGAATAAAATTGGGAAAGCGCCTGATCGGTTTGCTTGAGCTCTTGATTGGTGGCGTTATTTTCTTGAACTGCTAAAGTTTGATTTGAAATATCCCTGTGCTGATGTTCCATAATTTCAGGAACAACAATTCTATTCACCGTCCATATCAATAATAATAATATGACACATTCTATTAAACGGGCAGATAATATTTGGATGCGTTTTTGTCTGCGCATTTTACGTTTGTGATCAAATGATTCCCATGAGGCATCCTTTATATTGAATTCAGCATTGACCAGTTTATCTTTTAAAATTTGGTCAAAAGCCCTATCCTCAATAGTCGCATCTAATTTTGATTTCATTCTGTTCCAATCTGGTAATTGGTTAGATGGACTGTATTCTCTCAATTTATCTTTAAGTATTTGATCAAATTCTCTATTCTCCATTTCCTTCTTTTAAAATTTCTTTTAATTTTTGTCTCGCTTTAACTAAATTTGATCTTGACGTACTTTCTGTAATTCCTAACATTTCTGACACTTCTTTGTGTGAATATCCATCCACAACATATAAATTCAATACTGACCTGTAAGTAGGTGACAGTTTCTGCATAGCTCCCATAACTTCTTCTAAGGTCATGGTATCAATTGGGTTGGAAGAATAAACTGTAAGGGTTTTGGCATCATCAATATCACTGGTTATTCTTCGGTGCTCTTTTCTATAATAATCTATTGCAGTATTCACCATTATTCTTCTAATCCACGCTGAAAATTGGGTTCCAATCTCATAGGAATGAATATTTAAAAAAACTTTTAGAAATCCATCATGTAAAATATCTAAGGCATCATCTTGTGAATTGGCATATCTTAGACACACTCCCAGCATTTTAGTATAGTGTTCTTCATAAACCCTCTGTTGAGCCCATGTTTCTTTTCTGATACATGCTTCGATCAGTTCAGATTCAGTATTCAATATGGTAATGCTTAATTCCAATGTTGTAAACTTATATGAAGATAACGCCAGAACAATTCAAAACGCTGCTCGAAGATCCTAAAGTTAAGGGTTTTTAATTTTAATGCCCATTATTTATTTATTTCTATATTACATTACGAAAATAAATATGTATTAAATGTTAATTATAAGTATTGTATAAAATATTAAGGATAATTCGTGAGTTTTTTATGAAGACCATAATCATTCCTTACCTTTACGGTCCTATTATGCCTACTCCAACATTAACTCATGCAAAGACCATTCTGTCCATTACAGATGAATTACTCGCAACACGTTTATTAACCTTAGGCATTTTTCCAGGTAAAAAAATTAAATTAATTCGGAGATCTCCTTTTGGTGGATCATGTTATGTTCAGGTGGATCAAACACTTTATGCACTAAGGGCTGAAGAATGGAACGCAATCATTACTGATGAAGAAATTTAAGCCCATACCATGAGCACAATGAAAAAAATTGGAATTGTAGGTAACCCGAATAGTGGAAAATCTTCCATCTTCAACATATTAACTGGCCTGAATCAAAAAGTAGGTAATTTTCCAGGTGTGACGGTCGATAGCAAAGAAGGATTGCTGGAACTCTTGGATGGAACCACGGTAAATCTGATAGATTTTCCAGGTGCATATAGTATTTTTTCAAATTCTTCGGATGAGTTTGTTATGACCAAATCCTTGGTTAATCCAAATGATCCACATTATCCAGATGCGATACTTTATGTAGCAGATATCCGTAATCTGGATAAACAATTATTGCTCTTAACTCATATATTAGACTTGGAATTTCCTGTGATTGTTTGTTTGAGTAATATTGATCAGGTCAATCAAACCAAAGTGAATGAATGGGTAATATTATTAGAACAGAAACTTAAATGTCCTGTAATACCTGTTAGTGCAAGAGCAAATATCAATATCGATATCCTTCGTACCAAGTTGCAAGGTCTATTTCAATTTGCGCATATACATTCGAGAAGAGATCCCATTTATGAGTTTGATCCTAGTTTATTAAAAGATACCGAGACATTAGATTCTATGTTTTCTTTTAGAAATAACTATCAAAAATACCTTTGGTTGCATGTCGGAAAAGAGATTACCGGTGATCATGAAAACAGGATGTATCTGGACAAACAGACTTCAATTCGAATGCAAATTCATGAGACGATGGCACGTTTTCAGGTAATCGAATCCTGGGAACGATTTATTTCCGATCAACACCATTCCAATACCAGTTTAATTAAGTCAAAAAAAATAGATCGCGTTCTTACTAATCCATTTTTTGGGTTGGCCATATTTCTGGTGCTCATGTTTTTTATTTTTCAAGTTATCTATTCCTGGGCTACCATTCCAATGGAAGCCATCGAATCGGGTTTTGCTTTTTTATCTGATACCATACGAAACATTTTGCCAAATCATTGGATATCACAATTGATTACTTCAGGGATACTTCCTGGACTATCTGGTGTATTAGTTTTCATTCCACAAATAGCCATGTTGTTTTTGATGCTAACGCTATTGGAAGAAGCTGGATATATGGCCCGTGTTGTTTATCTTTTAGATCATTTACTCAGAAAATTTGGGCTTAATGGACGGTCTATAGTTGGTCTGGTCGCTGGCGGTGCCTGTGCAATACCCGCCATCATGTCTACGAGAAATATCAGCAATAGAAAAGAACGATTGATCACCATGTTCGTGATTCCATTAATACCTTGTTCGGCCAGGATACCAGTGTATACTGCACTCATTGGCTTTGTAGTACCCTATACTATGGTGTTTGGTATTTTTAATAGTCAGGGGATAGCTTTTTTAGGACTTTATCTTTTAGGCATCTTTGTAGCATTAATTACAGCTGCCGTTATACATTATTTTTTACCGGAAAAGGAAAGGAGTTTTTTAGCTTTACAATTACCCGAATACCAAATTCCTCAAATGCGGCAAGTCTTATTGGTTGTTTTTGAAAAAGTAAAAACATTTATTATACAAGCTGGGAAAGTCATACTAATCATAAGCATGATACTTTGGTTTCTGTCTAGTTTTTCATGGCCGGGTGAATTAAAAAAAGCCGAAGAATTGGCACGTGTTGAATCCTTAGAAAAAAACTTATCTGAAAAAGAAACTGCTAATCTTCAGGATGCAAAACGATTAGAATATTCCTTTGCAGGTAAAATGGGCAAACTGTTTGAACCATTAATCAGACCTTTAGGATTTGATTGGAAAATCGGAATAGCATTGATCACTTCATTTGCAGCCAGAGAAGTTTTTGTAGGAACGATGAGTACGATTTATAGTCTGGGCGGTGAATCAGATGAAGCCAATTTGCATAAAAAATTAGCCTCAGAAAAAAGACCGGATGGCAGCATTTTCTTTGATCGAAAAACTGCATTATCACTGATTATTTTTTACGCTTTCTCACTTCAATGCATGAGCACTTTAGCCGTAATGAAACGAGAAACTAAAGGATGGAAACTACCCATAATCCAATTTATTTATATGGGAATTCTAGCGTACTTCTGTAGCTTGATGATCTATCAATATGGGTAAATAAGGATCTGAAAATCCTTGATTAATGGGCAACACTTAACAAATTGGAAAAGCCTAAAACACTGTTTATTCAATGCTACTTTTGTGTATCAGGAGCCACATCAGCATTTTCAACCTGGTATACTAAATATTCTGTATCGCCTCTAAAAAACAAAGCCTTATATTTTTGATGGTAGAACAAAGTAACTTTTCTGCCACTCTCTGAAGCCTTCTCCACATCATAAGCTACCCTGGAATTGGTGACAGAAAAATACCACACATTATCTGCTGGCTTCCCAGTATTAGCTGTTCCACTAAAAAAACCATAATTCAACTCACCTTCAAAAGTTTTAAACACATAACCTCTTTTACTAATTTTAGTAACAAATCCGGTTCGAGTTCCTTCACTATAGTTAGCAAAAATCAAAAACAAGAAATAAGAAATAAAGACTAAAATGGTAAGCAGGATAAGTCTTTTTATCCATTTCCAGGTTACGCGACCTGCATCTTTTAACGATTCAACTGTTGACATGTATAGGATTTAGAATTTATAAAACACCTACAAAGCTAATACACAATTAGTGGACTATCTTTACGCAGTGTAAAGTACAACAAAATAATGTCCTGATTAATTTCAATTTAGCCCTCCTTTTATGTCAAATCATCACCAAGATACCATTGTTGCCATTGCTACTCCCGCAGGGATTGGCGCGATTGGCATGATACGCGTTTCAGGTACAAAGGCTATTGATCTTGTCCAATCATGTTTCAAGGGCAAAAACCTTAAAGCGCAAAAACCTAATACCATACATTTTGGACAAATCCTGGACCAGGATCAGCACATTATCGATGAAGTTCTCGTCAGCTTGTTTCATGCTCCAAGATCGTATACTAAAGAAAATCTGATTGAAATAAGCTGTCATGGTTCACCCTACATACTTCAAAAAATCTGTGAAATACTAATCCATTATGGTGGCAGACCTGCAGAACCTGGGGAATTTACGCTCAGGGCTTTTCTTAATGGCCAGTTGGATCTTAGCCAAGCCGAAGCCGTAGCAGACTTAATTCAAGCCCAAAACAAATCATCACACGATCTTGCCATGCAACAGATGCGTGGAGGATATTCCAATATTCTACAAAATCTAAGAGCGCGCCTCATAGAATTTGCTTCTTTAGTGGAACTCGAACTAGATTTCGCCGAAGAGGATGTAGAATTTGCAAAACGTGATGACTTAAGCCGATTTATAATTCAAATGATAGATGTTATCCAATCTATGATCCAATCTTTTGAAATAGGGAACGTCATCAAAAATGGAATCCAGACTGTAATAGCAGGCAGACCGAATGCCGGTAAGTCTACTTTATTAAATAAACTTCTGAATGAAGAGCGCGCCATAGTGAGTTCAGTCCCAGGTACCACTCGAGATACTATTGAAGAAGCTTTAATTCTGGAGGGAATAGAATTCAAATTAATCGATACTGCCGGAATCAGAGAAGCACAAGATGAGATTGAAAAAATGGGTATTATAAAAACCTATGAAAAAATTCACTCAGCAACACTGCTCCTATACATCTTTGATATTCAGAACATGAGTGCCCAAGAAGTATTGGATGATTTAAAAAACATAAGCTTGAATTCTGATTCCATCATACTCATAGGCAACAAAACGGATGGACCAAATGCATTATCAAATCAATCAAAATTTGAAACATTGGATTCCTGCATTTTTATTTCTGCTGCAACGAATATTAACCTGGATAAACTTAAACAACAAATGGTTCATCGAGCACTACATGGTGCCCCAATAAATTTCAGTAATCCTATAGTATCCAACATACGCCATATAGAAGCACTAAATCTAACCAAACGTTCATTGCAACAAGTTATTTCTAATCTACAATCCGGCATATCCAATGAACTTACTGCCCAAGATATCCGCACAGCTTTATATCATTTAGGAACGATTACGGGACAAATATCAAGTGACGATCTACTCGATTCTATATTTAGGAATTTTTGCATTGGCAAATAGGGTCCTCTAGGCCATTGAAATGATAAAAATTAAACCATTTGAACCACTATTATAGTTAAAGTTATGAATAAGATAATCAGTTTAAAATATCTCGAAGGATATAAATTGCAACTTCACTAGAATGATGATGTATCAAAGATTATAGATTTTAAAGATTTAATTGGAAAAGGAATCAGTTCGGAATTATTAATTATTGAGTACTTTAAACTTGTAAAAATTGACAATGGAGGTGGAATCGAATGGCCCAATGGATTTGATTTCTGCCCTAATTGCTTAGGAGAAATTGTATTAGAAACAGAAGCAGTATCCTAGATAGAAATTATATTAAGACCAATATTGGAAATAATTAATTTAGACTTTAATTTTCTTATAAAGAATGCTCTATCTAGCAAACAAATGAGAATTCGCTCAATTTTTGAACATATTAGATGCTTTTCAAAATTAATCAAACGAGAAAATGCCATAGAATATCTACGAAGCAAAAAATTCAAAATGAATTATAATGGCAAGCCAACAAAACGTTATATAAAACTTATGAACCAGATTTTGGAAACGAAAACTGATGCATTTTACAGGTTGTACAAAAAACATATGTTGAATTAATTAATTGGTAATCAATTCAAAATCTTTGTAACAATAATCGAATTATTAGATAGTTTAATCTTAACTAAAATAAGACCTTTTGGCATTTGAGATCTAACTAATCTAACTTGACTTTTATTCGGTTCTAAGGCAAGAACATTTTTACCCGATAAATCATAACATTGAATTTGATCAATATTAAATTGATCATGACTCAAAGTAATAATTTGATCATTTTGAAAAATCTTTAAATTTTTAATTGAATTTTGCTCTATTCCCGTCGACTTAAAATAATAGATCTTGACAGCAGAACAATATTTGCTGTCAGTAATGGTAACACTATAAAGTCCATCTTTATTGAGCACAACTGATTGGGTAGAATCTCCTGTACTCCATTTATAATTGTAAGGTGCAAGTCCACCATTAACATTTAGATTCAGCTCAATTCTTTGACTGTCTTGAATTATGGTTTCACCAATTGAGATTGAATCTAAAAAAGTTAAAGACACATCAATAATACTGTCACATCCATTTCTAGATCCATTCGCAATTCGAGATTGGCCAGATGGGTTATTTTTATCATAAAGTTTACCTAATATAAATCTATTTTCACCATAACAGACTGTGTCGTTAAATGCTCCAATATCTAATGGATAAAACGAAATATTTACATTTAATATACTATCACATCCATCAATTGTTTTCAATGTGTCGACACCAATATTATGTCCATAGTAATAGGGCTTATTATTAATTAAAATTGTATCTGTTTGACATAATGTATTTCTAAAATTAAAAATAATAGAATAACAACAAATATTTTTAGAATACTTGACATTATTTCCCCACCTAAATAAACTTAGATCTTTTTTAATGGCATACGTTATACCTGAAGTAGATGAAATTTCCTTCCAGTCATTGTCAACTCCTACTTGTAGTGGAATGATTGAACTTTGTAAGCTATCACTATCATATTTAATCCATTTTAATCTTCCCCAACCCCATAAACTACCATCTTTCTGAACGGCTAAGGAATAGTTATATCCTATGTCGACTTTTAAATAGTTATTTTCTAAACCCACTTTAGTTGGAACGGTACTTACAAAATAATATGGAGCATTGCCTAATTGTCCAAATGGATTATTACCCCAAGTCCAAAGACTTCCATCTGATTTTAATGCAGCAACATGTTCTTCTGCATTAGTGATATATGTCCAATCATTATCGATTCCTATTCTATTGGGACTTGAAATCAATGTATCTTTTTCATATCCTATTCCCAGTAGTCCGTAAATATTGTGCCCCCAAGACCAAAGGCTACCATCATTTTTAATACCATAATTAGTCCATATTCCAGATTGGCCTACATTAGAACAACTAACAAATTTCCAATTGCTTTCTGTACCAAATTTTTTTGGTGCCAAAATGTTATTGAATTCATTGAATAAGCCAGCTCCCCAACCCCAATACCATAAACTACCATCAGATTTAATGCCATGAATATTATGAGCACCTGAGGAAATAAAATTCCATTTATCATTTCCCACTCTTGTTGGCACCCCATATGCAACTGTATTACTACCTAATCCTAATCTACCTGCATAATTGCTTCCCCATGCCCATAGACTACCATCGTCTTTTATGGCAAAAGAAAGATCAATGGATGCAACAACAATTTTCCAATCCAGATCTTTTCCAATTTGAATAGGTAGAGATTGGTATTGGAAGGATCCGTCTCCTATTTGTCCATAACTATTGTCACCCCAAGCCCATAAACTACCATCTATGCCAATTCCAAGTGTATGATTCACTCCTCTTGAAATTGAAATAAATTTACATTGGCTTGTTAAATAAGTTTGACTTAACATCAGAATACAAAATATCACAAAAATGGAATTAGAAGGTTTTTTCATTGTTTTACTGTTATTGAAGGACTTTTAATTATTACTTTCTCTTAATTTGTGTCAATTGTTTAATTAAATTCATTAGAAGTCAAATCTAACTCTTTTATATCTTAATGAGGTTTATAAGTCCATTAAATATTCGATGTCTCTTAAGATTATCATTAAAAAAGTACATTTATTTGATTCGAGTCCATCTTAAATTAGAAAAATCAATTGACAAAGTTAATTTCCAGCTGGCATCTAATAAATTTTCAAAACTTTAATAAAAAATCATTTCTCCCAATATGTTACATATTTAAAATATTACCTAACTTGGCAAAAGTTAAAAAAACCATTTTATGAAATACCTAATTGTCCTTATACTTTTGACTTCTTCCTATTATATTAATGCTCAATGTTGGTCCGATTTATCTGTAGGAAGGTCTCACGTTTTGGCTTTAAAATCAGATGGGAGTATTTGGACGTGGGGAGAAAACAGATATGGACAACTTGGAATTGGAAACACTGTTGATCATAATAAACCAGTTCAAGTTGGTTCTGACAAAGACTGGAAAAGTATTGAAACTGGTTCAGACAATTGTTTTGCAATCAAAAATGATGGTTCATTATGGGCTTGGGGATATAATTCGGCTGGCGAATTAGGTATAGAATCAATGAGTACTTATAAGAATAAGCCTATACAAGTAGGCTTGGACAAAGATTGGGAATTTGTTTCTTCAGGTTCAGGTTCAACCTTCGGAATCAAGAAAGATGGAACACTTTGGGGATGGGGAGCAATATTTTTTGCTACATCTAACCAATTAAAACCAATTCAATATGAATCTGAAACTAATTGGAAATCTCTTTCAAATTGCTCTGAACACATTTTGTTTCTTAAAAAGAACGGAACACTATGGTCAATTGGGAAGAATTATTATGGCCAATTAGGAATTGGCATTTATTCTAATGGAGTTTATACTTTAAGTCAAATTGGATTTAACGATGATTGGGAGTTTGTCCATTCAAGTCCTGGAGTTTCCTTTGGTTTGGTTGCTGGTGGTGCGCTTTGGATTTGGGGAAGACTTAATAATAATCAAAATAGACAATGGAATATGCCTGTTGACCCTTATGCAAATAAACACTATTGGAATAATATTACTGCAAATACTTTTAATTTTTTTGGTGTGAAAAATGATGGCTCACTTTGGGGTTGCGGTAATAATGACTACGGTCAACTAGCCAACGGTTCCAAAGATATTTATAATGAACCAACACAAATTGGCTCTGAAAACAACTGGAAAAAAGTTGCAGTTGGCACTTATGGAAATAGCTATGCAATTAAAAAGGATGGAACTCTATGGGCTTGTGGACTAAATGACTTAGGGCAATTAGGTATTGGATCAAATACTAATGTTTTAGCCTTTACAGAAGTTTCTTGCCCATCGAGCACTGCCAATAAAAATATCAACTCAATCGATTCAGAAATTTCTGTATATCCGAATCCAGCACATAACATACTAAGAATAGAACTAGTGCAAAATGACACAAAACTTAATGATATATCAATATGTGATCTAAATGGAAAAAGCATTTATGTTGACACTAAGACAAAACTAATAAATACAAATATTCAACAAAAGTCTATTGATTTAACTTACTTAGATAGTGGAATTTACTATTTAAAGGTTAATTCAAACAAAGGAAATGTAATTAAGAAAATTATTAAGAATTAGATAAAAATAATGATTTTTAACAACTTTAGAACTTTATTTGAAAATAAATGCACCTTACAATAAAAGGTGCATAAAGCCAATTAATAGCTTCTAAGTATGCAGACTCCCTAAAATTAGCAGAGAAATAATATGGAATTAAAATACAAGAACGAAATATCTCAATTTGACAATTGCGACTTGGCTTTGTTTCATGCAATAGAAATGGAATCTTTTCGTTGGACATTTGAAGACATCGACGATGTAAGAAATTTTGAACCGATTTATATCAATGACACAAAGAGAAAAAGAGAAAATTGTTTAGGTTATGCTTTGTCATTTTTTACGACACAAAAGGCTAGTTTAAATAGACATAAAGAATTGACATTAGACAAACCAAAACTTTATAAAAAGCTTGGAACTCATATAGCTTCAGGGCAATTAGGCACAACTGACGGAATTGCAAGTAATCCAGACCAAATAAAGCACTTTGACTTTTTTACTTATGAAAATGTTGTGTTAAACCAGAAATTTACAATTTTAGAAAGCATAGAATAAATGGAAAATTTATTAGGTATTAAAACAGACAAGTCGCATTTAGAACTTATCCAAGAGATAGGAACGTTGCTATTTGCTGAATTTCCAACAACAATGCTTTACTTCGATAATAATAATAATTTAATAATCAAAGAATGGGCTGACTGTTCAGATGATGGCAAATTAGACAGATACTTTTTTTATAAGACAGACATATTAAATGTTGCCAGATTTATAGACAATAAAATAACTCACTTGGATTTAATAAGAAATTCACTAGATGGATTAGTTTACTTTCAAGACCATCTGAATAAAGAAATTTCTGATTTTACAATATTGTCTGTTAACAAAATTCCAAGTTCATATTTACCATCATCAAGTTTTAAATTAAAGAAAACTGACATTGTTGACTATTCAACAATTAATGAAAAACTCAAGTTAAATGAAATTGACACCAACATTGATATTCAAGAAACTGTAAAGGAGTTTGCCAAATATAAGAAAAGTGAAATCTATAACCTTCACATTATAAAAGGAGATGGAGTTGGCTTTGGAACAATAAAAACTGAAACATTAGGCAAAACTCTTGTTAAGTTTGAGAAACTTTATGAAAATGTTGCATTGGATGTATTAAATGGCATTGATAGAGGCGTTATTGATTTAAAAAGCAAACCGAATAAAGATAAATTTATTTATGCAACTTCTGAAGTTGTTGGAAGTTTAGCAGCCTCATATAGCTTACTTTTAAGACCTTACCAAACAGATGTTTATTTATTTGATGAACTTTCAAGTAGTGAAAAAATTGCTAACGAAACTTTTGCTTTATTAAATAACAGTACAGAAACAAACAATTTAAAAAATGAATATATTCGACATAGTGAATACACAATTTCGGCATATAAAGGGTTATTAAAGGAAATATATGCATTAGAGTTAGATATAGATATTTCTTGGATTTCAGACAAGAAAGATATAAAATATAATCAGCTAATAAATTACATACTAGCTAATAAAATAATAAACGATATCGAGACATTAAACACAATTAGTGAGGACAAAATAACAAAAAAAGGAAAGTTTAGAGCAATAAACTGCGACACAGGACACTTTACTTTTATAAGCAACAATGAGGAACAATTTACAGGTTACTTTGACAAACTAATACGAGAGGGTTCAGAACGAATAGTTTTTACTAAAATTTATGAAATCTATATACAAAGAAAAATAACTAAAGAAGCTAGTAAAGACGAACCACAAATAAAAGACACAATAATTGGATTTTATGAATGCCAATAACCAACCATTTAACAGCACTTTTGCAGTAGACTGGGTTTTTCTTGTCTTAAAAAGTTTAAAAGTTAATTAATTAATACTGCTATTATTTTGTATTAAAATTGATGCTTTTTGGTGAATATAATTGTGCTGAATAAAACAATAAAAATGATTTTAACCGAGTACTTTGTACCTTATTTGTACCTAATTCTAAAATAAAAATTATAAACAATTAATTTTCAGCATATTAGATACAATGGTTACTTTCTGTATCGGAAAGTAATAACTAAAGCTAGGCTTTTTCAGTCTAAGGTCGCATTATGCGTCTCTTAAAAAATTTAAAATCAAATTGCATTAGATATAAAAAGGTAATAGTAAATCAAAAATTTGTTAAAGCTAATATTACCTATATCATAAATAGTAGCAAAAGACTAAGACGAAGGTGCAAAACTAACTTGAGCTTAATTACAAGCTATCTCAAAAAAATATAAATATTCTTCCTCTTTTATCTTGCACCTTTATGGGTATAAAGTCATAAACCACTCAATTTATATATTAAAATAATTTTAATTTAATATATAAATATCTAATAATTAATACAATACAGTTTATGTTTTACATTAATAGTAATGTATAACGATAAGGGTGCAAAATAAAGTAAAGCTGTATCTTTACAATTCTCTAATAATTGTCAAGCTATAGCTTTACTTTGTGAATGTTTAACTATTTGCAATACCAGCAAAATGACAATACATTATGTTGTTTGGAAATTAAAATCAATCACACAACTATGATAAAATCATTACAAGTATTACTCTTCATTTTAAGTATATGGCTGATTAGTACAACACATGCATATTGTACTAATTATTACTTCTCACAAAGCCTAGGCAGCGACTCCTATAGTGGCAGAATAGCTAATCCAAATACTGGCATGACCGACGGACCTAAAAAAAGTATGTCCGCATTAAATACTTTACTCAATTCAGTTGTTAAAGCCGGAGACAGCATATTTTTGAGAAGAGGCGATATCTGGTCTGGACCAACAGGTATTGAAACACAAAATACACACGGAACAACAAACCAATATATTTTAATTGGAGCCTATGGTACAGGGCCTAAACCCATCATTGATAAAACTCAAGCAGGGCAGGTTATTTTATGTAGAGGATCGGCATCTTTTGAATCTTCTTATCTGATATTCCAAAACCTTTCACTCACTTCTTCCATTTCAAATGGTACCCGCCCGGAAGGTGTATATATTAATGAAAGTTTTTATAATCTTAAACCTCATCATATTATTCTGGACAGTCTACACATTACCAATTGTCAATCTGGGATGATACTCTACCAACATGATATTGTCGTCAAAAACTGCACTTTGTTTAATAATGGAAATATGAATCAAGGTCATGGCATTTTTGCTTCAGCAAATGACATCCTTTTTCAAAATAACTTATTGGACAGTAATGGTTGCGGCAGCTATTTTGTACATACTATGTATATTAGCAATTCAAACAATGTCCGATTTGAAGGAAACGAAATAAAACGCGCAGATGATGGGCTCAAATTAAGGAACTCAACAAATCTAATCATTAAAAATAATGTTATACATGACATGCATATTCATACGATACATGTTGGCGGTGATAATATGTTTGGAACTAAAAACGTCATCATTGAAGGAAATGTTATTTACAATGCCCCGCAAGGTGTAACTATAAATTCCGAATCAGGGACACAAACGCTATTAAGCGAACAAATAATAATAAGAAATAATATTCTGCCATCACATATCTATATTTCTAATAATGGCCCAGTAAAAGATATTTATATTTACAACAACCTCATTTATAATGCTGATCAACAAAACGCATTACTTCTGCTCAATCCTGTCAATCCCATTAATATACAAATTAAAAATAATATTTTTTATAAAACAACGTCTACTCCAAATTTTACACTCATTCATATTCCTTCTTCAACTGGTCTTAAAGGCATAACATTCGATCACAATCTTTTTTATACTTCAACTCCAAATGGAACACATTTCCGTATTGGTAACAATAATTATAATTCACTTTCTGCATTCAAAACGGCATTTCCACAACAAGAATTAAATGGTCAATCAGGCAATCCAAATTTTGTTAATGCCCCATTAGATTTCAAACCAACAGCATCAAGCAAACTTGTTATTGATAAAGGAGCTGATGTAAAAGGTTTTGTTGATTTTGATATTGACGGTTTAGCTAGACCAAATGATGGAGATGGAATCAATGGAACAGCCTGGGATATTGGACCTTATGAATATTGCTGTCCTGCAGTAGGATTTAAGTTAACAGAACCCGAACGTTCCTTATTCATTTTTCCAAATCCCGCTAGCGAAAACATTACCATTTACCACTCGAATGAAATACCGAGTAAAATCGTGCTTACAGATCTTTCAGGAAAAATAATTCAAATAAATTATCCTACGGATTTAAAATCTATTTTGAATATTCAGCAGTTTAATTGTGGTATTTATTTTGGAGCGGTTTATTATTCTAATAGATCAGAAAAATTCAAATTCATCAAACAATAAAAAATACTGGAACTCAAAACCCCTAACTATGCATGAATTAATTATAGGAACGATCATTATAAGTCTTATGCATGCAATAATTCCAAGTCATTGGTTGCCCATATTGACCATTTCAAAAACACATCATTGGTCGAATTTTGAAACCATTCGTGTTACCTTTTTATTAGGATTTGCGCATGTAATTAGCACCATTCTAATTGGGGCGGTGTTAGGTTTAATGGCTTATGGTCTTCAAGTGCAAGTTCCTGCATTTACCTCTAAACTAGGACCAATTGTCTTAATCATATTAGGCTTATACTTTATATACAGACACCATACGCATCATCATTTTCATGTAGACGATGAATTAATCGAAGGACCCATAAAAAAAAGACAATTGATACTTTCTTTGATGATGTTTATGATTCTTTCTCCTTGCAGTGAAATTCTGGCCTTCTTTTTCAAAGCCGGAAGTGAATCCATCCAACTATTTATTTTGATAGCCTTAATTTATTCTTTAATCACCATCCTAGGAATGTTGCTGTGGATCAATATGGCATTACATGGCTTAAAAAAAATAAACTGGCACCCAATAGAACATTATGCAGGACTAATAACCGGAATTACTATATTGATTACCGGCCTCATTAGTTTTTTTACCAATTAAATACTAAAGATCTTTTATAAAAATTTCATTCATATAAATGCCTGATCTAAAATTTCCTTTAGTTGTGCATCATGAACTTTCTTATGCCCTACTGCAGAAGATGCACTTTCTGGTCTTCCTATTATTTGCAATGAACCAAAATTCCAATGTTTCTGAACATGAGATGCCGCTCCCATATTAAGTGGTTCTTCTTGTACCCAAGCAAAAGTAGCATTAGTATAATTTTTTGTTATTTCCAATAACTGTTCATCACAAAAAGGGTAAAGCTGTTCGATTCGGATAATGGCTGTCTTATCTTGTTTTAATAAATCACGTTTGGCTACTAATTCGTAATAAATCTGACCACTACAGACTAATACTTTGGAAATATATTTTTTGTCTTGAATATCATCATCAATGATTTCCTGAAATCGAGATCCTGTTGACATTTCTTCAAACGCTGAAATACATTTGGGATGTCTTAATAAAGATTTTGGTGACATGACAACAAGTGGTTTTCGAAAATTCCAAGTTAATTGTCGGCGCAATAAATGAAAATAATTTGCCGGTGTCGATACATTAGCTACTATGATATTGAATTCAGCACTTGCTTGTAAAAACCGTTCCAATCTCCCGGAGGAATGTTCAGGTCCCTGCCCATCATAACCGTGTGGTAATAACATAACCAGGCCACTCATCCGATTCCACTTCAACTCAGCAGTAGCAATGAATTGGTCTACAATCACTTGAGCACCATTTACAAAATCTCCGAATTGCGCCTCCCATAAGATCAATTGATTAGGTGTAGCCAATGAATAACCATACTCAAATCCTAAAACTGCAAATTCAGATAACAGTGAGTTATAAATAAATATGTTCCCTTGACCTTGATTGATTTTTGATAAACGATTGAATTCCTCATTATTTTCTTCATCAAACAATACGGCATGCCTATGCGAAAAAGTTCCACGTTTTACATCTTGGCCACTTAATCTAACATTTCTTCCTTCATTCAAAATACTTGCATATGCCAAAAGTTCAGCCATGGACCAATCTACTTTAGAACCATCAAACAATGTTTGCCAAGCTGCCATCAATCGATTGATTTTTGGCAAAACATTAAATGGTTTTGGAAGTAATAAAAGTTTACTTAATAATTCTTTTATTGTATCCAATGAAATTCCTGTGATAGGACTACTTATGAAATCCTTTTTATCAACTTTCTTTTGAAGTGCTCTCCAGGCTAACTCAGGTTCCTGAAATAAATAAGGCAATGTCTTTTGTTTAACTAGATCCAATCTTTCTTGCAACAAATTCCAAAAATCCTTTTCCATTTCATCTGCCAAACTTTTTTCTAATTCCCCTCTATTTGTCAAAACATTTAAATACAATTCACGAACATTAGGATGTGACTGAATAATGTCATACATCTCTGGTTGTGTAAATTTTGGATCATCTCCTTCATTATGTCCATGACGCCGATAACAGACCATATCAATAAAAACATCACTGTTAAATTCTTGACGGTATGCAATCGCTAATTCACATGCATAAATAACAGCTTCAGGATCATCACCATTAACATGAAAAACAGGAGCTTGAACCAAACTTGCCATACTTGTACAATAGGTTGCAGATCTTGCATCTTCAAAATCTGTAGTAAATCCAATCTGATTGTTGATCACAAAATGTATCGTACCACCTGTATAAAATCCTTCTAGTTGGGACATTTGCAAAGTCTCATAACCAACACCTTGTCCTGCTATAGCAGCATCACCATGTATTATAATAGGTAATATTTTATCATAATCTGATTGATACAATAGATCAGCTTTGGCTCTAGACAATCCCTCTACTACAGGATTCACCGCTTCAAGATGAGATGGATTCGGAGCTAATTTGAGTTGAACTTTTTTGCCACTAACTGTTTCTGTTTGTGAAGAAAATCCAAGATGATACTTTACATCACCGGAGCCGAAACTTAGATCTGGAATTGCCAATCCTTCAAACTCATTAAATAATTGTTCGTAGGTTTTTTTCATGATATTCGCTAATACATTCAATCGCCCTCGGTGAGCCATACCTATGACAACTTCTTGAACACCTAGTTCAACACCCTTATTTATTATAGCATCCAATCCAGGAATTAAACTTTCGCCACCTTCAAGAGAAAATCTTTTTTGCCCAACATACTTGGTGTGTAAGAATTTTTCAAAAATTACTGCGTCGTTTAATTTTTCGAGTATTCGTTTTTTTTGATCAATGCTCAAGCCATAATCTTGAGCCATATTTCTGGATTCAATTTTGTTTTTTAACCAATTTCTTCTTTGGCGATCTTCAATATATGAATATTCAAATCCAATAGAACCACAATACACAGTCTGAAGTCTAGCAATAATATCTCTTACCACAGCATTTTGTAATCCAAGTTCTCCTCCAGCTTGAGATTGATAATTTAAATCATCTGTGTGCAAATCATAATCTGTAATTTGAAGAAATGGCTTTCGGTCTTTACGTTTTCTAATTGGGTTGGTATTGGATAACAAATGACCTCTACTTCTATAGCCATGAATCAATGACATTACTGCAAATTCTTTTTCCAGAATGGCAGAATTATCGGAGTGAGTAGAAAGTGGTTTATCACTTTGTGCGAAATCATAACCAGCAAAAAACTGTCGCCATTGTTCATCAATGGATTCTGGGTTCTTATGAAATTCCAGATAAAGTTGCTCAATATACGCAGGACTGGCATTGGCCAAAAAGGATAAATCTTTCATTATTCAACAATAATCTTTTTTAAAAATTGACTAATGAAGGACATCCAATTAGGTGTGTCAATCATTATAAACAAAACTTAACAAATAATATTGAACTTTAGTTTGGTCTAAACCGAGCATATTTATCTCCCTTTTCCCCTTTATTAAATAGGCTAAAAAATGTAAATCTGAAGTAAAATCTGTTTAAGGCTCCATTTTTCGAATTAACAGGCTATTGATTGATAAAATAATAAAATCCCAATTCAACCCCACCTCCAGTCCATTTGCTACCATCAAACCCTTTAAATTACAATCCAATATACCTCTCTCTAATTGAGCATTTTAGATCAAAGTCAATTTAAATTGAAAAATTATTTAACAAAATTTTAATATTTTATTTAAATCTGATTAATAATTGTAAATTTGGTGTATCGGATTGAAGTTAATGGGTGTTCATTATAATTGTAATTCTGATTTTAATCCACTTTTTATTTCTTACAAACAAAGCAAAACCAAATGGAAAAAAGATTTAACATTAAGACTATATTAATTTGTCTTATTTGTATTGCATTACATTACAATTGTTTAGCCCAAGGATGTGATCTCAAAGTCAATGCAGGACCTGACCGATTTACCTGTGATCCTTCTGAAGTATTACAATTAAATGGAAATGTTAACTCTAATTATCCAACGAATTTTGAATGGGTGCCAGCCACAGGATTGAGTGATCCCTATAGTTTAAATCCAACAGTAACCATGCCTCCTGGCAAATATAAATACAAACTCAAAGCTGAAACCATGAGTAACGAACTCATATTTAATGGAGATTTTGAAGCAGGTCCAGTAGGTTATACTACAGATTTTAATTTGATTTCCCCACACGGAACCTGGGTGCCGCGAGATTATGGAGTGGGTGACTCCCCGACAGCTTTTGATGCTACTTTAGCTAATTGCACAGGGAATGGTAATTTTTTCATAGGTAAAGCTTATGGGACACCCGGAGCTCAATTATGGTGTCAAACCATTGCCACAAAACCAGGGGAGGTCTTTCTATTCAAATTTAAGGCCCAAAAATATAATAAAGTTGGTACTGCCCTTTATCTCAAAGCGGAAGCTAATGGAAAAGTACTAGGAGAATCAGTTTATATTCCTGTTTGCCGATGGGCAGAATTTTCAACATGTTTTGTTGCGACTAGTAATTCAACGACAATATGTATTACAGATTCCAGAGGTTCCACGAGTGCATTTGGCTTAGACGATATTTCACTCATTGAAAAATGCAAGGATGAGGATGAGGTTGAAGTTGAATTTGTTGATCTTAGAGCTAAACTAAAGGCCTTTCCTGTGCCTACTTGTTCATCTCAAGAATACACCATTACAGCACTTGAATCCATCACTCCTAAAAGTCCAAATCTTAAATACATATGGACCAAATCAAATGGTGGCAACATTATTACCAATTATGGCAGTGTAATTAAAGCAAAAGGATCTGGAACTTATAATGTTAAGATTATATATACCTCCAATTTAGGAATGTGCGAAGATGAAACAGACATTACTATTGATATTCCCGACCAGCTAGATGGTCTCCTCGAAGTAATTGGAAAAGCGAATTGCGATAAAGACACCTTCTCATTAGTTGGTTTAGTAACTAGTGGAACTGGATCATATACATATAACTGGAGTCCCGCTTCGAATATTATCTCTGGTCAAGGGACGCCTTTTGCTAAAGCTATTAATCCAGGCAAATACAGTCTGAAGATAGTAGACATTAACACAGGCTGTGATTTTATTGCTACAGTTAAAGTAGATGCTGATAATAGTCTACCTCAAGGAATTATTACTGGCGATACTATAATAGATTGCACTAAACCATTTGTAACATTAAACTCTACACCAAACGATACAAGTATTTATGAATGGATGTGGATTACTTCAGATCAAAAAACACTTAAAAACATATCCACTATAGATATCAATAAATCTGGAGAAGTCAAATTAGTAATAACTGATAAAAAATCAAGATGTCAGGATACAGCCTATTGGCTAATTAATGAAAATACAGATTTTCCAAAAATAGATCTCGGTGCTGATCTCAGTCTTGATTGCAAAAATACTGAATTCGATGTATTGCCTAAACAGGATTTTCAACAAGGTTTATTTATTTACGAATGGAAATTACCAAGCGGTAAAACAGAAATAGATTCAGGCTTGTATGACAAAAAAATTTACCAATCAGGTAAAGTTTACCTAAAAGTAAAAAACCTTGATAACAATTGTGAAACTCTGGATTCCATTTATGTATCTGACCTAAGATCAAATCCAACCGTTGCATTATCTAATCCAGGTCCTCTAGATTGCAGGACTCTTAATGTAAAAATAAATGCCACTACAAAATCGCCGAATGAAAAAATATCGTGGTCCACAAAAAATGGTAATATCGTAGGTGGAACATCATCACATACCATTATCGTGGATAAAGGTGGCAAATTTTATATTGAAGTAGAAGACACTATTGGTCATTGTATCATAACTGATAGTATCTCGGTTATTGAAGATTTTAATACACCTATAGCCCAAATAAATGCAGATACTATATTTAATTGTAAAGATGTTCAGAAAACAATTGATGCCTCGGGGTCATCTAATTATGACAACTTAAAATTCATTTGGTCTGGTAATGGTGTGATCGATGCTGGTCATGGCACAAATAAAATAATCGTTAGTTCTGCCGGAACCTATAAATTAACTATAATAGATACCACAAATGGATGTATGGATACGAAACAGGTAACTATAAAGCCAGATCTAAATATTCCGGTGGCTGTAATAAGTAAACCCGCTGTTTTAAATTGTAAAGTAACTTCTTTACAATTGAATTCAACTGCGAGTTCTACCAGTGGCAATACATTAAAATATAGTTGGACTTCTGCACAAAACCATCCAATAGGAAATTCAAACACGCCAACACCTGATATCACAAAACCGGGTACATATATCTTAACTGTAGAAGATATCATTAATGGATGTTCTACTTTCCAATCCGTAGATGTTGGTATTGATACCCTTACACCCATAGTAGATTTAGGCAATGATCAATTGTGGAATTGCACAACTAAAGATATTTTACTCAATATACAAAACAACACTCAAGGATTAAACTATTCCTATAATTGGTCGACAAATAATGGTTTGATTCTTGGATCAACGAATCAAAAAAACATAACGGCAGGATCACATGGAACTTATAGATTAACGGTCATTGATCAAAATAATTTCTGTTCAAGTTTCAAAGAAATTAATATAAAAGATGACCGAGTCATTCCAGTCGCCATTGGAACCACAAGTGATATTCTTACTTGCATCAAGAAAAATGCACTACTTGAAGCCACCGGCTCTAGTTCAGGAAGCAACATGCAATATATATGGAAAAATGCAAATGGACAGGTAATTGGAAATACAGATAAAGTTACTGTTTCAACTGTTGGGAAATACACTTTAGAAGTTATGGATATGACCAATAATTGTAATAATTCAGATATTGTTGAAGTGCTTGAAAATGTCCAAGTTCCTACTATCGACGCGGGACAAGCTCAATTGCTTACTTGTAAGTTATTAGAACTGGACCTAAATGGAAATATCATTACACCGAATAACAATTATTCTATACAATGGAGTACTTTGAATGGCTTGATTGTAAGTGGATCAAATACCCTGTCACCAAAGGTTAATCAGGAAGGGGATTATTTATTAACTGTTACTGATCTGAATAATGGTTGTATCTCAAGCGATGTAGTAAGTGTAAGTAAAGATAAAAATGTTCCCAGTGATATTGATTTCGAAGTCAATAATCCAAAATGTGTAAACTATCCTGGGCAGCTTTCTAAAATTAAAGTCAGTGGAGGTAAACCCAATTATTCTTTCTATCTCGATGGCAATCAAATTGATGTAAATACAGATATCAATGTTCAGGTAGGGAACCACCAATTAAAAGTAATAGATGACAATGGCTGTGAAATCACAGACGCATTAACGGTAATTGCACCGATTCCTTTAGTTGTTGATCTTAAACCTGAAGTTGTGTTGTTTCAAGGAGATCCATTTGTTTTAACACCACAATATTCCATTCCGATTGATTCAATCGATACTTACGATTGGAATCCATCGGAACAATTGGATTGCAATAATTGTCCATATCCTAAGATTACAGATAATCAAAAAGATCAGCTATACAGTGTTACCATTACTGATAAGAATGGATGTACTGCAACAGCAGCTATTCGAATTAAAGTGGAGGAAAGAGGAATTTGGGTACCCAATGTATTTAGTCCTGGAGGTGATGGCGTGAACGATTCATTTTATCCTGTTGTCAAGACAGATTCTTATAGATGGATCAAGTATATGCGTATTTTTGATCGCTGGGGAGAAATGATATGGACCAATGAACATTTTGAACCCAATACACCTGTAAATGGATGGAACGGAACATTTCGTGGAGAAAAAATTAACCCTGGAGTTTATGTTTGGATATTAGAAGTTGAATGGAAAAATGGTGTAGTTCAAAAATTATTTGGCGATGTAACTTTGCTTAAGTAATTTTTCTTCGAACAAAAATTTTAATATAGAGAAAAAATATTTTCTTTATTGCTTGATGTAATGAATATAAAAAGACATTGATATGCCAGGATTAAGATTAATATTTTTGGGTTTATCACTGTTTCTTATAAGTAAGTTTTCAATACTAGCTCAAATTAATTTTGTGCCTCTTGAACTTGGCAGATCTTGGAATAGTGGTTCATCATTAGCGAGTGTGGATATTAATGGAGACCTTTTACCGGATTTGGTTTCAATACATCAAGGAGTTGAACTTTGGATTGGACTTAATACAGGAGATTTAAGATTTCTTTGGCAAAAACTGGATGAGATTGATGGTATAGTTTGGACCATAAATGTTGCAGATATCGACAATAATGGATATAACGATATTATTGTTGCAGGCGAGCAATTTGGAATTTTACTGTTTAGTCAGAATTTAAATGGCTTTACAAAAAGTGTAATCGATGTAACTCCTTTTTTTTCTCAGGCATCAACACTATATGACTTAGACAAAAATGGATATTTAGATCTAACCATATGTGACGAATTAGCTAAAACGAGATTATACCTTAATCCATTTCCTGCACCATTCAAACGGGACACTACTCTTATTAATTTCAAAATTAAAGAAAAAGATAGTGAAGCGGGAAATTATGGATGTATCTGGTCAGACATTGATGGTGATGATGATCCGGATTTATATATTTCCAGATGCAGGCCCGATGTAAAGGATTCAACAGATCGCAGGAGAAGAAATCTATTCTACCATAATGACAAAGGCACTTTTATTGAAGAGGCTGATTTAAGAAATATAGGAAGTTTGGACCAAAGTTGGGCTAGTGATATTGCGGATTTGGATGGAGACGGATTATTAGATTTAGTTGTTCTAAATCATTATTCTCCAAGCATCATCTATCGTCAGACTCCGGACCACCATTTTATTAATGTCACCAAAGCTTCAGGTTTTAATTATCAAGGCATTGGAATACAAATATCATTACAAGATTTTGATAATGACATGGACATTGATATTTTAATTGCAGGAGATAAAACTGAACTTTGGTTGAATAATGGCAATATGAATTTTAGTGTTTCTAAGGGAAGTTTTTTAAATAATATTATCAGTACGTTTAGTATAGCGGACTTTAACCAAGACGGCGCTTTAGATTTAAATGCTTCATTTGCGGATTTAATTAATTCACCAAATATCATCAGAGATAGAATCTTCCTTGGCAATAAAAACAAAAATAATTTCATTGGATTTGCTTTACAAGGAGAACAATCCAATCGAAATGGAATTGGTTGTAAGATTAATCTATTTGTAAATGGAATTAAACAATTTAGAGAGTTGCGGTGTGGCGAATCTTTTGGTATTCAAAATACACATCAGGTGCATTTTGGTTTAGGAATGAATACTATTGTGGATAGTATTATTGTGGAATGGCCAAACGCAACAATCAATAGATATTATCTATTAAATTCAAATCAATATTATGGTATTCATGAATCAGGATGTTTAAACAACATCCCTATTTATCCAGGTGAACATCATATCCTATGCGATACGGCAAGCATGAAACTAACAGTCCATCCTAATTTGAAAAACATAGTATGGAATAACGGTGAACATTCTGATACCATCACAGTAAACAAACCGGGATTATATTTCTACAAGGCGATAGATCAAAAATCCTGTCCTATAATTTCCAATAATATTTATGTAGAATACAATCCTACAGAACATCCCAGACTGAATGTGTCTGACCATGTTATATTATGCCATGATGATCACTTGGAATTGAGTGTTCCGGGATATACAGATATACTTTGGCAAGACATGATTCAAACTCCGGTAAGAAGCATTTCAAATACAGGTACCTATTTTGCTCTAGTTAAAGGACAATGTTCATCATATATAACAGATACATTGACCGTTCAAAAAATTAATAAAGTACCCGCTCCATATGTTAGGGATACCACCATTAATACAAAAAAAATAGTTCAATTGGAATCTAATCTTGAACATACAAAATGGTTTTCTAATTTTTCTGATACAACACCACTCTATGAAGGAAAAAAATTTCAAACGCCATTGATAGAAAAAAATACCCAATTCTGGATTGAAAGTTATATTAAGCAAAATTATCCGACATTCAATGCCGGACTATACGAACCGGAATATCAATTTATTCCTTATCATGCACAAACATTAAATGGTGGACTTTTTTTTATAGTAAATGAAGATTGTACACTTGATTCCGTAACTCTTTACACAGATCGAGAAGGTATCAGAAGAATAGTATTAAAAGATGATTTAGGTAAATCAATTGATTCGATTGATGTAGAATTGAATGAAGAAAAAAATAGAATAGCCCTTAACTTCAGTCTTCAAAAAAATCAACGCAACTATTTTTTAACCACAAGTAACCAATGGAATAAACAACGTTTTCTAAATAATACACCTTGGCTGTTCAGATCCAATATCAATCTTTTCTATCCAATCCAACTCAATGGAATTTGTACAATTATATCTTCAGCTTCAGGGGAATCTGAGTATCATTATTTTTATGATTGGAAACTAACACGTGATCCAAAGGAATGTACCAGTGATCGCGTACCTGTACAAATCAATTTGAACACTATATCAACTTCAGAAATTTCTAACAAAGTTGATAATTACCTGTCTTTTCAAAATCGATTTATATATATAAAAGACGCTGAGGACATGGAATATTTTAGTATTTGTGATATCAGAGGAGTCGAATGTATAAAAGTAATAAACCCCACGCTTAATCGATATTCATGTGAAAAGCTCTGTTCAGGTTTCTATTTCATTCAATATCGACTGAAAGGAGACCATCATTTAAAAACAGAAAGGTTACTAGTTGAGTGAGATTTTCTTTTATAAGTTATTTTCCATGAGAATTTGATCCATTATCTAATATCAATATCATCACATTTAAGTGTTTTCCATGGAATGGCCATTATAATTATATTGTTGATTTTCAGCGGAGAGAGAGGGATTCGAACCCTCGGTACCCTTTTGGAGTACACACACTTTCCAGGCGTGCTCCTTAAACCACTCGGACATCTCTCCTAAATTAGAATGCAATGGAAATATTGATCCATCTTCATTTCTAGCGCAAAAGTATAACTTTCAAATCAATTGATCTTTAAATAATCCCAAAATATGACTTTAGTTATAAATCAATATCAGGACGATTACCTCTGAATGCGTTGCGCGTAAGTATAAATTAGAATTTTTTAGATGTGAATGGGTTGAAATATAAGGTATTAGAGCTTAAAAACTTCTTTAGCATTCTTTGTAGTGATTAGGGAAACTTCGCGAATATCCACACTTAAGATTTCTGCGATTCGTGCTCCGATAATCGGAATATATGCTGATTCATTTCGTTTTCCGCGGTAGGGAACTGGTGTCAAATATGGAGCATCTGTTTCCAAAACAATGCGATCTAATCCAAATTGATTCAATATATCCGGAAGATTACTCTTTTTATATGTCGTTACACCTCCTAACCCAAGATACATTCCCAAATCCTGCACCCTACGAGCTTCTTCAACACTGCCACCAAAACAATGAAATACACCCTTAATACTCCCGTCTTGTAATGTCTCAATGATTTGTAAAGCTTCAGTTGTAGCTTCTCGAGTATGAATACTCAAGGGAAGATTTAAATCTTTGGCCCAATTAATTTGAGTAATGAATGCTTGTTTTTGGATTTCAAAATTGGTTTTGTCCCAATATAAATCTAATCCAACTTCTCCTACACCAATATAAGTATTTGAATACAGTTTTTTTCCAATGATATCTAAATCGTGTTGGTAATTTTCATTAACAGAACAAGGATGTAATCCCATCATACCTCTTGCTATTTCAGGATAGTCTTGGCACATTGCATCAACTTCTGGAATCGTATTTACATCAATATTGGGCAATAAAACATTGACTAAACCATTTTCTTTTGCTCTTTGAATTATTTGGTCCAGATCAAGTTTAAACTCTTCTAAATACAGATGGGTGTGAGTATCAATCCAATTCATAGTTGTAAAATTAAGATTAATAAATATGATGTCCTAAATACTCCTGGAGTATTATCACTGCACTAATTTTATCGACCAATCGCTTATCCCTGCGTTGTTTTTTTTTAATACCCATATTAAATATAGTTTCCTTGGCTTTGGAAGAACTAAAAGCTTCATCATGAAAATCAAAAGAAATAGCGGGCAATAATTTTTTCAATTTTTCTTGAAAAATTCTAATGACGGGTGTCAAGGAAGTATCATTTCCATCGGCATGAGTTGGTAAACCAAAAATTATTTTTTCAACTGGTTCACCAGAACAATATTTTAAAATATAGGATTCAAGTAAAGGGGTATCAATGGTATCTAATGCTGTTGCAATAAGTTGCAATGGATCAGTCACTGCGATGCCACAACGTTTCATTCCATAATCGATAGCAAGAATTCTAGCCATTATAATTTAAAATTGTAGGTTCAAAATTAATCATTAAGTGCGATTTCAATATGGGACAATCTCAATGCAACAATAAATTTCAAAGTTCCCACAATTCCTAAACAAAGTCCATTCAAAAAAAAGACCCCCTTAGGTCATTACCTAAGAGGGGTCCCATCCCAAAAACAGTAAACTCTTTAGAACAAAACGAATTTAGCCTTATTGGATCACAACCATTCTCCGCGTAGAGGTATATCCTACTGCATCCAACTGATAGTAGAGGACGCCGGTAACACCAAGCTGAGCGTGATTAATCTGAATACTATTATAACCTTTAGCTGCATTGATCTCTGTGCGATACAATACTTTACTGGTAAGATCATAAATCGTCAATGATGCAGGAGCTGCTTTTGGCATCTCGAAGCCTATCACTGTCAGATTAGAGAATGGGTTTGGTTGGTTTTGGTACAGAACAATACCGTTTTGATCGGCTATGCCGCGGTTTGATCTGATACCGAGTCTGATATCCATTTCTTCAAGTTGAGCTGAATATGCTTCAGCTGAAGTAATAGATGAATTGATTTGTAGCGTAGTTGAGACTTGACCTTTCGAAAGAGCCTTGAATTTAAGCGTAAATAGATTTTCATTAGCATTGATTGAAATAGCCGTAGTACTATTCCAGCTTAATGTTATGAAGCCTTCATCTATTTTACTTATTCCTATATTTTCTTTATTCATTGAATTAACCCCTCCGATGATATCCATGAATTGAACTTTAGCAGGATCAAACTGAACTGTGAATTGGTATCCACTAATCATTGTATTTGCATTTGCTAATAATGGAATCGATACTTCTTCATTAGCATTGAATGATTTTTCATCCGCAATCATGGTAAAGACTTCTTTAGATCTTGTAGAAGTATTACTTAAATTACTTGCTTTAACAGAATTATTAACGTCTCCAATTTTGATACCCTTAAAGTCAATTAACATATTTTGATTGAATGGATTGATCACATATGTCTTAGGATAATTGGATTCCAAAACATCTTTATCTGATATTCCAACAAACTTATACGATTGATCAACAAATGACCATGATGTATTCTTAGCAAACTTATTCGTAACACCGAGAATTAATTTTCTAAGCTCTACGATATCCGCACTTGTAATTGTTTTGCTATCATTAACATCAGCTGCTATGATCTTATATGGATCCTTAAGAATCTCTGTACCTAAAATATGTTTCTGAATTTTAACTATATCCGCAGTGGATACACCATTCAAAAAGTCGGTATTCTTAGACGGTATTACTGTATATGAATTATTGTTATAAGGCATATCAATAAATGCATATCGACCATTGTCCTTAGTTATTATTAATGGTTTGTTACTACCTTCTAATTTAACTTCTACTTCATTGATGGTTTGATTATCATTGGTTGATAATAACCCTGATACAGTTCCTGTAAATGTTCCTTTCTTGATACAAGCATTATTATTATCTTGTATTTCGACGTAAGTACGGCAGAATGCTTGTTGACCTGTTGTTGCATCAGTTACCCATAACTCAACATCTTGTTGACCTATATCTTTACATCCATAGCAAATCGATTTTATGCTTGTGTCTTTTGAAAAACTCAATACAACTCGATTTCCACATGGATGGTAACTACCTTTATCAACATCACTAGCCCATACACAAATCATTGCTGTATCTACTTTTCCATCACGGTCTGTATCCATTGGCATTAGATCGATGGCTACTCCATTCAAGCAATATGGTGTTGGTTGTTTGCAATTGATAATATTGAATTTGCGCTCTTTTGCAACTTTATTACCACATTTGTCTTCTACTACATATTTGATGGTATGCTTTCCAAGTTTGTATCTTCCTGATGCGTTTATTGTATTTCCTACACCATTTTTTACAATGTCATAAATTCCATTATTATCCAAGTCAATTAAATATTCCCAAGCCAGCTCACTTCCAGGAGTACAATCATCATCTAAATCAACTGTTAATACCGCAGGTCCGTTTAGACAACTATCTAAAGTACAGAATGTAGTATCTGTGAAACTTCCAGTAATAGTTGGAGGTACTAAATTATTTATTTTAATAATTTGCTCGTGCGTATTTACTTGATATTCGTATTGTCTTGTTTGTGAATTGTACACAAATTGACACCAATCAATAGCTTTCCATTTTCTTAATATTTTATAACAAGCATTGGAACCGTTTACAAAATGGAATACATGATCTTCCCAGCTATAACCTAACAAATCACATTTATCTTCACCATGTCCTGTTGGTCTTCCCATCAAGTCCGGAGTCAATGTATTAGGATCTAAACACATGGTTAAAGTTGTATCACGTGGCCACCAAATTGAATCGCGAAGATTGAATGGATGAAAATTAAAGAATGTTAATACTTGTTTGCATGTATCTTTTCCATTGCGATCACTTACTTCCCAATATCTTATAATCTGTCCAACGTTGCATTGAGTACGATTGTCTTCATACCATTTTCTAATAGTTAAACTGCAATTATCGTGTGCAAATCCATCGTGAAGATTGATTACTGAATCTCTTGTCCAGTCATAACCTTTATAACGAATAGTACGTTTATTGAATAATAATGTTGAATCTGTGTTAATTTCACCAAATACATTCAAGTTATTAACGTCAACATGAAAATCGCATGCAATCGTTAAATTAACTGGAGCAGTACATACTGGTTTTAATTTATCTTGTACTTCTACTTCAACCATACAATCATTGTAATTGCCAGATTTGTCTTTTGCACGGAATACAACCATTATTTTCTTAGGTTGATTCAAAGTACCTATATCATCACAACAGAATTCTACATATGGTCTGAATACATCATCAAGATTATCATTGTCACACGGACCATCTACCATTCTTCGAACCAAGAATGAATCAATATGACAGTCATCATAACTTCCATCATCAAAGGTCTTAGCATATACATGTGCTATTCCGTCTATTGATAATGAAACAACGGTCTCACGATCACAAATAACAACAGGAGATGTTTTATCTAAAACACGTACGATTAATTGACAGCTATCAACATTATAACAATTGTCATATGCGCGATACCAAATGACGTTATCTCCAACTGGTAAAACTACCGTTCCACCATTTTGGTTTTTCAATATACCACCTGGATAAACAACATCTACTCTCACTGCACTCTTACAACTATCAAAGACAACAGCAGGAGGTAAATTAACAGTAGCTTGACATTTATATCCACCATCAGTAGTTACATCAAAGTTGTAAGGACAATGAATATATGGAGCCTCGCGGTCTACTATTTCTAAGATTTGAATACAAATTCTTGCGCGTTCTGTATTACAATACCATTCTCTAATGGTCCACATACGCATGTATTTTTGTACACATCCGATACGACCTAGATCGATATCATCATAAGTTACATTAATGTTACAATAAATATCTCTAACTGGCCATAAATCTATAGTATCCAATATTAATGGATTTCGATTTATAGTGTCATAATATCTTGGAACTCCAGTATAACTCGGATGGGGATGGCCTTTACTATCTAATGGAATTCTATTGTATGTAAGATCTTTACAACTAATAGCATTGGAATTGCCCAATGTTCTATCTATTGGACATAATATTCTAGTTGTATCAAATCGTTTTAATAAAGTGGTATCATTACAAACCGCAGATGTATTTCCATAAGCATCTCTTGCAATGAATTTACGCACGATTTGTTTGATGTAATTTGGATTACAATTCAATGGAGTAATAATTTCATCCAATAGAATTAAAGTATCCCAAGAACATGCATCGTAATGATATGGGGTAAAAGTAGAGGCAAGAAAACAAGGAATGGTATCTCTTGCACATTCAATCACTGGAGGTAACTTATCTTCAATTTTAAGATCACCCCAACATTTGTTTCCAGAAACCAAATCTTTGATTTCTACTTGTAATACTTTGTTGATGTAATCGCCAGTAACTATAGGCGATGTAGGAATTTTTTTCTTGTATTGTAATACGGTTACTTCGTATTGTGCACCAGGACATAAAGTCATCGTGTCGTTCAATATCATTGCTGCCGTAATTACAGCTCTGCATGATTGATCTAGCGAAACTTGTGTTAATCCATTACATGCCAATGAACACTGCGCCATCAATGTCCCTTGGACAGAAGCGAGCGTTAAAAACAATAATGATAAAATGAAATTCTTCCGACTAAGCCAGTTTGGTTTGTTAGTTTTACTTTCGGGAGATGTAAAAATCGTTTTCTCCATGAGATCCTCTATTTAATGATTAAAAAAATTTTATACATTTATATCACAGCAATAGACCAATAGTCTATTCCATATGAAATAGTTACGTGTTAAAATTTCTGAATGGAAAATAGATGAAATGACAATGAAGTCATAAGCATGTAAATCCCAGACAAGGATCTAAAATCATTCGTTGGTAAAAAAACAATGTAGGTTGTGCAAAATACGATTTTGCGCTAGAGGTAGGATTTACTAAAATTGTTGGGTTGGGAAGTAATATACCGCAAAGATATATAACATATTTGGATTTACTACTATTTGTATATATATATTTTTTTAATACATTACAGATAACAGATAATCGTAATACATGGCAAAGATAAATATTAAATATTTACATTATATATACCACAATATATGTATATATTATATTTAATATATACAATATGTATATTAAATTGATTATCAATACTTTTATTAAAATTTATGCCCCATTTTTTTTGTAAGTATTCGCTTTTTATATATATAAAAGTGTTTTAGTATATAATAATTTGTCTGTAAAAAGCTTGTAAACTTCCAAAAGTTTATAAGCCCTAAATCCTACTTTTAAATTAATTTAATTGAACCTATTAAATCATACCACTTTCCAAGAAAAAGGCAGTCCCAGACTCCACTCACTTAAGGAATTAACACCGAATTGATAACGGGCATTAACATCCCTACCTCTACATCAATTTGTTGTTGAATGCCTTATTTGGTGTAAAACTATGAAAGGCTTTTAACCCAATCAGTTCAAATTGTAAGTGACTGTATTAGCACACATGTAGACTTCAATCGGGTCAACTATCAATTCAAAAATATAATATAGTTATACTTTATTGTCCTCTTATTGATCAAAATGTGAAAACAATTATTTAATAAAAATTATATAACTGAAAGTTCATGACTGTAATTGCAAATGAAATAGAAACATCAATGGAAGGAAAATAATTTCTCCGATGTATTCCAATTTAAAATAGATTGTAAACTAATGATTACATAGTTATAAGCCAATAATATTTAACAAATATCATGAACTAAGCGTGATGTAATATTTTTTTAGGTGAATTGATATTCCAGATAAAACGATTGTTGATATATGGTGTCAAGATCAACACACCAATGACCCAAACTACGAAACTACTAATATAAATAAATTCTATACCTTGTAATCCGGCTATAAATTGAATACAATTTTTAAAGAAATTATTTAATATTAAAGGCTCCAAAACAGGTGCATTCAATAATTCAAGTAAAAGAATACAATAACATCGAATCAAGCCTATAATTAATATGGTGAGGCTGGTACCTACAATTAACTTGAGGCGCCTTTTCATAGAATCGGGAAAACACACACTTAAACTAAAAACTAGTATAATTGGCATCCATACTATATCCCAAATACTCAGCCGGGATTTATAATTTTGTATGACTAATTTAGAGTTAGAGTTGTTGGTTCTATGTTCAAGTTGTTTCGAGAAATGATTTGTATTAACAAAGATGGTTTGGGTATCAAACTCCCCAAAATGACTTATTGGTGGGCATGGTAAAACGGCTCTATCTAATACAAATGACCGTTTCGTATTATTTGCAGTATGAAAAAAAACTTTAGTCTTTGGTAAAATATCGGAATAAATAGAATTTAACAGATGATTCATTTGAAGAACAAAATGTTCCTTCAGTGGAGTAATTCTAATTATTAGTAAAAGTAAAAAATATAAAACGAGGGATTTACCAAAAAATAGTAAAATCGTTTTATTACTATTTGGATGCATAGGCATATTTATTTAACCAAATGAGAAACAAACTTGCGCCAAGAAAAATAAAAATGATTTGCCAAAAATCTACATGCAAAAATTCAAATAATTCAGGTCTATAAATATTACAAAAAACAAGGCTAAGAATACGAATGATATTCGCAAATATCAATACCGCTAATCCAATCCATACACCTTGCATTTTATTTTTAAAAGAACTGTTCGGTAGCATAACCACACTAGCTGTATAGATCATCATAACAGCAATTGCATCACAACCTTTAGCTATACTAATGGAACTAACTCCCGTGGTCAATTGATTGTCGTCAATTATGGTTGGAAATCCAATAAAGTTCAGGATTTGGGCACTGATAAAACTAAATAATTTAGCTATTGGAAATTGAATATACTGAGTATAAATTTGTGTTGTTGAAAACAAATAATATACTAAAATAAAAAGTCCCACACCTATATAATATACAAGCATTTTATTTTTAGTAATCACTTCTTGCGCTCCTTCTAATGTTATTGAACTCTTATTTTGTCCCATTTACTGTTTCGGATAAGATCATTATTTTCAAAAAAAAGGGCGAAACAAATTAACATTTCGCCCCTCCAAAATCATTGGTATAGTTAGTCGTTATTTTTAGGTAACATGACAAGATGAATAATATATGCTGCAATTATTGCAGAAATAATTCCTCCTGGAATATCCGCATAAGTTATTTGATAATCATATCCCAAAACTGCAATACATAATCCAATTGTCAATAAAACAATGGTAATAAATAAAGCTGGTATATAAGTTTTTAAAGCAAACGGAATTCTTGAATGATTCGATCCGCTTACATCAATAGTAAAGCCTCCTGGCGCAGCCAAACTACGTTTGCGTATGCTTATTCCGGCAAAAGCTAAAAGCAATAAGCATAATATGATTAAGCCCCATTCGCTCATAGTCGGAATCATTGCCATACAGCTAATTCCAAACTCACCAACAGCAAAACCACCTGCACCAGGTGGATAGGTAACTGTGATACTTTTTAAAAGACATTGAGAACCCGTGGTATAAAATCCAATAAATTTAGCACCTGAATTTCCTGATATACTAAGTGGTCCTGTAGTTGTACCATCATTAGCTATTGCATTTACAGTAAATGTTGAAAATGAATTGGATTCTGTATAAAAATAAAAGGCTCTAGTTGCTGGAGGCAAATTAATAGTTGTAGTTGTTCCTCCAATTAACGCATAGACATCGCCAGTATATCCATGACTCCATGTTAACCAACCATTCCCAATGGTACGATGACTTAAGGGAGTAGAAAAATTCAAAGTTCCAAAACAACGGGTTGGCGATTCTAAACTCGAAACATTGGTAAACACTGGATTAGCATCGACAGCAAAAGGAAACATGATGTGATTTTTGAAAATTTGTGGAGGGGCACCAGTCCCAGGTCCAGCATCAAAAAAGATACCTCCGTATGAAATTTGAAGGCAACTTATCATAGTAAGTACTATGAAAAAGGATTTAATTAGCTTATGTGAAATAAAATTGGAGATCATTTGGTAAATTTTATAGTTAACAATAAAAAGGATTTACACTTGCTTCCTAAATTCTATATTTCACTCTGACAAAATGTTTTGTCTTACTGGTTGGTCCAATTTATGGGACAAATATAAAAAGACTTTTTTATATATTATAATAAATTCTATATAATTTACATTTATATATATCGAATTTGGGGATAGCACTATAAGCATTGCTTAATAATTTATTAATAAAATATAATTTATTTAATTACAAATACTTATATATAAATTAAATTATTTATATAATTAATCGCCCTTCCATTTGAGCGCAAAAAAAAAGGGGACTTTCGTCCCCTTCATGTTTATAATTTTATATTATACATTATTTAATGTATAATTATCAACTTCCCATGCTTCTTAATAGTCCCAAATTGAGCCTTGAAAAAATAACTTCCTTCTGTAGGAAATCGACTTCGATCAAACTCCCAATTATTATATCCCTTTTCAACTGATCGCCACTCTGAAATCACCGATTTACCATCTTGGGTGAACACCTCTATTAAAGCATCCATCCCCATATTAGATTCAAATTCAAATCTGCAACGATCTTTAAATGGATTAGGTTTTACAAACCAATCAGAAATTTCCAAACTCGTAGAACTTGTGTTGGGTAAAATCCTAATCGCTAGTGGAGAAGCAAGGCTGTTGGTCAAATAGATTTCATTGTTCTTATATTGTGTTTCGTGTAACAGGTCCTTAAGGTTTGAATTTTTGACATTTTGCCAAACTATTCTAAACATCCGATCACCTTGGTTCACTCGCTTTGGAAAATTCATATTAAAAGATATCCTCAGTTGCCCATCTTCAACAATATAATTGGATTCATCCATTCTAATACCACTTGCATCTGTTAAAAACTCATCGATATGATCAATCAAAGCCAATTCTGAATCAAATGTGATATTCATTTGAAATCCTTCTATCGTCAAATCCTGATTTATTTTAAACTCTGAATGACTCCTTATTGCTTCAGGTAATTCCTGATCTTCCACAGTTAATTCATAATATTTCAATCGAGCGCCAACTTGTTCATTAGCTACTCCCGTTGCACTTGTCACATCACCAATCTTTATAGCTTTGAAATTAATTTGTGTTGCTTCTGTTATTTTTGGGTTGGTGAATTGTTCTGCAAATGATTCTGATAATGGATTGTTTAAATCTTTAAATACATAGGAATCATGCACAAATCGCCAGGAATTGTTATTTGGAACTTGATTTACCTTACCCAATATTAATTTTCGCAACCATACAACATCTCCTGAAGTTACAAATCCATCGTTATTAATATCAGCTGCAATCCATTGTTCTGGTTTCGAAAAGGATTGAATACCCAAAATTTGTTTTTGTATATAAAGTATGTCTTGAGTTGTCACTCCTTCCAACCATTTGTCATTGTGATATTTTGGTCGAAGTGTTAGTTTTGAATTAATAGGTACTTTGTTAAATTCATAATTTCCCTTATCGTTGGACATTACACTATCTCTCAATTCTACAGCTTCAATTTCAACTTGAGCCATAGGTGATTGATTAACTGACTTAATTAAACCAGAAACGACTACAGTGTTCTGGAGCAATGTTCCACAGTGCGTGGTTGGATCAAATAACCGAACCATTCCAACACAGCTTGCAGTATTGCTTGATGAATCCATTATAAAAACATTGAAATTATATATAGAATCACGTTTCAGTTTGAATTGCGTGCATGTCAAAAATCTACAGGTATCATTTGGATTTGCTATATCAAATGAAATTCTTAATTTATCACTTGGCGTACAATTATCAGTATAAGAAGCTAATAATTCTCTTGCAGTTATTTTCACTGAATCACTAGTCCCAAAATTCTTACTAACAAAAGGTCGTACACAAGTAGCTTGTGGAGAAACTGGATCATCCATGGTCACTTTAGTTACACCAGTTGTAATATTGCCACAAATATCGGTAACTGTGAATACAATGTTTGTTACACCCAACGGAAATCGCCCACTAGCATTTGCACCACCTGCATTGTACGAATTCACAAAAGAGATTATCGTATTGCAGCTGGTAACACTTGCAGGCAACAAAGTTATAAAAGGGTTACACTCAAACTGTGTAGATGAAACCACGGTATCTCTCGGCACACGCAAACGCGGTGCTGCAAAATCACTTACATTAATCATTTGTGTATCCCTGGCAGATCCATTATTACATAATGAACGGGCCAACCACAATCTCAAAATTCTCCTACAAGAATCCGGAGGCCTTGACAATAAACTATCTCTAAACGTATAGGCAATGGTTCCACAACTATCCTTTGGATTTGTTGGACTTGACCGCAAAGAATCAGGATGATTAGATGTACAAGCTCTAATCATCGTATCTCTTGCCCAAATGATATCGTTTGCATTAAACGTGTAACTATTGACTACAGTAATTTGCTGTCTGCAACTGCTATCAATCAATCCTGAAGTATATTTAACAAAAAATTTCCTATAAATGATTCCTCGTTTGCAACTATCAAGTTTCCCAGAATCAGAATGCGTTATGATGATACCTGATGATCCTACACACACCTCCTTCACATTAAATTTACCGGTTACATTTAAGTCTGTATAATCGCGTGTACAACTTATAGTAATATTACTTGGACACAATAATGCCACTGTGTTTTTGTCCTGAACATCCATTTCAATCATACAAAAATTCATATTGCCATGAATATCCTGGACTTTCACGACCAACATGACACGTTTACCAATATCAGAACAACAAAATGTAACTTCATCTCTAAAGACAGTATCCTGTGGTCTACCACATGCATTATTCATTCTTCTTATTAAAACAGTATCTATTTCACAGTTATCAATGATAAAACCAATTTTTTCAAAATAGGCTGCTGTGAGCACTACTTGGCCTATCGCATCTAATGATAATGCCAACTTAGGTGGGCAAATAATAGTGGGTGCTATTTGATCAATTACGGTAACATAACTGATACAAGTATCTGAATTTCCACATGGATCTATGGCAATGTATTGAAAAGTATGATTCCCAACATCTAGGGTTACCATATTCCCCGGATGAGCAAGAATAGAACTATCTATTCTTACCAGATAATATATTAATTCTGAAGGACTGCAATTATCTGTAGCCTGAACTATTGGAATTAAATAATTGGTATTACAAGCCGTATATGATGTAAATAAACTAGTATCTCTTGGACAAGTAATATTAGGTCGGGTTGTATCAGCAATGGTTACAATTTGATTTTGCATTCTGCTTATTCTTGTACACCAATCTATCACGGTCCAATGCCTGGTAATTTTTATCATTCCACCACATACAGGTATAGTATCCTCTTGATGCGTTACAAACAATTCACAAAAAGGATCTAATGGAAAACCATGATAAGTGGGAACTCCTGCATCATTGATATCAGCACTTGGACAATATAATGTATCATCAAGTGGAAATACAATACTATCAATTGGTGTTCTTTGAAAATAAATATCATTTGAGCATGTGGATTTATTTCCATAATTATCAGTTGCTGTCCATATGATATGTGACACTGAAATAAAACTCGGGTCACAACTCAATTTCTCAAATCTCAAGTCATAAACGATATCAACATTTGCATCACAATTATCAGTAGCTGATGCAAATTGGTTATAGTCTAAAGCAAATGGATCTTCATTGCATGATACGGTATCTTTTCTACATAAGATTATAGGTTTTAATTTGTCTTCGACAACGAGAAGACTCCAACAACTCGTTCCCGTTGTGGTATCCAAAACAGTTGCTGTCCTATTCTTTCCAATGTCTGCACAAGTTACATAATTTAATCCCGTTTCATTGACATACACTTTGAATTGAGCATAACTAGGTAAAATGTCAGAGATGAGCATTTTAGCAGTTATGGTAGCACGACCGGCTTGATCTAATGATACCTGGATTGAACCTCTACATGCAAGCGCAATAGCCGATGCATTCGATTCATTGAACTCATAAACTTCCATTCTGTCATGCGAAGGCCAATCCTCTGGGATAGCCTTCACATGGTTGCAGAATATTAATGCAATAATCAAGGTAAATATGGATAGCCAAGCATTATTGGATCTATCAATATTCCATTTTGGGATGGGATTGATTATAAATTTTGTGTATTTCATTTAATTTTCTTTTGAGTTTTGAACAATAAATTTCTTTATTGGTAGATTTAATTAGGGATAATAATTTTTATTGTGCGGTTGTATTTTTCAGACTTAAGATTTAAAAAGTATACTCCTGGTATTTTGAAATTTGTTTTAGGAATTTTAAGTGTGTGTAATCCCGAATTTAAATTATATTTATTTGTCAATAGATTATGTCCGGTTAAATCACTAAGCTCTAATTCAACTTTGGATAATTGATTACTTCTCAATGTCAAATGATAATCTTCGAAACAAGGATTTGGCCCGGACTCTATCAATTCCAATAAACCAGATGGATTAATTTCTGGATTTGTATCCAGTTGCATTTGAATCGTAGAAATTCCTTTTTGTTCATCTACCCATTCAGAATTAAAGTCCTGATCTATCATTAATGACTTATCACAAAAATAGCTTGGTGTGTGTAGTGGTATATCAAATAAAATATCACCTGGGTATACACAAATTGGATCGGCTGTATTAAAAGATATAGTGACCAGATTAGTTTTTGAAATATTATAATAATCTGATGTCCATATGTTTTTCACAAATGGCGCTTCTATTTCATTCAAAACATTGCAATGTTGATCCAAAATAAATTTAACTTGTAATGATTGTAAATTGGATTTGACATTTGATCTAATAATAATATGATTATTTTCTATTGTATAAACAATATTAACATGTTGTTCCGATTGAATAATATTGTGTTTGGAAAGTGATTGGTTGATATCTCCTAATTTAATTGCAACAAAATCTATCTTATGATCTGATTCCAATTGATCAATAATAATATTTTTATGCTGCCGATATTCATCAAAAGGATCCAAAGGATTTGTAAATTGATATGCCTTATGAATAAAAAGATATGAATTATTCTCAGGCAATTCATTGATTTTACCAAGAATTAAATTTCTTAAAATGATAATATCGCGAGCAGAAATTTTACCATTCTGATCTACGTCAGCAGCAATCAAATCATATGAATTCGTTATGGTTTTAATCCCAAGAATATGTTGTTGGATTTTAGTAATATCTGCTGTTGTAATTCCGGAAAGGTAATTTTTATCACAGCTTGGATTCAGTAATATTGAAATACTTGATTTTAAATTTTTAAATGCATATTCACCATATTCATTGGTTGGTATAATCTCTTTGTGCAATGGATCAATCATGGCTACACTTACATCTTCAATTTCAATTCCTGCATAGGTTTTAATAATTCCATTAACAGTAAAATGTTGAAAATGGGTTGGGCACAAATGATCGATATCATCTACCACAATATAAGTTGTCACTACACTATAATTACCACATTCATCCCAAACATAGATGTTTACAAAATTTTGTCTGATATCATCACATGTAAATATTTTTAATGTATCATTAATGTTGGTAGAATATGAAAATTTCAATTTATTGGGAGCCGTGCAATTATCAGTACTGTTATTATTAAGCAGACGAGCATTAACCATAACCATAATACCTGCTGGCATTTGCGTTAATGAAGTACTCAAACCGTATATGACTTCTGCTTTTGGTAATTTCCCATCCTTAATGGTTAAATTAACTTTTAGTATTCCGGTATTATGACATGAATCCGTAGCCTCCAAATACAATATATGTGAGCCCATTGGCATCATTCCACTTGCATTTTTTCCAGTACCTGATCTGTCTATAGTCCCATTTGAAAAAAAATCGATTCTATATTGATAAGAAATTCCTGATTGTGCCCCACAATCTGTTGCAGAAATATTTGGCAACGCAATATATGAGTCCCCACAATTATCTGCCAGAGATTTAATTATGGTGTCACGTAATCCTTGAATTACGGGTGATATGGTATCCATTATTTTAATCTCTTGAGTATAACTGTAATACCCATTTGAAGGAATATTTGGATTTGGTTTTAATGCTGCATTATATTTACAATAATTTATCACTTCCCAATGTCTCAGTAGTTTTAAACAAACTCCACCTCTATTAAAATCAAATTTCTCATCTGTTTTCCGTACTAAAACCTGATCACACTCATCCTCAAATATTTGTGGTGATCCCCCGTTTATTGCATTCAAATTAACCCTACAAGCAAACACTGTTGTATGAGCAGGCCATTTAAGTTGCGTTGTGTCAGTGCCATCAAAATGACTATTACCTAATACAGTAATCGTCTGTGTACATGTGTTAGAAAGTCCTGATGAATCAGTGGCTGTATATGATCTTGAAACCGTTCCTGAACCGCAAGCGTTAGTATTCCAATTAATCGTTGAATCTAATTTTATTGTATAACAATTATCAGAAACCAACGGCTTTTGCTTTCTAAAAATACTATCGATATCAACACCACAATTTACTGTAGCATTTAATGGGCACGTTAAAGTTGGGCCCAATTTATCTGCTGCATTAACTAACACCATACAATCTCTAAAATGACCTAGATATAATGAATCACCTACTGGCCCATCGCCAGGAAATATATCATACACTCTTAAAATCACCCTTATTGGCCCGGACTTGATATCTCTGCAACAAAAAAGTACTTCATCATCAAATTTATAGTTTGGATTTTTCTGAAGCGTACAATTATATCCATTTGGACTACTCATACGTTTTGCTTTAAAATAAACATGACTGCAATCATCAGTAGATCCTGCATCTAAAATCTTTGCCGGCAAAATCCCCTCTCCAATATTGTTTAAATTAATAGTTTGCTCAGACGCACAAACTACGTTTGGTGGTGTAGCATCAAAAATGGTTATTTTCATGGTATCTGATCCAACCATATAACAATTATCTGTCAATGTGTAAATCACAAAATAAACACCGGTATAAAAATGAATAGGTCCTCCATTTGTATTTAATGTTCCAAAAACTGTTTTGGTTTGTGCTGCTATTAATGGAATACAGGCTGGAGATATATTAAATGTGGCTGGTGGTAAATTAATTATGGTATCGCACTTTCCAACATTCATTATTGATATCGTCATATCTGCAGGCGCAGTAACAGTTACTGCTAAAGAATTAGAAATTGGATAATAACGTGCACAAGAACCATCCTGAACTTGAAACATAGATATAACTATGATCCATAGACTCAGGACGGTCCTAAGGGAAGAAAAATATAGTATGGACTTGGGAATCCAGGCTAAAGAGTTTACAGTGCACATAAGGCTTTATTTTGCTAAATTCATAAAATCAATATTTTACTTTATGATCTCATCATAAAGACTTAACCAATCGTCCAAATAGCTTTAGTAAAAGCTCATTAGACGTTGCTAAGTATTATTATTTTATGTTTTAGGGAAGGGACTTGGTTCTAAACTCCAGATTAGAGCACATTAGATTTACCAATCATATGGCAAATATATGTAATATGTAATTAATTATTAAATAATATTTTATAAAAATAATTAGATTAATTTTTCTTATATATATCTATTTTTATAATACCATTGATCTTCAATACATTAATTTTAAAGGCTTCAATGCTATTAATTTGAAAAAAGTAATAAAATGAAAAAGCCCCCCTTCAATTGCTTGAAGAGAGGCCATCCCAAAAACCGATTTTATTTGTGACGTGCAGCAATTTCTTACTGCACGTCTTTTTTATCGTCTATGTTTTGAATAGATCACTTAATCGATTACTCGATTACGACCATTCTCTTTGTTGCTGTATGATCAGCTGCATCTAATTGATAGTACAATACTCCTG
>JBGAVH010000010.1:0-163932 GCA_044228225.1 Saprospiraceae bacterium | reverse complement strand
GAAGTGATGCAAATGACATTCATCAAAACTTCCATCATCAAATACTTCTGCAGGCACCCAATTGACTCCAGCATCATTCAACGATACTACCGTACGTCGTTCACAGATCGCAACTGGTTCTGTCTCGTCCTTCACAGTTACCAATAAAGTATCTATCGTAACATTGTAACAATTATCATAAATTCGATAAACTATGGTGTCCACACCTACTGGTAATAGCACTCGTCCACCATTTTTATTAACCAATATTCCTCCTGGATATTCTACATCTGTTCGCAATACTTTATGACATGCATCATAGGCATCTACTGGTGGTAATTCGATATCTGCATAACATGATTTATGACTCGTCGTCGCATGAAAATCATACGGCGCATGTGTAATTATAGGTCCCTCTACATCCTTGATTTGTATAAATTGTTGGTAGGTTCTGATCAGTTCCTGATTACACCACCATTCTCTGACGCGCCAGGTTCGCATAATCTTATGTGTACATGCGATCTCTCCCAAATCCTGATCCGAATAATCTACATAGAGATTACAATTAAAATTGACTGTTGGCCAGATCCCAACTTTATCCAAATAAGGAATATCTGTAACATATGGACTAGGATTACCATTTTCATCCACTCTAAGTGAGTCCTGACAATACAAAATAATATTTTGTTCTGGAAAAACAATAGCATCAATATTTGGTCGTCTTACCAATATATTTTGACTGCAGGTATCGCTTACGTTACCTTGTGCGTCAGTTGATACCCATTTACGTATGACTCGTTTGATGTAATAAGTATCACAACTAATATTTTGAACCAATTCATCAAGTAATGTAACAGTATATTTACTGCAATCTTCTACAGTAGCAGGATTCGAAGTTTTTTCAAGTTCAAAGCAGCTCATGGTATCATTGCGACAAATAATCTCAGGGGATAGCTTGTCTTCAATAATTAAATCACTCCAACATGAATTACCTGTTGTCTGATCTCTAACAGTCGCAATGATATGTTGACCTAAGTAATGCGAATCAATTGGGTTAGGAATGGGTTTGCCATAATGTGATAAATTAACTTCAAACACATCGTAACAATTATAAGGCCCGGTCAATAACATTTGTGGCGTTATCCTTACTTGACAATCCTGATCTAAGGATACATTTATATTTTTACATGAAATACTGGTTGAACCAATAACATTTACATCAAAACTACATGTCGATGTTTGACCGATAGCATCAGTTACCATATACACATTCGTGGTAATTCCGGGAGGAAAGGGGTTCCCAGAAGGGATACCTGATACTAATTTGGTTTGGACCCCTCCTTCAATTTCTACAATATATCTTCTGAATAACAATGAAGGTGAATCCCACCATGTTCCTGAATTAAACAAATCTAAAAACCATATGAAATCCCCTGGGACTACTCCAGGTTGAAACAATCCCCAATTGGTATAATTGACAGGCTCACCTGTAGTCCATTTATATTGTGCTTGACTCGGAGAATATCGCATTCCAATCCAATATTGGTTTGATCCAATTCCATTCCCAGGTAATAATGGATTAGCAAAAGGAATGTTATTTGTTAAAAAATTATTTTCAGCTGCATCCTTGATTGTGACCAAGTGACCTCCTGCTTGAGCTGCAAGTAGATTGGCAGTCAACCAATGGACATGATTTGCAGTGCCTGGATCAGATATATAATATGTATTTCCATTATATTCTCCAATAAACTGAAGACCTGGTAAATTTAAACCTGTATTAATACAATTATCATTTCCCTCTACATTGTAACAATATACCCGATTACAATCCATGGTATCTAACAATATATCCACACTTGGAGGGCAAGTTATAGTTGGTGGAGCATCAGTTACAGTAACAGTAAAATTACAAAAGCTTTCATTTCCGGAGCAATCTTTAATGGAATAGGATATAGGATAAATCCCTGCAGGAACGGGCGTTCCATTGTCTGCACCTGGTGATGTTTCAGGCGTTGGCCCTGAAATTTGTTGAATCAATAAATCATCATATGCGAAATTACTAATCGTTAATAAAGTCTGTGCTCCCAGATTGTTTGATAAAACACGAAAGCAGAATACATCACCCAATACGAAATTAACTTTGACGTCCCCTGAAGCATTAATTACATTATTATTGGGTGTCAATTGATGTGGCGTACCATTAATGAGATAATAGGCATGATCCCCTGCAAAAGAAGTTGAAAACCCAGTCTTTCTAGCCGCCCAATGGAAACTAAACGATCCATTACAAACTGGTCTAATACAAAAATCTGCATAGGTAGATCCAATACCTGTGTTCGTTCCCTTTATTCTTATGGAATCAGGAGCAAAATTTGTGAATTGTGCCCCAGTGCCGTTGGAAGTTGTAGACCAGTTACCGAACGCAACTGAATTTTGAAATCCATTTATAATATTTTGACAAGCATCTGTAGCAGTTGGAATGGGCCAATAAATTGAAGGTGTACATCTTCCCTGATTAATCGAAACTTCGAAATCACCAGTACAAGTTAGTACAATGGGAGGGATTACATCTTGGTCACATTGTGCAATAATGGCTTTTGAATCAAAAAAAATGATCGTTATAACAAATAAAATCCACGATGTGCGTGAAATAAGTCCAGAACAAGTCATAAATATGCGTTTGTTAATAAGCTAAAACGCTAAAATGACGCTATGATCTAAACGATTTTACCAATTTGGGGGCTTAAATACAGCGCAAATATAATGATTTTTTATATATCAAAATATATTTAATATAATATTTTAAAAAATATCAAAAAATATTTATAAAACTTTAATTTACAATATTTTATAAATATATTTTTATTGCTTATTTGAAGTTAAAACCTAAAAAACCTGTTCCATTATTGTTTCAAAAGTGACCAGAGTTAATATTTCTTTTAAAAAATCTTCGAAATTCCTAACCTTTAGTCAAGTATTGTGTTTACCCAGTAATTGAGTAAATAACCATTTTTAAGCCTTTATAAAGCAATCTTACTATGGCAATCATAATTACCGACGAATGTATTAATTGTGGCGCATGTGAACCCGAATGCCCAAATAATGCTATTTATGAAGGTGGTATGGAATGGTCTATGTCCGAAGGAAATACCTTACAAGGATTCTATCAACTCTCTTCCGGTGAATCTTTAGATGTTCATAAAAAGAACGACCCTGTATCCAATGATTACTATTTTATTGTACCTGATAAATGTACTGAGTGTGTTGGATTTCATGAAGAACCTCAATGTGCTGCTGTTTGTCCGGTAGATTGCTGTGTTCCTGATCCTGATCGTAGAGAATCCCAAGAGGTGCTGCTTAAGCGAAAAGCAGATTTGCATTTATAATAAACCTCAAATCAAAGCATTCAACAAAAAGATTATTAATACTTTAAATCTATAAGATCCAAAATTTAATTATCAGAGTTGCATTAACACATGCTTTTTTTTTACTTTTATTAAGCCTATTCCACTTTCTCAAATTTCACGGTCTGTCTGGAAATTCCACTATTCATTTCCAATATATACATACCATTGGCTAGCATTTTAGTATCGAGTTCTATCTGATATTCAGGTTTATTAAAATGTATAGTGCGTATCGTCTTTCCAGCAATCGAACTAATCTTAATATAATGAATAAACTCATTACTTTTAACCATCATCTGATGGTGTGTTGGATTGGGATAGATCAGCACACTTGTTTTAGATTCATCTTGATTGGACACTGGAGTTAAATCCACTTCTTGCGTCTTGAAAGACGCACCACAGGCATTGGTATTACTCAATTTAACCTGATATTTTTGCGCAGCAGGGAATTGATGAGTTGGATTTATTTCAGTACTTGTGCTGTTATCTCCAAATTCCCACAATGCATCTTTGATGTAAGTTGAGTTGTTTTGAAAACGTACACCATTATTCAACTCTTTAATAAAAGAAAAATTAGCATTTGAATTCCCAAAAACTTCAATAATCCTTACATCTACGTAGGTGAAACTTAAATATTTCACAAATAATGTAACGGTCTTTTTACCCGGCAAACTATATTTCACACTATTTGGTCCTGCAACAGATGACGTTCTAGGAATAGCATACTCACCAAAGTCCCATGCATAAGTGGCACCTGGCAATCCAATGGTGTTGTAAATTATTTCTGTGCTTGTACATACGTCATTCAGATTTCTTCCTAATTGGACAACTTCAGTCTCATTTGTTTTTTCTTTTACATGGATATGATCTATAAACATATTGCCTTCTAGCCCTCTCAAATACTTAAATTTAACTGTGATTTTTTTACCTTTGAAAGGACTCAAATCATAAGCAACAGTTCGCCAGTTCGAAGCAGCAAATGGAACCCAATTCAATCTATTACTGGTATCTACAGTATAAAGACTTGGACCTCCTGATGCAAAAACTCTTTGAGTCATCGTTTTTCCTTCACACATAGTTTGTACTTCTACGTACAATGAGTCATGGTAGCTTGTATATTCTAATTGTTTATGATATGCATAATCAAAGTAGAGATATGGATTTATAGCTGTAGATAGATCTATAGTATTCGTATAAAAATCAACATTAAATCCCAAATAATTAAATACTGAATTATTAAATTGTATGACATTACTGGATTGTCCTGTCTTATTTTTCTGACTCTTAACTTGCCATGCAGAAGCTGGTATTGAATTAACCACTTCCCAAGTAGTTGGAAATAATGCCTGATCAAAATTTTCTATCATCGGATAAACCCCAATTGGATCATTGATCAAACGATTGTCAACTGAAATTGAGGTAGTATCATTATATGGGTTTTGATCGGTAGCTAATTGAATCCATATTGGAATATTTTTCTTACCATTAAAATCAAGATGAATTCCATTATTCAGCGTTATCGTAATAGAATCATTAAAATCCAATACACTTGTAACAGGTTCTGAAATTAAATTATTCTGATCATAATATTGTATTGAAAAATTTGAAATCGTATGTCGGTATCTGTTCTGAATAGTTAACTTAGGATAAATTATAGTTTGATTTCCACAACTGACATAGGTATTTTCAAGCGATTCATTTGTAGATCTTATTGAAATATCATCAGTTATTGTACATGCTATTAAAGTATCAGGAATTTTAATTGCTTTGGTTCTTCTACTCAATGCTGTTCCTGTATATCCTGCAATAGAGAACCACCAATCTTTTCTTGGATCATCTATAGGTATAATGGCGAATGTATCAGTGACTTTCATAAAGGGATACATAAATTGTTCGCCTATTGCATACACAATAAAACTATCCTTCTTGGTTCTATTCCAAGTTAGAATTAATTCATTCGGACAATACTTCTTCGCTTTTACTCCAGTCACCGCATTGGTGATGGTAAAAAATTCACTTCGATCTGTTTCGGTACCTTGTATGATTTCCATTAAACAAGAATCAGAATTAATACCAAGTGGAACGGTCCATGTTCCCAACCTTACACCCGGCAAATAATTTTTTATATTGGACCAGGTTCTACCACCATTGGATGAAAAACGCACTTTTATACTATCGCTTCCATAAGCTGTAAAATATAGGTTTGTAGATTCTAACGAAGTGAATTTTTCTCCACCTATTGGGGAAGTAAGTCTGAGTGCTTTATCTTCTAATTCATACAATAAATAAAATGGGACCTGAATATCAGGTAAAAACTTTCCTTTAATACGAATTTTATAAGTTCCTGAAACGGGAAAAGAAATACTTACTTGCTCAAAATTGTTTAAGGTATCGATACCAGGTTGTGCATCCAATCCTAAGGTATTCGGATCAGACGTAGGATTTGTTATTAGGGGTAATATTGTTGTTCCAGTCGGATTAATGACTTCCATATCGATATCATTAATGAGCACCTTTTTAGCTAATAGTGATGACTCTTTTTCTGCCCAATAAATCATGAATTTTGCTTTAGCTATCCCAGTGGGAACTTGGATTTCCATTTCCTTGATTTCTTGTTGATTAATAATCAGTTTTTGATATCTTTTTGCTTCTAATAATTTGTAGGCTCTATATGCATCAATCATTCCATATCCAAAAGTAAAATCAGGCCCTATAGGGCCGATATCTGTTGCCGTATTCATTAGAGTAGCTTTAATTAAAGCAGCTTCAGGATTTTGTCCATTGAATTTTTTATAAGCCTGATAAAGTAATGCTGAAGTACCAGCTACACCGGGGCATGCTGCAGAGGTGCCACCTCCTACCTGATAGGCATTACCGTTTAATGTAGACAATTCACCATTACCCCTGGCTGATACATCTGGCTTTAATCGGCCATCCTTTGTTGGTCCTCTGCTTGAAGTTGGATCTATCGTTCCACCTATCATGACGTTAGCCACAGTGATTACATTCTTACCGATTTTATGTCCTCCGGTTATATTTCCCCATTGTGTTCCCGCACCATATCCGCAATCAGATCCATTAGCATTTCCTGCAGAAAAAACATGAAGTAGATTGGGGTTATCAAACAGTTGTTTATCCACGATTTGTGTGATGGCCGTATATCCTGCATTACACCCATTACTATATGAATTATTGGTTATTACGACACCTTGTTTTTGATGAAGATTTAATGTTTGGTCTAAGAAATCATCCTGATAATTAATCACAAATAATTTAGCTGCAGGAGCCATGCCAGAAATTAATGGATCAATATTTCCTGCACCACAAGCTATACCGCTCGTCATATCACCATGCGTTCCATCTTGACCATATACATCATTGGTGATTCTTCCTTTGAAGTCAATATGAGGCCCTACAAATCCATCATCTCTAACACAAATGGACACTCCTTCCCCATCAAGAAATAAATTCTCTTTAAAATTAGCACTAATTTGATTTACCCTGTGGAGCGAACGTCCTTCGCGATCTTCCGGTTGACCCGGTGCAGGTTTGCAGGCTATATATTCGATCCAAGGTAAATTCGCTAACTCAGCAACTTTTTTAGGATCATAATCCGTGTAAAAAATTCTATCAGGGTTTGATTGTTTAATCAGTTGAAGACCAGCTTGATCACACAAGGAACTTAACAATGCATCACTAATATGAGGCATATATTTAATGATGTATGTACCATAATTTGGATTATTTGTACATCTTACACCATTTGAAAATTCATCAGACATTTTCTGTTTCGGTTCCACTACAGAAGAAGAAATCATTATTTTATTTGTAGACCGATTTTGAATTGATTGTTGAATTGTACAGAGGTAAGTTGTACCACTAATATATGAATCAACCAATATACCTTCTTTACTTAAATTCAATTTTTCTTCTTGCGATAATAGGTGTTTAAACTGAACCAATCTATAATATTGATGATCGACTTGATCTGTTGCATTTGCTTGTACAAATGGTTGTTCTAAGGGATTGGATAATCTTTGAGCATTTATGGAATGATAAACCACAAAGATTAGGACACAAGAAATAAATTTTAAGAACTGCATATTAATTGGTTTTAGCGTCATGAATATAGTCTTCCTTAACTAAACTGACCATCTTAATACAAGGATGGTCCAATAAAGGTAATATATTTCTCTTTTGAACTTCCATTTTATAAAAATCATCATTACTTGATATGATTAATCCATAATCATTCAATTCATCCTTGGACAAAGGACCAATAGTTTGAAAAAGTATAAGACAATTACTATTGTCATCTGCTTTAATATCTCTAACTAAAAGACCTCCTGCCAATTTATCATCCGGCGTAAATGGAATTAAAGATCGGATTGCAGTCTTATTTAAATTTTTTTTGTCCCATGATTTATACCACAGTCCCAAATAAATATTTTCAAAAATAAAATCCTGTGTCAACAATCCTTGTGACGCTAGTTGATTTTTTTCTTCAGTCGTAATGCTACGCTTAAATTCAATTCTACCATAGGTATATTGACCGCACTTCTTTTCTGTGAGTTGGGTCATTTGATGGCTGACTTTACAAAACGAAAAACTCAAGGCCATCATGATCAAAAAAACTACAAATTTCATATAACTAGTTTTCATAATAATACAAGGTGTTTAGTAGGTGAACTGGATTAAATGATACAAAAATAAGACCAACTAATAACTCGGTTATTTATAAGGATTTACTTTTAAATAATGACTCGAATACATTTGTAAAGGTACTATATCTAAAACCAAATATCAACCAGAGCATAAACCCTATAAAAATACTTAAGCCCAAACTTAAAAACGAAATAAATCGACTTAAAAAGTTCATCATGCTGTCCGACAATTCATAAATCCCAATTTGAGTATTAGAAATTGTAAATAAGGTTAAAATGATGATCTTAGTTAATACAAATACCATTAACAAAGCTAATGAAATCCCTAAACCCTTCCATTTTCTATGATTTGGAATGGGACTTCCAATGAATAATGCAATGACAAAAATCAGTGGCACGATAAACATTTCAAAAAGAAAAAACTGAGTAGAATAACTTGGGATTTTAGCATACTGATTGTGAGTAAGCTTGGCTTCTTCTATGGCTTTAGTAATCAATACAGGATTGCCATACACCAAATACATTTTATCTGGTTCTGGTCTTTTAGTTTGTTCATTTACAACATCCTGAGATTCTATAAATGAAGAAGGGAATGAGAGTTCAACAACCGAGGTGGTTAGAGATTTTAATGCTGGGTAAATAATATTTGCAACGGGTCTTTGGCTCGATAGAAAAGTTAAAAGCGCATATAAGACGATAAAAATAATCACGAATCGAACTATTGCTACCATATCAAATAATTATGTTTTAGATGAAATCTGATTAACCCAAATTAACCACAAACACACTGCAATGATAATAAAAATAACAACACCGCCATGTAAATGCAAAAACTCAAATCCCTGCGGCCAATATATACCGGCAAGATATAGGCCGGCTATCCTCATAATATTCAATACACTCAGGATTAGTACCCCTGTAATTAATCCCTTCCATTTATGCCTCAAGGCTACCATTGGAAATGCAAGTATTGCAAAAACATAAATAGCTGTAGCTTCCATTCCATCGCAACCATCTTTAATACTCACACGAAAGTGATCTCCTAATATACCATCACCCATAGCTTGAGTTTTAAATCCTATTAGGTTCAAAAACGCATTGGCTAAAAAGGCCTGTCCACTTAACAGGGGGGTCATGATATAAGTCTCATAAAGGGATGACTTATAAACCATATAAAAAACCAACATCATTCCAATGAATCCTATTAAAAAACGATATACGGGTTGAGTTGATTTCCATCTTTCTAATAATGCAGACATAATTGATAATATTAGATTAAATAAAAAAAGGCCGATGCAAAAATACATCGACCTTTATATGTTTTAATAATACTAACTTATCTTAATTTTTATTAAAAATCATGAGAACATGAATGAGATAAGCTAAGATTGGGACAGTAACTATCATTCCAATAATATCTGCTGTAGTATATTCACCCCAGATTAAGTAGATCATTATCCACCCCAGGATTGCTAAGAAGCAAGATATCCAGAATGCTTTGTCGTAAACTTGCTTAACGAACGGAAGTCTCATTAGCATTTCTGCGAGACATGTTGTAAACAGTAACAACTCCCAATGTGATTAAGATTAATCCGAATAAGAATAATCCCCATTGAGTCATAGTTGGAACTGGAGTACCACCTAAAGTAAGTACTTTCAAACATTCAGCACCAACACAACCGATACTAGCTTTTCCACCAGTAGCGTTTTGAATGTCAAGATTGAATGTATTTCTTGCACCGTTATTGTTTCCTAAGAATACTGTGAAGTCAGAACAAGCTGGTACTTCAACACCATAAGAAACGTTAGTACCCATACATACAGGACCAGGAGAACCCATGTTATCAGTATAGCAAGGAGCACCTGTTGGAGTCCATAATAAAACTGGACCAGTTCCCATATATGTAAAAGTAATGTTACATCCAGCTGCTGCTGCTGCTGTCCAAACCACTTTAATACACTGAGGAGTCAATAAAGTATTTTTGAAAGCGAATGTTTCATAATATGGAGCAAAGTAACCTGGATTAGTACATCCACCTGTAGGGCAAGCTGAAGCACCAGTTGTCAAAGGAACACCTGTTTGACCAGTTAACATTGCAGTTTTCCATCCTGGATCAGCACATGGATATTTTGCAGGTTTTGTTCCGTTCATTCCAGTTGTGATAGGGAATATAGATCCACCACCTCCGCCGCCAGCTAACACTAAGTTCACTGATACGATAACAGTAAGTATGATTGATAATAGTTTTTTCATGATTTGGTTTTTTTTAAGATTTTATTAATTAAGAAGTCCTTCGTGAACTTGGCGAAGAGCCTCGTTAAAGTTATTCACAGTTAAAGGTACGTTTGACAAAGGTACAAGGAATTGATTTGCAGTATTAACGAAAATGTGCATTTCGTTAGCATTCAAATCGAAAGTATAAGTGATACCTCTTGTAGAAGTAACATTGATATACTTTTGGAAATAATTGATTGCTTGCTGATATGACGCAAGACCGAATCTTGAGATATCCGCAACATATTCAGGAGCAACATCATTTGCTGTAGCATCCAGAATAATAAGACCGTCTGCTGTAACAGTAGCAGGTCGAGTTTGAGCATTTACGCCTAGGTTTAAGCATAAAAGCAGTAGAAAAGCTAGAATTTTAAACATACTATTCATGATTTTGGTTTTAAAAATTATAATCTAATAAAAGTCTCTGGGAAAGATAACCGCAATCTGAATAAAATAATGATAGACGTTTATATCATTTACTCTAAGGATTGGCTTGGCTATCTGTCCATCGCGTCATAAAAACAAAATCATTCCTATAAGTAAATGAGTTTGGTTTAATGAACAGCAATGTCTTTACAGAACCGAAGGCAAAAGTAGTTAGGCTTTAATATCAAATATATACTTGGTAAAAGGTATTTTTAATATTAACAAATACTGTAATATTTATTAGCCTTTAATAAGCTGACTTAATATTCCAATATTCTAATTACAAAACGTTATTTGCCAATTTGATTCCAATATATTTCGAATTCATTAAATCAGAACATTTCTGATACTCTTGAATTTGAACATATTATAGGTTCAATGCGAAGGTAATACATTAAGTTAAATAAGCCTAATATCTTATTAAAAAATATTTAAAACAACTTTTAAATATCTATATATCAATAGTTTACTTAAAAACTCAAAAAATAATTTATATATAATTTTTACAAATACCATTACCTCAACTCCTTACTTTTAAGTGTTAATTGTAAAGGTTATTGTGATTTTCAAGCTACTTAGTTCACACTGTTTGCAGTTCTCTGGAGTAATTTAGCATTATTTACAACCATTTAAGCCATTAAATCTTTATCGAAATGGTTCCTGAAAATGTTCTTCCATCAGAAGGCCAGATTCCAGGTCCAGGATAAAATTGAGGACGCTTGGTAAAATAGTGAGCGTCTAACAGATTGTTTGCATTAATCTGTAATTTGATGGAATTAGATATTTTAAATGCCAAGTTTAGATCCACTAACTGATAGGATGGTACAAGTCCGGTAGCACCCGTTGATGAAGCTAATTCTGCATTAAGAGCATCAGCATAACTATCTGAATTATAACTATATAACACAGATAGAGTATAAACAGAATAATTGAATGTCAATCCATTTCTGGAAATCCATGTCGGTACACTTTCTACCTTGTTTCCATCAATACTTACATTAGCGTTACCGGATCTAATAGTAGCATTATGATACTTAGCATCCATAAAAGACGTAGACGTAAATAAAGACAATATGCAATTTTTGCCTACAGATATATCCCCTTGTAGAAACATCTCAAGACCTGAAGTTCTAGAATCCCCTATATTGGTTCTGAAGATAATTAAATTACCTGAACTGTCTGATTGAGCTAAAGTTCCTAAGCGATTGTTATATTGTAAATTGAATGCATTGACATCCCATTTTATGTTTTTCCACTTACCTCTGAATCCCAGCTCCACATTATATCCGTAGGCATCTTTTAGATTTTTGTCTGAGATTTCGTAAATAGATGCCGGAATGATATCCTTGAAAATAACAGGTCTATAAGCTTGGGACCAGCCTGTGTAAATATTAATATTTTTTGTGATGTCAAACTGACCACCTAGTCCAAACAAAGGAAACTGATGCTTGATGGTGTTCGGCAAAGCTGTATCAGCGTAATAAACGATATCTCCTGTAAAGTCAGTTTTACCAATTTCCATTCTTGCTCCTGCATTAACTGAAAACTTTTTAGTAAACATCCATCTGTTTTCTACAAAAGCAGCTACATTGCTGGTTTTGTAATTTAAGTCTCTACCCCATCCCGGAGTTACTAAACTTAAGTCAAAATCGCTTCCCGTAGTGCCTTTTCCTTGTTGCTGACGATGTAAATTGTTATTCATGAATTGCACTCCGAGAGTGAATGTACTGGATTGGTGCATCATCTTATAAGAATGCAACAACCTGAGTTCATTAGTATAGCTGTTAAAATGATCGATATCCACTTGCCGATTATTGAATTGTAAGGTTGCTGGAACAATAATATCTGGTGTGGTGGCCGATTTATCGAACAGCACACTATTCCTAGAACCAATGACAGCAGAACTAGTAATTTTCAATTGAGTATTGGGATTAATTTTCCAATCCATGACCAAAGAAGGAACATGGATGTTTGGGTTGTAATAATTTCTGGCTCTCGTGGACATTTTAGGATCAATGGCAAACATACTATCCGTTAGTGGACCCGCAAGATGGGTAACATAATTGGAGTGGGTCCATTCCAATTTGAAATTAAGATTCTTCGTTGCATCATAATATAAGGATATAGCTTCTGCATTGTAGGCTGCATCACTGTTGTCTCTATATCCAGTAATCCACTTTTTATTAGCCCAGGCAGAATATCTGAATTTACCCTTACCACCAGAAATATTGTTGTAGGTACTCACTAAACCATAAGAACCGACCGTATTAATACTTTCCAAGTTTAATATCTTTTGATTATTGGGTTGCTTACTGATGTAATTCAACATTCCGCCAAATTGTGCTCCATATTGTAAAGAACCTGTACCTCTAACCATCTCAATCCGGTCAACAGCTTCCATGGGAATGTTATAATGACTAGCCGGGTATCCATACATATCTGAATTGGTTACTATACCATCTTTACGAATGTTGAATTCCCATCCACGATGTGGGTCAAGTCCTCGGGTCGATATATTCATTTGATTTCCGGTACCATCCATATCATAAACAAACACTCCTGGAATTTTCGCAAAAATTTGCCTGCCATATTTCTCAGTTAGCGCCACATTTTTTTGAGATAAATTTATGATTTCAGTTTTTTTACCAGAATAAATGTAAGTACCTTGTATTGGTTCTAAACGTTGTATATCTTGATTGATTCTTATTGCATCTAATATTACAGGTTCTAGGATATAAGATTTAATTGTATCTAAATCATTTTGGCCAAATAATACTGATGAAAAATATAAGATTCCTGATGTCAAAATAAATTTCTTCATGTTAATATTTTTGTATATATACGAAATAAAAATAAATTAGTCGATTAAATGTTATTGCATTGTTGATCCCGTTTTTATTATTACAATTTATGAATGAGGATAAACATATGGATATCATAACCAATTAAAAATAATGAAAAATGTTCAATTAATTCAATGATTAATGCACATTTAAATATTTAAATTTCAAATCAATGGTATAATCATTTAATTTTCATTTTAATAAACCAAATAAAAAGAATTCGATTTTATAACTTACCGAATTCTACTCATAAGTAATTCTAAATTGTAGCTCTAAAACTGACTTTAGTATGATTCATATTTGAGAAAATATCCGAATTATATTTTTGAAGTAAACCAAGAGCCCAAACTAAAGGGCAATATAAAAAAAGAGGTCTTTGAAATAATCAAAGACCTCTAGAATCTATAAATGTTTCTAAATAATGAACTACTTAAATGGTAATTTATTGACTTTTCTACCAATAACATATCCTAAGTCAATCCCTGCTTTACAATCCATTCTCCAGTGAACTCCTAGTGGTACACGTGAGTATGCATTTTCTTCAGCCATTAAATAAAAGTTAGGGTAAAATCTTGGTCGACCAATGAATTCAGTTCTACCTTCATGGCAACGATCGTACATTGGAAATTCAATTCCGAAATCAGCAGTAAGTACTTCTGCAGCGGCACCACCCATAGTAGAGTGACCAGAAGGATAGGCAGGAAATGGAGGTGTAATTCCTTTATCTCCACCTAAAATTGATTTAAAATCAGGATCGATAAATTTACGAATATAAGCTACAGGACGCTCGATTTGATATTTGTATTTATTGTCCCAGCAAGCAACCACCACATCATTAAGAGCCATACCTATTTTAGCATTGGTAAATAACGCTTTTTCTAAATTTGAATTATCAATGTCATAAACTTGATTGGCAACAGCAAACCATCTTGCAGGAGGGCTAAAAGTTAAACCCAACAAATCATCACTCCAAAACTCACCCAACCATTTATCGTCGTAAGTGCCTTGTTTAACCAAAGTATAAACCTCTATGGCTTGACCATAATAAGGTGATTTTGGATCCTCGCTATAAGCAATCGGTGGAGGGATAACGCGATCAGCACCATTAATTGCAAACACTCTTCCTTGACCATATTTAGGAAACCAAGGAGCTGTAGTGGTTAATGGAAAATTAGTTTCAGTGTGATAGATTCCATTACCTGGAAGTACTTGATAACCTCCTTGTGTTGCGTCAGCATTAGCATTATGTACACTGACATCAGATTTAGCCCAATCATAAGTAGCCTTAGCTACAGCCGTTCCCCAGGCAATTGAATTATCAATTACGTCCTGATTTACTCCTTTTCCATACTTAGATCTAAGATCTTCTTCAGTAGGTAAAATTTTGTTAGGAACATCATTTGGAAAAAATTGCTTGTACATGTATGCTGTTGCAGCGTTAATAGCTAAAGGATAATTGATGGTCTTTGATTCATCAAATTTTGGGACATTGTATCCTGAATAATTTTTAGCAAGGGATTTGAACCCAGGCATTCCTGATACCGCTGTCTCGTATGTTGCAAAACCAACGTAACCAGCTACACGAGCAATTGGGCACGGACGGAAACCAGCTGCCGTTTTATCCAAATCCAACATAACTGAATTCCAGCGGTTGATGACATCATGATCTTTGGTATCCTTAACTAAATTTCCAGATGTTGAGGTTTTCTGCTCATCAGGATTACAAGAAAACAAAAACCCCAAGATAGCAATAGAGATTAACGTAAAAATTTTTGTAGTTTTAAACATATTATTAAAAGTTAAATAATGAAATAAATTTGATCTTAATTCCGCACAAAACTACTAGAAACAAAGCCCATTCCCTCTTAAAAACCCTTTAGAATGGTATTAGAATCTCATTAGAATTTGAGCCATTTTCCTATATCTTTACTATTAAACCTATATTTGTTACTTATCTCTATAAATATAATGCGAATTTTACTCATTGAAGACGAACCTAAAACGGTACAAAGCTTAAAACAAGGCTTTGAAGAAAATCAAATGGAAGTTGATTTTGCTTATGATGGCTATACCGGCAAATTACTGGCAGAAAGAAATACTTATGATATCATCGTTACTGATATTATCATTCCGCATACGAATGGAATTGAGTTGTGTAGACTTTTTAGGCAAAAGGGATTGATTACCCCAATCATCATGCTCTCTGCTCTTGACACCTTAGAAGATAAAATTATTGGGTTAGAGGCCGGAGCAGATGATTACGTTGTAAAACCTTTTGAATTCAGAGAGCTATTGGCTAGAATTAAAGCGATAAGTCGCAGAGGCAGTGAATTGACCTCTGTATCAAACCGACTAAATTATGCAACTTTAGAGCTCAATCTCCATACAAAAAAAGTAACCCGGGAAGACAAAACCATTGAACTGACTGCAAAAGAATTTGCTCTTCTCGAGTATTTTATGCGTAATAAAGAAAAAGTTGTCTCCAAAGCTGAAATCTTTGAACATGTTTGGGATATTAATTTTGAAACTGGCACAAACGTTGTAGAGGTATATGTCAACTACCTTCGAAATAAAATTGATAAAGGATTCAACCATAAATTAATTCACAATAAATTTGGGGTGGGATATATACTCAAATTGAATTAATCATCATATGCAAATTCGTACTAAACTCACGCTGTGGTTTATTTTATTGGTTGCATTTTTACTACAGGCCTCCCTGTATTTTATATACTATAAATTTAAAGATTACACAGAAGATGAGTTTTATACCGGTCTGAAATCAAAAGCCTTTATGACCGCCGAAATGGTCATCAACAATGATAAAGAATTAGCTCCCATCATTCATCATTCTGATGAGTCAGAAATCATTCAGATGCCCGTCCGGGAGAATTTTATCATTTATAATCAAAGGCTCGAAAAAGTTTATTCCTTTAGCCCTCAGCACGGGGATAATGTAAGTGAACATACACTTCAGCAAATTATTTCAAAAGGCGAATTGAGATTTAAACACGGCCCGTTAAACGCATTAGGAATCTATTATCCTAATAAATATAATAAGCAATTCATCATTATTTCTGAAGGCATTATTGATTTACATAATTTAAATAACTTAAAAACCATATTGATCATTGATTTCTTAATTATTCTTTTATTTGTATCACTTTTCGGTTGGTTTTTTGCCGGCAGAGCCATGCAACCTGTAGCGAATATTATGAATCAAATAGATCGAATTTTACCATCGGATCTGAGTCAACGACTAGTAGAATCAAAAAATAAAGATGAATTATCCAGACTTAGTATGACTTTTAATCAATTGTTAGATCGAATCCAAGAAGCATTTAAAATTCAAAAAAGTTTCTTATCTAATATTTCACATGAACTTAAAAACCCATTAACTGTAATCACTTCACAGATTGAAGTCACGCTTTCTAAAGATAGAAATGCAGAAGCCTATCATCAAACTTTAGCATCAGTTTTAGAAGATGTCAAAGCGCTAAATATAGTGTCTGATCAATTGATGCAATTAGCTCGACTCTCATCGAATAGTAATGAAATTATTTTTGATGAATTAAGAGTGGATGATGCGATTTGGCAAGCCAGAGATCAGGTCATGAAAAATCATCCTGACTATAAAGTTTTATTCCAAACCAATGAATTTCCAGACAATCCGGAAAAAATGCAAATCATGGGAAGTGTTAATCTCTTAAGAACAGCACTTATAAACTTAATGGACAATGGTTGTAAATTTTCTCCGGATCACACGGTTCATGTCTTCTTAGGCTTTAATAAAAAAAATCAATTATACGTAGTTGTTCAGGATCAAGGTCCTGGAATATCTGATGAGGAGCGGCAACTCATTTTTGAACCTTTTTACAGAAGCTCAAAAACCAACACCATTAAAGGGTCAGGAATTGGATTATCCTTAGTAAAAAGTATAGTTAAAATACATCATGCAGAATTGACCATAGAAACCAAGGAGCATCAAGGAACAAGCTTTATCATTACTTTTAATAAATCGTATGAAAAATGAGAAACATAGGATAATTAACGAAGATTCGAAACGAGATAGGCATTGTAAAAAATTAAAAAAACACATAAATAATTAGAAAAAAACATATCAATCAGGTACTTTTCTAATGTAATTCTAATGAAATTATTATTCCTTATACATGTCTAAACCCTACTTTTGTACGAAACCATAATAAAGCCAAATGTGATTTATTTCCTAAGAAATAAAATGAGAATACAATTCATTTCTATAATTTCTATAGGATTGTTATGGGCACTTTCATGTTCGAAAGAAAAGATGCCAACCTTTGATTCAGACGCTCAGGTCTCTCATATTATACAACAATGGAACAACTTATTTTTGGATTTGGATCGAAATACACCTAATTATAGACCACCCTTAGCTGCCAGAAGTTTTGCATATATATCGCTTATAGCTTATGAAACGGCGATTCCAGCTCTTGATCAATATAGATCTATGAATAGTATGCTAAATGGAATGAACATTTCAACGTTACACTGTCCTGTAAATTATAATTTAGTAGATGCTTTAAATACCTCTTATGCAAAAAGCTTTAGGTATTTTTTTAAATCTGCACCATTGGAAGAGATCGAGAAAATAAATCGGCTAGAAAATCACTTCAATGCTTCGAGTTTAAAATATGCATCCATTAATTACAGCGATTCTTCGATGATTTTTGCAAATAGTATAACTGATGCCATCATTTCCTGGTCTGCACAAGATAAATGGGGAGATCAAGGAGATTTTCATTTATACGATTCATGTTATAAAATTGAAGACAAACCAGGTTTTTGGAGATCACCTAAACTTCATCCTTCATTACCCATATTACCTCATTGGGGTGAAGTACGACCCTTTGCTATTGATCCAAGCCTAATTAAAGTTAATCCACCTATGGATTATTCTGTAGATAAATCTTCCCAAATGTATAAGGAAGCAATTGAAGTTTATTCAATGTCTCAACCCCTCAGTGAAGAAAACAAATGGATCTCTGAATTTTGGAGTGATGATCACCATGGTTTAACTTTTACCCCATCAACCAGGTGGGTATCTATTACAAATCAAGTGATCAAATTAACAAAACCAAATATAGGGAAACAATTAGAAACATATTTAAAAGTAGGTCTGGCGCTTTGCGATGCTGGTATTGTAGTTTGGAAAACCAAATATAAATATAAACGTGAAAGACCCATAGAATTCATAAATCGTGTTATTAATAGTAATTGGGAATCATATCACGACAGCCCACCCTTTCCTACTTATCCATCAGGTCATTCAGCTTTTGGGGCTTCTGCGGCTCAAGTTTTAAGTCAATTATATGGTAATCAGTTTGCTTTTACAGACTTCAGTCATGTAGATCGGAAAGAATTTAATGGTAGTCCCAGATCATTCATTTCTTTTTATGATATGGCAAAAGAAAACGCCTTTTCAAGAATTTCGATGGGCGTACATTATAGAAATGATTGTGAAGAAGGATTGCGAATAGGTTTTAATATAGGAAATATTATTTCTAAAATCAATTTGCTAAAATCCAATGAAGCTGTACTCTACAACAAATGATAAACTTTAGTATTCCTTTGAAACGCAACTCGGCATTTTGCTCAAAAGTTCGTTAGCTTTATTTTTTAACAATTGATAATTTTTTGGATCAGAATATAAACCTGTAGTGTATTTGTTTTGTTCCTCAAGATTGTTTTTTACATATCCACTTTTTTGCTCCGTATAATATTCAAGACCATCCTTGGCCTTTCTTAATTTAAATGTTAAATCAGCTTTTAAACTATCAGACAAAACTAAGTTTAGTGAATCTTGTAGTCTAATTATTTTTTGTTCCACCTGTTGTATCTTAGTCTCAACCCATTGAGTATGACATAGATCCATAGCCAACTGTTCAGCATCTCTATTCAGATCATGCTCATTGACTTTTTTTGAGCAATTGGTTAAAAATATACACACTATAAAAAATAATATTTGATATTTCATAAATATTTTTTTTGCAAGATAAACAATTAATTTAATTTCAATCAGGCTGTAAATTTAAAAAGGGCATGCTTTCATTACGAAAACATGCCCGCCACTTATTATAAAAAACAATTATTCAGAACCATCTGCCTTTGCTACATTAATTGCATATCCTGCAACTTTTTTACCAGTTTCCAATCCTACTTTACAATCCACTCTAAAATGGATGCCGCCATATATTCTACTATTGGAAGCATCTTGCGCAAATTGATTTACAGTAGCCGCTTCATTTGGAAAAATGTAAGCTAAAACTTCAGCACCTGCCGCAGAAAAAGTAGAATGTCCGGAAATATATCCTGGAAAATTCGGAACACCTATCAGTGTTCTAAAATCTGATATGGCATTACTTGGTCTTAAACCATTGTAATAATATTTAGTATCCCAACAACTGATCCCTGCATCTTGAATTGCCATATTCATATAAGCCATTGTTCTCGCACTTCTAATCGGATTCATTTGATATTTTAAAATTAAATCCGAAGCAATTGCATTCCAATGTCCGGGAGGTGTGGATGTACTTGGTCCATCTGCCCAAAAATTAGCTATTCTTCGGGTTTCAGATGTTGGATTTTCTGTAAAATCTTTAATTTCATTAACATCTGCAATGAATTCAGGTGTGCCTGGTGCTGGTGGTGGTCCAGGTCGTACCGTTGCAACATCAGGTATGCACCATGGTTTAACTTCTCCAAATTTTGGCAACATACCAGGTCTAGCAGGTGTCTCCAGACTTCTCCAACGCCAACCATATTTTGCTTCAGCTATTTTAGCCAATGAATCTGTTACTGCAATAGTACTTATTGCTTTACCCATATTATCCTTTTTAGCACGGTCATTAATAAATTTGGCGGCAACCTGTTTACCAATAGTTGAACCAGCATCAATATCATCTTGAGTATTCATTCCAGCCCATAGTCTGGTATTTTTTAATTCTGCTGCTTTTTCTTTTAGATAAGTTGTATCATTAGGAAACATAACGCGTAATATTCCAAGGGAAACTTCAGCAATAACAGCGTCTTCAGAAGGGTAAGAAGGCAAGGTCTGTTTTGGCAAAGCAGGAATTATAGTGTTATCAACTTGATATGGTGCAGGACGATTGAAATCATATTTGTATTTCCAGGCAACAATAAGTGCATCAAATTGTGCAGCACCCAAATAGGCGAATGCGCGACTTACATAAGGTGGATTAGCAAATGGGAAATATGGATATTTTCCAGGTTCAGCGGCGTTTGGAACAGGATATGTTCCATCTGCATTTGCTGCTGGTGGAAGATTGTACTTTGCAGCTAAAGTTCTTGCAATTTGATTCCAACTGGCAATAGAATTAGCTCCCCAAAATTCAATAGCGTTTTTTTGATCTTCTGTAATAGATGATGAAACAGATTTCAAAGCTGCCAATGAAGCTAGATATTCTGCGCTATTTGTTTGTACAGGTGTTGAAACCGTAATATCGCTTACATTCGTTAAGAATACCGGTTTCCATTGTCCAGCTTTTTCATCTATATTAGCATATGTATAAGCAGAACTATTTTTATTTATATCCAATTCTTTATCACAAGCTATAAAAGCAAGGATAGTAAAGATTCCAATTAACAGTACGATTCTTGTTTTCATAAAAAAATTATTTAGCTGTTTCAGATTTTGTTTTATTAAATAGTTTGAACTGATATAATAGCCCTATCCCAAAAGAATTGGATTTTCCAACATTTCTGCCATTGAGTGTGTGTGCTGCCATTAAAATAATTCCTAAATTTTTATGAAAAGGCATTCTTTGCTGGATCATTGCACCTATTTGATTTTGATCCATATTGGATGTTAAAAAAGGCGCATCATTTCTACGAATATCAACACCTCCTTGGGTATTCATCATATTATATTGGAGTTCCACTCTGGTTGTATTTTTAAAATATCCTAAAGTCAATCCACCAGTTAATAGATTTGGCATTTTGTATTCGTTGGTTTGATATCCTTGGTCTGTGTAATAATTGGTTCTATCACCTTTGACATTACTGCGGGCATCATATCCAACATTTGCACTTGCAAACAATCCAAAATCAGAAAACCAATTGGCCATTAAACGACTTCCAAAAGCTTTGCATCCTAAACCTAAAGACAAGGGCAAATAGTCTGCATAATAAGATCCAACCGGCAAAATTAAACCAACACTTGCCATTACTTCTAATCGATGCTTAGGATTAATTTCATAATTAATTACTTTGCCTTTAAGCCATAATGACAAGTCCTGAAATCCTGATTCACCTCTTAAAGTGCCTGCAGATGCTTTCGTTTTCATCCATGGAAGTCCGGCAATTAAATTCAATCTGGAATGCAATCCCAATGCAAACATTGGAGCAACCATATGTGAAGAAACGGTACCAAGATTTGGGTTATCTCTAAATAAAGTTCCTTCCCAATAATGATCCCAAGAACTATACTGATAAGGTACTGCAATACAAATTTCACCTTTCTTCATCATAAAAGCGTCATTTGCAGTTTGTGCTAAAAGCCCATCTAGGCTCATGAAAAGCACAGTTAATAACCCATAAAATTGTTTCATTTCAATTTGATTAATTTATAAAAAAATATACTAATTAAAACCTATTACATTATTTCTTCAATGTTCCATTAAAATATCCCTGAATGACGTCGTTCCATAAATACCCTGCTATATCCCTGCCCATTTTGAGACCTGCTACATTATCTGCTTGTATATGATATCCTCCCATAACCCTTGATATCCCTGCCATATCAGCGGTTCCACTAAAAGTTGGCAAAGGAAGTGAAACGGGATCTCCTGGAGTCTCCGTTATTATACCACATATACGATTCTCGACTATCCCAAATTTGTCACTACCTGTAAATAATTCTAACATCTTGGCACAAGCTCCACTTACCGTACTATGTCCAGAAACATAAGCTGGAAATGGTGGGGAAACAAAATTGGCAGGTGAATAGGGATGCCAACTCTCCGCAGCTTCAGTAACGGTACCTTTATCTGGACCTCCCCACCCTTGAATCTGCTGGCCTTTATAGTAATATCTAACTAATGTCCAAGGTCTTGAGCTATCATAAAATCGCTTTGTTTCCCAACAAGCAATAAACGCATCCATCGCAGTAACTCCGACAGCAAAAAATAATTTTACATCTTTATCTAAATCATTATGATCTCTGATGGAAACCATTTGCGCGAACCTCAACCAATGTCCTGCCTGACCAGTAGATCTTGGACCATCACGCATAAATTCAATGGTTGCTTTTCGATTATGATCCAAATTGGCGTTTATTTCCATAACTTCATCAACCTCTTTCTTCATTTGTTCTGATCCAACTTTTGGGGGAGCCGGAGCTCTGAATTGAGAAGAACTTTTTAAACCAAAAGGCTTTACCCTATACCAGAAAGGTGTTAAAAAGTTTACTAAGAATGTATCACCGTTCGATTTTACAAACGGGAGAGGATGCCAACGATCGGGATCGACAACTTTCTTATAGGTATTTACAGCGTTGTAATATGTATAATCGGAAAATGGTTCGCCATTGCCTCCCGGCTCATTTCCAAGTTGATTCGAACCATCGTTATGTCTAAAATCGATAATGGACTTAGCAACTAAATTACCAATACCCTCAGGCTTTGTACGGTCTAGCGTTTTATTTTCTGGTTTGTAACCCATTTTAACAAATTCACCAGTGATGTATTTGGCATCTTCTTTATACTGATCCAGCAACACCCTGTATACAGCATAACTAATAGCTATTTCCTTATTTTTTTGTGTTCTCTCAGCTGTAGGCCTTCTTAGTTTGCCCCCAAACTGAGTCCCAATGGCCTTAGCATCATATGCGGCCCAGGCATCGTAAATGGTATTAACAACAATTCCCAGCTGCCGCGATTGAACTGTCGGTTTAGCGCCAACCCGATCAACATCATTTGCAGTTACTTCCAAGGCTATGTCAAGCCATTTATAAGCAACTGAATTTTTAGGATCGGCAATTAAATTAGAAGCAGGAGTAGCGTAAATGCTATAAGTGCCGACAAAAACAACAAGCATTACTCCAATTTTAATACATAGTTTTTTCATTTTAAGTGGTTTAAGTATATAATTTTAATAATTGTTTTTAAATTCCTTAAAAAACAAAGGAGGGTCCCTATCCCTCCTTTATATCATGAAAGTAAATTTTTATTTATCAAACCAAATTCTCGTCGTTGACCTTACAAAGATATGTTTGTCTATATTCTATCTATTTATGAATACATGAATCGAGGAATATTATTGACGAATCTGTCATTATAATTGACGAAATGAAATCCATTAATGGCATAATTTGTGTTACTATAAGTATTAAATCCTTCTTATGGGTCTAAAATGCTTGATTATTGATGATGATCCTATGATTTGTGATCTTGTCAAATATTTTTGCACTAAAATAAAAGAAATTGAATACTGCATATCAGCTGGTACGGGAAGAGATGGTTTAGAATTATTATCTTCACAGGCTATTGATTTGGTTTTCCTGGATTATAATCTTCCCGATATGAAAGGCCAAGGCTTACTTGAATTAAAACAAAACGCCCTGCCAGTGATTATGGTTACATCAGAGACTGATTTTGCAACTAAATCTTACGAATACCATGATATTATAGACTATTTAGTTAAACCTATTTCATTTGAGCGTTTTCAAAAGGGCATAAATAAAGCCCTTGGACAATTAGACAGTCAAATAAAACTGAACTTAAAAAACACTAAAGAAGCTCTGTTTGTAAAGGATGGGAATAAATGGGTCAGGATTCATTTCTCTAGTTTATTGTACTTAAAATCTGAAGAAAATTATGTGGCATTTGTTACCGCAGAAAAAGCCACGTTAAGCTTAATTACTTTAAAGGAGTTAGAATCAAAATTACCCAATCATTTCTTAAAAGTTCATCGCTCATATATCGTTAATTTAAACAAAATTGAAGTATTAACGACCGATGAATTAATCATTAATAAAATAACTATACCTATAGGTCAAACTTATCGAAAAGAAGTTATGGAATATATTAACCGAACGTAACATTTATAACCATTTCTTCAATTCGTTTTCAAAAAATATTTCACATTGGTGCATTTTAACTTGAATGTCACTATTAATTGATTCAAGCTGTTTGGAATTTACAAATGGTTCCAACTTGATCATAACCAATTGATTTTCCAACTTAACCAAATTAAATCGACGAAGACTATTAGCTAACTTATGCACCACAGCATCCTTCATTCCTGTGTCACATGATAAAATGGCTTTGGATAATTGTTCACGTGCATCCTTCCATTCATTGATTAATAATTTTAGCGCCGATAAAATCAGTGTAGGATCATAATCATAATCCTTATATAATACTTCTAAAGTTGGTATCTGAAATTCTTTGTTAGTGAAAGCATACTCAATTTCAGAAATCATTTTATCCGGGCTAATCGGTTTTTGTATTACCATATCCAAAAGATAATGGCTTGACTTTAAAACGGCATCTATATCATGATGACCCGTTACTGCAATAAAGAGTCCATCAGGTTTTTTAAAACTAAATATCTTTTCAAATAAATCAAAAAGGGAAACTTTTTCTAACCAAAAATCTGTAATAATTAAATCATATTTTAGGTCGGCTTCCAAATCTCCAATTTCAAGAGATTGGGAAACTTGTTTAATTGTGTTTCGTCCATTTTCAAATATTCGTTGATAAAGCATTCTTAATTGAGGATCATCTTCAATAATTAAGATGGATCTTGGGATTTCAAAAAAAGAAAATTGGGATTCTTTTGAAATCGTATATGAGCCCGGATTATTAATAGATTCTAGTATTATTTCAAAAGAGAATATCGAACCTTGTCCAAAAGTAGAATCCAACTTCAATGTGCTACCAAATAATTCCAAAAGCTGAACCACTATGGGCAATCCCAAACCAGCACCTGACTCGTTTTTTAAATAATCTTGTCTATTCTCTTTTTGAAATCGCTCTAATATTAATTTATAATTTTCAAGTCGAATTCCAATGCCACTATCTTTTACCAAAATCATTAAACTGACACTATGATCGTTTTTAATTTCATTTTTGATATTAAGTTCCACATGCCCATATTCAGGTGTGAACTTAATAGCATTTGAAATTAAATTGGACAAAACTTGACTAAAACGCAAGGCATCCAATTTTACCCATAAATTTTTTAATTCCTCGTCACAAATTAACTTGAAACTAATTTTTTTTGATACCGCTTCAAAAATATAACTTTTATAGATTTTATTTATTAAATCATAAAATTGAACAGGTTCATTCTGCAGTTGAATTTTACCTTCCTTTAATTTAGAAAAATCCAATATATCATTTACTAGGGATAATAAATTGTGTGTACTAAATTTTAATGTTTCGATAAATGGCAACTGATCTGTTCTAGGATGATTATCTTCAAGCATTCGGGTCATACCTACAATGGAATGAAGTGGATTTCTGATCTCATGACTCATATTTTCCAAAAATAATTCCTTAGATTTATTGGCACTTTCTGCTGATGCTTTGGCATCGGCTAACGATTGAATATTCTGTTGTAAAGTCGTAGACATAGCTTGAAAGGTATTTGCTAACAAACCAATTTCATCATTTCGATTCAAGGGGAGATCTGATACCGATAAACTGTTCGGAAAGCTAATCATGGATTTAGTAATTGACTCTAACCCATTAGTTTGTTTACGCATCCAAAACAATGCTAAAAAAACCAACAATAAAATGATAATTAATGTGATAATTAAGACGGACCATTGCCAATCATAAAATGGCGATAAGATCACATCCTTGGCAGCACCCAGACAGATATATAAAGAATAATTAATCCGAGGATAGTTAATTTTTTTGAAGTAGTAAATATGTGTTTTTGTTTCGATTCTCTTTATGTCATTTCCTATTGTTGTTAAAAAATCCAGGGGTAATTTAAATTCTAAAGGAGCATATGGCAATTTTGCATATTCAAATCCAAACTCTTTAGTTGAATCCGGATGAATAATAAAATGACCAATATCATTGAATAGGTATAATTCTGAATTAGAGTGAACACTCTTTTTAAAATGTTCGAAAAAATTATTTAATATAGTATTCAGGATGATTATACCCTCCACTTTTCCATTTACATACAATGGGCAAGCAGCTCTCAAGGTTGGCATAATGGGATAACTTATTTTACCATACTCTTTATTCAAATCTATTTCCGAAAAATAAACTGAATCCTTAGGTAATAAAATCGTTTCTCTAAAATAAGCACTTGATCCTTTCCGCTGTAATGCATCTGATGGCACAATAAAAATATGTCCTTTCAAACGATCAGTTCGGATTTTCTCCAATCCCAAAGAATCATTGGCAATAAATCTTAATTGACCATAATCCGGTTTAGTAGATAAAAACGAAAAGTAATCATTAGATAATTTAACTTTATTGAATTCCTTTTGAGTATCATTTGGAGCAATAAGATAATCATTCAAGTATGGGCTTCTTGATAAATACAAGATATCTTGTCTTATTTGTTCAATATAAGAAATAAATCTTACATCTAATACTTCCAGATCATGTTCGAGTTGTTGGATGGATGAATTGACAATTATTGCAGAACTTTTCCTATATAAAAAATATCCAATAAGTAGCGATGATACAACTATTAAAATAATATAAACAATTGCATTTTTTAATGCAAGTGAAACAAATTTTGTTTTATAATCAGACATTGTTTTTCGACTTACAATTAAGTAAGATTGGTGATTAATAGATCAAATCTATTAAGTTACATCATACAAAGATAATTGATTTTGTACATTGTTCTTATTATTAGTCATAGAGCTATTGACTATTTACGGCCAAAATCAGCTGGAATTTCACCCCATCGTTCAGTTTCCCATTTCACAATAGGATTTAAAAAAGTATTCTGATTGAGCCATAATGTCGCTCTTTGGAGTAATTCTTTGATGGGTTGATTAGCAGGAACAAATTCTAATTTAGTGTTAGCCTTTTTCCTTTTAACCCAGCTTAATGCTGTTTTAGAATCTGTAAAAATAGCGGCTTTGGAATTATTTTGTTTTTTAAGTAAAGCCAATGCATGGACGATGGCTAAAAACTCACCAATGTTATTGGTTCCCATTTTTAGTGGACCAACCAAAAAAATGACCTCTTTAGTATATGGATCTACACCCTGGTATTCCATGTCTCCAGGATTCCCTGAACATGCAGCATCTACAGCAATACTTCCATGTGGAACATAAGGTTTCCAATCTTCAAATTCACTACTTGACGATGTTCTGTGCAATGATTGTTTAGGAGTTCCCAGATAATAGGCGTCTTCTGCTTCTTGTTTAGTTAAGTAAGACTTATATTTAGCATTTGGATAACCTTTAACTTGCTGAAGACAATCTGCCCAAGAAGTAAAAATACCTGTATTATTACCTTCCCATACGACATAAAACTTTGCTTTTTCTTTTTTTGACATTTCTAATTTCAATAATTTTTACAATACGATTCTTTTGTAGCTTAATTTAATTTCACCAAAATTACCTATCAATGCTAATTTATTCTGCGAAACCTTTAAATAATTTATTGCTTGCGCTACAAATTCATCAGTTATATCTGGAAACCCTTTATAATATTTCCGTTCACGATGAAATCCGTCTAAAATTTATGTGGTAAGATGATTTCCTTATAATTAACATCATACATCTTTTTTCTCTCAAAATTCAATACCTGCATTTATAAACTCATACTCTAATGCATCTTTGTAAACGATTTCTAAAAATCCAGCTCCAAGATTATTGTGCTATTCCATACATAAACCTATTATTTGGTAACTTTATGCCTTATATACTATGGCGTCCAAAGTCTTTATAAATAGAATTGTTGATAATTTATTCTTCCTGAATTGTCTTTTTATTAACTTTAAATGGATTGCCACTAATTAATACTAATCTTATTCGTGAAATTGTGGTTATTTTTTTAATATTTGTTGCCGATAATGAATATGAATCCTATTCATGGATTCGCAGATATTTAAATTCAAGAATTAATCTTCAAATACATCACATTCTATCATTTCTTTTTTGAAAGGTGTAAATTTACCTTTAAATAAAGTACTAGCGACTGTATGATTATCGATCCAATGGTAATTTCCACCTCTAGGTTTGCCCATAACTATACCATGATATAAAAAACCATGTTGTTTCAACCAATCTTCTGTGATTTTCCTTAAAGATTCTGTGCGACTGGTAAAAAAATAAATTCTATGACCTTCATTATACCATCGATTGATGTACTGTTGAGCATCAACATATGGCAATACGATTTTCATTCGTTCCGGATCCTCATTTGGAACGTCATCGCAGATGGTTCCATCAATATCAATCAAGTAATTTTTTATTCCTGATTCAAGTACCGGGCTTAAAGAATGACCTTCAGCATCAGTCAATAAATTTAGCTTGTTTGTTTCATCCATACCATCACAGCCTAAATTAAAAAATTAAATGCAAAATAATTTTACAATTTATTTCTTAGATTTATATTATTTCAAATACTTATCTAGCCAATTGTAAAACTCTCTTTGCCACAACAAACCATTCTGTGGTGATTGTATCCAATGGCCTTCTTCAGGAAACAATACAAGACGACTTGGTATACCTCTTAACTGTGCAGCTTGATAAGCTTGCAATCCTTCACTAACGGGAACCCTAAAATCTTTTTCTCCGTGCATCACCAGTAATGGTGTATCCCAGTTTTGTACAAACCGGTGTGGAGAGAATTGTTCATATTGTTTTTTATATTGTTGTTCCCAATAGGGTCCACCAATATCATAATTTGCGAACCACATCTCCTCCGTTGTGCCATACCAACTTTCAATATTGAACATTCCACAATGAGAAATAAAACATTTAAATCTTTTATTGTGATGTCCGGCTAAATAATAAACTGAATAACCCCCAAAACTTGCACCAACTGCTCCTAATTTATCCTTGTCAACATACGATTCTTTACATGCATCATCAATAGCACTTAGATAATCCTTCATGCATTGTCCGCCCCAATCTTTGGAAATAGCCAAATTCCAATCTTGTCCAAAGCCTGGCATTCCTCGTCGACATGGAGCAACAACTATATATCCATTGGAGGCCATTAATTCAAAATTCCACCGATAAGAAAAAAATTGACTTACTGTAGATTGAGGTCCACCCTGACAATATAAGAGGGTTGGGTATTTTTTTGAAGGATTAAAATCAGGTGGTTTAATAATCCACACCAGCATGTCTTTGCCATCTGTAGTTTTAATCATTTTTTGTTGCACCTCCGCTTTTTTTACCTGACTCCAATAACTCGTGTTTACATTTGTTACTTGTTTGGCTTCACCAGTTCCTGTGTTTACATTGAAAATTTCAACGGGTTGGGTCATTGAGCATTTAGTTGCAATTAAACCCTTATTAGAAACAATAAAGCTATTATAATCGTGTATCCCGTTTGTGATTTGTTTTACTTTGCCAGATGCAATTTCCTGCATCATTAATTGTTTACAGCCTTTAATAGCACTGATAAAGTAAATGCTTTTTTGATCTAATGAAAATAGGGCATTTTCGGCATCATTATCAAAATTCTTACTTAAATTTTGAATTTTATTATTGCCCAAATCATAATAGGTAATGCTGTTTTTATCAGCTTCATAACCTGGTGTAAACATACTATTCCAAATCAAATATTTTCCATCTGTTGAAAACACCGGATTCTTATCATAACCCAAATTAGTTACACTTAAATTCTTAGTCAGTTTAGATTGAATATCATAAAGATAAATATCTGAATTGGTACTTAAAGAATAGGCTTTACCTACTAGCTTTCTACAGCTATAAGCAATGTATCGTCCATCAGGGCTAACTGCAATCTGTTCAATGCCGTCATTAGGTTCTGTGGGAGCCTCAAAAGCTTCATTCACTATATTCATAGGTACACCTGATAGTGTGCCATCTTTATAGTCGATAAAAAATACATTGCTATCATGTTGATCATCCCAAGATTTCCAATGTCGATACATCAAATCATTGTAAACTCTTGCATTTGCCAGGGGCAAATCAGGATATTGTTCTTTGGTACTTTGTCGATATTTTACATCCGCAATAAATACTATTCTATTCCCAGACGGTGCCCATAAAAATCCATTCATTTCAAGGTCACTCAGTTTATTTTGATCAGAACCATCTGCATTCATTTCATACAATAAACCATTTAACAAAAAAGCAATTTTTTTTCCATCAGGTCTGAAACGAGCATTATTTTCATGGCCTTCATAATTTGTAATTTTTTTAGCTAGGCCCAAACCATCAGATGATATTAGATATAAATCCGTATTACCTTTGTTTGCTGTGGTGTTATAATAAGTAACAGAATAAACTACTAATGATCCATCAGGCGATACATCTTCAAGATTTACACGTCCTAATTTCCATAATGTTTCAGCAGTACAAAGTTGATTTTGAGCTTTGGAATAAAATCCAATGGACATGCTTAAAAGTAATAAAAAGAAATTTTTCATAATAATCCAATATTAATAATCAGCGAGAATAAATTGATAATTGCAACTATAAAAAACTTATGCTTGTGCAGTAGGGGTATTAAAGGACATTGGTGGGAAAGATGGTGGTTCAGGATCTTGTATAATTCCATATTGGTTTTCAAACTTTGTTAAATTCTCAGAAATCGCCTTCATCAACCTTTTAGCATGTTGCGGTGTCAATATGATTCTTGATTTAACTTTTGCCTTAGGTACATTAGGCATTAATCGTATAAAATCCAATACAAATTCTGAATGCGAATGTGATATTATGGCTAAATTAGAATAAATACCTTCTGATATTTTTTCAGAAAGCTCTATATTAATTTCATTTGGATTTTTTGTTTGTTCAGACATGCTTATATTTTTATTGCAAAAATAATCGTATTCGTCAGAATTCAATATAATATTTCGTTAAATTTTTAAATCAACAATATTTTAAAATCAATTAATACATTATATATTTATTTAATATGAAAACCATGAGGTTGAATTAGAACAAAATAAAAAATTCTAATTTTAGAGAACGATGTTAAATTAAGCATATATTTGTTTCCTAACAAACAAAACGGACCCATTATGAAAAAAGTATTACTTTATTCAGCATGTATGTTCATGCTTATTCCATTCTTTAGTGAGGCTCAGACAACTATTATCACCGGCAAAGTTTATGATTCAAAAACTGGGGAACCCTTAGTCGGAGCAAACGTAGTTTTACTAAATGATGTCAAAGGTACACTTACAGATTTGTCAGGAAATTATTCCATTTCTGCAACCAATAAATCTACATTAGTTATAAGTTATTTAGGATATGTTACCCAAACTTATCAATTACAAGGAGAAACAAGTCATAATTTTGGCATGGTAGCTGAACAAACAAGTTTGGACCAGGTCATTGTCGTTGGATCCAGAAGACCAGGAAGAATACTCATCGAAAGTACATCTCCAGTTGACGTCGTCAACATCAAACAACAAACTGGTTCCACCGCAAGAATGGATTTGACATCGATACTTAATTATGCAGCTCCATCCATGAATTACAATAAACAATCAGGTTCTGATGGATCTGATCATATAGAATTAGCGACACTTAGGGGTTTAGGTCCTGATCAATCGCTGGTTATGATTAATGGTAAACGACGTCACCAAACGGCACTGGTTTCAGTTTTTGGAACACGTGGAAGAGGTAATTCCGGCACCGATTTAAATGCGTTTCCAGCTGCTGCAATTGATCGGGTAGAAATTTTACGCGATGGAGCATCTGCTCAATATGGATCAGATGCAATCGCAGGAGTTATTAATTTGATACTCAAAAAAAATACCGGAGAGTTCAGTTTCAATGCTGGATATTCAGGATACTATGATAAAAAATTTAACCCCTATTTCAAAAAAGAGCTTAATCAATATGTTTATGAAAATGCTCTTGATGGGCAAACCTTTGCAGCAGATGTTAATTACGGATTTGGTCTGGGAAAAGAAGGAAGTTTTGTCAACATGACACTCAATTATTTAGATGGAGGAAAAACCTATAGACAATCTTTGGATCAAAATTTTGATGCTAAATATGGTCTCCCTGTAAACATTTATCGAAGAGCACATGGTGATGGCTCACTAACATCGTTTGGAGGATTTCTGAATGCTGAATATCCATTAAGTGAAAAATTAAAAATATATAGTTTTGGAGGCTACAATCTAAAAGATGCAGATTCATATGCATTCACACGAAATTTTTCAGCAAGACCTGATCGATTTGTTACGGACTCTAGTGATCAACTCATTATTGTTAAAGACATCATTAGAAACTCTGATTCTACAACTACTGCCAATGCAGATCAATATTATAACCCTCACATTCAAACAAAAATAAAAGACTTTTCAGCCGCAGTTGGCATTAAACGCGAATTTAAAAGTGGATGGAATTGGGATTTGAGCAATGTATCCGGTCAGAATGATTTCCACTTTTATGGGGATCAAACGTTTAATGCATCATCGGGCAATCCAAATAAAAATCACTTTGATGATGGAGGATTTTCATTTTTCCAAAATACCAGTAATTTTAATGTCTCCAAAGAAATTTCAGGAATACTACAAGGGATGAATCTCGCTGCTGGAGCAGAATATAGAATGGAACAATATAAACTATATGCGGGTGAAGAAGCATCTTATAAAAATTATAATGATGCCAAGGCAACGGGTTCTCAAGGCTTTCCGGGATATCAACCCAATGATGCAGTCAATTCATCAAGATCTGCATCTGCAATTTATACTGATCTTGAATTTGATGTAACAAAAGCCTGGTTGGTAAACACAGCAATCCGATTGGAAAATTACAGTGACTTTGGATTTACACATAATTATAAAATTGCTTCCATTTATAAAACCAATCAAAATTTTAATATTCGCGGATCGCTTTCTACTGGGTTTAGAGCTCCTTCATTACAACAAATTAATTTCTCATCCACTTTTACCACGGTTCAAGGTGGAACAATATCAGAAGTTAAAATTGCTCCCAATGACAATGTCATAACCAAGGCTGCAGGAATTCCAAAACTTAAAGAAGAAAAGTCACTCAATGCTAATATTGGTTATTCTTGGAGGCTCAATAATAATTTAAATATATCGTATGATTTCTATTGGGTAAAAATAAAAGATCGTGTTGTACTATCTGGACAATTTGACGCTTCCGATAACACCTTAGACACTGCACTTACCAATGCGTTAAAAGATTTAAACGTTGGATTGGCTCAATTTTTTGCTAATGCAGTTAATACAACCAATAGAGGAATTGATATAGTTATCGATTATAATAAAAAATGTGGAGCCAGCAGATATCGATTATTAACAACCGCCAACTTTCAAAGAATGAGCATTAACAAAATTAATGTCCCAAATAAACTCAATGATACAGAATCGCATCAAAAACAATTCTTAAGTGATCGCGAACAGGCTTTTATTCTTGCCTCAGCACCTCCTGTAAAAATGGGAATCAATCTTGAATATGGCTACAAAAAATTAACTATTGGAACTCGTTTAAGTTATTTTGGAAAGACCAAAATACTTGGATATGGGCAAGATGGATTGGGTATAAATCCTACAGTACCAACTGATGATGAAAGTAGAAATGTTGCTGACTCCTATCTTTACAATGGAAAATGGGTTACTGACATCTATCTATCCTATTCAATTACAAAAAATATCAATTTAAATCTTGGTGCCGATAATCTGTTTAATATACATCCGGACCTAGGCGCTGTTAGCGGGGCTAAATGGTGGGCATTCAATAATGAAACAGGTGGACCATGGGATGCCGTTCAAATGGGGGGGAATGGATTACGGTTGTTTGGAAAATTAGGACTTACCTTTTAATTTCGAAAAAAAAAAAATCACAGATATATATCAAGGCGCAATAGTCATTGCGCCTTTTTTATTTCTATTATTGTAAATTAACTCACACATAAATATACTTAATGCAATAAGATATTCGATCCATTTTAAGGTACTGTATTGATCAAAAAAAGTTTGATCAAATTTAATATAACTCAACACACTTAATATAGACCATACAATACTGGTCATCGGGTATGAAAACATACCAAGAGCTAATAAAGGAATCAAATACCAAGGATGTACTGTTGAAGAACATATCAAATACATAAATATTAAAATCCAAGCTGCATTAATATTAAAATCTTGAGATCTAAATAAAATAAAATGTCTTATTAGAATAACTAATGTACCCATAATAAAACACACCATTAATATCAAGGACGTTAATTTTTGCCATTTGTAAGCTTTTAAACTTATGAAATAATGTTCTATCAAGGAATAAAAAGATGAATTGAATTCGAACTGAACAAAAAACAATTTAATACTTGACATCAAATGATGATAAAAAGTAAATAAAAAAGGAATAAAACTTAGACAGATCGCTCCAAGACCTATTAAAAATAAAATATTTGATTTAATGTGCTTCCATTGTAAAAAAAGAGGAACCAGAAGCATAGGAACAAGTTTAGTCATTACAGCAAATCCCAAAGTCACACCACTTTTTAGATATTCAAGTTTTAAAACAAAATAAACTGCCATCAAAGTAAAGAGCACTACAAAAGATTCTAAATGAACATTTCCATTGATCTCTGTCATAACCAAGGGATGCATAAAATAACAAATAACCATAAATGCTGGCAGGCTTAATATGCGTAATAAACGACTAAGGAAATATATGATCCCTCCATCAACGCAGATTAGAATAAATTTTAATGCAAAACTAAAAAGGAACACATTCTTACCCGCAATCAATGCTCCCAGACTAAAAGTAAACTGTGCAAATGGAGGGTATACACTATAATAATTCGGTGAATTCAAGAAGGGAAATATGATGGATAGTTGTTCTTTATCAAATGGCAGATAAACGTGTGCCATAAGCTCGGAAGGTGTATACTCGAACGGATTTAATCCCATAGTCAACAAATGACCGTCCCACCAATATCGATATATATCATCAGATAAATTAGGAAAAGAAAATAATCCTATGATGCGGATAAGAAACCCTATTTTGATCCAAAAATATAAATTGTTTGTAGATTCAATGGATTCAACGACAACATGTAAATAAAATAAGAACCCTATAAAAAAGGGTACACAAATTGTAATGAATTGATCCTGTTTAGAAAAATAATATAAATAAGTTTGTGCTAAAATTCCAATAAGCCCAAGTATTATTCTGTAAATCATCCAAATCTCTGCCTCTATTAAACAATCCTATACCAGGCCTTTACAAAACGAATCTAAACTATTTTAAACTTAAGTGGCGCAAAGAATAGAAAAAATTAATCCCAAATCCAAACATGAGCATGATGTGGAACATTAAAAAAGAATAATAATCTATTCTAAATGCTAAGCCAATTGCAAAAATAAAATATAGACATATTAGAGCTTCAGTCCAGGTTTTCCAATCGATTTTTTGAATAAGATAATTATTGGATTTCAATGTATCCCTCAAACTAATAATACTGTACTTTGGAGTTCTAACAAAGCTCGATTTCTTTCCACGAAATCCTTGAATTACAGCTATGCTATTGTGAAAACTTAATCCCATAGAAACAGCCATAAAAACCGGAAACAATATAGCGAAATTTAATAATCGTTTAGCAAGTGATTGATCCTTCCAACAAGTGATTACATTGGCTTCATAGAATACAGCCAACATAGAGAGGGTCCCCAGTAAACAAAAACCTAAAAACGTTGCTTTAAGGCCTAAATCGTCCATTGCATAAAGTACAGGAACACTAATTGCAGCCACCCAAAAAATGACTAAAAAGATACTGCTGGACAATAAATGCATTCCTGCAAAAAATTTAGTTTTGAATGGTAAGTCAGATTTCAAAATTACAGGTAATAATTTTTTTGAATTTTCTGCTCCGCCTTTCATCCATCTGAACTGTTGAGATTTATAACCATATATTTCTATAGGTAATTCAGCAGGACAAGTGATATCTTCAACAAAGTTAATTTTCCAGCCTTTTAATTGAGCTCTATAGCTTAGATCCAAATCTTCTGTTAATGTATCTGAATGCCATCCACCCGCATCATCAATAGTAGCTTTTCTCCAAATTCCTGCAGTACCATTAAATTGTAAAAAATGACCTGCCTCACATCTTCCGGCTTGTTCTACAGTAAAATGTACATTTAATTGAAACGCTTGTAGTCGAGTCAACAAAGAATAATCTTCGTTTAGATGAGCCCAACGCGTTTGGACAACACCTACTTTTTCATGAGTAAAATGAGGTAATGCTCTTAATAGAAAATCCGCATCAGGCAAAAAATCTGCATCAAAAATCGCAATAAATTCCCCCTTAGCTTTCAACATACCTTCTTTTAAAGCTCCTGCTTTAAATCCTTCACGATTGGTTCGGTGTATATATTCTATATCAAACCCCTTAGACTTATAAAATTCAACCTTGGCACTGGCATGTGCGATCGTTTCATCAGTCGAATCATCCAATACCTGAATCTGCAATTTATCCTTAGGATATACCAGACTGGTAATGTTGTCCAATAGTCGATCTACGACAAAAAGTTCATTAAACAATGGTAATTGTACTGTAACCATTGGAAAATGATCTCCTTCTTGAAGAGGTTTTAAGGTTTGTTTATTTTTCTTTTGTCGACGATAGGCTTTCAAAAGATTTAACTGCATTAAGCAGAATACGGTCATATAAAGCAAACAAGCAGTATAGACGACGATGAGGATTAGTTGTAGTTGATTCATTTCCTTACAAATGTAAGTGGAATAACAAGGAACTTATCCTAATCATTTCGAGATTAAGATATCATTCACAACATTTGCTAAAAATTTAATACCCAAGGGCTTAGATAGGTCTTATTGACACCATTTCCTTATTCTAATGGGTTTATTGCCAAAATAATTTTGTTTATAAATCATTAAAAAATTCAATTGACATGTAAGCCTATACCATCATCAAAGATTGCATTTATGAGTAAGTAAGACTTCGATTTTAAAACCCAAGTAAAATGGAAATATGATATAAAAAAAATGCGTATCCAAAGTAATGGAGACGCATTCTGATGTTTTAATGTAATTGAAACTAACCAGCTGCGGGAGTAATTTCTGGTGTTGCAACAGAATAAAGGAAGGCTCCCATTAACCCAAGTGCTAAAACCCAATAAACCGCGTTAATAAGTATATTGGTCAACGTATTTCTTTGGAATAAACTATTACTTATTAATACCAGAATAGCGGTAAGTCCAACGCCCATAGATCCATGATAAAACCCATGAACGAATTGACTCATACCTGGCTGTGTATGTGTTGACCATTCATTTAGTTTCCAGGCGAGAGCAAATGAGATTAAAGTTGCTAAACCCATAGTAAGGGCCATGTTTCCTTCCTTGAGTGATGCTTCAGTAAAACCTAAAGATTTCATCCATGCATTCCCAAATACTTTAGGATGATACCAAATATAGCCAAGGATCATAGGTATCAAACCTGCGATAAAAATTGCCAAATAAGCATTCATAATTAATAATTTTTTGGTAACTAAAATTGTTTTTCAAAATTGTTTTTCAAAGATATCAAAATTTGAATACCTATAATAATAACTTAATAGAAATATGTATTTTGTTCTCCAGTTCAAGCCTTAGAAAATAAAGTCCAGAAGGTATATCTGCACACTGAACTTCAACTAGAGTTGAATGCCCATTTCCATTTTTAACAACACGTCCCATTTGATCAAATAATATAAATGAACTAATCTTACTTGGTGATTCAAGCCAAAAAGAATTTCTGGTTTGTTTACTAATATATTCTACCGTACCTGTTGTTTTCAAATTTACGGTTAACACTTGTGAATACTTAGAATTGCCTGCAAGATCCTCAAATCTCAATTGATAATTATTGTCACCTTGCTGAGGAGCATCATGTATGAATCGGTAATTATTTTTACCAGCAAGTTTTTGATATGGAATACTCATAGAATCAATTATATTCCATGAGCCTGACGGATCTTGATGTTCTAATGAAATAGTTCTAAGTTTGGTTTCATTTACTGTTATCCAATTAAGTGTAACTTTACCTTGATCTAGGGTTGCATTGAAGTCTAATAATTTAAATGGCAATAATTGACATTGCGCTAAAATAGCGGATCGATCTTCACAATGAAGGGCATTACCCTGAATTCTAGCATACTTATTTGGATTGCTTAAATAATCACAAATATTTGGATAATGACAAAAGGTGAGCAATAGATTATCTACCAAAACTAATGAATCCAAACTTTCCAAATTAATATTTCTAAGATTGCTGATATCATTCAATTCCGGGTTATTAATGATTCTCGCATAATGCAGTATACTCTTTACCTGACTCAGGGCAGAAATATCCTCCAAATGTTTATTTCCCGATATAGTCATATAAGTTAAGCGTTCTACTGAATCCATTCCATTTAAGTTAATCAACTGCTCGTTATTGCTAATATTAAATTGCCATATTGATTTTAATTTTGGAAAGGGAATCAATGAACGAAGTTTGGAACACTCGCTGATTTCTAATGGATTTAAATCATAGGTTAATGAAGGATTCAATCCAAGTAGGGTATCTAAATTTGCATTATTGAGCAATCTAAAAGATTGAACGCGTGCAAGGCTATCAATCCCGGATAAATTCTCTAAATGACTACAATTTCCAAGATAAAATTGTCTTGTGAATTTTAACCGCTTTAAGCCTTCTAAATTTGTAATTTTAGGCAATCCAACTATAGATAATGAATTATTAGCATCCAATAAATTTCTAAAACCATTCAATGTGGTTAATAAGGTGTCGTCATAAATATAAATATCCTGCACCGATTGAAGATTTCGTAGACCTTCAATATTAAGCAGTTGATAATTTGAGCTTAAATTAAAATATTCATCAATTGTATCAATGATACTGAGACCATCTAAATTCGTAATATTTGTATTTTCTATAATGACATTACCCTTAATTCTGTGGCAGGCTGGATAATTAAATGCAAAACTATCTACCTCTCCTTGACGCTTAAGAATGATCCCACCAGATCCGCATTGTCCAAATACATTATTAAATAAATATATATTTAGGAAGATAAAAACTAAAATACCAGGGGTGAATTTATTTAGTTTCATATTTATCAATTTTAATCGTAAAATATCATATTATCAAAGATAGTTAATATGAAAACGAAAAGCAAATTAACTAAATCACAAGCTCTCAAAAACAATAAAAAATAGGTTGACAGTCTATTATCGAAATGATGTAAATTCTTAATATCTCCGCTTGATTTAAAGGCAAACCATCAAAATTTTGAAGAAAGACCAAATGCCAATTACCACATTTTGAAAATTGTGTACAGAATTTTATAACCGGCTAAAACACTTCCTTTGATGGTTCCTGAGACCTTCGATCTGCCAATCCTGATTTTATAATCTACAGGAACTTCTGTACTACGAATTTTCATTTTTGCTGCACGTATTTGCATTTCAACAGTCCATCCATAATTTCTGTCTTGCATATTCATTTGGACTAAAGTATCAAAACGAATCGCTCGAAAAGGTCCCAAATCCGTGAAATGATAACCATAAATCCAACGAATCAAATGTGTGGAAAGGGCATTACCGAATCGCTGAACAAAGGTCAAAGAGCCAGATTCTGCTTTCCCTAAGACGCGAGACCCTATAACTAGATCGGCTTGATGGTCCAATATGGGTTGAATCAATATGGGGATTTCCTCAGGGAAATCTGAATAATCTGCATCAATAAAAACTATGATATCCGGAAAAGCTTCTTTAGGCTGTGAATGAATATAATGAATAGCTTTTAAACACGCTGCTCCATATCCTTTTTCTAATTCTTGAAGCACAATGGCACCATGTAATCTAGCCACTTCAGCAGTTCTGTCAGAACTCCCATTGTCACATACATAAATATGCCTTACTAGTCCAGAAGGTATGTCATCCAAGACATGTGAAATTGACTTCTCTTCGTTTAATGCAGGAATAATAACATCAACGATCATCCCTACCGTGCATCAATTTCAATTCAATCTTAAACCTAAATGGCATTAAATGCCTTAGTGAGATAAGTTAATACAAAGGGCAATGGAACCCAAAACCATGCAGGAGCTGCATACAAAAGCCCGCACATAATGACAGTAGAAACTAAAAAGATCAAAATATCAGTTCGCCTCGTTTTGTTTATTTCAGACATGTGAAAAATTTTAGCAAAAATAGTACATTTTTCTCTTATATCTTCGTTCCTCAATCAAGTTTCTTAAAAGAATGATCTTTAAATATTCAATTTGGTCAATATTATTTCTGGTCATTGGACTGTTTATTTCCATATCCTGTCAAAAGGAGGTCTTTAATACAGACATTTCAAGCCAACCCACTTTTTCAACAGATACTGTTCAATTTGATACGGTATTTACTACTATTGGTTCTGCGACCCTTATTTTCAAAATCTATAATCCACATAAAGAATTCCTAAAAATTTCAAAAGCATACATAGGAAACGGCTTGAAATCACCTTTCAGAATGAACATTGATGGCAGCCCTGGTCAGTCTTTGAAGGATATTGAGATCAGACCCCATGATAGTGTTTATGTATTTTGTGAGGTGACTATCAATCCAAATGATCCCTTAGAAGTTAGTCCATTTATCATTACTGATTCCATAGTTTTTGAAACTAATGGAGCCAAACAGCATGTAATCCTTGAGGCTCGAGGTCAAAACGCAAACTATTTTCCTGAAAAATTAAATAAAGGTCAGGCTAGTATTATTGATTTACAAGGTCAGACCATAGTTTGGGATGATCCCAAACCATATATTGTTTATGGAATAGTATATTTCGATCATGGCAGCCTCACTATAAAAGCCGGGACGAGAATTCACGTATTTGGGGGTATAACCAAGGGATCAGACAGTCAGGGAAATACGTTTTTTTATAATGATGGTAGAATTTTTATTGGTTCTGATGCGAATATACAAATAGAGGGTACTCATGAAAAACCAGTTATCATACAAGGTGTTCGACTTGAACCTGAATATCAGGAAGTTTCAGGTCAATGGTCGGGAATTGTCATAGATAAGTTTTCTCAAGGAAATACAATTAATTACACCACTATTAAAAATAATCAAATTGGACTATATGTAGATTCAGCGGCTCAATGCAAAATCTCAAATACCATATTTGCAAACAATTCTGTTGGTGGATTATACGGATATGCAGCAGAAATTACCATGAATAATAGTTTGTTTTACAATCAAGGGCAAGCTTCATTTTCTGCAATTAATGGTGGAAAATATGATTTTGCCTATTGCACTTTTGCTAATTTAGGAAATTCTTATTCAGGAATAGTGTGGAGTAATTTTTATTGTGAAGATCCTATCGATTGTCCACATCCTTATACTTTTCCACTGGATGCAAAAATGACCAATTGCATTGTTACCGGATCGGACGATGATGAGCTAAGTTTAAAACCAGTAGCAGATCCTACCGTTCGGTTTAATCTAATATTTGATCATTGTCTTCTCAAAATTCGAAAATTAACAGATCAAAATCAATTTCCAAAATTCGTTCAAGATTATACTCAAAATTGTATCATCAGCGGTTCTCTTGATCCATTATTTATTGATATCTCTAAAGATAATTATAGATTGGATACGCTGTCCATTGCAGATGGAAAAGGCATTCCAATAAATAATATTTTTAATGATTTAGAAAATGTATTACGAGATCCAGGTAATCCAGATTTAGGTTGTTACGAACGATTGAAATAAAAATTAAATTTCATTTTGGATCGATCGCTTCATTTCATATTGTTCAATAAAAATCTTCATTCCACAATATTCAAAAAATGCATGGATTCCTATTTCACTTGTATCTACATTAATCATAGTGACTTCTTTTGAATTGAATTGATTTAGGATATTGGTCATTAGGGCACTCCCAATTCCTTGTCTTCGGTATTTCTCATGAACTGCAATTTGCAAAATTCTTGATTTATGAAAATTAATTATGGCATAACCTAACAAAATTCCATCCAGATACGCACCTAAAATGGTGTTGGATGAATTGGTCTTATCCAAAGAAGCTAATGAATATTGCCAAGCAGGTTCAATGGTCCAAAACGATTTTAAAACGTGCTGTTCTATGTTCGCTTCTTCTATAATTTTGATTTTAGGATTGATTTCATGTCTAGCAATAAATCCTTTATAACAGGATAAGGTTCTTGAAATTTTGAAGCCTAAAGTTGTATATAAATGAATTGCTTTTTTATTAGTTGTTAGTACTTCGAGTTGATGCTGTTTTACTTGAACTGTCTTAAGTTTTTGATCTAGAAATGCATACATTTTCTTTGTCCATTCTTGCCCTCTATATTGAGGAATGACACCTGTTCCGGCATTATAAACATTAAGATATCCATCCAACCATAGAACACCAGTAAGAATAAATCCTACTATTTTATCTTCATCAAAAATACCAACAGATAAATTCAATTGTATATGTTCCTGAACAATCTTTAATTCCATTAATTCTACTGTAAGCGAAATTGGAATGGCATAATCAGCAAAAGCATGATTAAAAACTTGCACTAATTCTGAAATACTAATGAAACTTAAATCTCTAATTTGAACATTCATAGAATCACAAAGTCATAAGTTTATCAATTTATGTGAATCAAGGTTTATGGCGCTAATTCACCTACTACATAACGGAGTGTTCCATTATTCCGATCATCTATAATAAACCCATAAGGTCTGACCTTATGCACAAAATGTGTACTTCCCTCTGCCTGTTGTCCTTTATAATCCAAAGTAAATGCCAAAAAATTTAAAAGTTCACCATCATACTTTATATCTGTATAGTTGATTTGAATTTGTATGGCTGCTAAATCATTCCGTAATTGTTCTAACTGAATTCTCGACATGGGTCTTTCAAAATGGACTTCTGCAAATTGCGGTTCGATATGAATGTAAGGTTGTTTGTACAATTTTTTGCAACTTATAGATAATATAACTATGAATATTGTAGCTATAATTTTTTGTTTCATTCCCTATCATTTATAATTGTGTAAGATATCGCTTATTTGTTATTTTGATTCTTAAATTTACAGTTACAAATAAAATAATTACAAGAATGAATGGATTAACATTTTTGATTAATAAGGTCTATCCTTTTTTTCAAAAACCAAATTATATATTGTTCCTAATATACGCTTTAATGGTTATCACCAATGGTGAAAGTCAATCGATAGCACCTAAATATTTTGAAGGCATGCAATGGCGAATGATTGGACCACATCGAGGCGGTAGAACTGTAGGTGCGGTAGGTGTACCATCTCAACCCAATGTATTTTACATAGGTGTAAATAACGGTGGGGTTTGGAAAACCACAGACTATGGAAGAACCTGGGTCCCCATTTTTGATGAACAATCCACCGGATCAATTGGTGATATTGTGGTAGCACCATCAAATCCCAACACTATATATGTGGGCACGGGTGAAGGATTACAACGCCCGGATTTATCAGTAGGAAATGGAGTTTACAAATCCATTGATGCTGGTAAAACATGGATAAATACAGGCTTAAAGGAAGGTCTCCAAATTGGAGGAATGGCAATAGATCCTAAAGATGAAAATCGGGTTTTTGCAGCTGTACTGGGCCATCCTTATGGTGCCAATTCGGAAAGGGGTGTTTATCGTACTTTGAATGGAGGTCTAAGCTGGGAAAAAGTATTTTATATAGATGACAATACCGGTGCCATACAAGTAACCATTGATCCGGTTCATACAAATATTATTTATGCAGACATGTGGGCTGCCAGATTAGCACCCTGGGAGAATGGCATGTGGAGTGGCCAAGGAAGTGGTTTATATAAATCTATTGATGGCGGAAATACTTGGAAAAAATTAATCCACGGATTACCTAATACTGCACAAGGCCTTGGCAGAATTGGATTTTGTATTGCTCCTTCTAACTCTAACCGCTTATATGCAACAGTAGACGCTGGTCAGTTCGGAGGAATCTACAGGAGCGATGATGCTGGGGAAACTTGGCGAATATTAGATTCAGATGCACGTTTGTGGAGTCGTGGAAGTGATTTTGCAGAAATCAAAGTGGATCCTAAAAATGAAGATATCGTTTATTCTGCTAATGTTGTGGTTTGGAAAAGCACAGATGGGGGACTTCAATGGCAAGGCTTTCGAGGCGCTCCTGGTGGAGATGACTATCATCGAATATGGATCAATCCGGAACAGCCAAATATTATTTTGTTAGCCAGCGATCAAGGTGCCATCATCACAGTAAATGGTGGCGAAACATTTTCAAGTTGGTACAACCAACCCACAGCACAATTCTATCATGTAAGTGCTGATAATAGTTTTCCATATAATGTATATAGCGGACAACAAGAAAGTGGTTCGGTCTGTATTTCTTCAAGGGGTCATGATGGTCAAATCACTTTCAGAGATTGGCATCCTGTTGGTGCTGAAGAATATGGTTATGTAGTAGCAGATCCCAATGATCCAAACATTGTATATGGAGGAAAAATTTCTAAGTTTGATAAGAGAACTGGTCAAACACAAAATATTACTCCCATATCGCCTACAGAAGGTGCTTATAGATATATTAGAACTGCACCTATAATATTTAATCCTATCGACAATAAGACACTCTATTTTGCCGGAAATGTTTTATTCAAAACTATAGATGGGGGTAATCATTGGGATGTTATCAGTCCTGATTTAACCAGAAAAACGTATGATATACCCTCATGTATTGGTATTTATTCCACTGAAGACATTAAAAAAATGCCCCAACGTGGTGTAATCTATACGATTGCCCCATCATATGTTGATTCCAAAACCATTTGGTGCGGAACTGATGATGGGCTTATACATAAAACGAATGATGGTGGAAAAACTTGGATCAATGTTACACCACCAATGATTTCAAGTTGGAGCAAAGTATCATTGATGGATGCAAGTCATACTGAAGTCAATACTGCATATGCGGCAATAAATAGGATTCGCCTCGATGATATGCGACCACATATTTATAAAACAACAGATGGTGGTATTACCTGGAAAGAAATCGTAAATGGATTACCCAATCAACCTATCAATGTAGTCAAAGAAGATCCAAAAAGAAAAGGCTTATTATTTGCAGGTAGCGAAACAAATGTTTCTGTTTCATTTGATGACGGGGAACATTGGCAAACATTAAGACTCAATATGCCAGCTACTTCTATAAGGGACTTGGTCATTAAGGATGATGATCTAGTCATTGGCACACATGGACGAAGTTTTTGGATCTTAGATAATATTACAAGACTTAGACAATTAAAACTTGATATGACCCTGAATCACAATATTTTATTTAAACCACAAAAAGCTTACCGAGTCAGATGGAATATGAATACGGACACACCTCTTCCACAAGAAGAACCAGGTGGTCAGAATCCACCAGATGGCGCCATTATAGATTATTATTTAGAACAGCCCGCACAACTTATTCAATTGGATATATTAAATCAACAATCTGAAGTCATTCGTCACTATTCAAATCAAGATACATTATACAAGATTCCAAAAGTCAATATTCCATTATATTGGATTCGGCCACAATATATATTATCAGGTAAATCTGGTGGACATCGATTCCTATGGGATATGCACTATCAACCTCATAATTTAAGTCCATCCTTTCCCATTGCTGCTATTTATAATAATACAGCACCAGAGGAAACTTCACCCTGGGTTTTGCCTGGAGAATATACCATCCGATTAACCATTGATGGTCAAATATTTACTCAAAAAATACAAGTTGTAATGGATCCTCGTGTTAAAACTTCACTAAAGGATCTACAAAAACAACATGATCTTAGTTTGATCTGCTACCATAATACCATAAGTTGTCAAGATATATTAAAATCTGGCAAACTAGAATCTGCTAAAGCAAATCAGTTAAACCAATTTATTGGAGTTTTCACACGATTACATAATGTCTTACAAGATAGTGATATGATTCCAACACAACATGTTATAGATGCGGTTAAAAAAACAGATTTGGAGTTTCAAAAATTCCGATTGACAAATCAGAAATAGTTTCACCTCATCATATCTCTTTGGTTTCATTAGCTATTTTTTCTGCTTCATAATCATAATAATTAATCTTTCTGGTTACCATCATGATGATTGCCAATATGACAAATAATCCTATGCTACCTGCTATTAATGCATAATCTTCCAATTGTAAAATAATAAAAATATAACCAAATAATAAACTTAATATTCCAGAAATGATCAAAGCTATTCTTATGCGCTTAAGAAACGAATGAGAATAATAAACAATGATAAAAATCGTGACTGCACTGGAAATAAAATAAGATAAGTTAAAACCAATATGTTCAGACATGGATAAAATAAGCAAATAAAATATCGTCAATGAAGCACCAATTAAAAAATATTGAATCGGATGAATTCTTATTTTGAAAAATATTTCAATAAAAAAATAACACATGAAGCAAAGACAAATAATGAGTAAAGCATATTTTATATTGCGTTCGTTTTTCAAATAGCTATCTACAGGTTCAATTAATCGCACACCAATGCCATTGGATGCTATTTTAGATTCGGAATCATAAAAGGCTGAATTAAATATTCTGTTTTGTTCTAACACTTGCCAATCAGCATTAAATCCTTTATCACTGATCTCTCTTTTCTGTGGCAAAAATTGACCAAAAAAGCTTGGAGAGGACCAAGAAGATTGTAGATTAATCATTGTGTTTTTACCAACAGGAATACATGACAGAGATTGATACCCATTAAGGTCAATGGAAAAATGAATGTCAATACTATCCTTTTGATCTAATGATGGAAGATATCCTGAGACGCCGCTTGATAACGCATCGCTACCCGATGTTCCGGAAACTAAACTAATCTGAGATTCATTACAATGAAGCATGATGGGATTTCGAATGCCAGTTAAATCAGATATACCTATGATGACGGTAGCTTTATTATAGTCTAATATCTCAGAACTGACTTTAGATTTTATTTTGCTTTTGATGTTAAAAGTAGATTTGAAATTTAAAGAACTTTTATAAAGTAAGGCTTGATAAATTCCTCTGGAACGAATTTCAGGATCCATTTGACCACTTATATTCAACTGATCCGGCATAAGGTATAAAAATCCATTTATCGAATTAATTCCCTTTTGGTCCATTTTATGATATGGTATCGCAATGATGGGACCTGTGATGGTTTGTTCTTGGCCCCAACTGGAAGCTATTTCATTGCCTATTTTATTTTTATTTTGAGAACGTTCATAAACTAAACCACTTATCGCATTGGTTAACGCGAATAGAATAATAACAAGAAAAAAAATGATTATGGATTTTACCATAAGATTTATTCTTGAATTGAATTGCTGACTGCCGACCATTTCTATTTTCATAATAAATAAATTAAAAGTACTTTGTATTGCAAAGTTGTTAAGTAAAAAAATATACCAAATCATTTTGAACCTAAATATTCATCATATTGGTATCATATATCCTTGATTAATTGTTCAATAGCATCGATATGTTCCTTGAACTCTTTTTTCCCTTTTTTAGTAACCTTATACGACGTGTTTGGCTTTTTATCAATAAATTGTTTGAGCACTATAAGGTATTCTGCTTTCTCTAATGCCTGAATATGGCTGGCTAAATTTCCATCACTCACCTCTAGCCATTCCTTCAATTGATTAAAACTAAGTTCTTCATGAATCATGAGCAACGCCATAATGCTTAATCGAACTCTATTTTCAAAAGCTTTATTGATTTTATGAATAAATTTTTTCATCCTTACTTTTCATATTTATAATACATGACAGCACCATAAATGATGTGCAATAATCCAAATCCGACGCCCCAAAAAACTAAACTATATCCATAAAAATAACAAGCTATTAATCCCAGAACCAATTCGCTATAGGCCAGGTATTGAATGTCAACTAATGTGTATTTACTCGCATTTAAGAGTGCCAATCCATAGAATAGGAGTGAAGCCGGTAATACCAGACCCCACAGGCCATTCATGAATAAAGCCAAACAAAATAAACACCCAACCCCAATTGGTATCATCAAACTGATTAATAATTGTTTTGAAGTATGATCCCAAATCGATAAATTCATTTGTTTTGTTCTACGTGCTGTAAAGTAGATTCCTGAAATAATGGAACAAATAAACAGGCATCCCAATAAAACAGCTACATAAACTAACAATTCATCATCAATAGTTATATATCTATATACATTTAATTTATGAATGAGTGCCATCTCCTCCGATGGCCAGACCCTATAATAGATTGCACCAACTGTTATCAAAGCCAATATTCCTGGAATGATACCTGACAGTCCACTTAATGATATAAATCGTGAGGACCTTTCCATCAGTTTTCGAATGGAGCTTATATCCTGAAGTAGTTCATTTTTTTCCATAAAAAGTACTTTGTGTTGCAAAGTTAAAACGAATAGATCAGATTCTTATTATACTTTTAAGATTTTTATTTAAAAAAAATAAAACACCACAGGAAATATGTTAAAACACTACTCAAAATCATTTTTGACAAACTATTTAATCCACTCAAGTTTCGCATGTTGTAATCATGATTCTATTGAATATGTAGTAAACCCATCCCCATTCATTCCCTTTCCTAGGGAAGAGAGTTGGTTTCAAACTAGTCTTAATTGTAAGTCAATCTTCCAATTATAATTTTTTAAATTAATCCCTTCAACGAGTGAACTAATAATATCAATTTATAAATGTAATAGCCTTTATAAGTAATTTCTTTTTGATTGAAAATAACTTTTACCAACCCATGATATACTAAACCTGAAACATCTAAAATAAAATAAGTTTAACCAAAATGACCTATATTTATGACTACAACATAAAAGATGTATTAATGACTAAAATCAATAAAATAAAAACCCTTGGTTTAATTTTTATCCTACATATTTTCTATATCAGACCTTCCTATTCCCAAAACAATGGCCCATGGAATAGTCCATTGAACATGGCATGGTCTTCAGATGGAACCCAATTTACAAATACAAGTATATTTCAAGATTCATCAGGAGTGCCGTGTGTTGTTAGATGGAAAGGCGATACTTTAATTTGTGCTTTCCAATGGTTTAGACAACCCATGAATTCTCCGAGTTGGGATCGGGTGGCAGTGAAATTTTCATATGATGCAGGAAAGACCTGGGAAGAACCAATACCCATCGTAATTTCTGGTCTGCCAACAACCTATCAACGTCCATTTGATCCTACATTGGCGGTATTGAATGCCGATAGTTTGAGAATATATTATTCTTCAAGTGATGGATTCACACCCATGGGATTGGATGCATTGGTGAATACTTATTCCGCAGTAAGTACAGATGGCATACACTACGTTTTTGAACAGAATGCCAGATTTGATCATCCTACCAGACCCGTAATAGACCCAGCAATTTTATATTTCAATGGTCAGTGGCATTATTCAGCTCCAGCTGGTGCACCACAAGATGGCACCTTCCATGCTACCAGTGCTGATGGCCTCCAATTCACTCAGCAAGCCAACTACTCTTCGGATGCATCACATAATTGGACCGGAAATCTGATGTTGAATCAAACGAATGAAATGAGATTCTATGGATCCGGTCAGCGAATTTGGCATAACTCCACGACAGATGGTTTCACTTGGAAGGGATTTACAAATACCAATTTACAAGGTGGCGATCCATCCATTATTAAAATAAATGATACAAGTTATTTAGCGATCTATGTAGGACCTCCATACAACAATAATACATTCACTTGCGGAACTATTTACACCGATCCGCGGGACCAACAAAAATATGGGACTGTACAAATTGGATCTGATTGTTGGATGAAACGCAATTTGAATTATGGAAAAATGGTATTGAGTAATATTTCTACAACAGTACATTCAGACATGCTCAATAATAATATTCCAGAAAAATATGCTGCCAATAATGATTCGCTACAATTGAATCCTTATGGTGGACTTTACGAATGGGATGAACTCATGAATTACAACAGAATCAATGGAGCACAAGGATTATGTCCCCAAGGCTGGCATGTATCCACAGATGAAGAATGGCAACGATTAATCAAAACAGCAGGTGGACAATTAATATCCAATTCTGCAGGTCGCGGAGGCAACGCCCTCAAATTGATCGGGGAAGGAATGGGTGCAGGAATGGGTACAGATGTAGTTGGATTCTCAGCCAGACATGCTGGTGATCGAGATGGCTTTGGGATATTTAATGGTTTACATTTGCGGAGTATTTTTTGGACCTCTACCCCAGTAAACCAAAATCAAGCTTATCATTATACTTTATGGTCTACAAATGACACCATCCAACGATTAGCACTGGGTAGCAATACCGGATTCTCTTGTCGATGTGTAAAGAATAATGCCAGCACTGGATTTAACCACCCACTCCAACCATCCAACCCAATTTACATTCATCCAAATCCATTTACACATTTCATTCGTTTGTCTATCGATCAACAAAATCATTATTGCGAATTAATTGATTTCATGGGTCAATTGTTATGGCGTGGACCACAAATTGAGGAACATGATTTTTCATATTTAACTTCAGGTATTTATTTCTTGAAAGTATATGATGGAATAAGGAGTGAGACTATTAAGGTGGTGAAGAAGTGATGTAATATTTTTGAACTTGTGTTCTAAAATGTTTGACGAGAAATATAAAAATAGAAACAAAACAAAATAAGTAACTAATTGCTAAATGAAATCAAGTCCATTGGATCTAAAATCAAATTCTATAATTACAATAATTTTCTAAAATGATTTTTTTTGAAATGACTGATATTATAGAATTGTCAGGAGTTGAATATTATCCCTTTGCATCAGGTCATACCGTTGAAAATGCAGAAGTCTTTTTCCAACCTCAAGGAATATATCACAATTCATTTTTAAATTCAACTCCAATTTTTGATTACTTTAGCTTAATATCAGTTTCAAAGAAAGGACCGAATGAAAGTGCTCTTCTCGATTTCTATGAATTTGCTGGCAAGAATTATCCACGAATAAATGGATTGTTAGTATCTAAGAAATTTAAATTGGTACTTGATCAGTTTATAATACCACCAAATACAATGTTTTATCCTGCCAAATTACTATATCACGGAGTTAAATTAGTTTACTATATTTTTCAAGTCACTTTCCATTATTTGGACCATTTAGATTACAAGAACTCTACATGGCAATATTCAAATTCTGATTTTGGTACTATGGATTTGTCGAAAGGATGTACTGAATTGAGATTTAAATTAAGTGATAAAGACCATTATATGAAACATACTTCATCTAATGTGCAAGAGTCAAAGATAATTTTAAAAGATGCATTCTTTAAAGATTATGCAGATTTAATATATATACCTGGTTTTACCAGATATGCAATTTCCGAGCGACTAAAAATTGCTATTGGAGATGCTAAAATCACTCCTTCACTTATTCAACCCAAGGAATTAATTAATTTCCATTTTCATAATGGAACGCCTTGATATTGATTTAATTCGGAAAATTATTTCATATACATTATTTCCTTGAATCCCTTTCTAGCATAAACTAATACTAAAAATTCCATGAGGAGCTAATCCAAAATCAGGGTCTCTTGTTTTGTTTATAATATATAAATTTTGTTGAAAAAACTATTAAAGTAATTGTTGGATTGTCAAAGTCATTTAGGAAAAGAATAACCTTATAAATGTAATTTAATCTTTGTGTCACGGGTTATTCTGATGTCAACATTTATAGGTTCTTTCAAATAATCACATGATTCTTATCTAAATCAGATCCGCCAAATCTCACTCAAAATAGCTACATTTGGCGAAATTAAAATAATTAAGATTCGCCAAATGTGGTATAAATGTAGTACATTTGGCGGATCTAAAAACATAATAATCCTTTAAAATGGGGCATTTAATAGATACTGAAATCATCGGAAGGAGCGAAGAAATAGCGATATTCAATAACCTACTTAACAGTCAAAAACCTGAATTGATAGCCATCTATGGCAGGCGACGCGTTGGAAAAACCTATTTAATTCGGACTTTTTTTAAGGATCACATCTGTTTCGAATTTACAGGAACAATAGATACGGATGCCCCAAAACAACTCTATAATTTCGCTCAAGTTCTGGGCCAATATATAGGTAAAGGTTTCGTACCTACAACACCCGATCATTGGCAAGAAGCATTTGTACTGCTCACCCAATATTTGGAAAGAAAACGGAGCAAAAAGAAAAAGGTAATTTTTTTTGATGAGCTTCCATGGTTGGATACCATGCATTCCGGATTTTTAGCTGCCTTCGATTATTTTTGGAATAGTTGGTGTACCAAACGAAATGATATCATCGTCATCATTTGTGGATCTGCAGCGAGTTGGATGATCAATAAGGTCATTCATCATAAAGGTGGTTTACATAATCGTATCAGCAAGGAAATAAAATTGCTACCCTTTACGCTTGCAGAAACCCAAGCATTTTTTAACGCCAAAAAAATTAAATTAGACCAATACCAAATAGCTCAATTATATATGGCTATGGGCGGTGTCCCATTATATTTAGAAGCTGTAGAAGCTGGAAAAAGCGCTATGCAAAACATCGATCGCATATGTTTTTCAAACAAAGGGTTATTGAGAAATGAATTTAACAAGTTGTATATCGCACTGTTCAATAATGCAACGATACATATAAGTATTATCAGAGCATTAGCAAAAAAACAATCGGGTCTATTGCGAAGTGAAATCATTAGTTCTGCTGAACTTAAAAGTGGTGGCTATCTCACAGGAATACTTAATGAATTAGAAGAAAGTGGTTTTATTACTAGCTATTTACCCTTGGATAAAAAAGCAAAAGATACTATATATCGACTCACTGATGAATATTCACTCTTCTATTTAAAATTTATTGAACACAATAAATCATTTAAGTCCGGCACATGGGCTGCAATACACTCCGGTCAAAGTTATCGATCCTGGAGTGGATATGCATTTGAAAATCTTTGTTTGAAACATATTCAACAAATTAAAAACAGTCTTGGGATTGGAGCTTTACATACTGAGCAGAGCGCTTGGTATAATAAAAAAGAAAAAGCACAAATTGATTTGGTAATTAAAAGGGCTGATCAATGCATTAATTTATGCGAAATGAAATTTTCTGTTGCACCCTTTGAGCTCACTTCGAAGTATGCTAAAGAACTGCAACATAAATCGATGACATACAAGGCTTCCACGCAAACTAGAAGTACTGTATTTACTACATTGGTAACTACTTTTGGCGTCAAACAAAATGAACACAGCCTGAATCATTTGGATCAGGTAGTTTTGTTGAATGAATTGTTTAAAGATTTTTAGATCCGCCAAATGTGGCTTAATTTATATGGATTTGGCGAAAGTGAAACAACTCACTATTTCTTAATTACCAACACTGATCCCACTTTGAGGCTAGACTCAGGAGATAATTCATTCCAATACATGAGTTCATCTACACTGACCTTATCATACAAAGTTGCGATATCACTAAGACTTTCTCTGGAACGAATGATGTGATATTTGTAATCGGTGGTCCATTCAATTTCCGGTGTTGGGACATCAGAAACTGAGGCGTCAGCCATATAGTCGTTTGGAATTTCTTGGGTTTGTTTTTCTACTATATCTTCAGGTGGAAAATTAAATGGCCTTGAAAAACTTATCACTTCGACCAATACACTATCCGATGCATTTTCATTCAATGACTGATTCATTGCCGTGTCCTTTTTCATTAAAGGTGACGACTTAAGTTGTTCCATATAATAGTCAACAAAAGATACCATCTGACTATCAGGTAATGCAATGTATTGCCCTTTAGCCTCTCCAGGTATTGTTAATTTCTGATATGATGGATTGAAATTTTCAAATGTCTCTTTATCAATACCAGTTGCTTTTAACATTTTATGGATATTGATTTCTTGAGTCACTTTAGCAAAAGATAAAAGGTTGGTTGGCATTTCTTCTACTTCAGGAACTAAGTTATGTTCATAATAAAATTGAAGCATATAACTAACACCTATGAAAGCCGGTACGAACAATTGGGTCTGTCTGGGAAGAAACTTTCGTATGGTCCAAAAATCTTTAGAACCCGTTTTTTCCATAACATCCAAAACCCTATTCTCACCACAATTATAAGCAGCTAATACTAAGGTCCAATCACCAAAAATCTGATATAAGGTTTTAAAATATTTGATGGCAGCTACAGTAGAAACCACTGCATCCATGCGCTGATCTACTTTATGGTCTATTTTTAAACCTCTGATTTTTGCAGTACCAGGCATCAATTGCCATAATCCAGCTGCGCCAACACTTGATTTAGCGGAAGGATTTAATGCAGATTCTATGGCAGCTAAATGTTTTAATTCAATGGGCAAATCATTTTCGATAAATAATTTATCCATTAATGGAAAATATAAATCTTTTCGGTAGAGTATTCTTCGACTGGAACCTCGGTCTGTAATGATATATCGTTTAACCTGATCGATTACATCATCTTCAATTTTTAGATCCACAAGGCAATACATTCCTTGTAAACGTGAAATCACTTCATCCTCGGAATAATTATTATCAATTCTGTTGACCAGATCTAAAAATAATGGTGAACTTATATTCCGTTCGGCCTGAACCCTCATGACAAGAGATAGTAAGCCTAGGAAAATGTAAGTTCTTATATTCATGGTCAGAATTAAAAGTCTAAATTACAATAAAATACTTAAAATCATCCAATTATAATATTCATATAAGATAAATATTGATGATCTAAGTCCTTATGAACGGCAAAGATACCTATTAAATTTTAAAATAAAGAGTTAAAGTCTTTAACGCATTGTTAATACATATTATGTAAAATTATAATATGATTTATTTTAATAAGCTAAGGTCTTTGTTATCAGGAATTTAACCGAGCAATAATTGCGTCAATAGTGAGCGATGTCTGCTCCCCGTTGGATTGATTTTTGAGATTATAACGTCCAGTTTTTACCTCATCTTCCCCTAAAATGACTAAAAAAGGGATCTTGAGGTCCTCAGCAAACTTAAATTGTTTCTTCAATTTACCCGGATCTGGATAAACATCTACAGGAATACCGGCTGCTCTGCACTGCTGCGCCAAATCAAATGCTTGCCTGTGACTCTGATCGTCTAAGGCCATAAATAATACCTTTACGGGTACCTCCAAGGATGTTGGCCAAAGACTTAATTCCTGCATGACATCATAAATACGATCTGCTCCAAAGGATATTCCCACACCTGAGACCCCATTAAGTCCAAATATACTGGTCAGATTATCATATCTCCCACCTCCACCAAGGCTCCCCATTTTTATAGTCGTCGGAACTACTTCAAAAATACAGCCCGTATAATAACTTAATCCACGTGCCAACGTAGCATCAAAAACAACTTCATTATGTGTTCCAGTATTTTTCAAATAATCTAAGGCTGTATTCATTTCCTGAACGCCTAAAGTAGCTTTGTCATTGAATTTAAAAGTATCTAATTGGCTTTGTTTTAATTGGGACAAAATCCAAGAACTCGTTTCTGGAATGATACCTATGTTTTCCAATTCTTTTGTCACACCCTCTACACCAATCTTGTCCAATTTATCAATAGCTATTGTCAAAGCCATAAATTGATCCTGACATCCTGCCTGAATAGCAATCCCTTCTAATATTGAACGATGATTAATCAAAATCTTAACAGGTATTCCTAAAGATTTGAATACCGAATCATAAATTCTAATTAATTCAGCTTCATACATGAGACTGTTAGAACCGACTACATCAGCATCGCATTGATAAAATTCTCTATATCTTCCACGTTGAGGACGATCTGCACGCCAAACTGCCTGAATCTGATATCTTTTGAAGGGAAAGGTAATATCGTTTCTATACATGGCGACAACCCTTGCAAATGGAACCGTTAGGTCATACCTCAAGCCTTTTTCACTTATCGAAGGGATGAGTTTAGTAGACTCTTTTTTTAGCAATAGTTCCTCATTTGCATCTTTTAAATAATCCCCGCTATTCAAAATTTTAAATAGCAATTTATCCCCCTCATCTCCATATTTACCGGTAAGAGTGGAAAGATTTTCCATGGCCGGAGTCTCTAAAGGCTGATATCCATTCAGGATAAAACAATCTTCTATAGTCTTAAAAATATGTTTTCTTCTTTTGGCCTGAAGTGGTAAAAAATCCCTAGTGCCCTTAGGTAAACTTGGTTTGTTGATCATCTTCTAAGCGCCTTTGAATTGACTTAAAAAGCGTACATCATTCTCGAAATAATACCGAATGTCCGGTATCTTATAAAGTAACATGGCTTGTCGTTCTATGCCCATTCCAAAAGCAAATCCAGAATAAACAGTTGGGTCGATACCACAATTTTGCAAAACCGCAGGATCTACCATTCCACAGCCAAGTATCTCTAACCATCCGGTGCCTTTAGTAATCCGATAGTCTGTTTCATTAGTAAGTCCCCAATAAATATCCATTTCTGCAGATGGCTCTGTGAAGGGAAAATAGGACGGTCTTAATCTAATTCTCACATCGGGACCAAACATTTCTTTAGCAAAAAACAACAAGGTTTGTTTCATATCACCCATAGATACACCTTTATCTACATATAATCCCTCCACTTGATGAAATTGGCAATGTGATCGGGCTGATATGGTTTCATTTCGGTACACACGTCCTGGAGCAAGTATCCTAAAAGGTGGCTTATGACTGGTCATAAATCTTGCTTGAACTGAAGATGTATGGGTCCTTAGTAACATATTGGCAAAATCCTTTAAATAAAAGGTATCCTGCATATCTCTGGCGGGATGATCATCCGGAGTATTTAAGGATGTGAAATTATACCATTCGTCTTCTATTTCACGATCCTCTGAAACTTGAAATCCTATTTTAGTAAAAATATCAATGATGCGATCCATAACCAATGAAATGGGATGCCTGCTGCCTTTCCCAAAATCTACAGCAGGAAGGCTAAGATCAGGAATATCCTGTGGTGTTTCGGCTATGGAAGACAACTGACTTGAAGCAGATTCAAATTTTTCTTCGGCTAATTGTTTTAATTCATTGACTTGCTGACCATAGGCTTTTTTTAATTCCACAGGCACTTTGCCAATTTCTCCAAAAACTGGTTTAATAATGTTTTTTGATCCTAAAAATCGAATTCGAAAATGTTCCAAGGCATCCAATGAATTAATTTCAAAGGATTCAATGGATAATTTAATTTCTTTTATTGAACTAAACCAATCGTTGGACATCTTTATCTTTTATAAATTTCAATGCAAAATAAACCTAATTTTTGCAGTTTTAGACTATAAATCGTATAAGTTTCATGATTTCATTCCATAATATGTAGGGTCTTAAACAATATTTTTTAAACAAATACAGTATTTTAATTTACTATTACATCAAATTTTATGAAAGATAATTCAAATTCCGATAGATTGGCTTGATTCAATTATGCAATTAAAATTCATCATTCCTTTTCTTTTTTTATTTCTTTTTTCTGCCTTTGCATTTGCTTTACCCTGGGCTATGTATGTCGTTTCTGCGAGTATGGTTCTGATGACTGCATTATGTTTGTTTCAATATAAACCTTATGGATTTCCATTTGGATTTAATATGGGTTTAAAAAACACCATCCGGCTATTGAGAAAAGAACCTTTATTCTGTTGGATGATAGCCTATTATTTCAGTTTTGTCATATCGGGATTATGGTCAGCAGAATATATTGAATGGTGGCATTACAGCCGTCTTATGTTACCATTTCTATTCCTTCCCATTATTTTTATACATCAGAGTCCTATTAGCAGTTTTAAATTAAACGCCGTCATTCTAATCGGGATTATTTCTGTACTAATCACCTCAGGATTCATACTTTATGATTATTTTAAAAACTATGAAGTATATCAATTAGAAATATTAAAAGGCAAACCTATTAAAACTTATATCTCACACATCAGATATAGTCTCATCATTGCTGCAAGTTGTATCATTCTAATTCACTGGTTAGTGGTCCAATGGGCTTTCAAATTTAACTGGGAAAAATGGGTATATGCTTTTTGCCTATTGTATTTATTCATAGTAATTCATATTCTTAGTGTTAAATCTGGTTTACTAGGACTTTACATAGGTGTTTTTTTATACATGAGTTATTATATGCTCTTGCGAAAAAAATATAACATATGGATCATGTGCATCATTAGCATGGTAATTATTATAGCATCCATGATTTATTTCATTCCTAGTTTAAAGCACAAATATTTATATTCGATATGGCAAATTGGAGAATGGTCTAGAGGGAAATGGTTGTACTACTCAGATATCGAACGCTGGTTATCCATTCAAATGGGTTGGAATAATATACTGGACCATCCGATTTTAGGCACAGGTATTGGAGATTTAAAAACCAGTACCGATAAACTTTATATGTTGCATTTAAATCATAAAGAATTCAAACTGGCGCACAATCAATTTATTTTTTCCTGGGCCTATTGTGGATTACCATCTTTGTTTTCCTTGATGGCCATGATTTATTATTCTCTATTTTCGAATGCCCAATGGCGCAATCCATTAATATTAAGCTTACAAGGAATATTATTGAGTTCTTTTCTATATGAAGCAACACTGAGCTCTGAAATCGGAATATGTGTATACTTATATTTTACAATTATTGGTTGGATGATTTTTAAAAATAAATAAATTCATTGAACACAAAGATACATTCCAATCAAAGCTATTTGGCTCATTTAGTATTGTTCATTGTTGCATTAATATATGGGGCAAATTACTCTATTGCAAAAATAGTTTTAGACCCTAAATACATTCAACCTAATGGATTTATTTTATTGCGAATTTGGAGTGCGGTAATCTTATTTATTGTGTTTTTCGGACCTTTAAAACGAATAGAAAAATCTGATTATAGATTGCTGCTAGTATGTGCATTGAGCGGAGTGTTATGCAACCAACTCTTTTTTTTCAATGGTTTATCATTAACATCTCCAATTCATGCCGCACTCATTATGGTTTGTACTCCCATGTTAGTACTTATCATGCGATACTTCAAGGGATCCCCACTATCAACTACGAACATCTTCGGATGTATTTTAGGATTTTTTGGTGCAGCATGGTTAATACTTTCTTCAAAAAATGGTCATGGTCAAAACAGTAGTGCACTTGGAGACATTTATATTTTAATCAATGCGCTATCCTATGGCTATTATCTAATACAAGCGCCAAAATTGATTCAAAAATATGGACCGTTCGAAACCATGAAGTGGTTATTTTTGATTGGTGGTATTTGTTGTATTCCTTTTGGAGTAAATGATTTAGTACATACTCAATGGGACTTATTAGATAGCAATGCGTGGCTTGCATTAATTTTTGTTCTTATATGTACAACGTTTTTAGCGTATGCATTAAATGCATTTGCATTGCAACTCAGTCATTCTTCTTTAGTTAGTAACTACATCTATTTACAACCCTTCATAGCAAGTATCATTGCAATTTGGCTTGGAAAAGATTTTTTTCAATGGCGTCATTTATTTATAGGAATAATAATAATTACGGGAGTATTTTTATCTGATTGGAAGGGTAAAAAATTGATGCATCGAAATTAATTTAAATATTTTTCAAAAATTAAAATAAATTTATTTGTTCGTGAATGCTAACCAGTTATGAATACAGTATTCATACATTTGATAAATCAAATATATGTATTACGTTGAAAGAATATATTTTAGAATAAATTAGATGAAATATTAATATGAAATAAAAAAAATAAAAAATAAAATTAGTTTAGTGTTGAATTGATTTAAATAATTACTTTTACACAGTCATTCAATCCCTGAGAAGATAGTGTCTAGAAAAACGAACCAAAACAATAAGCTCTCAAAACTCATTGCAGAGTTTGAAGATGCCGTACAAAGTTTCAGCCCTGAACTTTGGGAAGAGAAATCATTTCTTAAACTAATATCACATTACGAAAATCAAGGATCATTCGATCGGGCACTAGCAGTTGCAGATTTGGCTATTAAACAATATAAATATAGAGTCGATTTTTATTTGCAAAAAGCCAGACTGATGATGATCAATATGCGATTTGCGGAAGCGCTGAATATATTAAACCAGGCTTATTCCATATCACCATATGAAATCGAGGTTCCCTTACTTAAAGCAAAAATCCTGACCCTTCAGGGTAATCCTGAAGAAGCTTTAATGATAATTGATGAAGTAAAACTAATCTTCCAAAATGCCGATTTGCATGAAATTTTATTAATGGAAGCTTTTATACAAGAATCAATGAAAGATTTTGACAAAATGTTCTATACGCTAAGAGAAGCGTTAATCATCAATCCAAATAACACAGAAGCCTTAGAACAAATCTGGGTAAGTGTTGAATTTTCAAAAAAATACGATGAAAGCGTAAGTCTTCATCTTAATCTAATAGACAAAAATCCATATTCGTATTTAGCTTGGTACAACTTAGGACATGCCTATTCATGCCTCGGGGAATACAAAAAAGCAATAGATGCTTTGGAATACTCATTCCTGATCAATTCCAGATTCGAACAAGGATATATGGACTGCGCAGAATTGGCACTACAAATAGGCCAATATGAGAAAGCTTTTCAGTGTTATTCAGACGCGAATGATATATTTGGACCTGATACTGAATTAGTAGCTTATATGGCAGAATGTCTGATTAAGTTAAACAGACATAAGGATGCCAAATCCATGCTGCTTAAGGCAGTACACCAAGATCCATTTAATGATGAAATTTTCTTCTATCTAGGAGAATGTTATTTCAGTGAAAAAAACTGGGATAAAGCATTGCATTATTACAAAGAGTCTATAGAAATCGATGAATATCGCGAAGAATATCATTCTGCTTTGGCTCATGTCTATTGTGAAATGGGGAATTCCAAAAAAGCTGAAACTCATTTTGCTAAAGCCGCCCGTTGCGGACAGGAACAAAGTCAATATTGGGCTATGTATATTAAGTTCCTTTTAGAAAAGCAAAACTTCGAAAAAGCAGAAAAAATCATTCGTAGAGCTGATAAATATTCAGTTGGAACTGACCTCACTTTTTGCAAGGTTGCCTATAATCTATTAACCAATAATAGAGCTGCTGCCTTAATTGACCTTGAAGAAGCATTGCAAGAGGATTCTTCCATGAGTAAAATATTATTCGAAATTATTCCAACACTTCAGGATGATGTCGAAATCAAAGGAATGATTAGATATTTTTCAGCTTAATCTGATGAAATAAACTTAGGTTTTTCTTTTTTACTTACAAAATTGCAGCCCTGCTCCAATAATTGAATCGAAAAGGATCCTCCCTTTTTGGAGGATAACTGATTCATTATGTTTCAATATCATTATAATTTAATTTTCTTTTCAATATGTTCTAGCTCTTTTTTGATGTTTTCCAATCGATCTGGAATAGACAAATCTTGGTCAGAACGTAACTTCTTCCTGCCTTTCGATAAAAAAAATCCAAGCCCCAGACAAATAAAAAATCCTGAAATATTGGATATAAACATCCACATCAATCTAGTTTCTACTTCTCCCATAATACCAGCATTTAAAATTTCTAAATAAATTCATTTCATTAAACCTAAAAAAAAAGGCCTCATCGATTGGATAAGGCCTTTGTATATTTAATTTTTTTATATAATAAAAATATCAACTCATAAGCCTCATAAGCACTTTCATGCACTCATGTTTCTTCCAGCAATATTTTTGAATTAAAATCATAGTGCAAAGGTAATCGAAATTTATTATTTCAAAATAAAAAATCAAAAGTGGGTGTTAAATTAAGGTTAACATAATTTTTGTTATTCCTTATAATAAGGCGATGCATTCACTCAATGATATCTCAGGGTTACAATAATACTGAATTGTAGATCTACATTCAAGTAAATGATTCTGTCAAGATTTGGATGCATTGAAAATTAAATATTCAATTTCATTCAAAGAATTTAATCATAAAATTTCATTTTAATTCTGATATTATATTCAAATACTTTGTGTTAATATGTTGAACTGCAAATTGATCCAATGCCTTTGTCCTACTTTCGTTTCCCATTTGTAATCGTTTTTCGGGTGATAATGAGTACATGTCAATCATTGCTTTGACTAATGAATCGACATTTTGTGCCGGAATTAAATATCCATTAATGCCATTGATGACTGTCTCATTACAACCGGCAACATCTGTGGTAATTATTGGTTTACCCATTGCCATGGATTCCAGAATGGACCTTGGCATGCCTTCGCGGTAAGATGGTAAGACCACAACATCAGCTGCAGCTATCAGACCACGCACATCATCAACATGATCAAACCATTGAATATCATTCTGATTCAATGCTTCGTCCAATTCTGTTTTGGAAATTCGATCCGGATGAGTCGAATCATAACTGCCAACTACCTGACATTCTATATCAGGCCATTTACTTTTTATAAATGAAGCTGCTTTTAAATACTCTATTATGCCTTTGCTTCGAATTAACCGACCAATAAATAAAAAAATAAATTTGTTTGATTCAGATTTTTCACGTGGTACAAAATAATTACAATCAACTCCAGACCCTAAAATGACTCCAGAATTAATTTCATTAACTAACTTCATTTGCAAAAAGAAATTTCTATCGGTGTGGTTTTGAAAAATGTTTATTTTATTATACCGAAAAGCTAATTTATATAACCAACATATCAATAAACTTAATTTATTATGTTTAGTAAAAGAACTTCCTAATCCTGTAACCGTAGCTATACTTGAAATACCCAATACATGAGCAATCATACTACCAAACACATTGGGCTTAATGGTATAGTGCATTATCAGATCTGGTTTCTCACGATAATAAATTCTGAATAATTCTATAATAAATCTAAGTTCCTTAATTAAATTGGAACTTGTCTTATCTAAATAAAGTAACGGAATATAATGTATACCCTGTCCTTTTGGAAGCATTGAAGCATATCTATCCTCAGGTGCGATTAGTACGACTTCTCCAAATTCTGTGTGTATAGCCTGTAATAACTCTCGTCTATAATTAAATAAATTCCAGCATGAATTAGCAACAATGGCTACTTTCATATTCCGTTTTTAGGCACATAAAAAAGTATTGATTTAGCCATTTGATCAGAAATCGTTTCTCTTCTAAACTTGGAAATAAATGCAGGACGAGTCATCACTTGATAATGATCATTAACTAAATAATGATAGGCCGACTTCCAATCACAGGGTTCAAAAACAAAATAATTGGATTGTATATGTTTTTCAATAAATTCTTTAGCATATCCAGCAACACCTGCAAGAATAGGTTTGTCCATCGCACCATATTCAAATAGTTTAGAGGGTAATACTTTTCTAAAAGCTTCGAAATCATTTAAGTGAAGAAACAAATAATGAGCTTGTTGATAATATTGCATTAATTCAGCTCTTTTAACGGGTGATATCAATTTAACATTCTGGATATTTAAGTTATTTAAAGCATCGATGAGTTTTTGTTTAGTATTTCCTGCACCAATGATATAAAACAAAAATCCTGAACCCAACTTTTGTGCTAAAGGTGGTATGATTTTATCTAATCCCTGACCTTCGCCAATATTACCTGCATAACAAACGATTTTAATATTCGACTGCGCCGTCTGACTTGGTGGAACATTTAGAAACAGATCGTCAATTCCGTTTGGGAAAAAGCTAATACGCCCATGTTTAATATAATCCAGTGACTTTAGAAATCCTTCAGAATTAACATTGATGTGAGTAGCATATTTCAAACATGGTTTTTCAAAAAATATTTTTAATATCCAACTTAATGGATAAGCAATAAATGGCCATTTAATGAGTTCTCTTATATTTTCAGCGAACAAATCTCGTAGATCGATATATAAGGGCAAGCGCTTTTTCTTTGCAATTTGGAATGCTAAATGAGCCGTGAATAATTTAGAACTGGATGCAAAAACCAAATCATAATGAGTAGCCTTAGTAGCTTGAAGCACTTGTTTCCTATAGGATAGAAAAGATTTTATTTGTTTCCAAAATCCATTGGTATGCTGAGGAACTGTAAATCGATGTAATCGGAGAGAACCTGAATCAAAATGAGCTGGAACTTCATCACTGAAAGATTGATATCGATTAGGCATTGTGGTCATCACATCCAAGATGGTATCCTCTTGGATTTCTTTTAATATAGATCCGACCAAAGCCGTATTCCGAAAAGCACCCGGCCCCAAATCAGGTGTATAATAATATGACAAGAATAGTATTCTTTTAATCATGCCAGTTTATTATGGTTTTTATTTGTTTCTCAAAACTAATAGAAATACGCTTGGATTTAATGTATACATTAAAATCTAAAGCTTCATCCATATCCTCTATTACAATTTTATGAGCACCCAATATTAATAATTGCATTCCAGCAATATTTATTTTGCTTTTTTCAAAATCCAAATCAATGTTACCCACATTATGATGACAATGTAAATACATAACAGATGATACAACTTCTTCTGCTACAACAAAATCCTCAATAATCAATTGATTGGGGTGCACATCAAAAATTCTTTTGTGACTCCATTGTTGACCTGCATAATGTGTAATCTCACCTTCAAGGTGATGTTGATCCACACGACTTACTTTGATATGTGCTCGTTGTGCCATTCTAAACTGTGACCATATTTCTGATTGATTTTGACCATTTATAACAACTGTATTATGCGCTTGAGTCGATCGCTCATATTGACGTTGTGAAACAGATTCATATGTAGAAATTCCATAATCTATAAATATGGGTTGGCCTTTAAAATAAAGATCAAAATGCAACATGTCAGCATGTGCGTGACCGGGCTGATAAGTTGGAACAACATTTCCTGCGTTGACATATAAAACAATTGGATCATGTTCAAATTTAAAATATGCGCTATCACTTAATATTCCCTGATGGATTTCAATATTTAATTGACTTAATGTATTCGATATCCATGATACAGGTGGAGCACCAGAAATACAACTATCTTGAAAAAGTGGATACCGACCATTAGGCAAACAAAATGTAACTAACCAAGATGCCATCTTCTGAATATAATACCTTATACGATCGTAATCTCCCTTATTGCTTTTTATTAAAACTTGGTACAACAATAATAATCGATACAAAACAATACTGTGGTACATGGGTGAACGCTCATAATGTGCTCCATCTGCTAAAATTTGCTCCTCTAATTCAGAACATAATTTGGCATAACATTTATTCCACAAACGGTCATCATTCATATATATCGCTGCCATACATAAGGCTATATAATTCTCTAACAAATGGTTGGCGAGAATATGATATTCCAGATTGTTCTCCAAAAAATGGATTTGTCTAAAGAGTGCACGGTTAATTGATTTTTGATCTGTTGTGACATTTTCATAAAACAACAGTGTGTTAATAATGCGTAATGAAACCGGATAGGCTTCTAATTTGAGGGCAGAGGCATTAACCGATTCAGATAATTGAATTAATACTTTATTCCGTTCTGAAATACTTGTTGTAGCATCATTTAAATAATTCAAATATTGCAAATGATAATTCCACAATTTTCCGTGACCCATGAATTGCCAATCTATGCTATCAGAAAAAGTATGTGTTTTATTCAAGAACGTAAATGTTCTACTTTTGGAATTATAGTTCCCTGTTTCCGAATAGATGTTGATATTTGAAAATGTCAATAAATTAGTATTCACATATTTTGAATATGGATACCACGAATTAATAAGAAGGTTTTTAATAGGATACCAAAGTTGAAAAAAGACCTGGGAACATTTCAGATATCTAATGGTATGGAAATATAATGAAATCGTTCGCAACATAAGTTAACCAAACTGATTCAATAATATATCCCTAATTCTAAATGCAGCTTGTCCATCCCACAATTCAGGTATTTGTCCTTGTTTAATATGACCATCTAATATTTCTCTTACGTGGTGAATAGCGACTTCCGGATTTAAGTCGTCCAATAATATATTTGTTCCAACATCAACAGTAATGGGACGTTCAGTAGATCTTCTAAACGTCAGACATGGAACACCTAAATAAGTGGTTTCTTCCTGAACACCTCCTGAGTCTGTTAATATCAATTGGCTGTAACGGATTAAGGTAATAAATTCAATATATCCAAGTGGTTCCGTTATGATCAGATTTGGAATCTGTGTCAATGTATTCAGTAATCCAAAATGATTTAACCGATCCTTTGTTCTAGGATGCAGCGGTAATAAAACGGTTCTCATTGTGCAAATCACTGAGAGCAGATGAATAAGTTTCTGCAACCCTTCGAGTGTATCAACATTCGATGGTCTATGCATGGTCATGATGACATAAGACGCGGGTACCAAATTAAATTGTTTCAGAATGGATTGATCACTCGTTTTCTTTTGATAATAATGAAGGGAATCAATCATACAATTGCCGACAAAATGAATTTTATCCGGCGAAATATTTTCTTTAATCAAGTGATCCGTGGCCAGTCGTTCTGTTGTAAATAAAAGATCAGAGATTTGATCCGTGAGCAAACGATTGATTTCTTCCGGCATACTGCGATCAAAACTTCGTAATCCTGCTTCAACATGTGCTACTGGAATACCATTTCTATTAGCCACTAAAGCACAAGCTAAAGTTGAGGTGACATCACCTACAACAATAACAAGCTCGGGAAGTTCTGACTTTAAAATGGGTTCTATGGCAGTCATAATTTTAGCCGTTATGATCGAATGAGTACCAGAACCTACACCCAGAAAATAATCTGGTTCTGGTAATTCTAATTCTTCAAAAAATATGGTACTCATAGCCCGATCAAAATGCTGGCCCGTATGAATAATTTTAGATTGAATGGAATTATTCTGCTTAAACGCTCTGTGTAATGGAGCTACTTTCATAAAATTCGGACGCGCTCCAACAATACTTATGATTTTCATGCCATCACAACTTAACTTATAAAAAAATACAATTTGAGCGATCTGATTAACAGCATAGTATTATTCAAATGGATGTCTTGATAATGGCTTTGAAGCAAAAGGATGATAATCGCCGATCAATCCAACTGGTTGGGCATTGCGAATATTATGCACGGTCTCAATGGATTGTTTGGATTCATTCAATCCAAATCCATTTCCATTTAAAATTTCTTGATATGAAACGGTATGCAAGTCCCCAAAACCTTCACTAAATTCAAATTCTTCTCCACCAATTTGAAGTGAACGAAATGTTTTTTTTCCGGCATCTAATAACTCTTTTGGGAGTGTTTGTTCATTTATACTTAAGAAATATCGGACTCTAGCTTGTTCATATTCCAGATATCCGGCAACGCGATCGTGTTGTTGGACGTGTACTATATTCTGCTGTACTTTTCCAAACAACCAACCCAATAAATCATAAAAATGGACACCTATATTTGTTGCAATTCCTCCGGATTTTTGCAAATCTCCCTTCCACGAAGTGAAATACCATTTACCTCGTGAAGTGATATAAACTAAATCAACTTCATATTTTTGTGGCGCATTTTCAGATTGAATTTTTTTGCGTAACTCTTGTACTTTGGGATGTAAGCGCAATTGAAGAATAGTATTAACTTTCTTGTTGGTCTCCAATTCTATTTCTTGTAATGCATCGATATTCCAAGGATTGAGCACTAAAGGTTTTTCACAAATAACATCTGCACCTAATCTTAATCCAAATCGCATGTGAGAATCATGTAAATAATTAGGTGAACAAATGCTCATATAATCAACAGGATGTTGTGATCTTTTTAATTTTTCTAAATGGCGATCAAATCTTTCGAATTCCGTAAAAAAATCTGCCCCGGGAAAATAACTATCCATAATACCTACGGAATCATTTTTATCTATAGCTGCTACCAGTTCATTTCCTGTTTCTTTAATAGCTTTCATATGACGTGGTGCGATATAACCTCCTGCACCAATTAATGCGAATCGTTTACTCATATCACTTGAATTACTCTACCATTTTCTAATTTATATTGTTCATTGGATTCCGGACAGGTAGCAAATCCATTTTTGTCAAAAATTAATTTGTGTCCGAAAGCACTCATCCATCCTGTCTGTTTTGCTGGATTTCCCATCACCAAGGCATAATCCGGAACTTCTTTGGTGACTACAGCTCCGGCTCCAATAAAAGCATACTTTCCAATATTATTTCCACATACTATTGTAGCATTCGCCCCAATAGAAGCGCCTTTTCGAACGATGGTTTTTGCGTATTCACTCTTGCGATTTACCGCACTCCTTGGATTAATGACATTCGTAAAAACCATGGAAGGGCCGAGAAAAACATCATCTTCACAAGTCACACCTGTATAAATGGAAACGTTATTTTGAATTTTTACATTATCTCCTAAAATCACTTCCGGAGAGATTACAACATTCTGACCAATATTGCACCTATTCCCAATTTTACAATGTGACATAATATGACTGAAATGCCATATTTTAGTACCAGCACCAATCTCACATCCTTCATCGACATAAGAACTTTCATGGACAAAATAAATAGGATCTTGATTCATTATTCTGATTTAAAAAAAAGAAAGCACTGCTTGAATGATTTCATCTTGAATAGCAGGTGTCATTTCAGTGTGTATAGCTAATGAAATCACCTCTTTACATAATTGTTCTGTTACAGGTAAAAAATCTATACTTCCTCTGAAAGGTGCAAATGCTTTTTGCTTATACAAGGGTACAGGATAATAAATGGCGCAAGGAATACCTTTCAGCGTTAAATATTCTTTTAATGCGTCTCTCGTACCATTCGTAATTCTCATTGTGTATTGATGAAAAATATGATCGCTATGCTTTGATCTTCGAGGAGTTATTATATGTGGATGATTAGCAAATGCCCTGTCATAATAATTTGCTGCTTCATTTCTTGCACGAGCATATTCATCAAGATGTTTTAATTTGATATCTAATATTGCAGCTTGTATAGTATCCAAGCGGGAGTTAACGCCTACCACCTCATGATAATACTGTACTGATTGTCCATGATTGGCGATCATGGTCATCTTTTTTGCCAATGCATCATCATTGGTAAAAATAGCTCCGCCGTCACCATAACAACCTAAATTTTTTGATGGAAAAAAAGATGTGGTTCCAATGTGACCAATGCCACCTGCTCGTTGTTTCTGACCATTAGCATGTTGATAATAAGCACCAATGGCTTGAGCATTATCTTCTACTACATAGATCCCATACTCTTGTGCAATGGACATAATTTCATCCATTTGGGCGCATTGACCAAATAAATGAACCGGCACAATAGCTTTAGTTCGAGGTGTAATAGCTGCTCTGATTCCTTCAACATCTATATTAAAATCATCCATGCGCACATCCACCATAATTGGTTTCAATTGAAGCAAAGCAATCACTTCTGCTGTTGCAACATATGTAAATGCAGGAACTATGACTTCGTCCCCCGGTTGTAATTCCAATGCCATTAATGCAATCTGTAAAGCATCTGTACCATTTGCACACGGAATGACATGGTTGACTCCTAAATAATGTTCTAGATTATGTTTAAATGTTTTTATTGGAGCACCTCCAATAAAAGAAGTGGAAGCAATCACATCCAATACTGCTTGATCTATTTCTGTTTTGATTTTAGCATATTGGGATGCAAGATCCACCATTTGTAATTTTGCCATATTGTATATTTAATTTCTTCCGATACTAAAATAATTTATTCCTAATGATTTTATTTTTTCAGGTTCATATAAATTGCGACCATCGAATATAACTGCTTGATTCATTCTCGATTTGATCTCATCAAATTCCGGCGACCTGAAGACACTCCATTCTGTTATTATAGCTAAGGCATCAGCCTGATCTAAAATCTGATACATATGTTCCCCATATTGTATTCGCGATCCAAATATATGTTTAACATGATTCATTGCTTCAGGATCATAACAACTAATTTGAGCACCTGCTTCAAGCAATGCTTCTATTATGTCAAGGGCAGGAGCATCTCTAATATCATCTGTATTTGGTTTAAATGCTAAACCCCAAACCGCGATTTTCTTATTCTTTAGATCTCCATTAAAAAATCGAATAATTTTATCACTTAAAATTCTTTTCTGGATAGCATTAACTTCCATAACTGATTTAAGAATTTTAAATGAATAGTCATGACTTTCTGCTATGTGATTAAGTGCTTTAACATCTTTTGGAAAACAACTCCCTCCGTACCCTACACCTGGAAATAAAAATCGTTTGCCTATTCGATTATCGCTTCCCATACCTATACGAACCATATCGACATTTCCTCCTGTAGCCTCACATAGATTAGCTATTTCATTCATAAAACTAATGCGTGCAGCCAAGTAGGCATTGGCAGCATATTTGGTAAGTTCTGCACTGCGTAAATCCATAATATAAATGGGATTTCCCTGTCGTACAAAAGGTTCATAAAGTTCTTTCATTTTTGCTACGGCTCGATCTGAATCTGCACCAATAACGACACGATCTGGTCTTAAAAAATCATCTACAGCTACTCCCTCCCTTAGAAATTCCGGATTAGACACTACGTCAAATAAAGATGTGTCGAGATATTGTAATAAAATGTCTTTTACTTTTTCTGCAGTGCCTACAGGAACTGTACTTTTATTGACAATAATCGTATATTTTTTTATTTTTCGTGCTAAAGATTCTGCCACACTTAATACATAACTTAAGTCAGCTGAACCATCTTCACCCGGAGGTGTAGGCAAAGCTAAAAAAATGATTTCTGCAAAATCAACAAGTGTATCCAGATTAGATGTAATTTCTAATCGTTGATCATGGGTATTTCGAACATATAATAATTCCAAGCCAGGTTCAAAAATGGGGATTTTGCCTGCTTTCAATTGACTCACCTTGGCTTCATTATTATCCATACAAATAACATGATTCCCGGTCTCTGCAAAACAAGTCCCTGTTACCAATCCAACATATCCAGTCCCTATTACTCCTATTTTCATAATATTACTTTATAAGCGCCAATAATGCACTGAATCGTCAGGTCTTTGATAAATACCTTTGAGGTCAATTAATATTGGATTGATATTCATTATTTTTTTAAAATCTTCAATAGTAAAGTGTTTATACTCATCATGAGCCACAGCAACTACCACCGCGTCATAATTAGATTCAATTTGATTCTTTAATTGGATATTATACTCATGCAAAACTTCATCAGCACAAGCGCAAGAATCCACCAAATCCATTTTAATGGAATATGCAGCTAATTCATGATACAGATCTGCAACTTTAGAATTACGAATGTCAGATACATTTTCTTTGAATGTAATTCCCAAAATAAGTACTTTACATTGTTTAAGATTTTTATCTTTTGATATTAATAATTGTACTAATTTTTTAGCTACAAAAGCGGGCATTTGATCGTTGATTCGTCGGCCACTCAAAATGACTTCAGGATCATAGCCCAATTCTTTAGATTTATGCAATAAATAATAGGGATCGACACCAATACAATGTCCACCCACTAAACCTGGATAAAATTTCAAAAAATTCCATTTAGTTCCTGCTGCTTCCAAAACTTCCCTTGTATCAATGCCCATGCGGTCAAAAATAATAGATAGTTCATTCATGAATGAAATATTCAAATCTCGTTGGGTATTTTCAATGACTTTAGCCGCTTCTGCTACTTTAATACTCGTAGCTTTATAGATTCCAGCTTTGATTATTGAACTATAAACCTTAGCGACTTCTTCTGTTGCTTCAGGATCACTGCCTGATACTATTTTTAAAATATGCTCTACCGTTCTTTCTTTATCCCCCGGATTAATCCGTTCAGGTGAATATCCCAGTTTGAAGTCAGGACCAAAAGTAAGACCTGACTCTAATTCTAAAACGGGCTTGCAGTCTTCTTCAGTGCAACCAGGGTAAACCGTGGATTCATAAACTACATAATCTCCTTTTTTAAGCACTTTACCTACAGTGTGTGATGCCCCCAATATAGGCTTAAGATCTGGCACCTTATGTTCGTCTACCGGTGTGGGAACGGCAACAATGTAAAAACTGGCTTTAGCCAAAATATCAAGAGATGTTGTAAATTCAATATCAACATTTTCAAAAGCAGTACTTAATAATTCCTTAGAAGGATCTATTTTATTTTTCATCATAGCAATTCTTTTTTGATTGATATCAAAGCCGATGACTTTAAACTTCTTAGCAAAAACTAAGGCTAAAGGAAGACCGACATATCCTAATCCAACGACTGCAATTGATTTCTTTTTTTCTAATAAATCCTGATACATGAATACTAATTTATACGATCACACATGCCTAAACGAAATTCCTATATTTATGGTATTTGTGAGTTAATATTTACATAATTTGTTTTACTATTTTACTGATGACTTCACGATCGCTCATGGTATAATAATGTATACATGGCACACCAGCTTTTTTAAGTTCTTTAGATTGATGAACACACCACTCCATTCCAGCTTCTTTAATAGCCTCATCTGATTTTGCTTTTTGTATCGACTTTACTAAATCATTTGGCATTTCAATAAAAAAATTTCGTGGAATGGCTGTCAACTGATATTTCTTAGTTATGGGTTTGATGCCTGGTACAATAGGAACATCAATACCCTCTTCTCTACATAATTTGACATAATCAAAATACTTTTGGTTGTCAAAAAACATTTGAGTTACAATATAATCTCCTCCTGCATCCATCTTTTTCTTTAGAAATTTCAAGTCAGATTTTAAACTTGGAGATTCAAAATGTTTTTCAGGGTAACCGGCTACTCCAATGCAAAAATCAACAGGAGAACCATTAGAGATATTACTATCCAAATAAATGCCTTGATTCATTGAATCTATCTGTTTGATTAAATCAATCGCATGCTCATGTCCACCTGTTTCCGGAATAAATTTATCATCAAATTTTCGTGCATCACCCCTTAATGCCAACACATTGTTAATCTGAAGAAAATGCAAATCAATTAATGCATTTTCAGTATCCTCTTTGGTAAATCCACCACAAATTAAATGTGGTACTGCTTCGACTTTATAACGATTCATGATTGCTGCACAAATGCCAACAGTTCCAGGACGTTTTCGGATAGCAATTTTCTGATAATACCCACTCGGTTGTAAATTATAAATAAACTCTTCCCGATGGTACGTTACATCAATAAAAGGAGGTTGAAATTCCATGAGTGGATCCAATTGATCGAATAATGAATGGATACTACCTCCTTTGAGTGGTGGTAATACTTCAAAAGACACTAATGTTTTGCCTTTTGCTTTTTCAAAATATTCCGTAACTTTCATACTTTTAATAACAATTATTTGTGATTATGTTTTGACTAAATGAAATTCATAAATAATTTTTTTTTGATAAAAAATTATTGAATTTTTTTACGCCAAAAAATAACAATTCCTATGATACCCGTAAATATTAACAATAAAGCAATGCCTTGAGACATTGAAGGATTCATTCCCAATATATTGTATCTTGGATTCACGCGTATCATTTCAATAAAAAACCGCTCAATGCCATTCAATAAGGCATAGATAAAAAAGAGCACACCTGCATATGGAATTCGTGTCCGAAGGAACCATAATATTCCCGTAATCAGTAATGCCAAAATGGATTCATATAAAGGGGTAGGAAACACTTTAGGTAATAATTCAGTGCAATAGTGCCATGTACATCCTTCAATTTTGACACCTTCTTCGATTACATTGTGCGGATATGAAAATGCCCACCATGAGTCAGGAAGCAAAAACCATCCGGGTTTAGCCATCTCATTGACAATTCCCCAATCTCCATCTCCTGAAATATGGCAGCCCATTCTTCCAACACAATAACCAATCATTAAAGTTGGAGCTATCGCGTCCATCATATGAATGGGATGTAAACCTTTAGATTTAACATAACGAAATACTATAATAAAGGCTAAAATTAATCCACCGTAAATGGTCAATCCACTACCGGAAAAAAAGGTTCCTATGGGATCTCTAAAGAAATCACCAAGATTCTCCAATATGGAAAATAATTTCGATCCAATAATTCCCGTTAAAGCAGCAATACCTGTAATATCGAAAAGCCTTGATTGCGGTGTAATGAATACATCTTTTCTCTGAATCTCTTTATCTTTTTGTTGATTCATTTTATAAATCCAATAACCTGCAGTAAGTACAGCAAATCCTAATCCCCAAAACCAATTCCCGTTTAGAGAAAAAATGGCCTTCTCTGGACTGGATTTGAATGCTGCAAAATCGGAAACGATTAAACCTAATTTAAAACCAAAAAGAAAATTTACAAAGGTTTGAATACCAATTTCCTGCCAATCAATAGGTTTATAAACGATAATGTTCTCCATTCGACCAACGATTTGGCCTAATTTTTCCTTTCTTTTTAATTCTAAATGCAGCAAATACCCACTGGCCAGAAAGGAAAACCCAAGAAATAGTCCGAAACTCTTGATAATGGAAAAAGCATTATCTGGTTGGGTACCTATCAATGCGTGCAAAATGTAAGATAAATCTGGATACATGAATTCTTTGATTAGAACGCGGCTAAGGTAGGGGTTTTTTGGGTATAGATATGTAAAAACTTATATATAAGTATAATTTATAATATAATTATTGTTTCTTTGTATAATGAAATGGATATTATCACCAATAATTGTAATCCTTTTGAGTATCAGCAGTACATTTGCTCAAAGTGGTGCGGTACTTTCTGTGGGTTTAAGTCTTATGGACTCTAAAAATCTTAAAATTACCAAGAGTGGACAACATCATAACGGTTGGCATGCTTCCTTAACAGGGCGTTTTGGACCTGATTTTTGGTATCTGAGAACAGGACTGGAACTTCATAAGATAGCCTTGAGCTCATCCAATACCATTGAACTATTTCAAGACATTCCCCACACCTATTTGCTAAAGATTCCTGTTCAAATCGGTGCACGCCTAATCAAGACCGATTTATTTAAATTAAGGCTAGCTGCAGGAGGACAGGTTAGTTACATTTCTGTCATTCAGGATAATGATCAAAATCTGAATCACAACACCATGAGTGATTTGCAATTCGGAATTTTGGGAACTATTGGAATCGATCTGAATAACTTCACCTTAGATCTCAGTTATGAAAAAGGTATTACTGAACTTTATACTGATACTGGTTTTGAAGCTAATTATTGGATCATGTCTGCTGGTTTTTTCTTTTAAATAAATAACTAATTCTTGATATTCATTTTTTGAAACGTATTAAAACTTAGCTTTCTATGCATACCCATGTTACTGCCACAATCCAAACAGAAAATTACAAAACAATAATCAAGTCAGAACTCAATGAACTGATATCAGATGAAGCAGTATCTGTAGGTGGCGGTGGGACCGGATTCAATCCACATGAACTTTTGGCTGCCTCACTTGCCTCTTGTACCTGTATCACACTTCGAATGTATGCAGAACGCAAGCAATGGCCTATTGAAAAAATTGATGTTCAGGTTTCCATATCAAAAGATAAAGTTTTAGCTTCTACTCACTTTGAGCGAAGTATAACAGTCCATGGTCATTTAAGTGATGAACAACGTGATCGTTTACTAGAGATTGCTAATGTTTGCCCAATACATAAGACTCTCAGTAATGGCATTTATATTAATACATCGATTTCATAAAATTAGAGATTTCATGTCTTCCACAATATGGGATTTAATACAATAAATTTGTCCATACAAATTATAAATAATCATTTAAAAAAAATTTCTACTCTTTTTGGAATATTGACTTTCATTTGGTTTCTTCCAGATTCCATCATTGCACAAAAGCAAAAATATTTTGATGAAGCAAATATTGAAATCTCCAAAAAACAATTTAATCATAAACTGGATTCAAGAAACTATTTAGAAATTCCTGGAGATTCAATCCATTGCAAAAAATTGATAACAAGAGCTCAAAGTGGTCAAATAGAAAATATTGGATTCTTGTATCATACGTTAGAAGTCGAATTAAAACAAAAATTAGATAGCACAAAACCGATCATTATCATTTACTATCCCGGGAAAGATGCATGTAATTCTGATGGTTCACAAAATATTGATTATTTTGAACAATGGTATAATGAACTCGAATCCGGTGTATTTCAAATTACTCAGACAAAACCCATTTACATTTACAAAAAAGCTGATGGTATAGAAAAATATGGCAAGTATATAGTGTGGCATAAAGACCCATTGAATATTATTGAACAAACTTTTTTTAAATACTCATATCCTTACAACAGTTTTGTTGTCATTTATCAAAAAGGGCATTATGAAAGCTATTTAGGTGAATTTCCAAAAGAATATGTGTGGAAGGCATGTCAATTTTTAAAAAATTGATGCATTATTCGTAAAACATTTATTGCTAAGTTCTGTTGATCATTAAAAAATGTTTTAGATATTTCTTTAATTAACCTTTATTTTTGGAAGTACTGAATTTATAATATTTCAATTCCATTTCATTCAATTTAACATGTTACAATATACTTTACATAAAGCAGAAACCAGAGGGGATGCCAATCATGGATGGCTTCACAGCAAACACACATTCAGTTTTGCCAACTATTATGATGCTAACAGAATGCATTTTGGAGTTTTACGTGTATTAAACGATGATACGGTATCAGCAGGAATGGGATTCGGAACCCATTCACATAACAATATGGAAATCATAAGTATTCCATTGGAAGGTGATCTTGAACACAAGGATAGTATGGGTAACACTACCGTAATCCGAAAAGGCGATATCCAAATCATGAGTGCCGGAACAGGCATTCAGCATAGTGAATACAATAAAAATAAGGATGCTGAAGTCAAATTTTTACAAATTTGGATTATACCCAATAAAAAAAATGTTACACCTCGATATGATCAAATCACTTTAAATCCCCTAGACAGAAAAAATCAGTTACAACAAATTATTTCTCCATATCCAGATGATGCCGGAATATGGATTCATCAGAATGCTTGGTTTTATCTTGCGGATTTTGATACTGATTTTAGCTTAAGCTATTCCCTAAAATCTAAAGAAAATGGTTTGTATATTTTTATCTTAAATGGTCAAATTCAAATTAATGATATGACCCTTCATTCGAGAGATGGGCTTGGAATTTGGGATACAGATCGAATAGAGATTAATGTTACTGCTAACACCTCGTTTTTGTTAATGGACTTACCCATGAACTTATAAATATGAATTCTATTAAAATACCTATAACCGAATTTCCTGTTCTTGACATTATCAAAAACAGATGGAGTGCAAGAGCATTTTCACAAGAAATAATTACAGATACTCAAATTGATACTTTGCTGGAAGCTGCAAGTTGGGCAGCAAGTGCTAATAACGAACAACCCTGGCAATATTTATATGCCCACAGAGGAAGTGAAGGATTTAAACAAATATGGAGTTGTTTGATGCCTGGAAATCAACCATGGGCCATTCATGCAGCTTCGTTTGTCGTTTCAATGGCACGCACGACGTTCCATTCCAATCAGAAAGTTAATTTTTTAGCTCATCATGATTTAGGCATGGCCAATGCTCATTTATTGCTTCAAGCCAGATCAATGGATATTTATTCACATCCCATGGCCGGTTTTGATAAAATCAAACTTAGAGAAACCCTAAACATTGATGAGCCCCTTGATCCGGTATGCATTATTGCTTTGGGTTATCTAACAAATGCAGAAACCTTGGAAGAACCTTTCAAAACAAGAGAATTGACTCCTCGTACACGCAACCCCATCTCCCAATTTGCCACCAAAATACCATAAATAAATACTTTTAATTCTTTTTAAGGGACTTAATTTACTATTATAATTTTCAGAACTTCAATGATTTCATAGTGTATGAAATTATAGTAATTTTTTAATACAATTATATTTCCAATTGGTGCATATTCCTTATTTTGCAATGGCATATCAAAATATCTAGATCCTTAAATATTCCATTGAATATGAAATTCTTTTTTTGCAGTCTATTTATTTGCTTTTTAAATGTTCTTTGTGCTCAACAAAGATATAAAGCGGACTCCTTATTGCAGGTTTTAGAGCATACTTCAGGCAAAGATCGAGTAGAGACATTGCGCCATTTAAGTCGGTCCTATATTGGAGCTGACAAGGTAAAATCCTTAGAATATGCTAGAGAATCCGTTGTAGAAGCAGAAAAACTGAACAATGATACCTTTTTGGTAAGAAGTTTAAATAACTTGTCCGGAGCTCTTCAACATGCAGGAGAACGGCAAAAAAGTCTTCAATACATAGATAGGGGTATTGAAATCACTCGAAAAAATGGAAATAAAGTACAATTGGTGGAATGTTTAGGTTTTAAAGCTACTGCGTATGGTGGAATGAAACAAATTGTTAAAGCATTGCCATATGCACAAGAAGCACTTAAGATTTCTGAGGAAATAAAAGATTCTGTAGGTATGTTAGATGCCTTAGAAATTATTGCTGCTGCATATAAAGATTTACATCAATATGAAGAAGCTATCAAAGTATATCAACAAGAAATTGATTTACTCCAATTTCTTCCAAAACGACTATTTGAAAATGGCCGGGTAAGTGTTAATTTAGGTGAGGTATATGTAAGCCAAAAGCGGTATGATGAAGCCATTTTACTATTCCTTAAAGGAAAAGAATATTTTTCAAAATTTAATTACCCTTCAGGAGTTTTGTTTGCTAATGCTGCTTTGGCTGGCACATATATGAAAAGCAACCATTTCAATGAAGCCCAAAATACTTTTAAAGAAATTTTAGAAATGAACAAATCAGTTCAAGACCCTGAATTAAGCTGTGTGTCATTGAATGGTTTGGGAATAATAGAAATGCAGCATCAGCATTATGATGAAGCTTTTAATTACTTTAAACAAGCAGAAAAAATATCTAAAAATTCAAGTTTACCAGCTATTTTAAAAGAAGTGTATAGTAATTTGAATGATTTAAGTTGTTTAACAGGCGATTATGAAAAAGCAAAAACTTATAAAGAATTATCTAAATCCTATGAGGATACCATACTGAACAAAAACGTTTTGGACCAAATAAGCGAATATCAAGTTCAATATGAAACTGCTCAAAAAGAAAAAGAAATTGCAGAAAAGAAATTACAAATCAGTGCACAACAATCAGAAATATTTAAAAAAAATACTATAAATTATAGTTTACTTGCGAGCCTAATTGCCTTTGTTATTCTTGCATGGTTATTTTATAATCGATTCCTCTTGCGCAAAAAATCTGAACTTGATGCAGCCATTATTCAAGAACAACGACAAGGATTAAATGCCGTCATTGAAGCCCAGGAAAATGAACGCAAACGAATCGCTAAAGATCTTCACGATAGTATAGCACAAGAACTTGTTGCATTGAAATTGGGTTTTAATAAATTAAGAAGCAGAATTGAAGGTCAAGCCCCATCTGAAGCTGCACTTATGCTAGAACTTGAAAATCAGTTAAACAATTCCTGTACTGAAGTTCGGAACATTTCACACATCATGATGCCCCCTGCCTTGGAACAAGCCGGTTTAATTTCTGCATTAGAGACCTTACTTCATAATGTTATGCAACATTCTAATATTAAGGCTCAAATTGAATTGGGTGTATTGCCTTCTAATTTGGATAAAAAAATAGAAACCGGATTATATCGCATTGTTCAAGAATTATTAAATAATGTCATTAAACATGCTCAGGCAAATCATTTAATGTTGCAGTTCTATCAAGCCAATCAAAATCTCATCATGCGTTTAGAGGACGATGGCATTGGTTTTGATTATCACCATGAAAGGAATAAGGGGAGTATGGGCTTGTTGAATATTCTTAGTCGGGTTATTACGCTCGGCGGGACATTTAATACAGAACCTGCCGAACCACATGGTACGATATCTACGATAAGAATTCCATTATAATATGAATCTATGCAATCTAAAATTAAATTAATTATAGTTGATGATCATCAGTTAGTCAGAGAAGGTTTTAAATCTTTACTTGCTGAGATGGATTTTGTAGAACTTATAGGCGAAGCAGCTGATGGAAAACAAGCCTTACAGTTATTGCGCAATGGATTGAGACCTCAAATTGTATTAATGGATGTTGAAATGCCTGTCATGGGAGGACTTGAAACGACAGAGATCATTTCAAAAGATTTTTTTGGCATTAAGATCATTATGCTTTCTATGGTCAACAACAAAGATATCATCCAAAATTGTATAGAAAAAGGTGCTAAAGGATATTTATTTAAAAATGCATCAATGTCAGAACTTGGAGACGCTATTCGAAAAGTTGCAGATGGCGGTCATTATTTTTCTGAAGAAGTAACGCTTACCTTACTTAGTAAATCAACTTCCTTTGAAGATTCAGCATTACATCAATTGTCTCCTCGGGAGATTGAAATTTTAAAACTCGTGGCTGGAGGGTATTCCAGTACAGAAATTGGACAACAATTATTTATCAGTCCAAGGACTGTCGATACCCATCGCAACAATATTATCCAAAAACTTCAGGTAAATGGGGTTGCAGGATTGGTTCGATTTGCCATTAAAGCTAAATTGGTGTAAAAATTTAAAAAATAAAGGATAGTTAGCTTTTTCTAACTAAAAAAACTAACTTGCTACCCCAATCCAGTGCATATATTTTAACTTTACGTAGATCTTTGTAGTAAATTACAAAGATTTACGGATATTACATTGAATTATTAAAGCTCAACTTTGCATCGTAATCAAATTTGTAACTTTCGATTTATGATTACATCACATGTTTAAACTTTATCATTCATTAAAAAAACCATTAAAACTATTATTATGAAAAATTTACTTTACTTCACTTTATTCTTATTCATCTTTTCCTGTAAGGAAGAGGATGTTATTGATAACGGCCCTGGGAATAATCCATATACCTTTGGTTGGGATGGTAACGATGATGCTTCCAAAGTACCTTCAAAAGTTGTTTTTGGAAATGGTAATTCTAACCTCCCAAAATCCGTTGATTTAACCAGCAAATTTCCTCCAATTGGAGATCAAGGGCAATATGGAACTTGTGTTGGTTGGGCTACTGCCTATAATGTTAAAACAGCGATTAATGGCATAGATAATAATTATTCTACTAATGACCTTAAAGATTCAAGAAATCAATTTAGTCCTAAGGATTTGTTTGTATCTATAGATAATAATCTAAAAGGCGCAAATTGTAATGGTACTGGTTTTGACAACGCTTTAGATCTCATACAAAACAGAGGAGTTGCTACATTAGCTACAGTTCCATATACCAATTTAGGAAATTGTGATAAAAGTCAGGTGCAGTCATCCTGGACAGCAGAAGCCGCATCCAATAAAATAAAGTACTACAGAAAGGTAGATCCAAAAGTGAATACCATAAAGGAACAGTTGGCAAATAATGTCCCGATTATTTTAGGAGCGAAACTAAGTGATAATTTTATGTCTTGGAATTCAGATGAAGTGATCTCATCCAATACAACTTACAATAATACAGGTCAGCATGCCTATCATGCATTAGCTATTTTAGGTTATGATGACGACAAGGGTCCAAATGGAGCATTCAAAGTAGTGAATTCATGGGGACAAACATGGGGTAGCAAAGGATATATTTGGGTCGATTATAATTTCATGGTTAATGAGTTTCAGTTCAATAATAATTTTTACATAGCAGCAAATGAAAAAGGTGATGGCAAAAAGCCTGATCCTAATCCTGGAGGTAACAGCGCAGACCTTGCCGGCTGGATTTTTTCTGATCTTTCAGAATATGCTAACACCGGCGATCCATTAGCTAGATCTACAGAATTCAATATTTATAATATTGGGAATTCGAATATATCTCCTGCAACAGGTTGGAGAATCTATTATATCTACTACAACGCCTATGAGGCTGATGATTATGGTGTAATTTTCTACGATGAATTTACACAAAGTATTCCAACTAATACATTAACATGTAACGGAAATAATTGCAAAATTAATTATGTAGTCAATTCCGGTAAAAATCTGGCTGAAGTTCTCTTTGGTATTGGAACATTAGGTATTCGACAGACCTATAAGATGGCAGACATTACGGGTGATTATTATTTGTTATTGTTAGCAGATGGAGATGATGTCATTCAGGAAGACGATGAATTGAATAATCTGTATTATTCTTCTGATGAACCCATAGAATTTATTGATGGATACGGAGGATTTAAATCTGGACCTACTCAAAGAACCAATTCGAATAAAAATTTTGACTTTCTAAATCCATTAAAGGCAACTTCTTCAAATATTGGGCAATGCAAATATAATTCAGCTGTTAACGACAAGCATAGAAATGCCTATACTCCTGAAGAAATTGTACAATTCGTTAAATATCAAAAGAAATCTGGTCAATTAGATCGAATGGTAAAAAGTCTTCCAAGACAAAACACAAAAATTAATGCTGCTAAATAATAATTAATGATTATATCTGAACCAGGTCAATACGGCCTGGTTCTGTTTTTTTATTTAAAAAAAATAACAACAATGACCTTCAACCACAATAAAAGAATACATTGGATACTTGCCTTAACTTCTTTATTTCTTTTGAATTCTTGTCAAGCCCAAAAAAAAAGTAAAATGAATTCCATTTCTGCCAAAGAAATAATAGGATTAATTAATAGCCAAAAGCCTGTCCATATTCAAAATAGAACCATACAAGACGACCTTGATTTCACTACCATATCAAATGCAGACCAAGTCAATGAATCATTGGACCAATATATTATCAATTCAGGTATACATTTTTCAAATTGTCGTTTTTTAGGAAAAATTATATTCTTCAAGCAAGAAAAAAACAAAATGATCAGTGGAAAAATAAATGCCACTTTAAGTTTTGTCAATTGTGGTTTTGACGCGGAATTCATGGCTAAGTCTTTAGATATATCGGGAATGCTTTCCTTACCTTCATGTACTTTTAGTAAAGTAGCCAACTTTGAAGACATCAATGCGAATCACGATGTTAATTTTTCAAAATCCATCTTCAATGAAGAGGCGCGTTTCCAAAATGCAGTATTCCAAAGAAGACTCAATATGCTGGGATGTGAATTCACCAAGGTGGCAAGTTTTCAAGGATCTAGTTTTAGAGGGGATGCCCAATTGAGTAATATTAAATTTTTAGAATATTGCGATTTCGGTATCTGTCAATTTCATGAAAATGTTTTTTTTAATTATTCGATTTTTCAGAAAAAAGCTATATTCAATCAATGTGTTTTTAATAATCGGGCAGAATGGAATGATACCAAAATGTATCATGTAGAATTTAAGAATACACAGTTTAGAGGTTTAGCATCTTTTGTGAACGCAGCTATATCAGGAAAAGCTATTTGGGATCGTGTTACTTTTTTTACGCAAGCTATTCCTTTGGATCAATGCACCATTCAGAAAGAAAATCTAACGGTAAATGAAGTGGTAACACTTTATAAGAATTAAGATTAATAAAGCACTAAGTCCAGAACAAATAATCTATGGTTCAGCGTATTCAACTACCTTGGTTTGAATACAATGTGTAGCGACTGAGTTACATAACATTCCTTTCCGAAATATATACTGTCTTGAATATTTCATTTAGTTCTTGTATTTATAAATAAAAAATACGCAGATCTGTGTAGTGATTTTACACAAACCTACGGATTAATATCCCCTCATTCATAGTGCATCTTTGTATCATCAAATTTAGAATATCAAACGCATGATGGTCTAATTTGAATTAAAAACATTATTTCATTTATTAAAACTATTTTTTATGAATCATTTATTAAAATCGCTATTATTCTTTGCTTTACTAAGTACTTCTCTACAATCCAAGGCTCAGCCTGGTGGTTCAATTTGGATAGGAAGTAAAACTCCAAAAAACTTAGCTAATACTGAGGCAACTAATCTACTTAAAATGTGGAAATCTACCTGGGAAGCTTACCAAGCTGGGGACACCAAGAAAATGTGGGCGGCTTATACCAATGATGCTGCAGAAATCAGTCCTGATGGCAACATCACTTACGGTAAAAAAGCATTGAAAGCTTCCTGGGAGGAATTTATGAAGGTGACTGATAAAGCACCAAGCTTTACATATGGGGACCCACAGGTTCGCATGTTGACTAATGACGTTGCCCTTATCGTATGGGACTCTTCAGCAGACATCCAAATGGGTGGACAACAAGTGGGAGGTAAAACCAAAGGTATGGCCGTTGTTCGAAAAATCAAGGGTCAATGGCTTATTGAGTTTGATTCACTAACACCAGTAATTCCAATGCCGGAATCACAAAAGTGATCTCAATTTACCAACTTTTAGAATTATAATATTTACAAAATCCATTTTTTATTATACACTAAATTATTTTTTTTTATGAATCATTTATTAAAAACAATGGCAATTTTAATTGCACTTTCATATACTTCATACGTACATGCTCAACCAGGTGGTGGCATTTGGATGGGAAGTAAACCAACAAAAGGCTTAGTTAATTCCAATGCTACGGTCATCCATAAAATGTGGAAAGATACCTGGGATGCCTATCAAGCAGGCGACAACAAAAAAATGTGGGCTGCTTATACTAATGATGCTGCAGAAATCAGTCCTGATGGCAACATCACATACGGTAAAAAAGCATTGAAAGCTTCCTGGGAGGAATTTATGAAGATGACTGATAAAGCACCAAGCTTTACATATGGGGACCCACAGGTTCGCATGTTGACCAATGACGTTGCCCTTATTGTGTGGGACTCTTCAGCAGACATCCAAATTGGTGGAAAACAACTGGGAGGTAAAACCAAAGGCATGGCCGTTGTTCGAAAAATCAAAGGTCAATGGCTCATTGAATTTGATTCACTGACACCAGTTATTCCAATGCCGGAATCACAAAAATAAAATTTTATAATTCTTATTTAAAATCAAAATAAAATTCTTAAATAAATACAATCTGTTTATTCACTATTTAAGTAAATACCATCATGGAAAATTTATTAAAAACAATCGCCTTCTTTATAACATTTATAAGTGTTCAACAAATTATTGCTCAACCCCAAGGTGGAATTTGGGGAGCTAGTTTCATGCATAAACCAACCCAAATAAGCACCAAACCAAATACAGAACAAACATTCAAACAAAATGAAATGCTATTGATTGGAACTATGGACCATGCTTTGACCGATAAAAAGGATATTGCGATACCTGATGATTTTCAATTTTATTTCGACAAATTTTATAATAAACTCAATCAAGGATGGTCAAGCCTGCAAAGTAAAATGGATGAAACCTATTCGCTTTTGTTTTGGAAGCCATAAGAAAATTAGCAGGTTATTTATAAGAGAAATGATCACAACTAAATAATGGAAATGTGCGAAAAACATACATTAAAAACAAGTTAGTTTTTGAAGCTTATTCTTCCTCGGAGATTATTTCAATTGGAACGAAGTAAAATTAAAAATGAAAACTCAATTTGGAATGAAATAAATGATTTGATAATTCAGACAACAATGTGCATATAATCATGATTACCTTACAATAAAATGACCAAGTCATTCTTAATTGCTTTTATTAACAATTAATGTGCGTATTAAAAAATAAATAAAATTTATGAAAAAAATGATTAAAATATTAAAATGGTTTGGAATAATCTTATTTCTAATAGTAGTTGGATTCATTTTATTTGTTCAGTTCAATTGGGATAAAAAGTGGGATGCTCCATATCCTGAAATTGCCGCAAGTAAAGACTCAACCGTAATAGCACGAGGGAAGTATTTAGTTTATGGTCCCGCGCATTGCGGAACATGCCATGTTCCTGTAAATAAACTTGAAGCTGTGGAACAAGGTGAAATGTTACCCTTACAAGGTGGATGCGAATTTCCAATCCCAATTGGGACTTTTAGAGCAAATAACTTAACTCCGGACTTGGAAACTGGCATAGGAAGTCTCAGTGACAAGGAGTTTGGAAGAATTTTAAGATATTCAGTTGGGAAAGAAGGGAATTTCTTACTTGACTTAATGCCTTTTCAAGAAATGTGTGATGATGATATTACTGCAATCATATCATTCCTGCGTACACAAGATCCAATTGAGAATAAAATTGAAAAAACTGAATACACATTTTTTGGAAAATCTGCCATGGCACTCGGAATGCTTCAGCCCAAAGGCCCTAAAAGCACTCCCCCAAAATCAATTAAAATAGATTCTACTGTTGAATATGGGAAATATCTGGCTACCAATGTTTCCAATTGCATTGGCTGTCATACAGAAAGAAATATTAAAACAGGTGAATATGTTGGTGCGGCATTTGCAGGAGGCATGTATTTTGAACCAAATGAATATTCAGATGGTGTAGCTTTTGTTTCTCCAAATTTAACTCCAGATATCGAAACAGGAATCATGGCAAGATGGGATGAACCAACATTTATCAATCGATTCAAAGCCAATCGTATTCACAAAGGCAGTCCTATGCCTTGGGGATCTTTTTCCAGAATAAATGAGATCGAAATAAAAGCCATTTATCGTTTTTTGAAATCCCTGGATCCTGTAAAAAACAAAATTGAAAAAACAGTAATACAGCCTGGTGAATCGATAACTAAAAACTAGAACCATTTGTAACATCTCTCTAATATTCATTTCTACACTTTCAATAATGGAAAATCAAATACCAGTTCAAACAAAAGCATTTAACATTCTAGGAGGAATGATGAATTCACATGTTGTATCTGCTTTAATTAAACATAATATTATAGAATCGTTATCATCAGAGCCAAAAACATTAGATGAATTAGTTGCCATGTGCCATGCAAACAAAAATGTCTTGTTCAGGACATTGCGATATTCCACTTTTATTGGAATAATAGATGAAACAAATAAAAACTATAATTTAACAGAAGTTGGAAAATGTTTTCTAAAAAACGTCCCAGGCAGTCTATATGGATCGGCTAGTTATATTAATGCACCTCCTTGGAGAGATAGTTGGACTTAATTCAATTATTGTTTAAAAACTGGATTGCCAGCATTCGACCATGTTATGAGAACATCTTTTTTTGAATTTCTAGCTACTCATGATAACTATGGTTCCTCATTCAACGAGTACATGACTACGATCACCAAAATGTCAGCAGTTGCAGTGACTGAAGTTTATGATTTTTCTAATTTTGAGACTATCTGTGAAGTAGGAGGTGGTCAAGGGATAATGCTTAAAGCAATTCTGGAGAAATCACCAAATTCAAAAGGTCTATTATTTGATATGTCCAGCGCTGTGAAAGAAAATTTCATATTTGATTTCAAGGAACGAACTCAAATTATAGAAGGAAGTTTTTTTGATCAAATTCCAATTGCTGATTGCATGATACTGAAAACAATCATACATGATTGGAATGATGAAAATAGCATCAAAATTTTAACTAAATGCAGAGAATCTCTGAAGCCAAATGGAAAAATTATTCTTATCGAACAGGTTATAGAAGAACCATATACATTCATGTCTTTGTTTTATGATCTTCACATGCAAGTGATGCTTGGTGGAAGTGAAAGGACAGAATCAGAATATGATACATTATTAAAAGCATCAGGCTTAAAACTCATTCGAATCATTTCAACGAAATCGCTAATGAAAATTATTGAAGCGAGTGCTTAATCATTGATTTAAAAATTATCCCAATTAAGTACTCTTTGCCAGGAAATAATTTGATTTTTTAATGCTTAGTTAACAAGTATTATAAGCGAAATGGGAAGCCTTTGGCTTATTAAAAGGTATTCTTCATTAATAATAACTCCTACAATTTTACTCAAAAAATTATTTCACATCTGTCCAAAATAAAAAAAAATGGACATTGTCGTTTTATCCCTAACTTAGGGTTGCACAAAAACAAAAACAATGTCCGATGTAAAAATAAGTCTACTTAGTCAAATTCTTTCACTTGTAGATAGAGATATTTTTAATAAAATTGTTAGGAAACATAATTCTGATAAGTTTTCCAAAGGGATCAACACCTGGACACATATGGTTTCGATGGTCTTTATGCAATTATCAGGCTCTAGCTCAATTAGAGATATTGCAAATGGCTTATTAAGTGCAACTGGTAATTTAAGTCATTTAGGCATCTATAAATCTCCTTCAAAGTCTTCAATTAGCTATTTAAATCAGACTAGAAGTTATGAGGTTTTTCAGGATTTATATTTTGAATTATTGAGGAAGTTGGAGCCAAGGTTAGAAAAAGCAAGGCAATATGCCCACAAACTAAAGCGACAAATTTTTATAGTTGATTCCTCTATAATTCCATTAAGCCTATCACTTTTTGATTGGGCAAAATTCCGAACAACCAAAGGAGCTATTAAGCTTCATGCGGTACTGGATTATGATACAGGCTTGCCCAATTATGCAGTCATTTCAGATGGCAAGAAGCATGATGTTAAAGTGGCTAAAAGCATAGCTTTTCCAAGTGGTTCCGTTGTTGTCGCTGATAGAGCTTATGTAGATTATAAATGGCTTCACAATTTGGACAGCACCGGAGTATTTTTTGTAACTCGTCTAAAATCTAATGCTGATATAAAGATCACAGAATATTACCTAACAAATGACAAACATGAACATATATTATCTGATCAAGATATCCATTTAACAGGCTTTTACTCCTCTCAAAATTATCCAAATAAATTACGAATAGTTAAGGTCTATGACGAAATTAATGACCAAACTTTAATATTGCTAACGAATAACTTATCTTGGACAGCAGACACCATTTCTCAATTATATAAAGCCAGATGGGCCATAGAAGTCTTCTTCAAACATCTAAAGCAATTATTCAGAGTAAAATCTTTTATAGGAACATCTGCTAACGCAGTAAAAATTCAGATGTGGTGTTCAATGATAGCTATTTTGTTAGTATCATATCTCAGATCAAAAGCTAAACATAAATGGCATCTTTCCAATTTAATTTCTTTCCTTAGATTAAACTTATTTGTAAAAATAGAACTCTGGAATTGGTTGGATAATCCACTAATTAAAAAAGACAAACCGCCGCCACAATTTAGTTTACTTTTTTATGCTTAGGCTCATTTTTAAAATAAGCATTTTAATTGTAGATTTGTCAATAAATACAGTACTGTATTCAAAATTCTATTTTATTTTGGACAGATGTGAAATTAATTATAAACTTATTGATTATTCATGTATTCGAATATTATGGATATTGTTATTCGTAGAAAGACTATCATTTAATTCTACGGGATTCCAATTTTTATGATCGGGAATGTTAAGCGATGGCTGTCCTGCATCTGTCCACGCCGACATCCAAATGGAACCTATAGCTAAAATACAAGATCTGAAACGCTCTTCAACCTGGTTGTCTAGCTGAACATTATAAAGTTTGGCATAATCATAACATGGTAATTTAGTAACAGCGCCTAATCTTTGTTCATAACAATACTGCTGATCTTTCGGAACGGTTTGACTAATTCGTTTTTCAATAGCAAGGACGCTATCTACATGGGAATGACTTTTTTCAATGATTCTCCAAACATAATCGGATATATTATCGATATAAGTTGCTTGTCCAACAATAAAGTCAAATTCGGTTTCAGCAAATAATTCCGGAATTCTACTTTCCCAAAATGCATGAATGCCATCTTGATTGGTGAGTTGACCATTGTAATTTTTTGTAGTGTGTAATGGAACATGAGCATCGCCAATATAATGGCCTATATCCGCGGATAGTTTAATTATTTTTGAAATATTTTTTTCTTTAAATGCATTGACAAGTCTTCGGTAAACTTGGGGAAGCGCATAGGGGAGTATCCCATGAGGACTATAGGTATCCTTTATCTGTAGGGAATAATTAGATCTTGTTGGACTTGAGATAAAATCTTCAAATAAATCTTTTGGAACATTCCATTCTACCTCATCGTAGGTGAGTATGGCGTACTTTTCCACCCATGTCAGCATTGATTTTTTAGAAATACCATTTGTAAAAACTATATAGCGGTGCTTAAATTTTTCTGTATAATAAAAAGTATCTTGCTGAATTTCTTTAATCTGTATAGTATCAAAAACCAATAGTGTATCTTGAGCATTCACTAAAAAATATTGTGCATGATTGACTATAGCTTCATTAAGGTTTCTCGGTAGTTGTTTAATTGCGTTCTTGCCCCAATGATCCAAGTCTATATAATGCCTTATGGCTTCACCTTGTATGGCATATCGCCTTTTATCCGGGTCTACTGCATGTTCTGTGATATATTCTATATGATCTTTATAGAATTCGATCAATTGTTCAGGAAGGGTGAACACTGCTAATTTATTTAACATCTTATGTGCATAAAAGCCCCAAACTATCGATGTTGGTTTTTCATGAGGTGTAGTAACAAATCCAAACATGGACACTGATAACCATAAAAGCAGTAATCCTATTTTTAGATTTAATTTCATGATAAAGAAACTTAATTGGCCAGAAGCAACATTAATTCTTGTTGAGTTTTAAGAACTGATGCTATCTGACTATATTGCAATATTAGAAAATCGCCATCACTTCTGTTCGCAAAAAATCGAAAAAACTTTTTCTGATTTAGAAATTCAGGACTTAAATCAACGAGTTGGTCCACATTATCATTGATGGGATATAAACTGACGATAAGAGAATCTTGTTTGTCTTTTTGTTTGATGCCAATTCGACAATAAGGAAGCATGGTACTTATCATTGAACGATTTTCATTTAAATTTTCAAATGCTTCAGTATTCACAGTTTCAAATAGCCCCACATAACTTTCAATTTTTTTAGATGAAATGGTTTTGATTTCTGTTGAGTTTACAAACATCTGAAATTGTTTGCCGGTTTTTGAAATACGAAAAGAAGCTAAAGGGTCATATGGAAATTGTACATCTATTCCCTCAATTTCAGAACCTGGAATTGCAAATAAAGAGCGATCTCTCCAATCATCCAAAGGGATTTCATATCGATGTCTTATATTCGATGTTCCCCTGTTCATATACATGGTATAAGGTTGACGAGCATTATCCATAAGAAAATATACCCCGGATTCATCATCATTAACACCGCCAATATAATAGGTTTTTAACGGGGTGTTGTTCGGTCCATAAATTTCTACCTTTAATCCAATAGTTGCCAGATCATTCATGATATAGGAATAAGCTTCCTTAGGCGGAATCGATAAAATAGTCACATGTTGAATGGCTTCTAATAAATTTTTTATAGGATTGGCAAATGCTTTATATTTGCCATTCACCATCCATTGATTATTTATTTTTTCTAATGTTATAGCTTGTGTTTGTTTGGAAGTCATGAATATTTTATGCACCGATTCTATATCTTTTATAGCAAATGCTCTATCAGAAGTATCTATAGTTGATTTTGTATTTTTATTTTGAATAACAAAATAACTGGCTGCACCTAATATCCCAAATAAGGCTACAAGTATTAATATTGATTTAGATTTCATATTCAGGATTTAATAAATTTTTTCTTACGCCAATAAAAGTTAATGGCGCCAAATAAGACAATTAGAATTATTGGTAAAACTATATTTATAGACTGCCAATACAATTTATCTTTTTCTGCTTTTACTTTGTCCAACATACGTAATTTAAATTCTTTAGTTCGCGCTGTTAGTATGTTGTTTTGATTAATCATGAATTCAATCGAATTCAATATGAAATCTTTATTGCCATTGAATGTAGCTTTTTCATATTTATTATATCCTATGGGTGCAAATTTTCCAGTTTCTTTATCATATAAATTCTTGATGACATCGCCATCTGCAACAACGAGCATGGATGTTGGTGAACTGATTGTTTTAAAAGGAATGCCGATAGAAGTTAGTATGTTATTCATGTCTTCATCAAGTCTGTTTTCAAATAAAGAACCGAACGTTCCTTCTAATAAAATACCAATAGGTAAATTGGGTCTGTTAAATTTATCTGGATCAGGTTTGTACCTCATCATTTCAAATCCCACTTTCATGGGCGAAGTCTGGTATCGGCTATATTGTGAAGATTGTAATAATATGGTTTTCTTGATGTCCGTTTTTGTTTTTAAGGTATCAATTGTTGATGGAAATTCAAGACTTATTCTATCAATATTTGACACTATTGGATGATTGGATCGGGGAGCAATCAATGGGTGGTAATACCATGGAAATAATTCAATCTGGGGTTTGTCTCCAGTTCTTCCAATGACTTGCGGTATTCTGCTACATTCTAAATCCAAAACGAGATTTGAATTTATACGAATTCCATTTTTGAAAAAATAATCTGTAAGATTCAAATCTAAAGGTTCGGGAATAAATTCATTCCGGGTACTTAAACTATCCAATGACATTTTTAATCCATCAACCAGCCAAATGATTTTTCCACCATTCATTACATATTGATCCAATACAAATTTATTTTTTTCGGTGAATGGAATAATAGGACGGGCAATAATTAATAAATCTATTTCTGGTTTTATAATAAAGGTGCTATCCAGATTAATCCAAGCCAAATTATAGGATGAATTTAATAATGAAACTAAAGATTTGGTTTGTTCTTTTGCAAGTTCTCCATGACCCGTAGTGAATAAAATATTTTTTTTCTCCGGGTAATGTACTTTTTGGATGGCTGTTGCTAATTTGTATTCCAGTAAGCTGATGGAATTGCTTAGATTAGATTCCTGATCTAAATCTGGAGCATTTTCTAACAGATTCACAGAAATTTTACGGTCTCCTAATTTAATAATAGCATAAGGATAAATCAATTGTTCTTTATTCTCGGATCCGGACCTAACCATTAGATTGGTCGGTATTAAACCCTCCTCACTATAGGATTTTCTTCGGGCATTGATAACATCTACAGTACCTTCATTTGGATTTTCAAATTCATATTCGATGTAACCATTTTCACTATTGAATTGATCCAATATTTCTTTAGTAGATTGTTGTAATCTTTTGAATCCAGATGGAAAATTTCCCTCCAGTAATACTTGAATGTAAACAACATTTTTTACATCTTTAATTAATTTTTTCGTGGGTTCCGTTAGTGTAAATCGCTTTTCTTCTGTAAAATCTAAATAGGTATTGAAATATTGAGATAGAATATTGATAAATAATAATATTCCTAAAATCAATAGAATCTGTATGAAACCAGGTATTTTTTTTTCCATGATGTTAAAAATTTCTTTCTTTAATGCCATGAATAGTCAACCAAATAAAAAATCCAATGATGCTGAAAAAATAAATGAGATCCCTGCTATCGATCTTACCACGGTTGATTGAAGTGTAGTGATCATCAATTCCAAACAGTTGGATTAAATCATCTGTAATACCAAAGAAGATAGGAAGTTTACTAAAAAAATAAAATCCATAATAAAAAAAGAAACACAAACTTATGGAAATAAGAAAAGATACGACTTGGTTTCTGGATAGCGTAGAGCTATATATTCCAATAGCAACGAAAGTAGCGGCTAAAAAAACCAATCCTATATAGGAGCCTATGACTGCTCCGGTATCAATATTTCCAGGAGGAGCTCCTAATTCAAATACCGAATAAAAATAGATTAATGTCGGCAACAAAGCTATTATGGCTAAACTTAAATGTGCCAAATACTTCCCTAATACTAAATCAACTTCAGTAATGGGTTTAGTCAATAGAATCTCAAGTGTACCGGTTTGAATTTCTTCAGCAAAAGAGCGCATAGTGATAGCCGGAATTAGGAATAAAAAAATTATAGGAGCCACAATAAATAATTGATCAAGCGAAGCATAGTTAAAATAAAGTATACTATAATCTGGAAAAACCCACATCATTAGTCCCATAATTAGTATAAATATCGCAATAACGATATATCCGATAAGCGAACTGAAATATCCTGAAATTTCTTTTTTATAAATAGTCCACATGAAGTTTCATTTTTTATTTTAAAAAACTATTTAGCTTTTTTAAATAATTATTGTTTGGTTAAAACATTGAATACATCTTCAATGCTGTTTTTTGTTTTATTCATTTCGTATATGACCCACCCATTGGACACACTAGTCTGAAATAATAATTCGCGTAGATCTTTAGCTGAATCTGAGTAAATGGTAAATTGGTGTTTACCTGATTGTTTTACAAATTGTACATAGGGTAGCGATTTTATATTTGAAATAGGGATTTCTGTTGAAAATTCAATCGTAACCATTTGTCGATCTCCTAATTTTTCTTGAAGGACTTCAATAGAATCATCAGCGACTAATTTGCCATTTTTAATAATTACAACGCGGTCGCAAAGTGATTTTACTTCTTGCATAATATGTGTAGAAAAAATCAGTGTTTTCTCTTTGCCTATGTTCCTAATCAAAGACCTGATTTCCACTAATTGATTTGGATCTAAACCACTTGTTGGTTCATCCAATATCAATACTTCAGGATTATGTAAGAGAGCCTGACTTAATCCCACTCTTTGCCGATACCCTTTTGATACAGATCCAATGGTTTTATTTTGTTCAGGACCAAGACCAGTGAGTTCTATTAAGTCATTAATTCTTTTCTGAACACCTTCGACTTTAGACAGTCTTGCAAAACATTCTAAATATTCCCTGATATACATATCTTTATATAATGGATTGTTTTCAGGCAAATATCCAATATGCTTTTTGACTTCTAAAGGGTGCGTCAATATATTATAGCCACATATTTCTGCTGAACCTGAACTTGGTTTTATATAACAACTCAACATTTTCATAGTTGTTGTTTTTCCGGCACCATTAGGTCCAAGAAAACCCAGTATTTCACCTTTATGAGCTGTGAAACTGAGTTCATCAACAGCGTGTTGAGTTCCATAAATTTTGGTGATTTGATTTACGACTATGGACATAGCATTCAGTTCAATTTACAAAGGTAAAACGATTCAAATGATTATTCGTGATCAGTTTGGTATAGTAATTCTTTTAATCCGTCAAAATGCCAGGCATTGGATAAAGAATAGGGCCCAATATGGTCACGAGACAATGATGACAAGTAGGCTCCACTCCCTAAGCGCTTGCCAAATTCATGAGCAATGGATCTAATGTAAGTACCCTTACTACATTGAACTTTAAATTGTATGACTGGAAACAAATCAGCATTGATATCTATGGAGTGGATGATAATGTTTCTGGGTTTAAGTTCCATTTGTTCTCCCTTTCGTGCTAATTTATAAGCACGTCTCCCATCTACCTTGACAGCAGAATGTGTTGGCGGAATAAGTTCTTGTGGTCCTAAGAATGATAATCTGATGGATTCAATGAGCGATTGATCTATTAGGTCAATATTAAATTCTTGATTTATTGGTGTTTCCCGATCAAAACTGCTGGTGGTTGCACCTAAAGTAAATGTACCTGAATAGGTTTTTTCAAAATCTTGAAAATCACTTATTTTTTTGGTCATTTTGCCTGTGCACAATATCAACAAACCTGTTGCTAAGGGATCAAGGGTTCCAGCATGACCAATTTTTGGTTTGATGTTGGTCCGAGTCTGAATGGCTCTCCGTAATTTATCTACTACGAAGAAAGACGTCCTTTCATAAGGCTTATCAACTAATATAACCGCGCCTTCATGAAAATCTATTTGATTTAAATTTTCCAGAGTCAAAATGGGATAATTCATGATTTTTATGACGTCATTTTTTGAACCATGCTGAAGTATAATTAAGTGTTCAATGAATGACTTAGTTAGAAGTTATTTATTTAGTTAATTCTGAAATGAATTTATCTTATTTGTCATAAACCTACTTAACCTAAAGTTAGGGCTCTATAAAGTCCAGAAGCATTTATTTCGATCTTGAATTAAGATCAAATTAGCCCCGATTAATTCAAACTTTAAAAATAGCGTAGATCTGAACAGCTAGTCCGGCCAATATACAAATTGGAGCCAATACTAATCTTCTTGAGCTATATATGATACTCTCATCCCAAACATCTGGTGATGGCATCCATCCACCGGACATCAAAATGAGTCCTAATGCTATTAAACCTAATCCTATAAAGACAAATTTGAATTGAGTCTTGCCATAGGTCACTTCTTTTATTGGATTATTTCTGTTAAAACTGCTTGATTCAGAGGGTTTTAGTCCGGTTTTAATATTGGTTGTCACTGGAGCAGTAGTTGTTTTTTTAGATTTTGCTTCTCCCATTTTTTAATATGATTTATTGATTTAATAAAATATTGATATGACGCCTAACGACAATTGCATGCAAAGTTGGGCCAATTATGAGTAAAACGAGCATAACCAGCATAAAATTTTTTAATTCAAGTAAATTATAGATCCAAGGACTTAAATAAAAGAAAACTAAAAGGGATAAGCCCACAAAAACAATGCTGAGAAAGGCACTGGCCAATCCATGGATTATAGAGATTCGAATATATGGTTTAATGATCTTCTCAATGGGTGTACCCAAATTAAACATGAGTCTGATTAATGAATCTTTGCTGAGAATATACATTTTAACTAAATAACCTATGATGAGAAATGCGAGTAGGGTTAGGATTAAAGTAGTGAATATCAGTACATTACTTGCATTCTGAATGCTTTGGTCTGCACTCGGATTGACTTCTAAAAGTTGTATGGGTTGGGAGACTATTGTTTGAGTTTTTAAATATTCCTGAATTTCATTGATGGCATTGGATGGTTTTGGCCCTGTCTTGAATTGAAATAGCAAAACATCAAAAAAAGGGTTTTCGTCTGCGGTCAAATTAATTTTCAAATCAGGGTCATTTTTCATTTCAGACAATGCAACTTCCTTAGTTATCAATTGTACTGATTCAGCACTGATATGAGTCTTTGCTTTTAGCCATTCTGATAATGTTTTTAAGGAATCTTTATTGTATTCAGCATTTAACTGTATTGAAATAGGGGTTTGAGTTTTAAGTTTTTTACTAAGACTGAAACTATGCACAAATGCTAAAAGTGCAATTCCCACCAATGACATAACAAGGGCTACTGCAACGACGTGGATCATAATATCAATCTGGGATTCCTGTTTCATTATCGCAAAGGTAAGATTATATTAGGATAATTTATATATAAAAAAGTATCAAAGCTTTTTTTAAAGTTTAATATTAATAGTGAAAGGAGAACCTTACTATAATGAATAATTATTTATAGTACCTAACTGCTTTTTTTTAATATTATCATCATGGGTTAAATAGTCACAATTAGGAATTTGAAATAAAATATTATGGTAATTATATTAAATATTATTAATAATAAAAAGACTTATATTTAGAAACTTGAAATGAATTGGAAATCAAATAATGGTAAGATAAAAGAAATATTTTAGTTCATTTTTTATTCCGCCTTTTTGCTCAAATACACCACAACAGGGAAATGATCGCTATATCCATAGTTATAGACATTCCCTGAAAAAGTTCTTTTAGGATGATTTTTATAATGACCACTTGATTCCAACATAAATGATTTGTGATAAATCTGATGTTTGTAGAATTGGAATTGATTTAAATTCTGTTGTAATAAATTTTCAGAAATGAGAATCTGATCAAACAAACTCCAGGAGTCATTGAAACTAGTAGAACCCTCACCTCGATCATAATTCCAATAAAATGGATTGTAGAAATCTTCCTTGCCCACTTTGCTTTTAACCCCAATAGATTTAATTCCAACAGTTAGGCTTTCATTGTCCGGATTGTCATTGAGGTCTCCCATAATAATATAATTGGCATCTGGATGTATGAATCGAAGGGAATCAACTATGTGTCTGTTTAGCTGTGCTGTTTGTAGTCTATAGGGTTTTGTGATAATTTCGCCACCTCTTCTGGAAGGCCAGTGATTGACTAGAATATATACCAATTGTTGGTCTAAATATCCTTTTACCAATAAAACATCTCTAGTTTTTTTGGTGTCCCCATTGGTCAATTTTAATAGAATACTATATGGTTTGCTTTCAACAACATGAAAATATTTTTCTTGATAGAGTAAAGCTACATCTACACCCCGATCATCAGGAGAATTGTAATGAATGATTTGATAAGATCTATTTTTTAGGTTTTCTGTTTGAACTAAATCTTCTAATACCTTTTTGTTTTCAATTTCAGAAACACCCAAAATAGCCAATCCATCTGGAGTATAATCGGTGCCGATGTCCTTAATGACTGTAGATAGTCGATTCAGTTTATCCCTATATTTTTCTTCTGTCCAATTTTTATCTCCTTCAGGAGTGAATTCTTCATCTAATGTTAAAGTATCATTAACGATGTCAAACAAATTTTCTAAATTATAGAAGCCAACACTAGCAATGATTGATTTTTGGCCATAATGGCTTTGAGGAATCACAAATAGGATTATTACCCACAGAGGTTTAATATTTAATTTAAATTTATTCTTCATATCATACGATTCCTGCTGCAAAGTAAATAAATTTGTGGCTGAAAGGCGAATAAACATGAATCCAAAACGAATCTTGCTCTTTATCATTAATGGCTTACTATTTATCACTGCTGAGGGCCAAGTCTTTATGGGTCAGGTAATTGATGCCTTTAAATCGACTCCAATAACCAATGTCACTGTTGAAATCGATCAAGTCAAACTTGAGATTACTACGAATGAAACCGGAGAATTTAATATTGACCAAACAAAACTTCCGGCTACTTTTAGTATTAAATTGAGTAAATCCGGCTACTACCCTTTACAACAAAAAGTAAATCTTAACGAATTAAATGGGACTAAACGAATATTCAGTTTGGTACCTATTAAAACAATTCAGCAAGAAATAGCCACTATAGAGTTAGATCAATCTGATGATACCGATGAATCGGATGTTTACAGTTTATTGACTAGTTCTGATGATCCCATCCAAAAAGCTGCTGCATTTCAATTTGGAATCTTTAGAATGAAATTAAGAGGTATTGGAGATCAGTGGTCAAGGCTGGGGTTTAATGGATTTTTATTAAATGATTTGCAACAAGGAAAATCCACATATCAGATATTTTCTGGGCAAAATAAATTGACAGATTATACTGATGGTATCATGGGGTATAATAGTAATGAAGATGACTTTGGTGATTTGGGCTTGAACCAATGGATTAGTTTTAACCCCGTAACCTATAGAAAAGGTCTTAGTTTGAATTATTCTGTTTCGAATAGAAGTTATACGCATAGATTAGGAGCTCAATATGTTAAACATTTTAATCGAAGCAAGGTCAGCTTAGTTCTAGGTGCGAATCGAAGATGGGCTTTTGAGGGATTTATACCCGGAACATTTTACGATGCATGGGGAGCATATGTTGGATTAGCTAAGAAAATAAATAAGCGCACGGATATTCAGTTATTATTGGTCAATGCTCCGGTGCAAAGAGGAAAAAGCAGCCCGGGGACTAAGGAAGTTTTTGATTTAAGCGACGATCGTTTATATAATTCATATTGGGGTTTTCAATCAGGTAAAAAAAGAAATTCAAGAATTGCAAAAATAGAATTGCCTACTGCTTTCTTAAACTTGTCTTCTAAACTTTCAGATCACCTTCAATTGAATATTGGTTTAATGGCTACCAAAGGGAAGCGTTCTGATTCTAGCATTGATTGGACCAACTCGCCTGATCCAAGACCTGATTATTATCAAAAATTACCGTCCTACATTCAGGATTCTGTATCAAAAGCGGCAGTTACATATGAATGGAAAAATAATGTCAATGTGCGACAAATTAATTGGAATCAATTTTATCAAGCAAATTATAATCAATATTCTACGATAAAAAATATTAATGGTGGAAGTGACTCCGTAAGTGGTAGAAGGGCTGTATATTTTTTAAATGAACGGCACAGTGATCCTACCGATGTTGAACACTTTTTAAATTTGAAATGGCACAAGTCAAGAAATTCAATTCTATTGGGATATAGAATTGAATATTTAATGAAAGAAAATTATTTGCTTATGTCTGATTTATTAGGAGCAGATTTTTTTGTGGACAAAGAAGATTTTGTTGATGATCAAAACCTGGCACATCCAAATGTAAATAATTTAAATCATATAGTATATGAAGGTGATCGGTATGGATATGATTATACATCTAAGCATTATAGATATGATATCTTCACTCAATGGGAGTATAAATTCAAGAAATGGGATTTAATGTTTGGAGTAGATGGAGGTTATAAATCTGATAGGAGAAAGAGTGATTATAAAAATTTGATATTCGAGAATTCATCCGGAAGTTCTGAAATTTTTAAAGCTATACAGTATGGAATAAAGTCCAGTCTTACCTATAAATTAAATGGTAGAAATTATATTTTAGCTAATTTGGCATATGCCTCTAAAGCACCATTTTTTACAGATGTTTTTATTAATCCTCAATGGAGATCTGATAGGATCCAGGATGTTACCAATGCAACAGTCTACCAATCCAGTTTACATTATTTTTATCGGAGTCCTGGTGGCAAAATTCAGCTTGGCGGATACGCTATACAAATTAAAGATCTAACACAAAACAAGAATTTTTATTTGGATGAGGCTTTGGAGGATGCTACAGCTCAAGAATTAGCAAATGGTGGATTTATAAATGCCTTTTATACGCATATGGATCAGAGATATGTTGGTCTGGATCTAGCTATAGAATATAATTTGTCAGCAAGATTTGAATTGACTTTTGCCGGTCAGGTGGGGGATTATATTTATTCAAACAGACCAACACTTTTGCTTTTTGATCAATATAGCAAAGCAGAGGCTAGCCACTTGATTTATTTAAAGAATTTCTTCATTCCGGGTACACCCCAGATTGCTCTTACAGCTGGCTTAAAATATAATTTTAAAAGGAATGGATTTTTTGGAATCAATGTTTCATATTTAGATAAATCTTTTGTTGAAGTTAATCCATTAAAAAGAATTCCAGAAACTGTAGGAGATCTAGATCGTGATGGAGAAACCTTTAAGAAAATTAATGATCAGGAAAAATTACCTTCTGCAGTTGTGGTAGATGCATTTATTTTTAAAAGTTATCGTTTTTTGGGACATTATTCTAGTGTTAGCTTGAGTGTAAATAATATTTTAAATAACAAAAACCTGGTGTCAGGTGGATTCGAACAAAATCGCTTTGATTTTAAAGACAAACAATTAGATCAATTTCCAAATAAATATTTTAACCTGCAAGGAATTAATTATTTTTTAAACATAAGTCTTTCATTAGAAAAGATTTAAATTTATTATGATGAAAAAATTACAAATCGTTTTTTTTAGTATCTGCCTATTGATTATAGTGTCATGTATAAAGCATGATTTTGATGCTCCTCCAATCAAGATGGATTCAATTCCATTTGCTGCTAATTCATCTATTGCAGAATTGAAAAATAGGTACGTTGCTGGTAAGTTTATAGATATTACTGATGAACTAAATATCATTGCCACTGTAATTGCAGATGATGCGAGTGGAAATTTTTATAAAACTATAGTTATTCAAGACAGTACAGCTGGAATTGAACTTAAAATTAATCGATCAGGCATTTATACTACATTTCCTATAGGTATGAAAATTGGTGTGAAATGTAAGGGGTTAACGATAGGTGATTACGGCGGACTTATACAATTAGGTAAAGGAACTTATTTGAACAATGGACGAACAAGTCTCTCCGGATTGGAAGATGCAGTGGCTAATCAGTTTGTTTTTGCCGGCCCTAGAAATCAAACCGTTATTCCGAAAGTGAAACGAATTAATGATTTGAGATTTAGTGAATTAAGTACTCTTATCCAATTTGATGATGTTGAGTTTGTAGACAAAAATCCCAATCAAACCTTTGCAACAGCAGGTGGCGGCTCATTCCTAAATCTTGATTTAACATCTTGCGACAATAACAAAATTATCTTGCACAACAGTGATTTTGCAGATTTTTCTGGAGATAAAATTCCTGTTAAAAATGGTACTATTGTTGGAGTTTTTGGAAAATTTAATGCAGATAATCAATTGTTGATTCGTAATTTGAATGATGTCCAATTTACAAAAGACCCCTGTGGAGGTAACGGTGGTCAAGATGTTTCCAAAAGTATTTTAGAAATTAGAAATTTATTTTCTGGGACTACAATTAATATTTCCGATAATTATAAAATTAAAGGGGTCGTTATTTCTGATAGGACAACAAATAATATAAATGGACAAAATTTATTTCTTCAGGATGCTTCAGCTGGTATAGCTCTGCGATTTACGGCTAAACATAGTTTTAATTTGGGAGATGAATTGGAATTAAGAGTCACTGGTGTTGAATTGAGTGATTTTAAAGGATTGTTGCAATTGAATAATTTGAAAATCACCTCACCTAAATTAATTTCTTCTGGAAATACAGTTACTCCAAAAATTGTAAGTATTAAGAATTTAAATACTTCAATTGAAAATTATGAAAGCCAATTGGTGATCATTAAAAATGCAAAGTTGAGTAAATCTTCCGGGAATACTTATAGTGGAACTGTTAAAGTAGATGATAATACGGATGTCATTGATTTATTTACAGCCTTTACGGTTGGTGGTACTATAGCAACTTTTGCTAATGATGTATTTCCTACCAGTACTGTTGACGTCGTAGCAATTGCATCACAATTTACCTCTAATCAATTATTATTGCGCAATCTTTCGGATGTTACAATTATTGGAGGCGGAGGAACAACAGAACTTAAATCGATCCAAGAAATCAGAAGCTTGTTTTCTGGCACTAAATTAAATATTGCTAATGATTACAAAATAAAAGGAATTGTCACTTCAGAAAAAAACGCCTTGAATATTGTAGCTCAAAATATCTATATCCAGGACAATAGTTCAGCAATTGCTGTACGGTTTACTGCAACACAACCGTATAACCTTGGTGATGAAATAGAAATAAATGTGAAGGGAATGGAGTTGTCAGAATTTAATGGTTTATTGCAAATTAATAATGTTCCCTTGGCAAATTCAAGTTTAATAAACATTGGTCAAACCATTTCTCCAAAGAATTTGACCATACAACAAGTTATTGATCAATTTGAAGCTTTAGAAGGCCAACTGGTGAAAATTTCAAATGTTAGTATGTCTAAATCATCTGGTTCGACTTATTCTGGAACCGTGATATTGAATGATGGTACGAACAGCATTGACATGTTTACAAGAAGTCAGGCACTTTTTTCTGGAACTGCATTTAATGTAACTCCGGTAAGTATCACAGCAATTGTATCGCAATTTACGTCTAAACAATTACTGATTAGGACGCTTGCAGATATTGTTCCATAAGTCACCTAAGAATGAATGATAAAGACATTGATCATTTTAAATTTAGAGAATTTGATTTGATTCATGACCAAAGTGTCATGAAGACTTCCACAGATAGTATTCTATTAGGAGCTTGGGCTTCACAATTTGTTTTTTCTTCTGCCCTTGACATTGGCTGTGGATCAGGAATACTGTCATTTATGTTAGCTCAACATCATCGTGACGCACTAATCCTTGGAGTCGATATTTCAAGTCAAGCTGTTGAGTTGGCAATTAGAAACAAAGCTGCGATACCTTTTGCAGCAAATGTTTCATTTGTTCATAAGCATTTCAATGAACTGGACACTGATTTAATACCCTTAGATTTAATCATTTGTAATCCCCCGTATTTTAAATCCAGTTTGTTGCCTGCTAATCTTGAGCGACAAAGGCAAAGGCACGCCACTCATTTTAATTTTGATTCTTTTGCTTCTTTTTGTAACCGGCATTTAGTTCATGATGGGTGTGTTTGTATGGTGATTCCTTATCATTTTGAAACCGAATTAAGTTTTAGGATGACATTAGAGCGCTTGTATTTGTTGGATTTGGTTGTAGTGAAACATAAGCAGTCATCTGAACCTTCCTTATGTCTGTGCCGATATGCATTAAGACAGGGTAAATTGAATAAAACGCACTTGATATTATTTGAAGACGATGATACATTGACTCCTTCATTTCGAGATTTAACCTATCCGTTTCTGAACTTTAATAAGGAATAACTTTATTTTAATACATTATTTTTTAAGTAGGAAAAAATATATTTACCTAACATGTCAAATTCTATGTTGGCATAATCCCCTTCTTTCATATGTTTAAAGATGGTGTTGGAATAGGTGTAAGGAATAATGGCAATATCAAATTCATTTTTATGAATATTTGCTAGAGTGAGACTGGTGCCATTGATGGCTATGGATCCGCGCCCAATTAAATGGTATTGCTGATTTTTTTTTAGTTTGAAAGACAAAAGATGACTTCCATTTAATTCTTTTATCCGAATTAACTTCGCCACACAGTCCACATGTCCTTGAACAAAATGGCCATTGATTCGATCAGAAACTTTTAATGATCTTTCGAGATTTACGGGATCTCCTTTTTTTAATGAACCCAGATTTGTTTTTGATAAAGTCTCCTCTACAACAACTACACGATATGTAGATTTATTTTTTTTAATGACAGTAAGACAAACACCATTGTGTGACACACTTTCATCGATATGTAATTCATTGGAAAAGGAAGCCTTTATATCCAAAATTACGTTGTATTTTTCTTTGCGGCATTCATGAATGATTCCGATTTCTTCAACAATTCCTGAAAACATAATTTATTTGCCTTTTAGTAATTCAATAAATCCTTTAATCATCAAATCTTTGAGTGGTTGAGTCGAGGGGTAGGGCAATATTTTGCATGAATAATAATATACGCCATCAGATAAAATAGAACCTTTCAAATTTGTTCCATTCCAATTTAGATTTGGATCCTCGGTCCGGAACACTAATTCTCCCCATTGATTTACTACCTGAAATTCTACCCGTTCTATAAATTTATTTTTTATTGGTTTAAATATATCATTGTGGCCATCCCCATTTGGAGTAAAAGTATTAGGTAACTCATAAGCAGGGCAATAATTTGCACATATTTTTATAGGAGATTCACATTTTTTACCACTTGAATCAATGGAAATGACTTCGTAGCATAAAGGTTCTATTATAGAATATTCATGTATGTAATTCAATCTGGTCGGGTCATTTATTTTTATTAGAAGTTCGCGTTGATTAGATTTATTTAATTTATAAATTTCATATCCAACCACATCTTTTATGGGACAATCTACATTAGGATTGTTCCAACTTAGAGTATTGAAGAGTTCGGCATTATTGTTTTCGTCACATGAACCTTTAACACTTAATTTTGGGCAACAGGGCGGACTATCATCCATAACTTTTATACAACTTATATTTGAATGATTGATTAAAATCGAATCAATACCCTGAAATCCATAAGATCCGTAAGATGTAACATAATAACAATATTTTTTTTGTTGTTCCGCTGTTAAATCAATAAATTGTATGGTGTTCGTTTGTCCTATGCTATCAAATTGAACGCTATTTTCTTCTTTTCTGAAAATTGAAAATAAGTAATTGCTCCAAGATGTATTATTACTCCAACTCAATTGAACACCTCCATTTTGATTTTTTGCATTTAAATAAATGCTTTCACTTGAATCTGATTGAGCAATAAAACCATCAGATGATATGAATTGTACCAAATATTGATAAGGAAATTGATCTGTGGATAAATTCTTGTGAGTGAAATTCGTATCTAAGACATTCGAATAACTTGAATACGTTTTGGTGTAACTTATTATTTCAGATAGCGAATGGTTAGGATAAGAATAAAATAATTTTATAGTATAGGGCGGTTGATGTACAATGGTGTCATAAAAATTTGGATTTGGTTTGGCCCATTTAATGTCTATACTGCCGAGGTTTGGATCAGTGTTGATAACATCAACATTTAAAAGTATGGGTTTATCAATTTGTAAATAGTTACAAGTTTCATTTGAAGCCAAGGACCCTACAAAATTATATGGAAAACCAGCGGTGCTTATTTTAGCAAATTCAGCCTGAACCCTATAGCAATAGAGTTGTCCGGGATTAATATTGGTATCTAAATAAAAATAATTTTGTAGTAGATAAGAATTGATCAAAAAAGCAATTTTCTGATAATTGGAATGCTCAAGTCCTGGATTGCAAGTGTCTTGTATTAAGGACTGACTTTTGATTTTTCGCCACACCGAAAAACCTCTGAAATGGGTACTGTCAAAATCACAAACATAGGGTTTATTCCAATTTAACGCTATCTGATTATTGATTATTTTTGATTTCAAATCAATGGGAGGTGGGCCAATAATTTTTATTCGTATGGTCTGGGTTGTGCTTAACCCAGTCGTATCAAAAAAATTATCCGTTGCTTTTATGGTTACATTATAAAATTCTTTTCGAATATGTGTACAATTGGTTTGCCAGATAAATTTTCCATTTATTATGGGTTTGTTAAATCCTGAAGGAAAAAGAACGGATGCATTATCCACAATTACAAATGGTGCACCTGCAGCTTCCACTTTGACGAATCCTCCTTTATTACCTACATCGGTGTCGTTAATAAGAATGGGTATTTCCAAGTAAGTACCCGCTATAACACATGTATCTTGTATTGTGGTTATTACAGGCGGTGAATTCATAGAGCAGCTTTCTTGAACCAGGATTTCCATATCGCGTATTATTTTGCCTATGAGAACTCCTTTTCTGAATTCATAAATTGCAATAGCTATATTGTACTCTCCAGCCATTTGGGGTGCATTCCAAATAAAAGTTCCACTGAATTGATCTAAATAGATATTGTTATTCAAGCCTGATTTAATTTGATTGGGAAATAAATAGTTTGGAACTGGAAGATTTCGATCCATTAAGGGTATAACCAATTCGTAGGCCAAACTATCTCCATCTTCATCAAAAGCTGAAGGATTATGAGTAAATGTCTGGTAGAGACAGGCAAAGTCAATAGGTGCTTGCAAAAGTATTGGCGAATGATTAATACCCTGGAACGTGGTGTTAAATAATGTTATAGTAGATTGTATGTAAAATGGAATATTAACTGAATTGGGTGGATCAATATTTAAAATATTATCTATTCTGTTAGGGTCCACCATACCTAAGTCATAGGTTCCTCTCCCTGGATATTGATGTTCAGCTATATAGATATTTTTTTTAATGTCGTTCGGAAACTCTGTTCCATTTCCATTGGTTCTACCTGCTGATGAGAATGATCCATCGCCCCAGGATATGGTGATAGTATCCCTATCTGCACTGCTACTTGAGGTTTTCGTATAAGTAGTTACTATTGCACGCACATAATTATCAGATAGTTGAACATAGGTTATTTCGCCAGCCCTATTATGAGTTGCCTTTATGATCGTTGGTATATAAGCGATTACTAAAATAGTAAGAAATAGTCTGTTTAGTTTTTTCCAACTCATGTTTTAAATTGAAATAAGATCTAAGCAATCGTGTAAGCTATCTTTCCAAAACGGTATTGTTATATCAAATGTTGTTTTTATTTTAGTACAATCCAGAACACTGAATTTTGGTCTTGGTGCAGGGGCATTATATGTTTGAGTGGAAATAGAATTAACCTTAATATCTATCTTTTTATAGGAAAATATCTCACGAGCCAATTCGTCCCAGGTGGTATACCCTGAATTAGAATAATGATATATTCGACCTTTGCTGGGTTCATTAGTTTTACTAAAATGTTCAATGATAGCCAAAGTTGCTATACATAAATCTTTGCCATAAGTTGGAGATCCGGTCTGGTCACTTACAACTGAAAGCTCTTTTTTGTCTTTGGCTAATCGCAACATAGTTTTTACAAAATTATGCCCGAACGATGAATATATCCATGAACTTCGGATGATAATAGTCTTCGGATTTGATGCTAATATATGCTTTTCTCCAAATGCTTTGGACATTGCATATACACCTTGAGGATTTGTTTGAGCATTTTCTTGGATGGGAACCATAGAATCTCCTCCGAATACATAGTCGCTAGAATAATGTATCATTTGAATATTATATTGTTCGCACAATTGTGATAAATGGGTTGGTGCATGATCGTTTAATAAAAAACAGATCGCTTGTTCTGTTTCTGCCTTGTCTACAGCCGTAAATGCAGCTGTATTGATTAAAAATTGAGGCCTATAAGAAGATAAAATGTCTTCACTTTGTGATTCGTTTGTGATATCCCATTGTTGCTGGTCAAAAAAAACAAATTCAAATGTTGGATATTGGTTTGCCAGGGATTGAAACTCTTGTCCTAACTGCCCATTGCTTCCGGTCACCAGAATTTTTATCATAAGGGAAGATGATCACCAAAGTTAGGCCAATTCAAATCTTTACTAGAAATCAGTTGCTCTGATTTAGGAATGCGCCAATCAATTTGTAATTGTTCATCATTTAGATTTACGCCTCCTTCTGCGTTTTTGTTGTAAAGCGCTGTGCATTTATAATTAAATATTGCAGTGTCACTTAGAACTCCATAACCATGTGCAAATCCAACTGGTACCAAAAGTTGTGTTTTGTTTTCAGAAGACAAAATGATGCTGAAATGTTTGCCAAAGGTTTTTTGATCTGGTCTTAAGTCTAATACAACATCAATAACTTTACCTAAAGTAACTCGAACGAGTTTAACTTGTGCATCGAGGTTTCTTTGATAATGAAGTCCACGAATGACACCATATTGTGATAGGGATTCATTATCTTGAATGTATTTGTAATTCAAATTATTATTTAAATGCACCGATTCATTATAGGTTTCCATAAAATATCCACGGGCATCATTATATACTAATGGCTGTATGATAAATAGTCCTTCGAATTCAGTAGGCGTGATGGTCATTTTATTTTTCTTTGAATACTAATCGAATAGGAACTCCTTTAAAATTGTAAAGGGTTCTTAATTGGTTTTCAATAAATTGTTTGTAAGATGCTTTAATTTGATCCGGATAGTTTGAAAAGAATGCAAAAACTGGATATTCTTTATCAATTTGTGTTATGTATTTGATTTTAATTAAATGATTTCTAAAAGATGGTGGTGGTATTTTACCAATGGCCTCCAACATTTTTTCATTGAGTTCTGAAGTTTTAATTTTCTGAGCTCTGCGTTCATAAACTTCTAGACCTAATTCCAATGCTTGAAATACACGTTGTTTCTCTTTAGCTGAAATAAACATAATGGGAATATCATCAAAAGGTGCTATTTTAGCCTTAATTCGTGCTTCGAATTCTTTGGCGGTATTGGTTGTTTTTTCAATTAAATCCCATTTGTTCACTAATACCACAAGTCCTTTATTTCTTTTAACAACTAAAGATACTAGTTCCATATCTTGTGATTCTATTCCTAAAGTAGCATCAATGATGAGGAAACATACATCCGATTCTTCGATGCATTTAATAGCGCGAATGACTGAGTAAAATTCTAAATCTTCAAAAACTTTTGATTTTTTTCTGATACCCGCAGTATCAATAATCATAAAGTTTTTTCCAAATTTATTGTATTCTGTATGAATGGGATCACGAGTTGTGCCAGCAATATCTGTAACCATATTTCTTTCTTCATCTAGAAACACATTGATTAACGATGATTTGCCCACATTAGGTTGACCTATAATTGCAAATTTTGGAATGTTTGGTAAGCTGATTTCTTCCTCAGGAACTAAGGCAGTAATGGCATCCAATAACTCTCCTGTGCCGCTGCCTGTCATGGATGATATACAGTACATTTCTTCAAAACCCAAAGACCAAAATTCATTTGCCGCCATCAGCCGCTCATGATTGTCTACTTTATTAACCACTAAGAACTTTTTCTTATTTACTTTTCTTAACAATTCTGCGACAAATAAATCCAAATCTGTTATGCCGGTTGTTACATCAACCATATAAATAATAACACTTGCCTCTGCGATTGCAAGTTCAACTTGTCGGCGAATTTGTTTTTCGAATATATCCGCAGAGTGAGCCACAAATCCTCCAGTGTCTACTACATAAAATGATTTTCCATTCCATTCAGAGACATCATATATTCGATCTCTTGTAACCCCACTTATATCATCAACTATGGATTTTTTATATCCAATCAATCGGTTGAATAATGTTGATTTTCCTACGTTCGGTCTCCCGACAATTGCTGCTGTAAATCTCATCTTAATATTCCTGTTTTTTCAATGTATTCAGTATTATCTCGCCAATCCTTCTTAAGTTTAACGCTTAAATCTAAATATACTTTCTGATTTAAAAATTTTTCAATTTCTTCCCTTGCTTTTATGCCGAGTTGTTTGATTTTAATGCCTCCTTTTCCTAATAATATTGGAATTTGACTTTGTTTATTAGTATATACGATAGCAGATATTACAGCCATTGGTGCTTGATCATCGACTCCTTTGCAAGCTGTAACATGAACAAAAGTGCTGTATGGAATTTCATCTTCAAACAAGTAGTAAATTTGTTCCCGAATTAATTCACTAATAAAAAACCGAATAGGGCGGTCACTACTTATATCCTCTGGAAAATAGGGTGGGTGTACCGGAATGTGTTCCAGTATTCTGTTTTTTAATGCATCCACTCCAATTCCATTTAAAGCAGATACTGCAAAAAATTCGTCGTGTTTGATTTGTTCTTTTATTGGTAATAATATTTGATCAAGCATGTATTCTGAAATGCGATCAATTTTATTTGCAACTAATAATTTTGGAGCATCAATAAATATGAGATCATCCAAAAGATTTTTTGATAATTGGAGTTTTTGAGTAGTGTCGACTACGATGAGAATAACATCTGCATCTGTTTTTGATTCATCTACATTGTTATTCATTATATGTTGTAAAGGATATCTAGCTTGATCTATCCATCCTGGAGTATCGGAAAATACAACTTGAGTGTCTGAGCTTGTGTAGATTGAAAAAATACGTTGTCTGGTTGTTTGTGCTTTATGTGAAACAATAGACATTTTTGTGCCGATAAATGCATTTACTAAAGTAGATTTACCACTATTAGGTAGACCAATAATACTAACAAATCCCGATTTAGTAATACTTGTTTCCATTAACTTAATATCTTGTCTTCAATGAATTCCATTAAATAATTAGGTGTCATCTTTCTCCAGTTAATATCATTAAATGATTCACCAATATGAATATGATATTGAATCATGGTACGCTTCATTTCTTCAAGTACATGAGGCAAGGTGTTTACAAAACAAACCCATCCTCCATCTTCTACATCTTCTTTCCATTCTTCATAATAACAATCATCTGAACCGTGAAAATTTAAAACATGCTCACACAGAAGGATAAATTTGTTAACTCCTGATTTAATCATTACATCTATGATGTCCCTTTTTAAATACATAATATCATTTCCAATACAATCATTCCACTCACCAATTAATTCTAAGATACCAAATCCGTCTTCATAATCCGCAAACAATATTTTAATGTACATTGTTTCAGATCCAAATTGATCCCATTGAGGGTGAACATAATAATTATAGATTTTGTTAGTATATGCAAATTCATTATAGGTCATTTTGTAAAAAGGTGAGTCCTTGTCTTCCTCACTTATATAAAAATCGCGCCATTTATAAAAAGGCTCTATATCATGCATAATTTAACAAATAATTTCTAAATAAAACGTTTTGGATGAGAATTGTTCTGACAGGACCGGAATCTACCGGTAAAACCAGTTTAGCTTTAATCTTGTCAAATCACTACAAATGTACGCTGATTCCAGAACAAGCGCGATTTTTTTTACAAAAATCTCAAGGGCTATATTCTTATAATGACTTGAATATCATGGCCCAATCGCAACTTAATTGCTCAAAATCAAGTGGTAGGATTAATGTCTTACAATTAGAGGATACAGATCTTTTAACCTATATCATTTGGTCCAGATTGAAGTTTGGGAAGGTAGATCCCTGGCTTCATAAAGCTTTAAATGAAGTCAAACCAGATGCATATTTGTTATGCATGGATGATTTGCCATGGACTTTTGATCCATTGCGGGAAGATGAGCATTCTAGGGCATTCATATCAAAGGAATATCTATTTGAACTATACCAATTGAAGGTGCCGTTTTATTTTATCACAGGGAGTGGTCAACAAAGAATTTCAAATGCGAAATTTTATATCAATCGTTTTCTCAATTTCATGTATCTTTGATCCGTTAAAGGGGTGCCGTATTGTAAATTTTACTGGCTGAGATTATACCCATTGAACCTGGTTAGGTAATGCTATCAAGGGAAGTAATGCAAATCGCGCATCTATTGTTTTATCTTTAATTTATTAAATAAGATGCGTCTACTTATCTTTTTATGCTTACCTATTTTTTCATTTGCTCAATGGAAGGTATCAGGTTATATTTTGGATGAAGCAAATCTCCCACATCAGCATATTGAAATTAGAATCACACAATTGAATCTAACTGTATTTACAGATCAAAAAGGGTTTTATTTATTTGATTCCATACCTTCTGGTTCATATGCATTATCCATCGATTATGGGTACGATACTGAATATCGTAAAATTGATGTTTTATCTCAAAATGTTAACTTTTCAGTGGTTTTAGAAAGACGAATTAATTTTGATGAAATTGTAGTCTATGGTGATAAATGGCACCAGCAGCAAGCAGTTTCACAAATTAGTTTAAACGAGAATGCAATTCGGGATCTCGACCAAACTAAAGATCTTCCTTATACATTAAATGCATTACCCTCAGCCCAGGTGCAGTCGGATGCAGGTAATGGCTTAGGATATACTGGCATTAGATTAAGAGGCGTTGATCCGACTCATATACAGATTAATTTAAATGGGATACCAATGAATGATGCAGAATCTTCGATTGCTTATTTTGTTGATATTCCGGATATATTAACCAGTACAGATGAATTAACTGTTTCGTCGGGATTTGTGCCAAGTCGCAATGGCCCTGGTGCATTTGGAGCATCTATAGACTTGTTTTTAAATAAACTTTATTTTAAACCCTTTGCATTAGTTAGTACTGGCTTTGGGGATTATCATACCAGAAAATTTTCAGTTAATCTAAATACAGGATTATTTGAAGATGCGTATAATATTGAATTTCGTTATTCGCGTTTAGATTCTGATGGATTTATTGATAGATCTAAAAGTAAGTTAAGGTCATTATTTTTAAGCATGGCTAAAATTAAAAAAAATTATAGCATTCGTTGTAATGTCATTCATGGCACTGAAGTTACCGGTCAGGCATGGTTCGGCTTACCCATACAGTATTTTGATATTGATTCATTGTATACATACAATAGCGCAGGGCAGGAAAAAAGTGATTCACCCTATGAAAATGAAAATGATGATTACAAACAAACACATGTCCAATTGTTTTATAACCACATTTTAAATAAAAAATCCAATTTTAGTTTAAGTGGTCAATATACTTATGGAAATGGATATTATGAGAATTATAAAGCGAATAAAACATTACGCGAATTTGGACTAATTCATCCTGATACTAGTAGTGCTGACATTATTAGATTAAAATGGTTGACCAATCATTTTATATTTATGAATGCCGGTGTCGAAACATCCTGGAATAAATATTTTTCAAGTCAGGTATCGTTAAGTTATAGTCATTATCAGGGATATCATTTTGGACAGGTTGTATGGGCTAATTTGACTCAAGTGAAGGGTTTGGGTTCAAATTATTATGATAATACTGGGAAGAAAGATGAACTCAATTGGAGTGGTAAATTGAATTATAAAGTGAATTCCAGATGTGCTATCAATGGTGAATTGCAAACCAGATATATTGCCTATCAAATCGATGGCCTTGATGATGTTTACGGTACAATTCATCGGAATTTCAATGCTTGGATGTGGAGTCCCAAGTTACTAGTCAATTATAAATTGAATTCAAAGATTGAGACCAGTTTTTCAACATCATTTTACCAACGTGAACCGTATCGGGAAGATCTTTTAAGTAATGCTGATGTGAAGAAAGAAAATTTACTGGACTTTGAACTAGGAATTAAATTGCAATCTCAAAAAAGTCAATTGATTTTAAATTCTTATGTTATGGAATATCGAAATCAATTAGCTTATAATGGGGGATTAAACGATACAGGTGAACCTTTACGAATTAATGTGCCTAGGTCATTTAGAAGAGGAGTTGAATTATTAACTCATCTGAATGTATTTAAGTACCTGCAATTGGACTTGAATGGTAATCTATCTTTGAATAAAGTAATTCATTATGTGGAAGAGTTGCCTGTTTATAATGTTAATTACGAATTGATAAATCAAGAATTAGTTGAACATAATAATGTTGATTTAACTTTTTCTCCAAATCGTATTTTATTTTTACAAGTCAAGATTCCATTATTATTCAGTAGTCACAAAATAGAAGTATTAAGTCTTGCATTCAATCAAAAGTGGGTAGGTAGTCAATATTTAAATTTGGCGAATTATAGCGATTCGCACTTACCCGATTACTCATACAGTTCTTGTAGACTAAATTTTAACTTACCATTTAAATATGCTAAATGGAGTAGCTATTTTCAGGTTTCTAATTTAACTAACACCAGATTCAGTACGCATGGTTGGAGTACTAGATTTAAATCTACAGAATCAATAAATATAGGTAGTGATCCATATTTAAGTAATACTAGTTCTGAGTATAATGCTTACAAGGGAGTTTTTCCACAAGCATTAAGGCACTGGAATCTGGGTATTAGTATTCAATTCTAAAATAAATAGGTGAATCCTATTCTATATTGAATGGGTAATTGTACGGATTCTTTATCTGCTAAAAAATTATACATAAGGTAAAATTCATAATCGATTTCATTTCCACCATTATAGCCTAATCCAGCTAGTAACCGATTACTTGTCTTCCTTTGAGCTATTAAACGATTATTTTGTAAAATTAAAGACTCATTTTGATCAATTTCATTATATACGGAATACTCAAAATGTGCAAATAATACTTTTAAAAATTTAAGTCGTGAAAATACCCCAAATCCATATTCGACAGCATTGTATTTCCAAATATCTGGTGGCGCTGAAAATCTACCGCCGGTATAAACTACTTCAACCCTAGGTCCGGCTGACCAAAAAGAATTAATTTTATATCCAACCAATGGGGATATTCCGATTTGAAATATATTACCATTAACTCCATTTCCTAAGGTAGCTGTCTGAAATCCTAGGCTTACGCCACCACCATACCACATTCGGTCTTTCCAGATATTTACTTGGGGTTCTTTTTCTTTCTTTTTGGATTTTTTTTGAGCCAACATTTGGGTGCTTCCTAAAAATCCAATCGCAAGGATAAAAATAGACAAACAAAGATGTTTTTTATTTATGTTTAACATATTGAAATATAATTAATTATGTATTTTATTAATAAAAATATAAACTTAGAATTGTTATAATTCCGTGCAAATTTGGACTTTTTTTTAACTTGCAGTCTAATAAATTAACGCAATCATGAAATTTAAATTTTTCCTTTTGTTTACTTTATTGTTTTCTACCATGGTGTTAGCTCAACAATTTAAAGCTAATACGGTTGAAAATCAAATAGTAAAGCCTGTTTTAAATACTGTTTTCTCTAATTATGAGTTAGTTTCCCTTGATGTTAACTCGGTTCAAAATGCTCTCAAATCTAGGTCAGTTCATCAGAATTTAGATCTACAATTAGGTTCTAAACGTCTAGATTTAGACTTATTTGAATATGATTTATTAAAGTCTGATTATTTTCTTCAACTTGGTACTGACCAAGGTGTTGTTAAAATTCCAAAAGATGGACGAATTAAAACCTATCGCATTACCACTAATGCATCCCAAGGTCATATGGGAAGTTTAACCATTAGTGATCAATTCTTTTATGGATTTATTGAAGATAATGGTGTAAAATATTTTTTTGAACCAGCCTACGGTTTTGTGCAAAATGCACCAAAAGATCTTTTGGTTGTTTACAAAGAAAGTGATGTACTCGTTAATGCAGCAGTAAAATGTGGATTCGATGAATTAAAAAATAATTCACACATTGCTGATGATGCCTTAGGGAATGAAAACAGATCTCATTGTATTGCATTTGATGTTGCTTTAGCCAATGATTATACAGTATTTCTAGTTAGAGGAAATGGTACGGATGCTTGGTGTACGGGGGTCTTAGCCAATGTTCAGACCAATTATGACAATGAATTTACTCATAGTATTGAATTAAACATTTCAACCATATTCGTCGCTACATCTACTGGAAGTGATCCCTGGAATGGTATTAATAATATAAATGCTCATTTGGATACCCATGTCAGTTGGGCTAATGGCGGTGGTTACGGAGGAGCTTCTTATGGTTTGGCAACTGCCTGGACCAGAAAATATACCAGCGGTGCCGTAGGCTTAGCATGGGTTGGCACAGTATGTGGCAACTTAAGGTACAATGTGTGTAGCGATTTTGGAACAGGTGGTGGAAATCTTAGAAACCTTCAAGCGCATGAAATGGGACATAATTTTAATTATGGTCATGATGCATCAGGTTCACCATATATTATGGCTCCTTCAGTAAATGGTTCTAACATTTGGTCCGCACCTTCAATTACTGCAATTAGTAATTTTGCAAATTCAAGAGGTTGTGCAGGGGGATGCAGTTCAGGAGGAGCCGCACCGGTTGCAAATTTTAAAGCCAATTCGACTGTTATTTGCGTTCCAACGAATAATAAAGTACAGTTTACAGATTTGTCTTCTGGTGGGCCAACATCATGGGCCTGGACATTCCCTGGTGGTACACCATCCTCTTCTAATCAACAGAATCCGTTGATAACCTATAATACAAGAGGGGTATACGATGTGACGCTCCGAGTTACTAATTCTTTTGGTTCTGATGTAATAACATTTAATCAATATATTGATGTTGAAATTAAAGCAGTTTCTGCTTTTGATTATTTTATCATCGATAGAGATATGACCACAACAAATAACTCAATGTACGGAGATACTTATCTTTGGAAATTCGGTGATGGAGCTACCTCAACTGAATTCGAGCCTCAGCATACTTATGCTAATGATGGAATATACAATGTTGATCTTGAAGTTACCAATCGTTGCGGTACGGTTAAGAAAACCATTAAAGTGACAGTGGTTACACAGAATGAAGCAAATTTTTCAGCTGATGTAGTAAGAGGTTGTGCTTCATTAAAAGTGAAATATAAAAATTTATCTTCCTCAAATTCAAATACATTTATTTGGGATTTTCCAGGTGGGACACCATCATCATCCACATTAAAGGATCCTCCTGTGATTGTTTACCCAAGAAAAGGGGTTTTTGACGTGAAATTAACCGCAAAAAATGCAAGATTTACTTCTGTAAAGGTTGAAAACGGATATATAACTGTAGATACCATTCCGATTGCATCCTTTACTCATGCACCACCTGTAGGTACATTAATTGATTTTACAAATACTTCCATTGACGCGACCAGCTATTCATGGGATTTTGGAGATAATAAGTCAAGTACAGAACCCAACCCTTCACACAGTTATGCTGGGCCAGGTTTATATACAGTTATTTTGAAAGCTGTAAACAGCTGCGGCACTACCAGCGATACTCAAAAAGTTGAAATTGCCAAAGCTTTAGGTTCTAATTTTAAGGTTCCAAATACTTTAGGTTGTGCACCATTTACTGTTCAATTTGAAAACACTTCAACCAATGCAATTTCATACGAATGGACTTTCCCTGGAGGCAATCCAAGTACAAGTAATTTGTTAAATCCGGTTGTTGTTTATAATACACCAGGTAAATACGATGTTACCTTGGTTGCAATTAATGGACCTGATAGGGAAACTACCACCAAGACTCAATTTATTACAGTTGAATCTATGCCTATTCCTTCTTTTACTTCAAATATTGTAAAAACGGAAGTGTTTTTTACGAATACATCAAAGTTTGGTAATTCATATTTGTGGGATTTTGGCGATAATACTACAAGTACTGAAATATCACCAAGCCATGTTTATAATGTTGAAGGTGAATTCAATGTGAGTTTAAAAATCACCAATTCTTGTGGAACTCAGGAACTAATAAAACAAGTTGTTGTATATCTAATTCCTAAAGTAGATTTTAGTGTAAACTCATTTAAAGTTTGCGCCGGAGATTTTGTTCAATTTAATGACCATTCTTCCAAAGATGTAAACGATTGGTTATGGCAGATTGAAGGCGGAGAACCTGCTACTTCCACTATCCAATACCCCAAAGTATTATACAAAAAATCTGGTATATACACCGTTAAACTTACCGTAAAGAATTCTAATGGTTCTAGTTTTATCATTAAACAAAATTACATTACAGTGGTTTCCCCTGTATTGTGTCCAGATAGACCCAATAAAAAGAAAAAAATTATTTCAGATCCCGGGTTCGGCTTGAATGATCCTGCAAGTATTAGGAATCAAGTTAAACAAATGGAAATATTTCCTAATCCTAATTTTGGGACTTTCGAAATTCAAATGGAAGAACCAATAGATGGAAATACGGACCTAATTGTTACAGATCTCATTGGAAATGAACTTTTTCATGAAAAAACAACAGGAAAATTTTTAAATTCAAAAAAACTAGATTTGTCAAACCTTCCGCAAGGAACTTATTTTTTGAGATTGAATTCTGAAGCAAATCATTTGATCAAGAAATTCACAATAACCAAATAATCATCGATAAAATTTATAAATAGACCTTCTGGAGTTAATGCAGAAGGTCTATTTTTATAAAAGGATGTTTATTAGAGCAACGATTTTAAATTTTATTGGATCATAGGATTAGGGATTGATGAGCTTACCTTAACATGTTAATACAATCTTTAAGTGTTTAACTAATCGAATATAGCGGTATCTTTACAGAATCTTAGGCCAATGTAGCTTGAATGTTAATAGAAATGAGACGGTATTTAATATTATTATTATTATTAATATTAAAGGTTGATAATACCTTTTCTCAATGGTGTTGCATAGATACCAATCTTATCATAAAAGATAAAACTACCCAAACTTTAAGATTTCAGATTTCTGGAGCACTGTTGAATGATTTAGCTTCTCCATTACAAGGCGTCTGTGGAGTACGAATTAAATTTGATCATAAATTTATAGGAGATCTTACCATTGAATTGCTGTCACCCTCAGGTCAATCCATTACTTTAATTGGCCCTGTGGGTTCAAGTGGTAACACCAACTTATCAAAATGGAATGTCGTATTTGTTCCATTTAGCCAAATTGCAATTCCGGATGCTGGATTTAAACCAAGGTGGGATAATATTCAGCCTTGGGGAATATTAGGACAATTTTTCAATGGAACCTATTATCCACATAAAGGTAATTTGGAAGATTTTAATCAGGGAAGTGTTAATGGAACATGGACATTAATTGTTAAAGATGATGATTTGTTTTATGAAGGGCATATTGAAAGTTTTTGTTTATTGTTTTGCGATAACTCAGGCATAGTCTGTAAAGATTGCAGTCCGAATGGTGGATATTTTAATGTTCCGGCACAATCCTTTTGTGAAGGTGACGCCAATTTAAATTTACCATTTTTACCAATCCAGCCTGCGTTTATTCCAGATCCAAATACTTATGATTATCAATATTTAATTTCAAAAAATGATATCATCATTGAACGAACTAAATCACTAGATTTTCGTAACACGCCTCCTGGAAATTATAAAATTTGCGGAATTTCTTATTCAAAAGTTGATAGCAATGCAATTCCTAAAACTGGACAAAATTATCGTTTAAGTACTTTTGAAAATGAATTAACTGCTAATAAATTTGGCATTTGTGCTGGTCTGTCTCAGGATTGTATTAATTTGGAAATTAAAGCAATACCAAAGCCAGTAGATTTAACGGTATCCATTTGTAAAGGTTATGATTTTTTAATTGGCAATCAAAGTTTTAGTATTGCAGGCCAATATGATGTTGTTTTGCCAGCTACTAATGGTTGCGATTCTTTGGTTCATTTGAATTTATCTTTAATAGATTTAGTTATTCAACTCAAGCAGCCCATTGAAGAAATCAATTGTATTAGATCATTTGTAGTAATTGATATATCAACATCTACATTTCCAACAGGTGCAGATATAAAATGGTCTACCCTTGATGGTAATTTTTCAGATCTTACTGATTTGCTTAGGCCAAAGGTGAATAAACCTGGAACTTATAAGCTGATTATTGAAAAGGGTAGTTGCATCGATTCTATCGAATATACAGTAATCCAGAATGGAGCAATACCTGATCTTGAAGTAAATCCAGATACCATAACCTGCCTTAAATCTCAAGTTATTATTTCAGCAAAAACGAATATCAATACACCACAATGGAATTGGTCGGATGGCATGAATACCATCAGTAATGATTCTGATGTTGTCATTACTAAAGGTGGCATTTATCAGGTAATAGTTACTGATGTTAATGGTTGTTCTAACAGTATAAATGTATCGGTTTTAGAAAATAAGAATAAATTAATTCCTCAAATCAATGTTACCGATATTACATGTAGACTTGACACTTCAACTATTTTTTTTATTGCCAATCGGGATAGTCTATCCTCATTCGAATGGTCGGGACCTAATATTTTGAATAATTCTGATACATTAATCAAATCTACTGCTGTAGGCCAGTATAATTTAAAACTTACCGGAACAAATGGATGTGAATCGAATACTATTTTCAATGTAAGATCTGTAATCAAAATACCTGATTTCTCTTGTCGGGTGGATACCATTTCTTGTAATCATGATACAGTTTATTTAAATCCAATCATACTTGATCCTCTTGAATCAATTTCCTGGCAAGGTCCATGTATCATAGATTCAAGTTCAAAAGACCAAATTATAACATGTCCTGGAAGATATAATATCAAAATTAAAGACACTGCAGGTTGTATATTGGATACTTTTTTGTTGGTTAGTATAGATACTATTGCTCCAGATTTTAATTTGAATGCCAATGAATTACCATGCAACCAAGATAGTATTCAAATTTTTTTAAATCATAGTATGCCAACAAGTACAAATTATACCTACCAATGGTCAGGACCTGTTGGATTTTCGTCCAAAGCAAAAGATCCATGGATCTATGAAAGAGGACTTTATAAGGTGATCGTAACTTTAGCGAACGGATGTCAATCAGTCGACACGTTAACCGTTTTTGAATCTAATGATAGACCACTAATAAGGATTAAGTCGGATAGTATTGATTGTAGTCGAGATAGTGCACATATTTTGGTTGATTGCCCGGATGGTGTATTATTTGCTTGGTCAGGACCTTCGAATTTTAGAGAGACTAAAAAAGATATTACTGTTGGTGAACCTGGAATTTATAAATTAGTGGTAACATCAGCATCTGGTTGCACATCCCAACAATCTATAGATATAAATAAAAACAAGTATTCACCAGTTGTTGGAATTAAACGAAATCCATTAACTTGCATAAAGGACTCTTCGGAAATTGTATTGTTGTTACAATATAGTATTGATACGATTAGATGGAGAGGACCCAATAATTTTACTTCTAATCATGAAAATATTGTTGTGTATGATGCAGGATGGTATTACTTTAATTCAATTGGGATAAACGGCTGCATAAATGTTGATAGCGTTGAAATCGTTTATGATACGATAAAGCCAATTATTGATATTATTACGGATACCATTGATTGTATAAAGACATCTGTGGATTTAAGGGCAAGTGCACCTGATCCATTGACAGTTTTTAGATGGACCAAGCCGAATGGAGATACCTCAAGGCTAGCAACCCTGAAAACAGATGTTCCAGGTATTCATACGATTGAGGCGACAGGCTCAAATGGTTGCAAGGCGAGTTCAAAAATAGATGTCATATCAAATAAAAAATTTACTCCATTAAATTTGTCAGCAGATACCTTGCGATGTCGAAATCCCATCAGCACTTTGAAATCAAATTCTAATGACCCTAATCTCAATGTGCAGTGGATTTTGCCTGACTCAAAAACGATTAATGGCAAAATAATTAATTCTAAACTAGCAGGAAAATATCTTGCTAAGGGAACCAACCAATTTGGATGTGTGACCTATGATTCCATTCAAGTTGTTTCAGAAATTACCATTCCTAAATTTAATATTTCCGACACATCTATCAACTGTCGCATTAAAACTAATCCAAAAATTGAAGTATTAAATTTAAATACTCAGGATTCAGTTGAGTGGACGAATCCACTCAATCAAAAATCTTATGTGCGAAGTATTTCTAATCCGATTATAGGTAAATATGTTGTTAGGATAACAGATGTCAATGGTTGTGTTGCCCTTGATTCTTTTACACTCAAATATGATACTTTGAAGCCTAAGATAGTTAATATATTGATTGATACTATTAATTGCATGAAATTAACAGCACAGGCAAAAGTCAAATTGAATTCACCTAAAATAACTTATGTTTGGTCAGCACTAGGATTTATTACCACTACTGATTCCATTCCAGTATTTTCAAAAGCTGGGATTTATAGTTTAAAATTGGAAGGACCTAATTTTTGTATTTTTGATACGGTTGTTCAAGTTATAGAAGATATTAATACTCCAATATTTAATGTAACAGCTGATACCATCAATTGTGCAAGACCCAGATCTAGATTAGATATATCATTGGTTTCTACGGATACTTCAGTAAATGTAAATTGGTTTGATGCCAATAATAACCCATTGCTTGGTTCGAAACCTGTCGTTATACAAGGTGGATTATATAAAGTTAGCGTTCAGTCGAAAAAAAATCATTGTATTTCCTTTGATTCTACATTCGTGATTGTTGATACACTTCCCCCGAATATTGTTGCATCAGATGTATCACTCCCTTGTAATTCAGATTCGGTTCAATTAATTTCTTCAAGTCAGTGTTTTGGGGCGACTTATTTTTGGCTTGATCCAAATAATGTTTTCTTTTCTAATAACCAAAGTCCGATTGCCCGAGATACGGGAATTTATACTGTAATTGTCAAATGTAATAATCAATGTACGGCCCAAAAACAAGTTATTCTGGACAATAAAAAGACATACCCTATTGTTTTTGCAAGTGCAGGAAATCAAACATGTAGAACAGATTCAGTTCGATTAATGAGTCAATTTAGTCCATTGGATACGATGTTTGAATGGTCAGGACCAAATCAATTTAGATCTAAAGAAAGGTTCCCTATTGTAACTCAATCAGGGCCATATAATATTAAGGTTACAAATAGCCAAGGGTGTAGTTCAGATACAACTATTATCGTTTTAAAAGATACCATTTCTCCTGCAATAAACTTAATTCAACTTGATTCCCTAAAATGTGAACAAACGGATATAAGACTTGTAGCTAACCCTATAGATTCCACTGTCCAGTATACTTATTTTTGGAACACTGCCAATGGATTAATTAAATCAGGCCAAAATACAAACAGCATTTTAGCGTCGGGAAACGGAACCTATGAATTGTTAGTTGAAAATTTAAAAAATGGATGTACTTCAAATTTAAAATTTAATTTGGTCGAATCCTTCTCTCCAATAAAAGGAGTCAATCTTGATCTTAATTTACCATCTTGTACGGGATTTAATAATGGTAGTATACTTATTTCAGATTTCATTGGAGGTGATGGGCCTTTTACCTTTTCATTTGACAATAAATCTTACTCCAGAATTTCAACTATCAATAATTTAGCGCCTGGAAATTATCACTTATTTTTTAAAGATAAATTTGGATGTCCGTATGATACCACACTGAGTATTTCAGACCCTCCCTTATTAACATTAGATATTGATAGAGACCAAACAATAAAATTGGGGCAATCAGCATCACTTTATGGAAATACAAATGCGGATACACTCACCTTGTTTTCGATCCAATGGACTCCCAATACCAATTTATCCTGCGCTTCATGTATAAATACTAACGCAAGTCCATATACAACAACAACCTATCGATTGACTATAATAGATGAAAATGGTTGTAAAAAGTCTGATGATGTGACGATTAAAGTCATAACCGAACCATCCCTTTATATTCCGACAATTTTTTCACCCAATGGTGATAAAGTAAATGATTTATTCAACTTTGAAACGGGCTTGGACATTGTAAAAGTCATTAGTTTTGAAATCTATGATCGCTGGGGAAATGGGGTATATACTTTAAACAATTTTGTACCCAATGAAGTGCAGTTTGGTTGGGATGGAACTCTGGATGGTAAAAATGTTAATCCAGGAGTATTTGTTTATAAAATCAAAGTGTTATCCATTTCGGGTGAAGAATTTACCAAAACAGGTGATTTTACACTATTAAGATAAAATTTTTAGCTCCAAGCAGCGAAATACTCAATTTTAAGGTCTACAATATGAAGGTTATAGATTTGGAAATACCTAAAGGTTCAACGTAATATATTTATTAGATTGTTGAAGTTTAGGTATAGTTTTTGGTTTGTTAATAAATTATTACAAATTATTTTGATTAACATTTGCAAAATACCTACATTTATACGTAAAATTTGGATAAAACATATTTAATTAATATAATACATAAGTCAAACATAAACAACATGAATAGATTATTACAACTATTATTGATTGGACTCTTAGGGATAACTGCGACCCAAATTTCAGCACAATGTACGCCGCCATCTGCAGATAACTGCGAAGATGCTAACGTATTATGTTCATTGGATGAGGTAAATGGCTATACTTGTTCCAATCCAAATTATAGCAATCCCACAGGCTGTTCACCTTTGTGTCCTTCTGGTGGAGGAGCTCATAACACAGCTTGGTGGGCATTTGTTTGCGATGGTGGATTGGTGACCATTACTATAACTTATGCAAACTGTTCAGTAAACGGAACAGGTGTACAGATGGGTATTTGGGGTGATTGCGATTGTGCGGAATCAGTAGCTTGTAATCCGAATTGTACGGGTCCTGGTCAATTCACAATTACAGCATCTTTAACTGCTTGTAAAACCTATTATTTGTTTGTGGATGGATGTAGTGGTGATGTTTGTGATTTTACGATCACCACATCTGGAGGTTCTCAGCCTTCGCTTAGTCCATTAGGAAAAATTAATAATGATCCGGACAGAAGAATTCAACTCTGTAAAGGAGCTTGTAATAAAAATTTCAAAGTAGATGGACAGAATGGAAATTGTGAGCCAACATACGAATGGACTTTAGATGGTAATATAGTTGGAGGTGATGATGATAATATCGATTTAGATTTTCCTGATGAAGGAGATTTCCAACTTTGCGTTACAGCCTATATTGGTAACCCATCTTCTGGTTCTATATGCGATCAAGAAGGTCCAGAATGTGCTACCATTGAAGTACGACCTATTCCTGATAAATTAGGACCACCAAGATTATTATGCGCTGAACAAATTCCATTTAAATGGCATAATCAAAGTGTAACAGGTCCTGGAGAATATCGTAATCAATTTAAAGGAACTGACTGTTGTGTATTCGACTCGGTTGTAACTTTTGATGTATATCCAGTTCCTGAACCTCCAAATATTTATCATATAGGGTGTGACAATACAGAAGTTTATGTCGATCCTACAACCAGACAAACCTTTAGTTCCTGTGAAAATGAAAAGATCATTTTCTTACCAAAAGCAAGTGTACCTTATAGATGTGACAGTTCATATAAACTAACTGCCATCTTTCTTGACTTTAATGTTACATTTAGAGAGGCTTGTATTGGTGGTATGTTAGAAATTACTCCAAGAGTTATCAATAAAACAAAGACTTGTGGAGGAGGAGAGTCTTTTGAATTTATGTATAAATGGTATTTAAAAAGTGATCCAGCTAAAAAGCCAATTGGGACAGATGAACTTTTTCAAATGGACAAAAAAGAAGATTATTGCCTTGAATTAGGAGTTTTGGCGAAATTAGGAACGGAATCCAAATTATGCTTCTTCGATTTTTGTGAAATGATTAATGAAGATGACTTTAAGAATTACAAAGTTTGTCCAAAAGGTGATCTTCAGGTATGTAGAGGTAAAACAGGAATTTATTTCATTGACACTATATTGCCTCCTAATTCATTAAATAACTGGTCGGTAAGTAATGGTACTATTTTAACACCTAACCCATTCCAATCCAATACGATTGAAGTATTATGGAATGGTCCATCTAATATAGGTACCCTTTGTTACTATTATGATAATCAATGTGGTCAAAGTCCAGAATGCTGTATTGATGTTAAAATTGAACCATCACCTGCACCTAAAGCAGGTCCGGATGAAGCATTATGTGGTTTAGCAAATAAATTCAAAGGCCAAAAAGATGTTGGTGGACAATGGGTGAAATTATCAGGTCCCGGAAATGTAAGTATCGCTGATGTTTTTGATGATAAATCGGATGTTAATGTTGATCAGTACGGAACTTATACCTTTGTATGGTCAGAATCAAGATTAGGTTGCACAGGAACAGATACAGTAGTTCTCAAATTTAACGATGATCCTAAAAAAGATACAGAATCTTATATCTGTAGTGGTAATAATAAAGATTTTAAAGTGCGTTTCCAAATTTCTGGTGGTCAACCTGCATATACCGTTATTAAAGGTAATGGAACCATAGATGCTTCTAATGTATATACCTCAAAATTAATTTTGAATAATACTAAAGACACAGTTATTATTAGAGATGCTAATGGTTGTGAATTTACATTTATCCATACCTATGAGTGCAAATGCACCAATAGTTTAGGAGAAATTCAGCCAGATAGATATAATTTATGTGAGGATGGAACGGTTGTCGTTAATTATGATAAAACTAAAGAAGTATTGGATTTGAATCCAGCAGATACGGTTATTTTCTTTATTTGTTCAGATCCAAACAATCCTTTGGCATCCAAAATCAGGAACATCAATTCCTTCTCATTTGGTTATGATCCTTCTTTTGTTTTCGGTCAGACCTATTATATTGGAGCTATTCTTGGTCGAAAAGATGGTAGAGGAGGTATTGATGCTTTACTTGGCTGTCTAAGTGAAACGGCAGGTACTGAATTTACTTTTTATCAAATACCAACTCCACAAGCTGGACCAGACGACGCTGTTTGCGGCAGTGTATATGATTTAAAAGGGGTACAATCCATATCAGGGAGCGATATTACTTGGAAAGTCATTAGTGGAAATGGAGCCTTGTTTACAGATTCAAAGGCTGCAAGTACTCAAGTTAGTGCACAAAGTGGTTTTGGAAAATACCGATTCGAAATTGAAGAAAGTAATAAAGGAATTTGTATTAGACAAGATGTTGTAGAAATAACATTCAATGAATCACCGGCTGTAATCAATGTCATCAAAGATTGTGTGTTGGAAGGTGGCGTTGTGACTCCAGATGGCAAGTTTGTGGTTGTAGCTGATATCAATGGTGGAACCCCTCCTTATACTTTATTATCATCAGGTGGAAAAATTATTGGTAATAAGTGGTTTTCGGATACATTATTAAGTATTACGCAATTCACAATACAGGTTCAGGATGCCAATGGATGTATATCACTTATTGTTGTGGATGATTACAATTGTAAGTGCGGTATCATTGATCCAGGAAAATTGGATACTTCATTATTGGTTAAATGTGAAGATCAATGCTATACTATAGCAGAATTGTTAACCAATTCAATCAATGAAGTCATAGATCCAGAAGATGGAATCATGTATATCTTACATAGAGGGAATTATACTAATGCAATCGATACTTTCTATTCATTAAATGATATCATATGTTTTGATAGCAAAAATATGGTATTGGGTAATGGAAATACTTACTATGTATCTAGAGTTGTTGGAGATGATGTCTTGCCAAAAGATGGCATTATTGACACTAGAGATCCTTGTAAACGGGTATCGAATAACCGACCTATAACTTGGGAGCCATATCCATTAGCAGATGCTGGTGATCCAGAAGATGTATGTGGATTGACTTATAACTTTAAAGCTAATTTGACTTTAGGAACTGGAACTTGGAAGTTAATTTCTGGTCCAGGGACAGCTGCAATAAGTAATGTTAATTTGGCTAGCTCAAGCGTTACTGTTAGCCAATATGGAGCTTATACATTTGAGTGGGGTGTATTTAATTTTTCTTGTGATCGTTATGACACGGTGAGAATTGTATTTCACGATTCACCAGACCTTTCATTAGTAGATATAGAATGTGATAATACAGCAGAGAACGCAAGAGTGATCGTTAGGGCACAAAAAGGTGACCAACCGACCTGGGTATTAAAAGGTGCTTATGATGGTAGTAATCTTTTAAATGGAACATTTAATGGTAATGTGTGGACCTCAGACTGGTTTGCATCCAATACCGATTTTACCATTACCATAGAAGATCAATATCAATGTAATCTGTATAAATTGCCTGGTGATGCGCCATGTGCATGTATTACAGCATTGGGTACTCTGGATAAGACACCGATTATATTGTGTGCAGACGGTCAAGCTAACGCCAAATATAATGTCGCACCCGGTAAGTTGGATGGAAATGACGTAGTACGATATATGTTATATGATGGCTCATCAACGGATCCTAAAAATGGAACATCCATATCCGTGAATAGTGATGGAAAATTTGTTTTTGATCCAAGTAAAATGCAATTAGGAAAAACCTATTATATATCAGTATTTATTGGAAATCTGGACCCTAATACAGGTAATGTAAATTTCACAGATCGCTGTGCATTGTTTGATGTGGTACCGGTAACCTGGTATGCATATCCGGTAGCAGCTATCAATGGAAATAGTATATTAACCTGTGCGGTGACTAGTTTATCCTTAGATGGATTAAAATCAACAAGTGGATCTGGAAGCCCATTGAACTTTGCCTGGAGTACTCAGAATGGTAGAATAGTTGGACCTGCGAATACTGGAACATCCACTATTGATCGTCCGGGAATCTATGTATTAGATGTAACCGATCCTATTTCTGGTTGTAAACACCAAACCAGTTTTGAAGTAAAAGAAGATGTAGTTAAACCTACAGTAGCTATAGCTCCACCAAATGTACTGACCTGCGCAGTGACAAGTATTAATTTGGATGGAAATGGATCATCCAGAGGTGCTATATATGGAGCAAATTGGTCAGGACCTGGAACCATAATCGGAGGTGCAACATATTCACCGACAGTATCAAGTATTGGTCGATATACTCTAGTTGTAACGAATACACAAAATGGATGTAAGGATTCAACATTTGTAACTGTAACGGAAGATAAAGTGGCTCCTGTGCCTTTAATTGAGCAAAAAGGAACCTTGACATGTACTGTGAATGAAGTACAATTAGATGGATCTAAATCAAGAGGGCTTTCCGGAAATATCAATAATTATTCATGGGATGCGTTGATAGGAAATATCATATCAGGTCAAGGTAGTTCACAGATTACTGTAGGAAAACCTGGAGGAACTTTTAGATTGACAGTCCGAGATGGCAAGAATGGATGTACTGCAATTGATACAATTAAAGTCGATGAATTGGGAAATCCGTTAGCTCAAATTCTGTCAGATCCACACAATCCAAAATGCTTTGGAGACAGAAATGGATTCATTGATATCAATGGTGTCTTAGATAAAAACAATCAAACTTTAGGTAATATCCAATATTCAATTAATGGAGGCCTATATACATCAAGTCCAAACTTTACAAACTTAACTCAAGGATCTTACACCATCAAAGTAAAAGACATTAATGGCTGTACCTTAGAAACTCGTCATGATCTTGTAGAACCAGGAAAAATGGGTATCAAAGTAATCAAGAGTATTGTTGTAGATCAAGGAACTCTAGTTGATCTTGATTCCCTATTGTTGGAAATTTCAGGGGGGACTCAGCTTGCTGGCGGTGGATACAAGGACACAACTTGGTTAAACTTAGATCAAAATATTGACTGGGAGAATAAGTTGCGATATGCTGCAGATACAAGCAGAGAATTTTTGATTACTGGATTTGATAAAGAAGGTTGTGAAATCAGTGATCGAGTTCGAGTTCTGGTAAGGATTATCAAAGATGTTTGGTGGCCTTCAGTGATCTCAGGTAATGGAGATGGTGTAAATGATTTCTTCAACTTATATGGTAAACGAGTCAGACAAATAAAATTGTTAGAAATTTATGACCGTTGGGGTTCAAGAGTTTATTCACAAACCAATATTCCTGATGGTAATAAAGGTGGAGATAAGAAAGGATGGAATGGTATATTTAAAGGCGAAAGAGCTCTTCCAGGAGTATACACTTTTTACGCTGAAGTGGAATATGAAGGATCTACTGGAGCTGATAAATTCCAAGGAGAATTCACATTGTTAAGATAATTTAAATTGTTATTGAAAAAAAAATCCGTTCAGATTTATTTGAACGGATTTTTTTTTAGCTAAATAATTTTAAATAATTTAATGTATTAAAATTTCAAAATGGCTATTCCTAAATTGAAATCCATACGATTAATAAAATATTCAATTATTTTAGTACATTGATTTTTATATTCTAATATTTGTACCTGCGATCCACCCTGTGCTCCATGCATTTTGAAAATTAAATCCTCCGGTAACTCCATCAATATTTAATAATTCACCAGTAAAAAACAAACCTTGTGTCTTTTTACTTTCCATGGTGTTTAAGTTGATTTCTTTAAGATCAATGCCACCAGCGGTTACAAATTCTTCCTTGTATGTTGTTTTCCCTAAGCATTGCATTTTGAATTGAGTAATGTTTTGTACTAATGCTGCTATTTCTTTTTTGTTGACATCTCCCCAATTTTTTTGAATATCTAGGCCAGTGATAATCAACAAGCGTTCATAAAGTCTAGCAGGTATTTTAAATGGATTGGTCTTATTAATTTTTGATTTTCCATTTGTTAATTTGAAGGACAATAATTCATTTTGAATTTCACTTTGATTTAAATGCGGACAAAAATGAATACTTATCTCATACTCATATTTTTTTGTATAAAGCTCAAGGGCTGCCCAAGCTGATAATTTCAATGGTGCGGGTCCACTAATACCCCAATGAGTTATAATTGCTGGTCCAGTAATATTTATGTGAATACCTTTAATTGAAAAGTTGGCATCAAAGCTAACGCCTTCCAACCCTGCAAATGGTGATTTTAATGCATTAAAACTAAATAGAGATGGTACCGGATGAATGACGTTGATACCTAATTGTTCAATCCAATGATATGAACTAAATTTAGGATATCCTCCAGTTGCGATGATTACATTCTTGGAAAAATAAGATTGATTTTTATTTACATTTACAATAAATGTTCCATCATTATTTTTAAATATGTTGTCGACATGATGGCTAAGATATATTTTAATATCTAATTTTTGACATTCACCCAGTAAACAATTAATAATGGTTTGTGATGTATCTGTTGTTGGAAATATTCGACCATCAGATTCAGTTTTTAATGTAACACCTCGAGTTTCAAACCAATCAATAGTATCTGAAGCATCAAATGTTGAAAAAACATTTCTCAGCTCTTTGGATCCTCTTGGATAATTTAAAACCATTTCTTTATTGTCAAAACAAGAATGCGTAACATTGCATCTTCCGCCTCCAGATATTTTGACTTTTGATAATAGTTTTGTGCTTTTTTCTAACACCAAAACAGATGAATTTGGAAAATGGGTTTTACAAGAGATTCCTGCGAAAATTCCTGAGGCTCCTCCTCCAATAATAATAGTATGATAAATGATTTGATTTGTCAAATTAAATTATAATCAAAAACTAAAACCAAAAGTAATAGAATTCTAAAATAAAAACAAAGTATTTATAAAGTATGGGTAAGTCAAGATAGATTACATCTAAGAATATGATGTAGCTGCTATTTATAGGATTCTTGAAAGGTTTTGAATGGAACAGTTTTATAATGATTATCACCAAAATAAATTGAAATCATTTCGAAATTTGTTGCATCTTGATATCCAGGTATAGGTTGTATAGTATTCAATTCTTCATCTAAAAATACAAAGGTAGGATAGGACAATCTGCCTTGAGTTATTTCTGCAGCTAGTGAGTGGTATCCTCGATTGCCTTGTGGAACAAATTGATAAACTTTAGATTTGAAATTAATGTCTTCTTTTTGTTCAGCATTAAATTTAACAGCATAAAAATTTTTATTGATGGCCTTAATAACTTTTGGATCTTGAAAAGTTGAAGCATCCATTCTCTTGCACCATCCACACCAATCCGTATATATATCTACGACGATTTTCTTTTTATCTTTTTTCATCAGAGCAGGTACATCTGACCATTTGACCCAATTGATGCTGTTGGATTGACCATAAATTAAATTTCCCATGCACAAGAAAAAACTAATGCAAAGTAATCCTGTCATTAACAATCTAATACTCATTAAATTCATTTGCAATTATTTAATTTATTGTGCAAATATAACAATGAAAAATTCAAATAATCCATAGTAGAAGTCTTGTAGTGCTTTATTTAAATGAATTTTAACTAAGTTATACCTTATCTCTGGATATATTGGATCTTATCGTTTAAAAGCTGATCTGATTCTATTAATTTTCCTTGAATTTTTGGAGCAGCTATGCCATTTTCTATTCTCATTTTAGTGTTTGTTATGATTCTAGCCTCGTCCCAAAATCCGGATTCAATAAATCCATTAAGGACTTTGCTACCACCTTCTACAAGTATGATCCCCAATTTTTTTTCCTCATAGAGTGATTTAAGAATAGATTCTAAAGTATTCTCATGTGTAATTTGAGAGGTCAAAATAGGATTTTCGGAATGCTGGAAGATCTTGTAATCAGAATTGGTAAATTGATTTTGAGTTGTCCAAATAATGATTTTTGGATTTTTTCCATGCCAATGCCTGTTGTTTAACAATGGATTATCGATTTGTAAAGTAGTTCTTCCAATGAGAATACCATCTGATTCAGAACGCCATTTGTGTACTAATATATCTGTATAAAGGTTGGATATTTTCGTAGTCTTACCCCAATTTGAAATAAAATAATCAGCACTTTGGGCATACTTTAAAATAACATAGGGTCTTGAGTGGAAAATGTTAATTCTAAACGTTTGGATGAGTTGATTGCAGGTCTTTTCTAAAATTGGGCCTATGACTTCAATTCCTTGTTGAATTAAATTGGCAATGCTTTTTCCTGCCATAGTTGGATTTGGATCAAAAGTTCCAAAAACAACACGTTTGATATGATATTGGAGAATTAACTGGGTGCAAGGTGGGGTTTTGCCAAAGTGATTGCATGGTTCAAGGCTGACATAGAGCGTAGACTCTGAGATGAGGTGTTCATTGCCTAGTTCTATGGCATTGTCTATTGCATTTTTCTCTGCATGAGGTCCTCCATAGTATTGATGCCAGCCTTGACCTATAATATGATGGTTGTAAATCAAAACCGCCCCAACCATAGGATTTGGTGAAACATAACCCAAACCTCTCTGAGCTATTTGAATACAATAGTTAATATTTTTTTCGTGGAATTCCTTCACATGGTTAACTTTAGTCTTCCTAATGAGAGTTTAGAGTCAAATTAAAATGACAAAATTAAACCAAGTATGAAGAAATTATTGACAGAATTTATTGGAGCCTTTTTTGTTTCATTAAGTGTTACCCTATGTTTGTTGGGAACAGTTGGAAATATGGCAGGATTAGCTATTGGGATTACGCTTATGGTAATGGTTTTTGCGGGTGGACACATCTCAGGTGGACATTATAATCCTGCAGTTACCTTGGCCGTTTTTATTAGGGGAAAATGCCCCCCACATGAAGTACCCGGGTATATTTTAGCTCAATTATTCGGTGCCGCTTTAGCAGCTTTGGTTGGATCCAGTTTTATTATTGGCAAATTGGGAGTAGGAATGGATCTGTCAGGTATTACTGCCCAAGCCATATTGTGTGAGATTTTAGGAAGTTTTGCAATGTGTTATGTCGTTTTGAATGTTGCTACAACTAAGGATAATGTTGGAAATTCATTTTATGGTTTGGCAATTGGATTAACAATGACAGCTTGTGCATATGCATTTGGAGGAATTTCTGGGATTGCATTTAACCCAGCCATCGCATTAGGATTGGGGATTTCAAATATATCAGGTTTTGCTAATATTTGGATTTATTGGGTTGGAGAGATCATTGGTGCAGTAGTTGCCGCATTTACTTTTTTATACATTAATGGAAAAGATTAATTTATAGTCTCTTGATACTTAAGGATTTTTTTTATTTATTAGGGTTTTCAGTTAATTCGATTTTATCTTAAAAATACCTGATGAATAAAAGACTTAATTATACAAATTTAGCTAGCAAATAATAGCATTCGTGAAGCTTTAATTGCTTATTGAAAATGTTAATCTAATTTTGAGAGAATGCCAATGTACAAAATAATGGTTATTTATCAAAGAATTTAATTGTGTTTTTGGTAATTGACAAAACTGCAAGAATAATTAGTTAAAATATTGTCTATTAATGTTTTAGCGTGCTTGATATCACTTTTTAATGTTGTGAACAGGTTAAGCATATAAATTTCATGGATTATTTTTAGTGCCCATACAGCGAATTTAGGTATAGTGAGGTCTTATTTGTATATTTGACTCATATAATCCTATTTAGGAATAAAAACATAATTATGCAAAGATTTTTACTGATTTTACTAATTAGTTTATCGTTAGGTTCCAATGTTCAACTTTTAGCTCAATGTACACCGCCATCCGCTGATAATTGTCAGGATGCCAATGTATTATGTTCATTAGATGAAGTCAATGGATATAGTTGTTCTAATCCAAATTACAGCAATCCAACTGGATGTAGCCCTTTATGCCCTTCAGGTGGTGGTGCTCATAATACAGCTTGGTGGGCGTTTGTTTGTGATGGTGGTAATGTAACCATTACAATAACTTATCAGAACTGCTCGGTTAATGGTACAGGTGTTCAAATGGGAATTTGGGGCGATTGTGATTGTTCAGAATCCGTAGCTTGTAACCCAAATTGCACAGGTCCTGGACAGTTTACTATAACGGCTAGTCTTACAGCTTGTAAAACATACTATTTGTTTGTTGATGGATGCAGTGGAGATGTTTGTGATTTTACGATAACTACATCTGGAGGTTCTGCTCCTCATTTAAGTCCACTCGGAAAAATAAACAATGATGCAGACCGAAAATTGACGGTGTGTAAAGGTGCATGTGGAGTTAACTTCAAAGTTGCAGGTCAAAATGGAGGATGTGAACCAACTTATGAATGGACGTTGGATGGAAACATAGTAGGAGGGGATGAAGACAATATTGATTTGGATTTTCCTGATGAAGGAGTTTTTAACTTATGTGTTACAGCGTATATAGGTAATCCCTCCTCTGGTTCAATTTGTGATCAGGAGGGTCCGGAATGTATAACAATCACTGTTATTCCTTACAAAGACAGAATAGGGGTTGATCGGAGGTTATGTGCAGAAGATGTTCCTTTTCCTTGGCATAATCAAACAGTAACGGAAACAGGTATCTACAGAAATATGTTTACAGATAAAGATTGCTGTATCTATGATTCAGTTGTTAAATTTATAGTACTGCCGATTCCTATTGGTCCTAGTATTTATCATATCGGATGTGATGCCAATGATGTTTATATAGAGCCGACCACAAAAATTCCATATCGTGGTTGTTACATGAATGAAGTCATTACTTTTTATAAATCTAGTAATCCGTTTAAATGTGATAGCTTCATAGACCTTACAACTGTATTTCTTGAGTTTAATCCTGATTTCACGGAAGAATGTGCTAATGGTAAAGTTTTAATTCAACCTAATATTGAAAACTTAACTTTTAGTTGTGGTGGCGGTGAGACTTTTGATTTTAAATATAAATGGTATTTAAAAAGCGATGGTAGAAAAACACCCATTGGCTTAAATGAATCCATTTTAGTTGATAAAAAAGAAGATTATTGTGTTGAGTATACAGTCTTAACAAAATTAGGTACGATTTCAAAAACTTGTGTATTTAATTATTGTGAAAAGATTGATGAAGACCAATTTAAGCCCCTAAAGGTATGTCCAAAGGGAGATTTACTAGTTTGTAGAGGCAAAACTGGAATTTATTTTATCGACACAATAACTCCTCCGAATGCGGTTCATAACTGGTCTATTACCAACGGTACCATTTTGACTACGAATCCATTTCAAGCAACAACGATTGAAGTTCTATGGAACAACCCAGCTAGCATAGGAACAGTATGTTATAATTATTCTTCAGAATGTGGAACAAGCCCTGATTGCTGTATAGATGTAAAAATAGAAAATTCACCAGCGCCAAAAGCAGGTCCAGATGAAAGCATTTGTGGTTTAGCCAATCAGTTCAAAGGACAAAAAGATGTAGGCGGACAATGGGTAAAAGTTTCTGGTCCAGGGAATGCAACCATTTTAGATGTATTTGACGATAAATCTCCCGTTACTGTTGATCTTTATGGAACGTACACATTCGTTTGGTCAGAATCAAGACTGGGTTGTACAGGTGCAGATACAGTTGTACTTAGATTTAATGATGATCCTAAAAAAGATATTGAATCTTATATCTGTAGTGGTAATAATAAAGATTTTAAAGTTCGATTCCAAATCTCTGGTGGGCAACCTGCATATACTGTCATAAAAGGGAATGGGACTATCGATGCATCTAATATTTATACTTCTAAAGTTATTTTAAATAACTCAATTGACACTGTAATCATTAGTGATGCTAATGGTTGTCAGTTTACTTTTATCCATACTTACGAATGCAAGTGCACTAATAGTTTAGGTAAATTAATGCCTGACAAATATGTTTTATGTGAAGACGGAACTGTAGTTGTTAATTATGATAAAACAACAGAGGTGCTGGATATAAATCCTGAAGACACTGTGATTTTCTTTATTTGTTCAGACCCAACAAATCCATTTGCAACTAAAATTAGGAATATTACGTCCTTCTCTTTTGGATATGATCCTTCTTTTATTTTCGGTCAGACTTATTATATTGGGGCTATACTAGGCAGAAAAGATGGTAGGGGAGGAATTGACGCTTTACTTGGTTGTTTAAGTGAAACAGCTGGTACTGAATTTACCTTTTATCAAATCCCTACGCCGCAAGCTGGTCCTGATGACGCAATTTGTGGTAGCGTTTATGATCTTAAAGGAATACAATCCATCCCTGGAAGTGATATAACATGGCGAGTCATTAGTGGAAATGGTGCATTATTTACAGATTCTAAAGCAGCAAGTACACAAGTTAGCGCTCAAAGTGGTTTTGGAAAGTATCGATTCGAAATCGAAGAAAGTAACAAGGATATTTGTATCAGGCAAGATGTTGTCGAAATCACATTTAATGAATCACCAGCTATCATTAATCTTGTTAAGGATTGTGTTCTAGAAGGCGGTGTAGTAACTCCTGATGGGAAATATATTGTTTGTGCAGAAATCAAAGGTGGAACTCCTCCTTATACCTTGATATCAGGAGGTGGAAAAATAGTTGGAAATACTTGGTGCTCGGATACACTTTTTAGTCCAAATTCATTTACTGTTCAAATACAGGATGCAAATGGTTGTGTTTCTTTAATCATTGATGATAACTATAATTGCAAATGCGGAATCATTGATCCAGGAAAATTGGATACTTCATTATTGGTTAAATGTGAAGATCAATGTTATACCATTGCAGAATTATTAACCAATTCAATCAATGAAGTTATAGATCCTGAAGATGGTGTCATGTATATATTACACAGAGGAAATTATACAAATGCAATTGATACCTTTTATTCATTGAATGATATCGTATGTTTTGATAGTAAGAACATGGTCTTAGGAAATGGAAATACGTATTATGTATCTCGTGTAGTTGGAGATGATGTCTTGCCAAAAGATGGCATTATTGACACTAGAGATCCATGTAAACGAGTATCGAATAACCGTCCTATAACTTGGGAGCCATATCCATTGGCAGATGCTGGAGCACCTGAAGATGTTTGTGGATTAACTTATAACTTTAAAGCCAATTTGACCTTAGGAACTGGAACTTGGAAGTTAATTTCAGGTCCTGGGACAGCAGCAATAAGTGATGTCAATTTGTCTAATTCAAGTGTTACTGTTAGTCAATATGGAGCATATACATTTGAGTGGGGTGTATTTAATTTTTCTTGTGATCGTTATGACACTGTGAGAATTGTATTTCACGATTCACCTGACCTTTCATTAGTAGATATAGAATGTGATAATACAGCAGAGAATGCTAGAGTAATCATAAGGGCACAAAAAGGAGACCAGCCGACGTGGGTATTGAAAGGTGTTTATGATGGTAGTAACCTTTTAAATGGAACATTAAATGGAAATGTATGGACCTCAGATTGGTTTTCATCCAATACCGATTTTACGATTACCATAGAGGATCAATATCAATGTAATCTTTTTAAACTACCTGGTGATGCACCATGCGCATGTATAACTGCATTGGGTACACTGGATAAGACACCAATCATATTGTGTGCAGATGGTCAGGCTAATGCCAAATATAATGTTGCCCCTGGTGTATTGGATGGTAATGACGTTATTCGTTATATGTTATATGATGGCTCATTAACGGATCCTAAAAATGGAACATCCATATCCGTGAATAATGATGGAAAATTTGTTTTTGATCCAAGCAAAATGCAATTAGGAAAAACCTATTACATATCAGTGTTTATAGGAAATCTGGACCCTAATACTGGCAATGTAAATTTTACAGATCGCTGTGCATTATTTGATGTGGTACCAGTAACCTGGTATGCATATCCGGTAGCGACAATCAATGGCAATAATGTATTAACATGTGCCGTGACTAGTTTATCCTTAGATGGATTAAAATCAACAAGTGGATCAGGAAGCCCATTGAACTTCGTATGGAGTACTCAGAATGGTAGAATAGTTGGACCCGCTAATACAGGAACAAGCAATATAGATCGCCCTGGAACTTATTTATTAGATGTCACTGATCCAATATCTGGATGTAAAAATCAAACCAGTTTTGTAGTAACAGAAGATGTAGTTAAACCCACAGTTGCAATAGCCCCACCAAATATACTGACCTGTGCAGTGACAAGTATTAATTTAGATGGCAATGGATCATCCAGAGGAGCTATCTACGGAGCTAATTGGTCTGGGCCTGGAACAATAATCGGAGGTACAACATATTCACCAACTGTGTCAAATATCGGTCGATACTCTCTAGTTGTAACAAATACACAAAATGGTTGCAAAGATTCTACATTTATAACGGTGACAGAAGATAAAGTGGCTCCTGTGCCTTTAATTGAGCAAAAAGGAACCTTGACATGTACTGTGAATGAAGTACAATTAGATGGATCTAAATCAAGAGGGCTTTCCGGAAATATCAATAATTATTCATGGGATGCGTTGACAGGAAATATCATATCAGGTCAAGGTAGTTCACAGATTACAGTAGGAAAACCTGGCGGAACTTTTAGATTAACAGTAAGAGATGGAAAAAATGGTTGCACAGCCATTGACACCATTAAAGTGGATGAACTGGGAAATCCGTTAGCTCAGATTCTGTCAGATCCACACAATCCAAAATGCTTTGGAGACAGAAATGGATTCATTGATATTAATGGAGTATTAGACAAAAACAATCAAACATTAGGTAATATACAATATTCATTAAATGGAGGTCCATTTACATCAAGCCCGAACTTTTCCAACTTAACACAAGGATCTTACACCATCAAAGTAAAAGACATAAATGGCTGTACTTTAGAGACGCGTCATGATCTAATAGAACCAGGAAAAATGGGCATCAAAGTGATTAAGAGTATCGTTGTGGACCAAGGTACCGAAGTGCACTTAGATTCATTGTTGGTGGAAATTTCAGGAGGAACAAAAGTTGCTAATGGAGGATACAAAGACACAACATGGTTTAACCTCGATCAACAAATAGACTGGAAATCAAAGTTGACTTACAATGCAGATACAAGCAGAGAATTTTTAATTACAGGCTATGATAAAGAGGGTTGTGAAATTAGTGAACGAGTGCGGGTGCTGGTAAGAATTCTAAAAGATGTGTGGTGGCCAACCGTAATTTCTGCAAACGGTGATGGTAAAAATGACTTCTTCAATTTATATGGTAAGCGTGTAAGACAAGTTAAATTGTTAGAAATATATGACCGCTGGGGTGCTAGAGTTTATTCCCAACAGAATCTGCCTGACGGTAATAACGGTGGACAAAATAAAGGTTGGGATGGTGTATTCAAAGGTGTAAAAGCATTGCCTGGAGTATATACTTTCTATGCTGAAATTGAATATGAAAAATCCACCGGATTCGATAAATTTCAAGGAGAATTTACTTTGTTGAGATAGTTTTGAAGTTAATAAAAATAAAAAAACCGTTCAAAAACTTGAACGGTTTTTTTATTAAGAGTTCTAACTTTCCAATTTATTTTGTTGCAATAATAAAAAGATCTAAGCTTTCAGGATTCTCCTGACTTAAATAAAAATCATTAGTAGAAATATCTGTTGTTAATGCAACATTGTTCTTTGCAATATTTTTTCGATTCATTCTATTGAAAAAATCATAAGGAACCTGAAGCCATTTTCTGGGCAGTCGATATTGTAAATTAAAAATATCAAAACGGGTAATTCTTTTTACAGAAGCTTTATTTTTTTCAATGTATTCATTTACTTTTTTGTTCCCAAAAGTCCCCAGCATTTCTATATTGGAAAACTGATTTTTTCGGAAAAGTTCAGCAAGTTCACTGGCTAGATATTCTCTGATGTGCCAAGGATTCCTTGTGAGTGATTGCAGTCGATTTGGGGTGGTTAGCAGCGCCTTTCCATCCTTTTTTAAAACCCTGTAAATTTCTTTAACAAAGGCATCGTCAGGCTCTATATGTTCAATAAGTTGAAAGGCTATAACAAAATCAAAACTCTGATCTGGAATATTAACAAATGGTGGAATTTCCATTTGTATAAATGTGGTATTTAGGTATTTAGTAAAATCAATATCACTTGAAAATTTGTCGATCGTTGTAAAAGAATCACACTGTGGCGCCATATAAGATATTCCAATTCCGCTGCCCGTTCCTATTTCTAAAACTTTACCATGAATTCTTTTTGCTGCTTCCTGATAGGCATATAGACAGCGTTGATATACATAATTATCACTGTAATCATGGCTGGATACGCGCTCTGCTGTGTCATTCATTGTTGGTCACATTTATTTTTTGAAAAATATATAATATTGAGCTGGTTTTTTTAGGATTGAAACGACTTATTAAATTAGAAATAAATCCAATAATCAATGCTTTTACTATCGACAATGCTTTTTTATTAAACGACTCACTTAGCATTGCAACATAATAAGAATCAAAAGGCATTCTCTTGATGCCCATTAATTTGAATCCAATGGGATGAACTAATTGTTGAATCGTTTTATAATCAAAATGCCAAAGGTGGCGAGGTACATCATATGCAGCCCAATGTTCTTTATAATGAGTCGCATCATATGATTGATAATTTGGAACAGCAATAATTAAATATCCATTCTGAGTTAATGCATTTCGTATTGCTGTGAGATACAATTTGGGATCATAAATATGCTCCAACACATGCCACATTGTTGCTACATCACAGGTGTTCATGAGTGTGCCTGATAATAATGTCTCCGGATCTCGAACATCTATTTTAAAATGTTCAATACTAAAATCTCTGGCTGATTTATTTTTTTCAATTCCCAATACTTCGAAGCCATGTGATTTCATTTCATTTAGAAAATAACCTGTCCCGCTTCCGATGTCAATTACTTTTTTTATTTGGCTTAATGGATCAATGATCATTCTTTTTTTTCTCAACATGAATGTTCGAATCCAATGATAGGTTTTTGCTATTACACCTTTGGTTGTATCGGAATGAGATATGTATTGGTTACTTTCATAATAGCGACCAATGTTTGATTCTAGAGGAGGATTTTGTGTGAACAGTAGGGTACAAGTTTGGCATTTAAATAATTCAAATGTCTCTTGACTTATGCTGTAATCTTTAATAGAAAAGGCCTTGTTTATTGCTGAAGAATGGCAGAAAGGGCATTGAGAAAATGGGATTGGAAGCATAAGGTGTTTTCCGATGGAATCTCTGAAAATTTATAATTTAAAGTGCAAATATATTATTATTCAATATCATATGTTTGATTACTGGCTAATATTGGTTATTTTTATTTCAACCCTTTGGTTTTTTTGCCTGCCCGATAGGGTTTCATTGGAGGCTACGGGTACTCTTTTACCATATCCACGGTGTGATATTTGGTTTAGTGGAATACCTTTTTCATATAAATATTGAGCTACATTCTTCGCTCTGGCTGCCGACAATTGGTCGCAATATTCATGGGGCGGAATACCATTAGTATGGCCTCCTATTTCAACGTATATGTCCTTATTGGTGGATAAGAAATTGTATATTTCATCCAGAACTAAATAGGATTCTGAAGATATATCGGATGAATCCGAAGTGAAATACAATTCGTTAATCCTAAGTGTCTGGCCGACCACAATTTTCTTTCGATCCAAATCGGGTATGGCTCTAGGAGCTTCAATGTAAACTTCTGCTTGTTGAAAACATTGATTTTGATCATATATTTTAACGATATGTTTGCCGGCGGATAGATTAGTTGTACTTAAACCAGATTTGCCATTATCCCAGATGATACGATATGGAAAAGTACCACCAGTTACTTCGATCTTGGCTTTGCCATCTTTTCTATTAATTTCGGTTACCCTTTCTTTTTGAATGACGCTTACTTGGATGGGTTCTGGTTCTTTGATCAAGACCGATGCTGTAAATTCTTCTCCTTCAGCATCAACAACAGTAACGGTATAGTTTCCTGCACCAATAGTATCCTTTTTTGCACCCTGCATTGCCGGATTATTCCATAAATAAGAATATGGCGTTTTTCCCCCTCTGGTAATCACGGTAATTTGGGCAGTTTTCGCTCCGGGACATTTGATTTCGCCTTTAGAAAAGACTACGACAGAAAGCTCTTCAGCCTCGCCTTCAATAATGTCTACTCGAAATAAGCCCCGATCTGCAGTTCCTACCCAAAGGTCGTCGTTTTTGTCACATGCCAAGGATAAGGTTTGGGCAGATACAAATCCATAGTCTTTATCAATTTGAAGTATTTTATCATTGATTGGATCAAATTGTACCAGGGTTTCGGAAGCTATATACACCTGGCCTTTAGAATCAGCCACAATAGCTCTAACAGGACCTTTGCTTAAACCTCTTTTAACAGCAGCATCCTGCCATCTGTCTCGGCCTTCTTCTTTATAAATGAGCCACATTTTTTTCTCTGCCAGCAACCAAATACCATCCTTGGTGGCAATAGCGCCAGTGATTTTGTGGTCCTTTTCATATTGATCCCATTTTTTATTATCGATAATAACAACTCCATTGTCGGTACCTACCCATAATTTCCCTTCTTTGTCTGGATACAGCATGTTAATATGATTCGATTTCAGCTTGGTGTTATCTGTAGTATAGTGATTCAGAATCTTATTTTGATCATCTGAAACTTTGAATAGTCCATTATTAGTTCCAACCCATATATCTCCTTTAAAATAAGACATGCAGGTGATTTCAAGATTTTTATCACTGAGTCTTATTTTTTGCTTTTGATCTTCTGTGATGAGTTGTTGTTTTCTATTGCCAAACCAGACCATTTCGCTTTTATCTTCTGCTAGACTACTGATACTATCTGAAATCATCAATTCCGGTTCAGAATCCATACTAATTACTCGATAAAGACCTTTATCTGTTCCTAGCCATTTGTAATTTTGCTTATCAATAAGGATGGCTCGAACAGCTTCTCTTGGGTCTAATTTTTGATAATTTTCAACAATAGCGTTTTTCTTTTCTTGAGCGAATAATGAATTCAAAGAAAAGAGGATTTCAAAAATAAACAGCAGACGAAAAAAAATAGTCATATTATATATTAATAGTCATTTAACGTAAGTAGGCGTTAAATTAGTTTGAATTTTGGTGGATTGGTATTTTAATTTAAAATAAAATAAAAAGCCCCATCCAAAAGGAGTGGGGCATATCTTTGATTGAGTTCAAAAACTAATCATTAGGGATGATTAATTCCTGGCCTGGATGTATAATATCCGGATTCTTCAAAATGTCACTATTTGCAGCAAAGATCTGTTTGTATTTCATTGGATCTTTATAATAATGCTTAGCAATCAGACTTAAGCTTTCTCCCTTTGCAACAGTATGTTTAGTATAATATGAGGTGTTGCTTACATTGATATCAGCTATTAAATCGCTTGGGTTATCACCAGATATTTCCTTGATTTTGTCCCAAATTTGGTCTTTTTGATATTGAGTTTCAGTAGTTCCTCTAACTTTAAGTACACCGTTTTCTTCAATAACACTTCCGTCTTTTACGCCTAATTTTTGACCTAAATCAAGAACTGCTTTGTATTTTTCTTGTAACATGATAAGATGAATTAATTTTTGTGAAATAATGTGTTGATAACCTTTGAAGTAGGTTTTTAGTTCCAAAAATGACTTGTTTTTTTAACTAATTTTTATATATACCTATGAATAAATGTAAAAGATTGATTATTAATGCCTTAGTTTAATTGGTTTCTAGGTGAACCAAAAACAATACTGGATAAGGCTGAAATCTCTGGGATATAAAAATGTCAGATAGAATTAAACTACTTTACTTAGAGCAATCGATAATTCCTTTTATTTTGCCAATAGATTTAACTTGAATCGTTTTTTTCTCCCAAGTGGAATTATCCGATTCCAAAATTGAATTATGGGTACTCAATTCAACTTCAGCCGGAGTTTTTTTGATATCCAATGTGGAAGTTTGCCCTAAGCAACTAAGACCATTTTTATTAGTAGTAAACATTGCAAAACTCAAAGTTTTGTCATAAACAACTTGACAATCACCGGATTTACTCAAACTTAAATGTCTTATTTGTTCATAGGGTTTAGTAGTATTAAATGAATTCCATTTTATAACTCCATCAACTGTTAGGCCAGCTCTTAACATACCACCAGCATGGCCATAAGAATCGGCTGTAAAAACGATATCTTGCTTGTCATCTAAAACTGCTGTTTTAATAGCAAGTTCTGCATTGGTTTGGTAAGTATTTGCCCAAATTATAGTTCCTTTGATGTCCGTCTTAATGATAAATAAGTCTATCCGTTTAGAAATCGAAGTAGCTGATCCAAAATAATAAACGGTACCATATGTCGTTTCCAGGACTTTGCGAATATCGAAGTCCGTAAATTTTTCCCGGTCAATAATAAATTGAAATTGATTGACTATTTCACCTGTTTTAGAAATTCTAAGTGTCGGTGCAATAAAATATTTTCTACGAGTGGTACCATCTATGTAGGCCCCTTTTTGTTTAAAGTGCATTAAGAAATCTCCACTCTTAGTTGGTATTAAATCAGACATAACATCTACCAAATCTACTTTCTTGGTCCACTTGATCTCACCTTCTTTATTAATTAAGGTTAAGTATGCATAATAAGGCGTTGATAGTGGATTTTTACTGATTACAAGTATATTTCCTTGGGCATCACAAGCACCTGCGGGCTCTTCGAATGCTTGTAACTGAGCATTGCTGTAAGTCCATTGGGTTTCCATTTGTTTGTTGACACATGTAATTATAGCATTTCTTCCTTCGTAACCATAACCCGAAAACACAAAATTGTTTCCAGAATGAAATCCCTTTTCTAATCGAAAATCATTTAAGCCATTTCCAAAAGTATAACCTTCACATTGATCTGAACCATATTTTGCTAAAATGACAAACCCATCTTTCCGTGTAGACCCATTCGATTGTTCTGCATATTTTGAACTTTCCCCACAAATGGCCACTTGATCTGTCTCGTAATTCACTGCATCACAAGTTATTCCTTTGTTATCTAGATGCATCGCCTTTTGTCCACCAGACTGAACACTACAAGCACATGCCACGCACAACAATAATAATAATCGATACATAGGGTTCATTTTTTGTGCAAAGATGGGAAAGAAATGGAATATGGGCAAGCGAGAAGTAAGAGCTGTCTTTACATTGTCAAAAAAAAAGTTGCAAATGAATGAATAAAATCTTAGATATTTTAGAGGATTAGTTTTTTGTGATTTATTTTCTAGAATGAATTCAAATTATTTTTTAATAAAAAAAATGTAGTTAAGCGATTATAAATAGTGTAATCAAAGATAAAATGAAATTAAAATTTTATTAAACGTAAATAGTAAAATCATTTTTTTTGAGTTATTTAAAAAAATATAACATATAGTCATATTTAGATTTTAAATTGCCAAGAAACAGTAGATGAATAATTGAAAAACAAATAGCGTATTAAATTTAGTTACTTAAAAAAATAATTCTATTTATTTGTAAGTAGATTAAATTTGTGGAGGTTATCGGGCTCGAACCGACGACCTCTTGCATGCCATGCAAGCGCTCTAGCCAACTGAGCTAAACCCCCAATAGAATTTTTAGGCTTATTCCAATAACTTATGGAAAACTTACATATAGTATCCGATAAGTTCGGCAAAGGTAATTGGATTTTCGATATTTGGTAAGTAAAATTTAGTGTCAATCTTCAATGTCATCCCAATCAAATGTCGGTTCTTTGATGCTATCGATATCCCTCCTTTCGCGTTTCGTGGGGCGTCCTGTTCCTTTCTCACGAAATTCACTTTGTGCTCCTCCAATATACCATTCGTTGAATTTATTCAACTCTTGTTCTGGGGTTAAATTTTCATAACAGGTGACTGCAATTGGTGCGCCAACTCTTGAAGGAATTAACTTGATTACTTTGAAAACCAGGTTGAAATTATTTTTTCGGATGGTTAGTAATAGACCTTCCTTAATGATATACGAAGCTTTTACAGCTATGTCATTTACTTTGATCTTTCCGGATTTGCAGGCATCTGCTGCTATGGTTCTGGATTTGTATAAACGGACAGCCCAAAGCCACTTGTCAATTCTCATAATGTAATTAAGATTGGCTCTCTATGAGTGGGTATTCCGGATTTAGATTGGATAATGTTTCATAGACTTTTTTAGCAACGATATAATCCCGATACCATCTGTGATCAGCAGGAACGATTATCCAGGGAATGTCACTGCCATTAATTGCAGCTTCATAGTATCGCATATATTTATCCCATAATTTGCTCTCATCATAATCGGCAGGGTTGAATTTCCATTGTTTTCCGGGTGTGGTTTTTCGTTCATCTAATTTTTCTATTTGCCTTTCATGTGAGATGTGTAAATAAAATTTTAGAATAGTGGTTTGATTGTCTTCTTGTAATAGTTTTTCAAAATTGTTTATGGCTTCAAGTCTCATCAATGCCCGGTCATCATTTATCCATTCATGAACCCGTTGAATTAAAATGTCCTCATAATGGGATCTGATAAATATTTTTATTTGGCCTTTAGCAGGTGTTTGTTTATGGATGCGCCATAAAAAATCATGTGCAAATTCTTCTTCTGTGGGTTTTTTAAAAGCATAGGCATCAATGCATAAAGTTGGACATGATTCGAATACATTTTTTGCGGCACCATCTTTGCCGCTTGCATCCATTCCCTGTAAAACAACAAGTAGGCTGCTTTTCTTTTCGGCAAATAATTTATCAGCCAGAATACCAATGTTTTCAATAAGTTCTTTGGTCTCCTTTTTAATATTTTTTTTATTGATTTTTTTTGGAGCGCTTGTTGCTAGTTTTGATAGAATTATTTTACCCATATTATTGAAATTTGAATTAATTCATTTTTTTTCTTTTAACTAAAAATGATTGTAAGATATAATCATATCCTGCGTGAATATCTGCTTCATTATAATCTATACGATATTGTATGCATTTGGATTTGATACTATCATGATATTTTTGAATGTTATTTAAATATTTTTCTTTGATTTGGTGAGTCTGAAGTCTTACTTTTTCACCAGTTTCCATATCTACAAATTGATAGGGTCTATTTTCAAAATTGAATTCTAATTCCAGATTTCTATCTACAACATGAAATAAAATGACTTCATGTTTATTGTGTTTTAAATGTTGAATAGCTGTAAAAATGTCTTCAAGTTTATCTGCATGGTCAAACATATCTGTAAATAAGATTACCAGTGATCTTTTATGAATTTGATCTGCAATTTGGTGGAGTGATTCCGCTGCGGAGGTCGTTCGATTTGCAGTTGGGGCTTGCATTCGTTGTTCCAGATAATTGAGTAGCAACTGGTAATGCGTTGTGCTCGATTTTGTTGCTGAATGAACCTGAATTTCTTGATCAAAAAGGGATAAGCCGAATGCATCTCTTTGTTTTTTAAGTAAATTCATAATGCAAGCGGCTGCTAGTGCTGAGAATTTGTACTTATTCAAAATAAGTCCTGATGAAAGTTTTTCCTCAGGAAAATACATGGATGAGGAAATATCTATTACCAGTTGGCATCTTAAATTGGTTTCTTCTTCATACCTTTTGGAATATAATTTATCGGTACGGCCGTATACTTTCCAATCAATATTTTTTGTAGATTCTCCTGTATTGTAGATCCGATGTTCGGCGAATTCAACGCTAAATCCGTGGAATGGTGATTTATGTAGTCCAATAATAAAACCTTCCACCACTTGACTAGCCAATAATTCAAGGTGATTAAAAGCCTGAACAGGAAATTGATCAAAAAAACTCATATGTATAAAAAAAAATATGCCCTTATCGTATTCGGATAAGGGCTGTGATGATTCCTATTTAATTCTATTAATTGACTAATGCGTCAATTTTTTGTTTTAAAGTGGCTTTAGTAGCAGTTCCTACATGTTTTTCAACAACCTGACCATTCTTTATAAATAGTATTGTAGGAATTGATCGAACTCCAAATTGGGTTGAAACCTGCGGATTATGATCCACATTAAGTTTTCCAATTTTTACTTTACCCGCATATTCAGTGGATAATTCATCAATAATCGGTCCTACAAGCCGACAAGGGCCACACCATTCAGCCCAAAAATCAACAACGGAAACACTATCTGGTGCCAAAGCATCAGTAGGAAAGTTGCTATCTGTAAATTCAAATGCCATGTTTTTTAATTTTTATTAATTGGGAAACAATACCTAGTTTTAAATGGTTCAAATGGGAACATAATATTGTAAATGTAGGTATGTTAAAGATTTTAACAAAATCAAATCGGGTCTTATTTATTAGTTTGTTTGTTTGTCTATTGACTTTTAGTGTAGGAATATTTCTAAAGCGTTTACCAACAGCCCAGTTGGATGACTTCTATACCAATACAATATACAGAGGATTTCGATTTATTTGGGATCACAGTGTGGGATTGCTTCCTATTCCAATAATCTATTTGTGGTTTTTATTTATAATATTAGGTGTTCTAAGGTTAATTTATTTAACTATAAAACGGAGAATATCGACAATCCGGTTATTAATTTATTTAATTTCAGGACTTATGTTACACCTAAGTTGGTTTTATTTAACTTGGGGTTTTAATTATTTTAGAAGTCCTTTGGTAGAGCGGTTGCCTCTTAATTTAAATATAAATCAGCATGAATTAAGAGAAGCTTATTGTGATATAACTGGAAAAATAACAATATTAAAATCCAACTTGGATAATCCAAAGTCTAATGTAGAACATTTAAATGATCTGGAACTCAAAAGAAAATTGAATGATGAGTTAGGACTCCTATTTAATCAATTTAAATTAGTAGACATTCCAAATGTAAATTGTAGAATCATATGGCCGGGATCTCTCCTGATTTGGGCTTCAGCAGGTGTTTATTGGCCATTTTCAGGTGAAGCAAATATTGATGGTGGTATTCACAGAATTCAAGTTCCTTTTACCATGGCTCATGAAATGTGTCATGCTAAAGGCTGGACAGATGAAGGGGAGTGTAATTTTTTAGCTTATCTGGCATGTGATCAGAGTAAGGATATCGAAATAAAATACAGCGGTAATTTAGCTTATTGGCGGTATTTGAACTCCAGTATGTGGCTCTTAGATTCGGAATGGACTTCTTTTGAATTAGCTCAATTACCTGAAACAATACAAAGCGACCTGAAGGAAATACGCAAAAAAATGGATCGATATCCTGAAGTTTTTGAATCGTTGAGATTACTGTTTTATGACCAATATTTAAAAGTGAATGGAATTCGTTCAGGAATTGAAAGTTATTCGGATTTGGTTAAGTGGATCATTTCATATGAACGGGATATTGTTCAAAAGCCAAAACCAACAAAATAAAAAAGGGCCTTTTTTATTAAAAAAGACCCAATTGATAGGTAAAGTTAAATGTGACTTTTATATTTTAATTTTCAGATATAATTTGTTTGGCCATGTTTAGTATGGTTTCATCTTCAATCAGGACAACACCTCCATTTGGACCAGATTCTAGATGATTCCCACTGTGCTCTAGATGATGTGCTCCGAAATAATTTCTAACGATCTGTTCATCCAAATTAAGTTTAGTGGCGATTCTGGATATACTGCCACTGGGTAATTGGTGTTTGATTTGACGTAATTCATCTAAGGTTATGTACATATTTAAGTGGTTTAAAAATGTGAATAATAAATCGACCCCTTAAAATAAGACGTTTTTATAATACCTAGATTGTTTTTATATAAAAAAATTATAAAAATTCTTCTACAGAAGTATATTCTAGATCGAAAGCAGAAGCAACGCCTTTATAAACCACTTTGCCATTAACAATGTTAAGCCCTAATTTTAATGAATTATTTTCTTGACATGCTTTTTTCCAACCCTTTTCAGCAAGTAAGATGGCATATGGAAGGGTAGCATTGGTTAATGCTACTGTGGAAGTATAGGGTACTGCTCCAGGCATATTAGCTACACAGTAATGAACCACTTCATCGATTATGTATATAGGGTCATCGTGAGTTGTAGGTTTGGAAGTTTCAATACATCCTCCCTGATCAATTGCGACGTCGACCAATACTGTGCCCGGATGCATGGTTTTTAACATATCTCGGGTAACGAGATTAGGTGCTTTTGCACCGGGAATTAATACTGCACCAACTATTAAGTCGTGTGTTCTAACCAGTTCTCTTATAGTTAATTCATTAGAATACATGGTAATGACATTAGCCGGCATAACATCAGCAAGGTATCGTAATCGATTTAAACTTATATCTAATAAGGTTACCTGAGCGCCTAGTCCTGCCGCCATTTTTGCTGCTTGTGTTCCTACTATACCACCACCTAAAATAAGTACTTTTGCTGGTGGAACGCCTGGCACACCACCTAAAAGTATTCCTTTCCCTTTTTGTGGTTTTTCAAGATATTTAGCCCCTTCTTGTATAGCCATCCGACCAGCTACTTCTGACATGGGAATTAATAGTGGTAAGCTTCTATCTGGTAATTCAACTGTTTCATATGCTAAGCAAACAGCTTCGCTTTTAATCATTGCATTAGTCAGCGGTTCATAGGATGCGAAGTGAAAATAGGTAAACAATAATTGGTCTTTCCTGATTAATGGATATTCAGATGCAATGGGTTCCTTAACTTTTATAATCATCTCAGCAATGGCATACACTTCTTCAATGGTCTTAAGAATTTTAGCACCTGCATCGATATATTTGTGATCTGGAAATCCACTTCCTTCGCCTGCTGTGGACTGGACATATACATCATGACCGCGTTTGTGAAGTTCAAAAGCACCTGCTGGGGTTAATGCAACACGATTTTCACTTGATTTAATTTCCTTAGGAACACCAATTATCATAAATTTCTTTTTAGTTGTGGATAATAATGGCGAAAATACAACGCTTACCGATATTCATTTAAATAGAATTCAGTTTTATTTATAATAGATGCACTGTAAAGAAATCGAATATGAAATGGATATGAGAACTGTATAATTATCTCAAGCTTTAAATTAGGGCTTAGGAAGAATTCCAATGAATGGTATGGCCTCAAAAAAAGAATGCCCGTATACGTTATACGGGCAAATCTTCATTTAATAACCAAAACTCAAAACTCAGATTATCCTTATCCAAATTCTGTGCCAACTTTTGTATAAAATGAAGATTTGTAAGGTATTTAGGCTTAAAATTAATAAAATTAGTTGTGTGTTTTAGAAATAAAATACTTAAATTAATATTATTATATATATCTTAATAGTTGTATAACATGTATTTATATAAAATTTAAGGTGCTGGTATCCAAAGTAGGGTGAGACAAGGTAAATAATTTATGAATGGCTGCTTTAGAAGCGGAGTTGAGCGAATAGCTGTGTTCATTGACATAAAGGTCAATGTGCTTTTTAATGACCTCGTCACTTAATTCTTGTGCATGTCGGGCTATAAATGGATAAATCTTTGGATAATGATCATTTGAAAATATGATAGAAGCTTGAATACTAGCTTTTATTTGAAGTTTAAGTTCAGGATTCAGACTCCTTTTAATTGCTATTAGTCCCAAAGGTATAGGGAGTTGATTTTGTTCTACCCAATGAGTTCCTAAGTCCAAAAGTTTGAATAGGCCTTTGGATTCGTAGGTAAAACGGTTTTCATGGATTATCACCCCGGCATCAACCTTGTGATTAAGCACCAAGGATTCTATTTCTGAAAAAACAACATGTTGTAATTTTTTTGCTGATGGGAAGGCAAACTTGAATAGGAAATGAGCTGTTGTATGAATACCAGGGAGTGCTATTTTTAGACTTGGAATTTCATTGAATTCGATGTGGTGGTTTGCTACTAAAAGTGGACCATTATTAGTGCCCAATGCACCACCACAACTCAGAATATCATACTGGTCTATAAGTTCAGGAAACTTTGCTGCGCTTACTTTAATCAGATCGAATTGCCCAGAAGGAGCCAGTATATTTAATTCTTCAATATCATAACACTGGGCTTCAACTTCGTGATGGTGCGGAGATGAAATCATTTGATTGATCCATGGTCCAAAAATAAATGTATCATTTGGACAAGGGGATATTGCCAGACTTAGTTTAATTTTGTGTCCATTCATGGTGCCTCATATTTTATACGAAGATAATCACATAATTGTTTTGGAGAAATATCCAGGGCTTTTGTCACAAGGTGATGAGACCGGGGATCCTAATTTAGTTGATATTATCAAAGATTATTTAAGGGTTAAATACAGTAAGCCCGGCGAAATATATGTAGGCCTGCTTCAGAGAATAGATAGGCCGGTTGGCGGTATTATGGTAGTGGCTAAGACTTCTAAGGCATTCACCAGGCTTCATGATCAGATTAAAGGAAGGACTGTCGACAAATATTATCTTGCCATGAGTAAATCGGCCCCTCCAAAAGAAGAAGATTTGTTGTTCAATTATCTATTGAAGGATAGTAAAATTAATCGTACAACAGTTCACGATACTGAAGTTCCCGGAAGCAAAGAGGCAAAATTGAGATATAAATTGTTGGGCCAAAAAGATGACAAATTCATATTTCAGATCAAATTAATAACAGGAAGATCACATCAAATCAGAGCACAAATGGCCAATATAGGATGCCCTCTAATGGGTGATGTTAAGTATGGTAATGTCCTGCAGAAACCCGCCTATAATTTATGCTTGTATGCTTACCACATATCGTTTGTGCATCCGGTTCAAAAAATCAAGATGACGTTCACAAACTTTCCTAAAGGGTCGGGCTATTGGACCGGAATGGAATCTTTTTTTCCAAGGGAAGAAACATTATTGCCTCAGAATATTTAAATGATTAATAAATAGTCATTGTTTTGTAAATTGCATATTTATTCATTTATTATTTGATCAATAAGGTTTTATATAAAATTTATGTTCAATAATATGTGATTATACCATATTTGACAATTCTTGCTTGAGGCTGAACGTAAATTGAGCAAACTAATTTCCAAAATTTTTATACTTTTGCGGCTGGTGAGAGTTCACGACTGGCTCCTTCTAATCCCCCAGGGTAGAAATACAGCAAGGGCGTGAAGTCGTAGCGGTGCGATGGACTCTTGCCATTTTTTATTTATAAATCCCCCATTATGAAGTTTTTTATAGACACAGCGAATTTAGATCAAATCAAAGAAGCTAGCGAACTTGGTATTCTTGATGGTGTTACTACCAATCCGAGCCTTATGGCTAAGGAAGGTATTTCAGGTAAAGAAAATATCTATCGCCACTATAAAAAGATCTGTGATTTGGTAGAAGGAGATGTCAGTGCTGAAGTAATATCAATTGATTTAGAGGGAATGTTGAGAGAAGGCAAAGAATTGGCAGAAATAGCAGACAATATTGTTGTTAAAGTGCCAATGACTAAGGATGGCATCAAAGCCATTTGCGAATTTACGGAATTGGGGATTAAAACCAACTGTACACTTGTATTTAGTTCGGGGCAAGCAATACTTGCGGCTAAAGCGGGTGCTACATATGTATCGCCGTTCATTGGCCGAATAGATGATTCGAATTGGGATGGCATGCAATTGATCAAAGATATTTTTGAAATTTATACTTTACAGGGATATGAGACTGAAATTTTAGCTGCTTCGATTCGAAGCTCATTTCAAATAGTTGAATCTGCCAAAGCCGGAGCAGATGTAGTAACTTGTCCCTTGGACGCTATTCTTGGATTACTGAAACATCCTTTGACAGATATTGGCTTAGCGAAATTTTTAGATGATCATAAGAAAGCAGAGAGCGCTGCAAAATAATTTTTAGTTTCTATTGTAATTTTATATCATTTTGTTGTAGCAGTAGATTTCTTTTTTCTATTGGTCTTAATTGGCATTATGTGGTTTTTACATTTTCTACGTCAACCGAACCATTTTTTAATATGAAATTTTTGATGATTAAAAACTGATTTATATTTGTTCTTAAACAAAACAGAACCGTATGATAATTAAAATTCTAAAATGGATAGGCTTATTCTTATTAAGTTTGCTTCTTATCAGTTTTTTTCTTCCTTCTAAATCTCATGTAGAGCGTTCGGCTATACTAAAGGCACCTGCAGCTGTGATTCATAAATCAATTGCAGATTTACACCAGTGGCCGAATTGGTCGCCATGGATAAGAATGGATACTAATATTGTACTTGAATATCAAAATAATTTGGTGGGGAAAGGAGCAAGTTATTCATGGAAAAGCAAAATTGTTGGGAATGGTAAATTGGAAATTATAGAAGATAGTCCGGAGTTGATTAAAGCAAAAATGGATTTTGATGGTATGGGAATTTCATTTGGAACTTACACTTTAAAAAACGAAGGAGAGGGAACAAAAGTTACCTGGAGTATAGATTCAGAAGGAGAAGGGATGCCTTTTTATTTTAAACCAATTAGTAAATATTTCAATTTAATGATGGACAAAATGATTGGTCCTGACTTTGAAAAGGGTCTACTTACTCTTGATGAATACAGTCTTCAAATGGCTAAGCTATCAAGTGGCAAAGTTTTAAATTTAGAAGAAATGCTTAGTAAAAATATGATACTTGCCCAGATCAATGGTACTTGTTCGCCAAATGAGATACCTGTTAAAATTGGTTCGATGTATGCTGCCATTAATGATAAATTAGCTACTGAGCAAATCAAGGTTACTGGAATGCCATTAGCAAGTTATCCTGAATTTGATCCAACAGCAAAGTTGATCAGAATCATAGCTATGTTGCCGGTTGATAAGAAATGTAATTCTTCAAAAGAAAGTGAAGTTTATTGTTTTGAAATCCAAGGTCAAAAATTAATCAAGGCAGTTTTTCAGGGGCCTTATGAAAACAGCAAAATGGCATATGATGCCATAGAAGCTTACATAAAAGAAAAAGGCTACGAAACCAATGGACAACCCTACGAAGAATATGCGAATGACCCAATGGAAGTAAAAGATCCAAATTTGTATCTTACCAATGTATATTGGCCATACAAATAATGTGGATTCTTTCTTTTGATTTTCGTTGATGTAATTTGTAATAACTAGCTAGTTCATTGAGGTAAATGTTATTACACCATTATGTTTTAGAAGCATGCCTAATATTGTATGCTATCCAGGATTGCAATCCGCCGGAATGTAGAAAATAGATATCGCCTGTTTGTGGATAATACTGTAAAAATTCAGTGAAAGCCATCATTAACCGACCTGTATAAATGGGATCTAATAGTATGCTTGTATGGTCATAAAATGAGGTTATAAAAGCAAGTAGTTTTTTATTAAATCCTCCAAATGCAACTTGAATTGATTCTTCGAGAATTATAATGCGGTTTGAAGGATCTAAATGCACTTTGCTTTTGACAGGAGATAAGCAGGCTAATTTTACATGTTGAGTTTGATTTAATATGGCATTTAGTGTGGTGCCTGATCCGTATGCGATTGCAATGATGTTGTTTTTATGATCCAAATCTTTTGGAAATTCGGCTAATAATTTTGCAATACCCAAATCAGCAGATGGTCCGATTCCTCCTTCTCCGATCCAATAGGTATTGTTTTTTGCTATTGATTCTCCAATGGTGTCTTTTTCAGATCGGGAAATCAAATTTAATTTGGCATTCCAAAGTAAAGCATCATGCATGGTTGGGGACATATTATTTTCTGGATGTCCATAAATGTATAGTTCACAGGGAATCTTAAGTTGGTTGCATGTCCAGGCTAATGCATGAAGATGATTGGAATGAGCGCCCCCAATACTTGAAATTTTGGTATAGTTTGAATTTAAATAATGTAATAAATGACCTTCTAGCTTTCGCCATTTATTCCCGCTAACAACAGGATGAATCAGATCATCGCGCTTTACAAGAATGTGAAGATCTTGATAAATGATTTCTTCACATGGACTGGGTAAAATAAATTGTGTCAATAAAAAATTGAAATCCATATTTAAACTAACTTTCTCCCAACCACTTAATGGGCTTTAAAAGATTGTGTGGTCTAAGAATTGATTTAACAACAACATTTTTTTTGATGTGATCTATAGCTTCCGAGATATCGTCCGTTACTAAAATCATATCCTTATCTTTTGCGGCAATGGTACCTTTGATGACTAAATCTTCAATAAAAGCAACCAGATGTCTGTGAAAAGATTTTCCAAAGAGGATGATCGGAAATCCGGTGATTTTGCCTGTTTGTATTAAAGTTAGCGCTTCAAAAAATTCATCCATAGTGCCAAAACCTCCCGGCATAACCACAAATGCATAGGAGTATTTAATTAACATCGTTTTTCTGGTGAAAAAATAATCCATATCAACATGGCGGTCTAAATAGGGGTTCGGAAGTTGTTCATTGGGTAAAACGATATTGCAACCTACACTTCTTCCACCCACTTCTTTGGCTCCTTTATTTGCAGCTTCCATGATTCCCGGACCGCCACCGGTCATTATCGTAAAACCTAATTTTGCAATTTCAGCAGCCAGATCTTCAGTTGCCTTATAATACATGTGTTCTTTGTTGAATCGAGCAGAACCAAAGATGGTAACACAGGGGCCAACAAAATGTAATCCCCGAATTCCTTTGAATAAGTCCCAAAAGACATCAAGCATATATTTGAATTCTTCCCATCTGTTTAATGGTCCCTCTAAAAAATGGATATCACCTTTTTTCTTTGACATGAGTTAATCAAATTTGAACTGCAAGATTAGAAAAAAACATTCATATTAGACTTTTTTTATATTTTACGTCCTTAAGCTAAAACCAATTCATGAGCCTCAATCAAAACTTAACATCGAAAGACATAAATCTTGTTTCTCAAATGGCGGAAAACCTTATTCCATCAGAAATCATTAAGCTTGGTAACGAAATTAATGCAAGAAAAAGCAAAGGAGAGCAGATCTATAATTTAACGATTGGGGATTTTGATCCTCAATTATTTCCTATACCTGTTGAATTGCGTGATTTTATTATTCAGGCATATATGGAAGGACATACCAACTATCCTGCAGCTAATGGAGTTCAGGAATTGAGAAATGTTTTGTCTAAAACTTTAAAAGAGCAATTAGATCTATCCTACTCATCTGAGGAAATTCTGATATCCGGTGGATCTAGACCTTTGATTTATGCTGTTTACCAAACGATTTTGGATCCGGGAGATAAGGTCATCTATGCAGTTCCTTCATGGAATAATAATCATTATTGTCATTTAAATCATGCAGCTAAAATTGAACTCGAAGTTGGGCCGGAACAAAATTTTATGCCAAGGGCAGAAGATATAAAGCCTTATTTAGAAGATGCCTATTTATTGGCGCTTTGTTCACCACAAAATCCTACCGGGACTGTTTTTTCGAAAGAAGTATTGATGGATATTTCTATCATGGTATATGAAGAAAATAAACGTCGAAAAGGTGTAAAAAAACCACTTTATATTCTGTATGATCAAATTTATTGGCAATTAACCTTTGGGGGACTCAAACATGAGGATCCTGTACATTTGGTTCCAGAGTTAAGAGATTACGTCATATACATTGATGGTTTGTCAAAAGTTTATGCGGCAACCGGAGTGCGCGTAGGGTGGAGTTTTGGTCCATTAGAGGTTATAAATAAAATGCGTGCTATATTGTCTCATGTCGGGGCATGGGCGCCTAAGGCAGAACAAATAGCAACAGCCAGATTTTTAGAAAATCCAAAAGCAGTAAATGATTATTTGAATTGGTTTAAACCCCAAGTGGAATTGAGGTTAAGGCAATTGTTTGAAGGTTTTGATGGGCTCCATAAATTGGGATTACCGATTGAAGTTATTCCGCCGCAAGCAGCCATATATTTGACCATAAGATTTCCATTAGTTGGAAAAACAACAAAAGAAGGAAAATCATTAAATGTTCAAACGGAGGTAACACAATATATTTTAGATGAGTGCCATGTTGCTATGGTCCCATTTAAAGCTTTTGGAGGAACGGACCAATCTGAATGGTATAGAATATCTGTTGGAACTTTGAAACTGGAAGACATACCAATTATTATTGGGAACATTCGTAAAGGATTAGAACAACTTCATTAATTAAAAATAGTAAGCAGTGAATGAAATGAATAAACATCATCATGCTATCATTATGGCTGGTGGAATTGGGAGTCGATTTTGGCCGCTAAGCAGAAATCAAAAACCTAAACAATTTATAGATATTTTAGGAACCGGTAAATCTTTGATACAAATGACTTTCGATAGATTATGTCTTTGTGTTCCACAACAAAATATTTGGGTCGTCACGAATCTTGATTATTTCGAATTGGTCAAAGATCAATTACCATTGATAGAAAGCGACCGAATTCTTTGCGAGCCATCACGTAAAAATACTGCACCATGTATAGCCTTTGCAGCTGCGGTATTAAAAGATTTAGATCCTGATTCGTCTATGCTCATCGCTCCTTCTGATCATTTGATTTTAAACGATTTGCAATTTGTTAAAGACATACATGAAGGTTTTCAATTCGTTGAATCAACTCAGGGATTATTGACTTTAGGTATTCAGGCATCAAGACCTGATACTGGTTATGGTTATATTCATTTTAATACCTACGAAAATCAATCCCATGATATTTTTCCGGTAATAGCATTTGTTGAAAAGCCCAACCATAATTTAGCATTGCAATATTTGGAAAGTGGAAATTATTTATGGAATAGTGGCATGTTTATTTGGAAAACATCATCCATCATAAGTGCCATGGAAGAATATACTCCAGCAATTAGTGAATTGTTTTCTGATTTTTCACTGGATCAACTTGAGCTTATTTATGATCAGGTTGAGTCTATTTCTATTGACTTTGCTGTGATGGAAAAATCCAAAAATGTATATGTAAAAACGGTTGATTTTGGTTGGAGTGATTTGGGTACTTGGGGTTCATTATATCATCTTAGTAAACAAGATGACAGACAGAATGTAATTCATTCAGATAAACAATTATTGTATGATGTGAACCAATGCATTATTCATAGTAACACAGATCAACTCATTGTAGTTCAGGGATTAAATGATTATATTATTATAAATACTGCAGATGTGTTGCTCATTTGTGAAAAATCAAATGAACAAAATATAAAACAAATGGTCGCAGATGCAGCAACTCATTTTGGGAAAAACAATTTTAGCTAATCAGAAGATTTTGATTTTTTTATACCATCATTAGGCTCCTTCATGAACATTGAAAAAAATAAATTAAATGTATTTTCCTTAACCATGATTGTGATTAGTCTGGTAATTGGGATGGGAATATTTAGAACGGCTTCTGATGCAGCATTAGCAGCTGGAACTCCAAGTATTTTTTTTTGTGCCTGGATTTTTGGAGGGGTGATTGCACTATTTGGTGCACTCAGTTATGCTGAGATTGGATCCAGGTATCCGATTATTGGTGGGTATTATAAAATATTTTCTTACGCCTTTCATCCATCTTTAGCCTTTGCATTAAATTGTGTAATTCTTATTTCTAATGCCGCTTCTTTAGCAGGTGTGGCTTTAATTGGCACTGAATATATCGCTCCGGTATTATCTGATCATGCTATTTCGGATCTTGATAAATCATGGATAGCCATGTCTGCTATTTTGACTTTTTATGGAGTGAATCTTCTGGGATTGCGGATGAGTTCAAACACACAAAATGTATTGATGATCATAAAAATTGGTATGATCCTCATATTAATTTTATCCTTGTTTTTTATAAATCATTCAGCTGAACAAATAACAGAACAAGCAGTATCCCTGAGTTCCACTTCTATGTTAGGTGCATTTGGTGCGGCATTGGTTTCTGTTTGTTTTACATATGGTGGATACCAACAATCTATAAATTTTGGTGGTGAGGTTAACAACGCTAAAAGAGTTTTACCTCGTGGAATCATTATGGGAATATTCATTGTAATTATTCTTTACTTAAGCGTTAATTATGCATATTATAAAATCATAGGTTTTGAAGAATTAAAACATGCCAAAGGTATTGCATCAATCATTGCTGAAAAAATATTTGGGCCAATTGGAAAAACAGTTTTTTCTGTTTTGTTATTCACCGCCGTTTTAGCCTATGTCAATGTATTGTTGTTGAGTAATCCCAGAGTGATGTTTGCGATGGCTGACGATGGGATATTGCCAAAAATATTCCAGAAAAGGACTCAGGAGAAAGATGTTTTAATTGTAAGTTTAACAGTATTTACCTTGATTGCGATCATTATACTTTTTTTTGCAAATACATTTGACAAAATACTTGGTTTTACAATGTTTCTAGACTCTATTGGAATGGCTACTTCTGCAGCGACTTTATTTGTTATCAGAAAAAAAACAGCGCACTTGGACGGAACAGGAATTTATAAAATGAAGTTATTTCCCATAGCTACTTTAATTTTTATTGGAGCATATTTATTTGTCAGTTTTACGATAATTCGAAATACACCTTGGTTGGCGGGAATTGGTGCTTTAGTTTTTTTAACATTTCTAGGTCTGTATTTTGTAATTAAAAAATGGAATATTAAATGAAAGACATCTCTTATATTTTGAATGAACTGGGTGAAGATCGCGATGATTATTTTAACGCCATTGCGCCACCCATAGTTCAAACCAGCAATTTTTCATTCAAACGAATTGCAGATCTCAGAGAACGGTTTAAAGATGAGTATGGAGGATATTTATATTCGAGAGGCTTAAATCCAACTGTAGATATTTTACGAAAAAAATTGGCAGCATTGGATGGTGCGGAAGATTGTTTGGTTTTTAATTCTGGAGCCGCTGCTATCTATTCTTCAGTTGTGCCTTTTGTATCTCAAGGTGACCACATTATTTCTGTCAGAAAGCCGTATACCTGGGCTCAGAAATTATTTGACTTATGGTTGCCGAAGTTTGGTGTGACGACCACCTATGTTGATGGAAGGAATATTCAAAATATTGAGAACGCCATTCAAACCAACACAAAAATTATTTATTTGGAATCTCCCAATAGTTGGGATTATGCGATCCAGGATTTGAAACGTATTTCTGCACTTGCTAAATCTAAAAATATTCTTACTGTTGTAGATAATAGTTATTGTACACCCATTTATCAAAAACCCATTGAATTGGGAATAGATATTTCTATCCAATCAGCAACGAAGTATATCGGTGGACATAGTGATGTGGTTGCAGGCGTCTTGTGTGGTCCAAAAGTATTGCTGAAGAAAATTTTCGATTTGGATTATTTATTGGTGGGCAATGGTATTCAACCATTCAATGCTTGGTTATTGATCCGTGGATTGCGTACACTTCCAGTTAGATTAGAAGCCATATCCAAGACCACAAGATTAGTTATTGAATTTTTAAAAAGCCATCCTAAAATTGAAAAAGTATTATTTCCATTGGATCCTGATTTTGATCAATACCATTTAGCAAGCGAACAAATGCAAGGTGCATGTGGATTGTTCTCAGTAATTGTTAGAACAGAAAAAGCTGAATACATAGAACGTTTTTGTGAAGCGTTAAAATGTTTTTTTATTGCAGTAAGTTGGGGAGGTTATGAGAGTTTGGTCATACCTAAAGTAGCTGGGATAGAAATAAGTTCATTTGATGCTCATCAGACAGATCATCGGATGATTAGATTTTATGTTGGTTTGGAAAGTGCGGATTATTTGATAAATGATTTAGAACAAGCACTAGAATACCTATAAGATGTGTATTAATGTAGTTTTATTTTATTTTTAGATGGGTAAGAGCACTTTTTACTAGAATGCATTTAAAGCAGATTCGGTGCACCCAGATTGGAAGAATATTGTGCTCAGAGAAATTGCTAGAGGGTATCAAACCTACCCATCAGCCGTAGAAACGTGTGCTATTGGTGTGATTAACTTCATGGAAGAATATTGGAAAATGTATGTTTTGTCAATTGGATGGAATGCATTTATTGGTTCATTAATTATTTCAAGTTCAAGAAGATTTAATGTAAATCATTTGTAACATTTAATTATTTTCATACCTGTAGAATTACTTTGTAAATTTTTGACATTTTCCAATAGATTAAAGCATTCGATAATTAATAATTTTCTGATTTTATTCAATCAGTGAATACCCTGAATTTTAGATCTTTTTTCTAAGGGTTTACACTGATTTTTTAGTTAAATGTTGTATTTTATTTGCATTTATAAATGGTTTGTAATATCTTCGTAAAGTAATTTGTTTAGATTGGTTATTATATAATTGGATCTAAGCTTAATATTACAATATATTGTATTATTTAACACCATCAGAAATGCGCAACGCCGAAGGAAGCTGATCCTTCAACACCTTACTGTAAAGGC